>JAOUJZ010000010.1 GCA_029882915.1 Gammaproteobacteria bacterium | reverse complement strand
CTGAATGGAAGGGCCATCGCTCAACGGATAAAAGGTACTCCGGGGATAACAGGCTGATACCGCCCAAGAGTTCACATCGACGGCGGTGTTTGGCACCTCGATGTCGGCTCATCACATCCTGGGGCTGTAGCCGGTCCCAAGGGTATGGCTGTTCGCCATTTAAAGTGGTACGCGAGCTGGGTTTAGAACGTCGTGAGACAGTTCGGTCCCTATCTGCCGTGGGCGTTGGAAATTTGAGAGGAGCTGCTCCTAGTACGAGAGGACCGGAGTGGACGTACCCCTGGTGTTCGGGTTGTTTTGCCAAAGGCATTGCCCGGTAGCTATGTACGGACGGGATAAGCGCTGAAAGCATCTAAGTGCGAAGCCCCCCTCAAGATTAGATTTCCCAGAGCTTTAAGCTCCTGAAGGGCCGTTGAAGACTACAACGTTGATAGGCTGGGTGTGGAAGCGTGGTAACACGTGAAGCTAACCAGTACTAATTGCCCGTGAGGCTTGACCATATAACCCCAAGGTAACTTGGGGTTCGAAGACATAATTGCACGACTTCGACACCTTGATTTTACTTCCCGAATTAGTTAGCGACAGCTGACGGCCAGTTATACTTGGCGGCCATAGCGAGTTGGACCCACCTGATCCCATCCCGAACTCAGAAGTGAAACGATTTAGCGCCGATGATAGTGTGGGAGTTCCCATGTGAAAGTAGGTCACTGCCAGGTTTTTATACAAAGATCCCCAGTCCACGTTGTGGTCTGGGTATTTTTTTGTCTTAAATTTGTAGCCGGACCTCAATACAATCACTGCCTCATTGAGGGTAAGCTCTTTTTTTATTCAAGTTTGATGGGCCTGATTGAACGATTTTGTATGAGTATCCTTAAATCTCTAATAGTTGTCTATCCTAAGCTTTCCAACCATTCATCATCAGATCCTTCATTCATGCCTTCAAACAGGAAGGTAGAAAGATAGCGTTCACCGGTATCTGGCATCATTGCTAAAATCACAGACCCTTGCTCTGCTGTTTCTGCAACTTTCATTGCCGCAGCCATAGTCCCTCCACAGGATAGACCTACGAAGATACCTTCTTCTGCCGCTAGGCGTAGTGCCCACTCCTTGGCTTCATCGTCTGTGACTGGGTGTAATTCATCATAAACATCTTTATTTAAAACATCTGGAACAAAGTCAGGTGTCCAACCCTGTATCTTATGAGGCGCCCATTCCTTGCCACCCAACATAGATGCAGCGGCAGGCTCAGTAGCGACAATTTTAGTGTCAGGACGCGCTAGTTTAATTATTTCACCTGCGCCAGTGAGTGTTCCGCCGGTGCCCCAGCCAGAGACCCAGTAATCTAGACGTCGACCAGCAAAATCACGCAGGATTTCAGGGCCAGTAGTGTTACGGTGATATGCAGGGTTGGCAGGGTTTTCGAATTGACGAGCTAAAAACCAGCCATGCTTGTCAGCCAATTCTTCTGCCTTTTTAACCATGCCAGTACCACGTTCAGCGGCCGGTGTTAGGATGACCTTGGCACCCAGTGCGCGCATGATTTTACGCCGCTCAATCGAGAAGGTTTCTACCATAGTGGCTACAAAGGGGTAGCCTTTGGCAGCACAGACCATCGCTAACGCAATTCCAGTATTTCCAGAAGTTGCTTCAACTACTGTTTGACCCGGCTTAAGTACACCTCTTCGTTCAGCATCGTCAATCACGGCAAATGCCAGTCGATCCTTCACAGATGCCATTGGGTTGAAAGACTCAATTTTGACATACATTTCAATATGCTTAGGAGCGATATTGTTAACTCTAACTACAGGTGTATTGCCAATTGTGTCCAAAATGCTGTTATAGATCATCATCTAACCTTTATAGTTAAGTATGTATTAGTCATATCCATAAATGTATTTCTGTTTTAAATGGATAAATTTATAAGTTTCAGAATTTAGGGTGTGCTCCGTCATCTATTTCCAGAATGTTCTATCATTAAGCTTCAATATATTAAGCATCTAGTTTTAGCTATAATTTATTGTGTTACAGGAAGCTCGATCCAGAAAGTGCTTCCCTTTCCTTCGACACTTACAAGTCCGATGTTACCACCCATTTCTTCGACTATTTTTTTCGTCAAACATAAGCCAATTCCAGTGCCTTCTATTTCGGTTGATTCTGCACCAAGCCTGTTAAATGCTTGAAATAGTTGTCTCTGCTTTAATTCGGGAATACCTAATCCAGTGTCAGTTATACTGATACGCAGGCGATCATTTTGTAGAAGTTCAGTAGAAATTGTAACTACACCAGAAGGGATATTGTACTTCACTGCATTCGATAATAAATTCAATAACACCTGACGCAACCTAGTTCTATCGGCACGTATGTAGGTTGCCTGAGAACCTTCATCGTAATTTATCGTGATGTCATCCTTTTGAGCTTGATTTGTGACTAAAGGAATAGACTCAGCGATGGCTTCATTAGCTGAAATCGATTCTATAGCTAGAGTTAACTTTCCTGCCTCTATTCGTGCGAGATCCAGAATTTCATTGATTAATGACAATAAGTGCTCGCCACTTGATTGTATATGATTGATGTAATCACTTTGATCTTCATTGAATTGGATGGGTTCCATTTTGAGTAGCTGTGCAAAGCCTAATATTGAATTAAGTGGGGTGCGCAGTTCATGACTCATTGACGCCAGAAAATCTGATTTTGCCGAATTAGCACGCTCAGCTTCTTGCCGTGCTATTTCAGATGAAGCTTTGGCTGATTCAGCTAACTCTGCATTTTTTAAGATCTCATTACGAATAACAATGAATAAATACCATAATAAAACTATAGAAAAAATAAGGAGTGAAGATAGACTTATTATGGTAAATTTTGCTCTATATATGCTGTGGTATGCTTCTTTCTTATCGAGCTCTGTAGTTATGCCAAACCCCAATTTGTCATCCCATAACCAAGCACCAACGACCTCAACACCACGATAATCTCTATATCCCTGTAGATCTAAACTGGATTGCATATTTATGATGCTATTGGCCATTGTGGTAAAAGGTTGTTGCTTACGAGGGACTGGTGAGCTAGTTATTGTTAGATCGACACCAGGATCACGGATTTCAAGTTTGAGATCGGCATGGTGTCCAGATTCCAATAAACCAAGTTCAACTAGGCGGGCATTAAACCGACTATCTGTCAAAAGAACTCCTTGCTGGTTGACAGCATAGCTTTCTCCCGAGATGCCAAAGTGTGAACGAGAAAAAATTTCTTTAAAGCCCTCGTCGGGGTCAATTCTGAAGGCCAGAATAGCTATTGTGTGACCGGATGTATCTTGAATTGGAGTTGCTGTAAATATGGATGCCAAATCATCCCTGACGTGCCCATGCACATCTGTAAGAGGGACGTCAGATACTATGGGTAGGCTAATTAAACTTGAACCATTCCATACTTTTTCAAGAAAGCCTTTCTGGGACAATAGTAAATTTTTTTGGCCAATATTCACATCTCTTGAGGAGGCCAGATTAACTCCGTCTTTCGAAATAATAAAATAGCCCTTAAAGCCTGACAGGTTAAAATATGGGAGAAATAAATCTCGAAGTAGCTTTTGGTCTTTAGAAGCAATCAATACATCCTTACTGTGATCAGACTGTATAAGTCGTTGTACGATTTGCTGTATTTGTGAATTACTTGCCCATATTAATAAAGGAGTTTGATAATTTTGATGCAGTAGTTTTAAGCCTTGCTGAACCGAATCCAGGGTTGTTTTTAGTGATTTTTCTAGTTGAGAAAGATGAGAATCTTCGACCCATTTGAAAGCGAAATACGATATTGTAATTGTTAATGTGATAGTTACAACGGCAATAATATTCAATGACTGTTGCCAATATTTTTTAGTATTAGAAGTCATATTAATATCCTTTCTTAACCGTCACTCTACATTGTTGTAACTATTTTAGTATCAGGAGAGGAGTGAAGCTGTTGACTCAAACTTGAATCCGTTTAGATACAATATGACGATACCACTTTTTTTTCATGCTAAAAACCATTACTTTTATGAGCCTTAATCTGCTTAATCTAGGCCGGGACAGTAAGTTGTAATCAGATTGTTTATGTAATAGATGCAATGTTTCTATACCGCCTAAGGTCATAGCACGGACTTCCCAGCCTATGGGGCCTTTAATACTAAGCCCCAACTCATAGCCTTTAGCCATGAAAGATCTAGCTCTATTATGTTGCAGGCGTATCAGTGGAGCCAGATTTGTGGAACCTGAGGCCGTTAACTGTTGTTCATCAATACCAAACAATTGCAGTTCTACAGTCGGAATGTAGATTCTGTCTTGTTCAGTGATATCTTGCACGATATCTTGGTAGAAATTGATAAGTTGTAGGGCAGTACAAACCGCATCTGACTGCTGCAACTGTTTTTCATTAGGAGTGCCATTCAGGTGCAGTAATAAACGGCCAACGGGATTAGCAGAGCGTGTGCAATAATCCAAGACTTCATCAAAATTTGCGTAACGTTGTTTAACAACATCCTGTTTAAAGGCCGACAGCAGATCTTCAAACAGCTGGATCGGTAAATCAAATTGCTGAATGACATCAGCTAGGGCGATAAAGATTGGGTTGTCACCTTGATAGTTGTCTGTGGCTAACTCTGTCAATGCATGGCTAAAGGAATCAAGTTGCTGTAGTCGCACGTGCTGAGGTTCGCAGCCTTCATCGGCAAAGTCATCGGCTGTTCTGGCAAAGGCATAAATAACACTGATCGGTTTGCGAAGTCTCTTGGGTAATAATAATGATGCTACCGGAAAGTTCTCGTAGTGGGTTTGAACGAGCTGCTGACAATAGGCATACGCTTGATCAAGTTTGGCTTCAGCCATCTTCATCTTCACGCTGAACCTGTACTTCGCGAATTTGTTTTTCTATCGGCTGCAACTCTACCATTTCAGTTTTGGCACGAATGCCCATTTCAAGGAATTTACGTCCGCTTGGTAATACTTGACGTTCTAAGGATCCCACCGATTTATTGAAGTGTTCAACACTGCTATTAAGGCTTTTTCCCAATTTTTCCAGGTGACTTCCGAAGGTGGAGAGTCTTTTGTACAAAGTTTCTCCAAGTTCACGAATTTCCAACGCATTTTCAGCGAGTGCCTGTTGTTTCCAGCCATACGATACTGCACGAAGCAGGGCAACAAAGTTGGTTGGGGTAGCAAGAATAATATTTTGGCTCATGCTGTCCTCTAGTAACGCTGGGTCAACCTCAAGCGCAGCAGAGAGGAACTGCTCGCCAGGAATAAATAACACGACAAACTCGGGTGATTGAGTGAATTCCGTCCAATAGTTTTTAGCAGAGAGTTCTTTGACTCGACCACGAATAATCTGAGCATGGCGCTTGAGTTCTAGTTGACGGGTGGCATCGTCTTTGGCTTGTATAGCTGACAAGTAGGCATCAAGTGGTGTTTTAGCATCCACAATGATTTCTCTGTTTTCCGGTAGACGCACGATCATGTCTGGTCGAATACTGCCCGTTTCAGTCGTGGTGTGGGTTTGTTCAAAAAAATCACAATGTGCGACCATGCCACTAAGCTCAGCCAGTCTACGTAACGTCATTTCACCCCATTGACCACGCACTTCAGGACGACGTAAAGCTTGAACCAGATTTTGAGTTTCTTGTTGTAATGTTTGTTGGCCCTGAGCCATCTGGGCAATAGTGCTGTGCAAATTGCCATAAGCTTCTTTGCGTTCTTTTTCGATCTCATGGATCTGCTTGGTAGTTTGTTTTAAAGCCTCGTTAATTGGTTTGACCAGTTGCTGGATGGCTTTTTCTTTAGTATCTAGTTCGGCCTTGGCTTCACTTTGAAAACGTTTTAAGTTTTCTTCAGCAAGTTTCAGAAAGCTGTTGTTATTTTTTGTTAAAGCATCATTGGAAAGCTGGTTAAATGTGTTAGCCAGTTGCTCACGCGTTTGTTTGAGAATATCGTCAAGCTGAGCTCTATTTTTCTCTTCTAACTCAAGAGTAAGCGCTAACTCAGATTGTGATTTTTCCAGTTCCCTGATTTTGCTTTCACGAATAAAATAGGTGGCAATGGCTCCGATGAAACCACCACATAATAACAATAGGAGTGTTGTGCCAAACTGGGTTAGATCCATTGTAATATCTCGCGTGGATGGTCAATGATTGCATCCGCTTGCCAGCTTTCAGGATCATCTTGACTGCCTAAATACCCATAGCGTGCGAGAATAGATTGCATATTGGCATTTTTGGCTGCTTCGATATCGCGTTCAGCGTCGCCAATATAGATGCAAGCTTCGGGTGATAATTTGATCAACTCACAGGCATGCAGCATTGGGGCTGGATGCGGTTTGCTATAGGCAGTCGTGTCACCACTGACCACGCAGGCTGCACGATCAATGAGTCCTAATGCTATTAGTAATGGTTCGGTCAGAAATGCAGGTTTATTGGTAATAATGCCCCATGCAATATTTGCATCTTCCAATTGTTCTATTACTTCCCTCATACCTTCAAATAATGCAGTTTCACGAGCAATATTTTCTTGATAAAGTTCTAGAAAACGCTGTTGCAAAGCCGTGTATTCAGGATGATTAGGTGTGAGACCAAAGCCTAAATCAAGCAAGCCGGGACTGCCATGACTGGCAACAGGACGAATTTGTTCAAAGGGTAAAGGTTGTTGTCCCTGTTCTTGCAACAGTGTATTTAATGCAAAGGCGAGATCTGGCGCAGTGTCAACCAAGGTGCCATCAAGATCAAATAGTATTGCAGATATTGGTTGCATTAATCTGCCACTTTCCGGCAATGCATCAGATAATTGACTTTGACGTCATCGCCTAATGCGTATGTTTTTGTCAGCGGGTTATAACTTAATCCTGTGATGTCATGCACATCCAAACCTGCTTGACGGCACCAGCTTGCTAGTTCTGATGGTCGGATAAATCGTTTGTAATCATGGGTTCCTTTAGGCAACATTTTCAGGATGTACTCTGCACCTAGTATGGCAAACAAATAGGACTTTGGATGACGGTTGAGGGTTGAGAAAAATAAATTGCCTCCTGGTTTAACCAATTGGGCACAGGCATGGATGACAGAGACAGGGTCAGGTACATGTTCCAGCATTTCCATACAGGTGACCACATCATATTGCCCTGCTGATTGCGCTGCTTTTTGCTCTGCTGTCATTTGTTGATAATCAATGGTTAGTTCGGCTTCCAAAGCATGTAACTTAGCAATATTAAGTGGCATCTCACCCATATCAATACCGGTAACATTGGCACCGCTTTTTGCTAATGCTTCAGATAAGATACCGCCGCCACAGCCGACATCAATAGCTTGTTGGTCATTAAGTTCACAACGACTTTCTATATAGCCTAAACGCAATGGGTTAATCTCATGTAGCGGTTTCGATTCGCCTTCGATGTCCCACCAACTTGTCGCTAATGCTTCGAATTTAGCCACTTCTGTTGGGTCAACATTTGCCTGTGTATTTGTCATTAATTTGCTAGCCTTATTTTGTCTGCCCATTGTTGGCTATTATGAATAATTTTAGTAGGATTCAGGGTAGTAAGCTGACGATCTTTTAACAAGTGTTTACCTTCTACCCACACATCAGTGACCTTATCACGGCTGGTTGCATAAACCAGTTTTGAAATGACGTCATAACAAGGCTGGGTTTCTATTCCACCTAAATCAATAGCTATCATGTCGGCTGCTTTGCCTATTTCCAATGAGCCGGTGATGTTATCAATGCCCAGAGCTTTTGCAGCATTAATCGTCGCCATTTCCAGTGCCCTGTATGCGGGAATAGCACTGGCATCCTGGGCGACGGCCTTTGCGAGTAATGCTGTTTGACGCATTTCAGCAAACATATCTAAATCATTGTTTGATGCAGCACTGTCAGTACCGATAGTAATATTAATGCCATGTTGCTCTAATTTAGCAATGGGACTAAAACCACTGGCCAATTTGAGGTTGGATTCCGGGCAGTGTGCTATATGGATGCCGGTTTCAGCGCACCAGTTTATTTCCTGTTCATTAAGTTGGGTCATGTGAACAGCAATGAGTCGAGGCGATAATAAACCGAGTTGCTTTAGTCGCTCTAACGGTCTAACACCATATTGTTCAATACTTTGTGAAATTTCACCTGCCGTTTCATGAATGTGCATGTGAATAGGCACATCCAGTTCTTCTGCATTCATGATGATCGCTTCTATAGTATCGTTTGATACGGTGTAAGGAGCATGAGGTGCATAGGCCGTAGTAATCCGTGAATGGTGACGATAATGATCGTGTAGCTGCTGGCCTTTGTGTAAATATTCATCGACTGTCGCTGCCCAGGCTGTGGGAAACTCAATGACTATCATGCCAAGGCAGGCGCGGATACCGCTTTGGTCAACAACACGGGCAGTAGCATCCGGGAAGAAATACATATCATTAAAACAGGTAGTGCCACTTCGAATCATTTCGGCTATGGCAAGCTCTGATCCTGCTTCAACAAAGGTATCACTGACCCAACGTTTTTCTGCCGGCCAGATGTGATCATTTAACCATGTCATTAATGGCAAATCATCGGCAAGACCACGTAATAAAGACATTGCGGCATGACCGTGATTGTTTATCAGCCCCGGCATCAAGCAATGCTCATTAAAGGTTTGTTCTAATGTTGCTGAATAGCTCTGTTTTGCTTGATCTTGTGGCATTATGTCAACAATCTGGCCACCTTTGACCACTACAGAGTGGTGTTCCAAAACATGGTGGTGAGTATTAACTGGTATTAGCCAGCGAGCATGTACGATAAGATCAACAGTTTTCATGTGGGCGATTATACTATACCCGAGCAGCTTGGGTGTTTATCGACAGGAGATGACATTGCAGAAACAAACTGACTCAATTCAACCAATAATCTGGCGTGATAACACCCTGTATTTAATAGATCAGCGCCGCTTGCCTCAAGAGCAGATTTGGCTGGAGTTTGACCATCCAGATGATGTTACTAAAGCGATTCAAGACATGGTGGTTCGTGGCGCACCAGCCATTGGGATTGCTGCGGCATACGGTGTTGTTCTGGCAGCAAGACAAGCTTGGAATGTGGCGGCAGCAAGCTGGAAGCAAGCCATGACAGCACCACTAGCAAGACTGGAAGAATCACGCCCAACAGCAGTGAATTTATTCTGGGCTATTGAGCGAATGGCTCATTTATATAAAACATTGCCAGATTCTGAATCAGCTGAAGCTGCATTGTTGGCAGAAGCTCAGACTATTCATGCTGAAGATATTGCGGCTAATCATGTGATGGGGCATTCAGGATCTGATTTAATTGAGCCGGGAAGTACGGTTATGACTCACTGTAATGCAGGCGCATTGGCGACGGGTGGTTTTGGTACAGCCTTAGGTGTTATTCGTCAGGGATATGCCGATGGCAAGATTGTACATGTCTATGCGGATGAAACCCGTCCATGGCTTCAAGGTGCACGATTAACTGCCTGGGAATTACAACAGGACAATATTCCAGTGACCTTGCAGGCTGAAGGCGCAGCCGCTGCCTTAATGGCTTCGGGCAAGGTAGATTGGGTCATTGTCGGTGCGGATCGAATTACTGCTAATGGCGATGTCGCCAATAAAATAGGCACTTATATGTTGGCAGTTGTGGCTAAATATCATGGCGTTAAAATGATGGTGGTAGCGCCCACTTCAACCATCGATTGGCAATTACAAGGTGGTGATGAAATACCGATTGAACAAAGATCAGAACAAGAAGTCACTATGATGAATGGACAATACATTGCCCCAGAAGGTGTGCCAGCATTAAACCCGGCGTTTGATGTCACACCCGCTAAATTGATAGATGCCATTGTGACTGAGGCAGGTGTTATCCTTTCACCCTCGACAGAAAACATGAAGAAAATAAAACCTTAAATTTAAGGAGAGATATATGAGTCAGACAGCATTAGTAACCGGTAGCAATCGTGGAATTGGATTGGAACTATGTACTCAGTTAAAACACCGTGGAATGGACGTCATCGCCACCTGTCGACATAGTTCTCCCGAACTGGATGCTTTGGGTGTTGAAGTGATTGAACATGTTGATGTGAGCGATCCTAAAAGTCTGGCGGCTTTGGTGAAGAAATTGTCAGGACGCCGGATAGACTGGTTAATTAACAACGCCGGAATTGCTGATGGTATTGCTATGGATGATATTGATGACCGTGCAATTGCTAGCTGCAAACGACTTTTTGAAGTTAATAGTCTTGGTCCATTACTGGTCACCCAAGCACTATTGGACAACCTAGGTGAGGGCAGCAAAGTAGGTATTATCACCAGCCGTATGGGATCGATTGCTGATAATGATTCTGGTGGTAGCTATGGTTATCGAATGTCAAAAGCGGCAGTGAATGCAGCAGGAAAATCATTATCAATAGATCTGAAACCACGAGGCATTTCTGTGGCGATATTGCATCCTGGTTGGGTGCGTACTGATATGACAAGTCATAATGGCCTGATTGATACCGATGAATCAGCGTCCGGTCTGCTGATGCGGATAGAAGAACTCAATCTCGACAATACGGGTTCATTCTGGCACACCAATGGTGAATTGTTGCCTTGGTAACCACAGCAAACTCAATATACCCCCATTTATCAGAAACACAGCAACGAGACTTGCCAGTATTAATTAGGGCAAGTTCGTTGCCGGTAATGTATGACGATAGCACCCATCAGTTATGGCATTGTGAGACAGTTGATGGGCAAATGATACTCAAATTGTGTGACAATCGCAGTGTGCAGTCATCCCCATTTTGGCAGGGTATGGAACAATTATTTAATGTTGAACTACCTGTGCATTTGGGAGAGTTTGATTCGGTTTATCAAACAATTACCGAGTTAAGTACACTGCAGATACCAGAATATGTCGCCTCTGGCTCCTCTGTACAGGATGAACAGTTGTTTGCATTTGTTCTTGCCCGAATGCTGCCGGGGACAATGGTTGAATCAGCGTTGGTAGATGACGATATGGTCATAGCGTTAGCCGAACATATCAGTCAGCTTCATCAGCATCAGAAAAGCACGTGGGGGCCACTGCACTCAGCCAAGCTGACAGCAGAGCAATGGCCGCAACGTTTGCAAAATACCTTGAGACTGTTAGCAGAAAATCAACAAGCGGTCCCAGTTAAGATGGTTGTCGAAGCCATAGAATTGGCTACGGATTACACACCAGAAACCTTTGTACCTGTGATGCCTGATCTACGGTGGGATCAATTTCTACAACACAATGGTGGCTTGTCAGCATTGGTTGATCTGGATGCGATTGTGTATGGGCCTAGAGAATTAGAGTTGGTGTTGTTGGAATATGTGTTGAATGAGCAACAGGCAATGATTTTTGTTGAGCATTATCAACGCTCACACTTTTTACCCGATTTGTCTCTGGTGAGAAAACCATACCGTTTGTTACTATTTATGATGAATGTGTTGGGTGAAAAAAATGTTGATGCCTGGATGCAGGCACCGACACGATTTTAGAATGATTGTTGACGATATAATTTTTGCCAGTTGAGATAACCAATTAAGGCTAACACTAGATAAAGACTGAACATAACGATGGTAGCGTAGTAACCAGTTTGAGCATAAAGCACAATGGCAGCACCATCAATCACAATCCAATATAGCCAGTTTTGTAATATTTTTTGTGCCATTAGCCACGTATTCAGAACTGAAAATACCGTCACACCTGCATCTAGATACGGGCTTTGTGAGTTTGCAGAGTTTGTGAGGTAAAGGCCGACAATGTAGGTCAACACAGTACCAGTAACCAGGAAAATCAGTTGTTGAATCAAAGAATAACGACTGATGGGTAAGTCATCTTCACTGTTACCATGGTGTCGCCATAAAAAATAGCCATATACTGCCATACCCATGTAATAAATATTAAGCAAAGCCTGCATGGGAAGTTGACCTTCCCAGAAAAGCACGGTGTAAATAAAGGTGCTGACAAAGGCTAAAGGCCAGCACCATTGTGATTCACGAGCAGCAAGAATGACATAGCCAATACCAAGAAGAGCGGCAACTACCTCCCAACGCGACATAGCAGACAGGGCATGGACCAGTGTTTCAAGCAGTGTTGATTCCATTATTTGTCCACTATGTCTGCACGGTCGCTACCGACCATTTTCAACACAAAAGCACTGGCAGGAATCTGATCAAAGACACTTTCAATTTCACCTTTTAAGCAGTCCATCACATCATGGTATTCACCAAATATTTGGGTGCTCAGGCTGTTTCTTTTTACGACTAGTTTAGGGTTTGCTTCTAATTTATCGATGAAGGCGAGTATGGGTTCGACGTAATTCTGCGTTAATGGATATAAGCTGATATCTACAGATATTCTCATGACATGAAATCCTTTAATTGAAATGAGAAGGGCTCAAAAGAGCCCTTCTTGATAGCGAGTTAATAGTCGTAACTAAGTGAGAGACCAACAATGCGAGGTTCACCTTGTTGGGTATAAGTTTCAACAAGATAGCCATTTCCCGGGTTGTTACCAAAACTACCAAAACCACGCACAGCATAGTCTTTATCAAACAAGTTTCTGCCCCATAGATTTATTCTCCATGAATCAATCGCATATTCGACACTGGCATTAACTAAAGCATAAGAATTAGATTTTGCATTGTGTCGATCTGAAAAATAGAAATTATCTTTGCCTTCGACATTGGCGCGTAAAGTCCAGTTTTGGTCAACATAATATTCTGTACCAGCAGCAAATTGATAGTTAGGTGCGTGAGCTTGGCGTCTACCCGATACATCAATGCCATTAGGATCGTCATATTCATCGAATGTTGCACGAAGCACACCCAGATTAGCGAATAAACGCCAATCACTATTCACTAACCAGTCTACTTCTGCTTCAAGACCGATATTTTTCCCTTTAGCTGCATTGGTTAAATAATCAACAAATTCAGTGCTTAGATCAGGACGGATGGTAAGTAATGAACTCTTAGTTTGCAGCTCTTTGCGTTTTGCATAGAACATGGCAATGTTAGTTTTTAATGAACCATCAAGCCATGTTGATTTTAATCCAGCCTCTAAGTTCCAGAGGTATTCGGTGTCAAAATCACGGGCATTGACAGGTAATCTACCATCGGTATTAACGCCACCTGCTTTATAGCCACGTGACAAACTGGTGTATCCCATCTGATCAGAATTAAATTGGTAATTGAGGCCAACTTTCCCACCGAAAAGGGTTTCATCAGTATCAATACTCAGCGCATCTGAATCTTTGTAATCCGCACTCCAGTATTCAACGCGTAGGCCTGTAATTAAGGCTAATTTGTTAGTGAGTGCACTATCTAGTTGGCCAAAAATAGCCGAATTTTTGGTGTCATAATCACTCGTGAATACGGAAGCCAAGTAGGTGTAGTTACGTTCAAGAGCCTCATCCTGAGTTGCATGATAAAAACCAATCAACCAATCTGTTGAGTTATTGAAGATGCGACCATCTGGATTAGATAAAAGTCTGAGTTCGACAGAATTATTGTCACGATCACGCAAGTATTGATCAAAAGAGCTATATGGCCATAGATCAGCAGCAAACTGCCCGTCATAGGACCAGTCCTCATCATAACTGTATTCCAGATTGGAATTAGAATGCGTGACAATGCCTTCTACGCGAAGTGCAGTAGAAGCATCCCAGTCTGCACGGAGCGAGAAAGCATTGGTTTTTTGACTGTCCGTACCAGGTTGATCTGAAAATGTGTTACGACTGTTATCGAAAGTAAATGCATCGTAACCATTGTCTACATCTAAGTGTAGAAATTTCATTGATACCGTTAAATTATCTGTGGCTAACCATTTCAAGCTGGTTCGTGCAGTCATTTCATCACGGTTGTTTGTATCATCACGATTGAGAAATTTGTTGTCGATATAACCATCAGATTTATTAGTGTGCAGTGCAATTCGTCCTAATAGTTTGTTATCAATAATAGGACCACCTAAAGCGAGACCAATACTACGGGTGTCGTATTCGGCAATAGTCGATTCAAAATGGATATCAAGATCGTTGGAGGGCTCTTTGCTATGTAAATTGATAACACCGGCCAAAGCATTGGCACCATAACGGGTGCCCTGAGGACCTCGAAGAATTTCAACGCGGTCAATATCAAAAAGTGTTGCTGCAGAACCACTTCGGCTAAAGTCCATATCATCAACAATTAGACCTACGGAAGGATTAATGGGAGCTTTGAATTGGCTACGTTCACCTATGCCACGAATCTGGAAGTAGTGGCCACGTGAAGCGCCGCTGGATAAATTCACATTCGGTGCCATATTGAGCACATCTTCTAAGTGCTGTGCTGAACGTGCCTGAATGTCATTGGAACTGATACTGGTGATGCTAATCGGTGTCAGTTGAATTTCACTAGGACGGAAATCAGCATTAACCAAAATAGGGTCAAGGATTGCAGTATTACTTTCACTTGAGATTTCTGCAAAAGCATTTGTTGTTGCCAATAGCGTTGAAATAGCGATGGCAAGTTTTTGATGTTTCATGTGTATCCTTTTTAATAGATTAAAAAGGACAGGGGAGAATTTTACTTTATTACTCAAAAAAAGAGTTGAATGAATCTCGGCCTGTCCCTACGCCAGTACTAACTGGATCAGGTTCAAAGGGTTGCTTCTATTTTTTAGAAGCTCTCAGGCTCAGTGGCCACCCCTAGGCTTAAATTTGATTGACTGGAAAAGTCATCAATTTAAAGTTGAATTATATATTTTAAAGCAATGGCTATCAACTAGGCAGCGTTAAATGTATTAGTTATTATGAATTTGTCCCAAGACTCATGTGGTTCGGAGAACTCAATGGAAACATGGAATAAGTCGATGTTTTTTTTATCAAACTTACATCGAACAACTTTACCTTCAGCTGCCAGAATATCTGTGTGAGTGTCTCTTTGGTCGAGAACAATTATAATTTCATCCCCTAACTTCAGTGCATGATCAGTGATTAAATAAATTCCACTGGCACTTAGATTCTGGCTGTTACCAAAATGGGGGGTTTTATTATGATGATTAATAGTAAAAAAGGTGACGGACTCTTTGATAGTAAACCTTTCAAAGTTGCGTCTTTCCTTGTCATAGCGTTTAGACACGAGCAACTCTCCCATAATTTCAAGCGGAGATTAACATTACTGAACAAGATTAATTAAAACAATGAACTAATCGACATTTTTGGAAAATAATTTAAGACTGGCTCTACAGACTGGACACACCCTGAGCTTGCTATTAATCCGTGTTGTTGCAGCTTTTGTACGATCTCTATCATAGCAATTGGGACAAAAGTAGCCTTTTTCACCCTCAAAGATATAACAACCAGACTTTAAAGCCGGTTTAGTTAAAGTGTTCTCTGCATCAAGATCACAGGAGTTTTTCTGATTTTCAGCATATTTCGAGAGTTTATTATTCAGATTATGGGTATTTAATTTAATTTCATTAAGGTGGGTTGAAAGTTCAGTTAATAATTCAGTTAAATCAGTCTCATTACTGGTCAGTTGACTTGCAATACGTTGTACCAATGCTTGTGAGCGATTGATGGGATCAAAAATATTCATGGCTAGTTGTTTCTTAAAATAAAATGATAAAGGGAGATTTTAGCGAATGATGGGTTTTTCCCGCACCAGTTTAAGAGCCCAAACTAATAGCTTGCTCCACTACTTTTCGCGTCAGGTGTGGTGCGAAGTGTTCGATAAATGCATAACTGTATCCACGTAGAAAACTGCCACGTCGAATGCCTAGATGAGTTGTACTTGGTTCAAATAAATGACTTGCGTCTAGAGCTTGCAGTGGTGAATCCTTAATGGCATCAAATGCCATACTGGCAATAATGCCAATACCCAGTTCCAGTCCTACGTAGGTTTTAATGACATCAGCGTCAGTAGCGGTGAAGATAACATTAGGCTGTAACCCTCGTTTAATAAAAGCCTGATCTTGTTGGGCTCTGCCTGTAAACCCCATGACATAGGTTAACAGAGGATATTGAGCGATGGCTTCTATAGTCAATTTATGTTCGGATAACAGTGGGTGGTTGGGGGGAACAATAATAGATCGATTCCAATCATAACAAGGGAGGATGGCCAGAGATTCAAATTGGGCCAGTCCTTCTGTAGCAATGGCAATATCAATACGCCCTGTGGCGGCCATTTCAGCAATTTCTGTGGGTGTTCCCTGAACCATATTCAAATGAACCTTAGGATAGCGCTGAGAAAATTCTTTGATGGCATTAGGGAGAGCATACCGTGCTTGTGTATGTGTAGTGCCAATGGATAAGGTGCCAACTTGATCGTTGCGTTCATCAGCAGCTAATTGACGAATATTTTCAACATCTAGTAAAACACGATCGGCCATTTCGACCACTAAGTGTCCAACGGGTGTTAAATCGGTCAGGCGCTTGCCATGGCGCTCAAAAATTTTCAGTCCCAGCTCATCTTCCAGCTGTTGTACTTGATTACTGACACCTGGCTGAGAGGCATGCAAAGCACTGGCAGCGGCTGAGACGCTTAAACCACGACGAGCAATTTCACGCACATATTTTAACTGTTGTAATTTCATCTATATAGTTTTTTGTTATAACGATAGCAAATAATATTCATTGATAGAATATTATGAAATGATAAACTTGTCACCATATAAGTATTTCGATAACAGGCGAAAATAACAAAATGGAATGGGGGTTTTTAGTAGCAGGCTTATTTGTCGGCTTTATGGTCGGGATGACCGGTGTAGGTGGTGGCTCACTGATGACGCCCATACTGATTTTTGGTTTTGCTATACATCCTGCGATTGCCGTAGGAACAGATCTGTTATTTGCTGCCATTACTAAAGCGGGTGGTATTTGGTCTTATTGGCGGCATGGCGTGATCAACTGGACAGTGGTTAAACGTCTTGGAATGGGAAGTATTCCCGCTACGTTTGCCACATTATGGTTATTGACTTTTATCGGTGTTGACGAAGGTCAGCATACAGATTTGATCACCACTGCACTGGGATTGGCGTTAATTTTGACCTCCAGTGCTTTGTTATTGAAAGGATATATTACTGATTTGTTGCAAGCACGTTCTGGTCACCCAGTCGTCAGTGCATTATATCGCTTACGTCAGGATGAACAGCATAAAGCGCTGGCAACGGTATTAACAGGTATATTTCTTGGCGTAATGGTGACCATGTCATCAGTGGGTGCCGGTGCACTAGGAGCTGTCACTCTGTTGTTTCTTTACCCTCGCATGAAAGGTGTTGAAATAATCGCTACTGATATTGCTCATGCAGTGCCGTTGACCGCTATTGCAGGTTTAGGGCATTCGGCGGTGGGCACAGTAGACTGGTCCTTGTTATCATTTCTGGTTATGGGGTCATTGCCGGGAATATATATGGGTAGCCATTTTGGTGTGAAAATATCTGACCGAGTAATGAGGAAAATATTGGCTATATTGTTATTGTTGGTAGGAATTAAATGTCTGCTGTAATTGAAACTATCGATCTGACCATTTATGGTTGCCCGATGCACTATATTAAAGCTCGGGAACAGCTACGGTTGATGGAACTGGAACAAGAAATTGAGTTGATAGTGAATAATGGGACTGCTGTAGATGATGTTCTGATGAGTTTACGTCGGGATGGTCACAGCTGTGAAGTAAAGTCTAAAGATGAACTGACTTCAATGATTAAAGTGATTAAAAAAGTATGACAGAAATTAGTCAAGCGCTAGCCGAAAAGGTTGAAGCGGTAAAACAGGTTTTGGCAGATATTGTGACAGACTTTAATCCTGCCACTTTGGCATCAAGTTATGGTGCTGAGGACATGGTATTAATGGATTTGATCTGTAATTTTGCACCAGAAGTTGAGATTTTTTCACTGGATACCGGTCGGTTGCCGAAAGAAACCTATGACGTTATGCAACTGGCAAAATTAAAATATGGCAAAGATGTCTTGGTCTATTTTCCTGAGGCAAACGACATTGAACCCTTCGTAACACAACAGGGACCTAATGCTTTTTATGACAGTATCCAGTTACGTAAACAATGTTGCGGCATACGTAAAGTAGCACCACTTAAACGTGCATTGATTGGTAAAAAAGCATGGATAACCGGTATGCGTCGTTCACAGGCAGTAACACGAAGCGAATTGCCAGTGTCAGAATGGGATGAAGATCATGGTTTGCAGAAATTTAGTCCTTTGACTGATTGGTCAAATGGCGATGTGTGGTCATACATTAAAGCATTTGATGTGCCTTATAACAAACTACATGATGAAGGTTATGCCAGTATCGGCTGTGAACCATGTACACGAGCCATCACAATTGGTGAAGATATTCGTGCTGGTCGCTGGTGGTGGGAAGATCCAGAAAACAAAGAATGTGGCCTGCACATCAAGGCTGAAAAATAGAGAACTAATATGACTGAAAAACAATTAACGCATCTCAAACAGCTGGAAGCAGAAAGCATCCATATCATGCGTGAAGTGGCTGCGGAATTTGATGATCCAGTGATGCTGTATTCCGTAGGTAAAGATTCTGCGGTGATGTTACATCTGGCGATGAAAGCTTTTGCGCCCGGCAAGCCACCGTTCCCATTACTTCATGTCGATACCACCTGGAAGTTTAAGGAAATGATCCGGTTTCGTGATCAGCGGGTGAAGGATCTGGGATTGGAATTACTAGTTCATACCAACCAGGAAGGTGTTGAGGCGGGTATCAACCCTTTTGATCATGCCAGATATACCGATATTATGAAAACGGACGCATTGAAACAGGCATTGGATAAATACGGTTTTGATGCTGCTTTTGGTGGTGCCCGTCGTGATGAAGAAAAATCACGTGCCAAAGAACGAGTGTATTCATTCCGTGATAAAAATCATCGTTGGGATCCTAAGCAGCAACGCCCCGAGTTATGGAATATTTATAATAGCAAGGTCAATAAAGGTGAAAGTATTCGGGTATTCCCATTATCAAACTGGACTGAGCTGGATATCTGGCAATATATTTATTTGGAAGCTATTCCCATTGTGCCACTGTATTACGCAGCAGAACGTCCAGTAGTAGAACGCAATGGTTTGAAAATCATGGTTGATGATGATCGGATGCGTTTAGAACCGGGTGAAGAGCCAAAAATGGAAATGGTACGTTTTAGAACCTTAGGCTGTTATCCATTAACAGGAGCTGTTAAATCAACAGCACAAACATTGCCTGAGATTATTCAAGAAATGTTATTAACCACGACTTCAGAACGACAAGGTCGAGCCATTGATCACGATGAAGCGGGTTCAATGGAGAAGAAAAAACAAGAGGGCTACTTCTAATGTCTTATCAATCAGACTTAATTGCGACCGATATTGAGGCCTATTTGAAGCAGCATGAAAATAAAGAAATTTTGCGTTTTTTGACCTGTGGTAATGTCGATGATGGTAAAAGCACCCTTATTGGCCGTCTGTTACATGATTCTAAAATGATCTATGAAGATCAGTTGGAGGCGGTCACCAAAGACAGTGTTAAATCCGGTACTACAGGTGAGGCTGTCGATTTAGCCTTGCTGGTGGATGGTTTACAGGCTGAACGTGAGCAGGGTATTACCATTGATGTTGCATACCGTTATTTCTCAACCACCAAACGCAAATTCATCATTGCCGATACTCCGGGGCATGAACAATACACTCGTAACATGGCAACGGGTGCATCCAATTGCCAGTTGGCAATTATTTTGATTGATGCCCGCTATGGAGTGCAAACACAAACCCGTCGCCACAGTTTTATTGCCACATTATTAGGCATTAAACATATCGTTGTCGCGATCAATAAAATGGATTTGATGGATTACAGTGAACAGGTCTATAACGATATCCGCAAGGATTACAGTGAGTTTGCCCGTGAACTGGAAATGGAAGATGTGCACTTCGTGCCGTTATCAGCTCTGGCTGGTGATAATGTGGTCAATAGAAGTGAACACATGCCTTGGTATCATGGCGAAACCTTGATGGACTTGCTGGAAAATGTCGAAATTTCATCCGATGCTAATTTGGAAGATATGCGTTTTCCAGTGCAATATGTTAATCGCCCTAATCTTGATTTTCGAGGCTATTGTGGCACTTTGGCATCTGGTATTTTGAAGCCAGGTGACGATATTACGGTATTGCCGTCAGGTAAAGAAAGTCGCGTTAAAGCATTAGTCACCTATGAGGGTAATATAGAAGAAGCGATTCCTGGAGAGGCCATTACAGTCACACTTGAAGATGAAATTGACGTTAGCCGTGGTGATATGATTGTGCATCGTGATCGCCAACCCCATGTTGCCAGTCAGTTCAAGGCAATGGTGGTATGGATGGCTGAACAGCCCTTGGTCAGCGGCAAACAATACAGTTTCAAAGTCGGTGTCAGTGATAGTGCTGGTGTATTGACTGCCATTGATCATCAGATAGATATCAACACATTGGCAGAAAATAAGGCCAGCGAATTGCGTCTGAATGAAATTGGCCTGTGTGAGTTTTCATTGAGCAAGCCAGTAGTATTTGATGGTTATAAACGAAACCGTAGCACGGGTGCCTTTATTGTTATTGATCGCCTGACTAATGTAACTATCGGTGCTGGTATGATCACTGAAGCTGTTATAGGTGCAAAAAAACAAGCGATAAACTCGACCCAATTTTCTGAATTTGAAGTTGAGCTTAATGCCTTGATCAGAAAGCACTTTCCGCACTGGGATGCCAAAGATTTGAGTGAATTTATTAAATGAAATATGTGATAAGCTGGATTTTAAATCCAGCTTATCACAAGCTATTTTGTTATGACATAAGTTGCATGTCTCATACATGTCTTGAATGACGTGCTGATGGAAATAAACATAAGCTGTTAGTTACTTCTAAATCATAATTTGAGGGAGAATGGTTATGGAAAAAGAAGGAAAAATAGCACTGCTAATTGACTGTGACAATGTCAGTCATAAGGCCATTGATGGCGTTATCAATGAGCTTGCAAAATACGGCGTTGTAAATATTCGCAAAGCCTATGGTGATTGGAAAAGCCCTAACTTACAAGGTTGGGAAGAAAAATTACATCCATTTGCCATTATCCCCGTTCAGCAATTTGCATATACCAAAGGCAAAAATGCCACTGATGCGGCGATGATTATTGATGCCATGGATTTATTGTATAGTCGCGAGCTGGATGGTTTTGCACTGATGACGAGTGACAGTGATTTTACGCCTTTGGTGATGCGTATTTTAACGAATGGCCTCAAGGTGTATGGATTTGGTGAGAAAAAAACACCAGCCCCTTTCATTAATGCCTGTTCACAGTTCATTTTTGTTGAAAAATTAATTGAAGTGGAATCTTCAGAAGAAGTCTCTGAAACAACTGGTTCAAGCAATAAAAAATTACGTAATGAGTTAAGACAAGATGCTTGGCTGGTTAAGTTGTTAAGAACTGCAGTGGAGCAATCAGTCGAAGATGACGGCTGGTCGCATCTAGGCCAGGTCGGCCAATATATTTCCAACAACACGTCTTTTTCTCCGGTCAATTATGGCTATAAAAAACTCAGTGAAATAGTGAAAGAAAGTGGTTTATTTAACATAGAAATGAGAAAAAATAATTCTCAGATGTATTTGAAAGATAATAGAAAATCTTAATGAACAGAAATTTGCTGCCAAAGTTGTAACTTTTGTTCAAAGGTCATGCTGGCATGAGCTGGGCTGGTAGATGGAAGCTTGATTTGAGTGATGTGTTTAAAAGTTGGGTCAAGGGTAGGTGACACATAACACTTGAACACTTGCTCGGCTTTGCCGCCGTTGAAAAATATTCGTTCAATGTGTGGATGATGTTGTAGAAAATTATCGAACTCATTAGCTACGATGCTGTCGGGATCAATATGCTGATCTAGACTGCCGGGGCGGTGACAAGATTTTAGTACATCCCAGAGGGCAACATGGTTTTTAATTAATTGTCGGCATCGCTGTTGATAATTCCGATCCATGTTGATTCCGAATACTTCAGCCATGATTGGCCAGAAGGCATTACGGGGATGAGCGTAATATTGCTGTTGTCTAAATGATTCCACGCTAGGCATGGAACCAAGAATTAATATGTGGGTATCATCACCAATAATTGGAGGAAAGCTGACGCAGCTTGCCATTATTGATATTGAAGTCCGTGATGCCTTATCCAGCCATGAGGGTGATTGTTTTCTGGATCATGGTGTGTCCAATGTAAGACACCACCTTCTGAATTCCACTCATATTCGCCATAAGCAGTGATTTCATCACCAAGGTACAATGCGTCAACTCTATGAGCCAGATCAATATTGTGAGCTATCAGTAATGTATGACCACTGGCCAGTTTAATAATAAAGCGTTGATGACGACTGCCATTGACATCATCACGTAGCAATTTGATGACGTTGCCAGTCACCTCCAGTTGAACATTACTTTGCTTTTGTTGGAAAAGTTTTTCAATACTTATTGGCTGACTTGATTGCGAGAACATGTGCTCAGGTGAGTATTTGCTGGCGAAATAGCTCACAACAATAAAGGCAATAATGAGCCAGATACGTTGCTTTTGACGAGTTGATATAGACATAATGTTTATGGCGTATTGCGAAACTTAGTGTAAATCTTACCTTGAATATAAAATTGTTTCATTATTTTTAGAAATGTCCTTATGCTTTAGAAGATTATCAACTATTAATATAGCTATTTATAATTTCCTGTTATAAGCACTGCTCGTTATACTATGCGGTCTATTTAGTGAGTTAGAGATATTAGATGTATCAGTACGATAACTATGACCAGGCGATGATTGATCAGCGAGTGGCGCAATATCGCGACCAGACCCACCGCTTTTTGGCGGGCGAAATGACTGAAGAGCAGTTTCGCCCTTTGCGGCTGATGAATGGCTTGTATGTCCAGCTTCATGCACCTATGTTGCGTGTAGCCATTCCTTATGGACTTATGTCGTCTAGACAGGTCCGTAAAATTGCCGATATTTCTCGTCGTTATGATAAGGGTTATGTGCATTTCACTACCCGCCAGAACTTTCAGTTGAACTGGCCAGCGTTAGAAACAGTGCCCGATATTCTCGCTGAATTAGCATCTGTTCAATTACATGCTATTCAAAGTAGTGGAAACTGTATTCGAAATACCACTTCCGATCAGTTGGCAGGAGTGTGCGCTGGTGAGGTTGAAGATCCACGCCCATGGTGTGAAATTATTCGCCAGTGGTCGACTTTTCATCCTGAGTTTGCTTATTTACCACGTAAATTTAAGATTGCCGTAATCGGTAACACGGAAGATCGTGCTGCAACAAAAGTGCATGATATTGGTCTGCATCTGGTTAAAAATCATGAAGGTGAAGTCGGTTTTGAAGTGCTTGTTGGCGGTGGTTTAGGACGTACACCAATCCTAGGGCAACAGATTAGACCTTTCCTGGAGAAAAAAGATTTATTGTCATATCTGGAAGCGATTTTACGTGTTTATAACCGACTTGGCCGTCGAGATAACAAGTTCAAAGCGCGTATCAAGATCACGGTTCGTGAACACGGTATCAATCATATTCGTGAGCTGGTGGAAGCTGAATGGGTTCAGATCCGCGATCAACTTGTGCTTGAAAATAAAGAAATTGAACGTGTAAAACAGTATTTCACTGAACCCAATTATGAAGACGATGCAGCAGAGGACAAAAGTTTTGCACAAATGCAGGTCGAAGATGCTGATTTTGCACGTTGGGTAAAACAGAATGTGGTTGATCATAAAATTACAGGTTATAAAATCACCTATATTTCATTGAAATCACCACAAAGCCCACCGGGTGATGTGACGGCTGAACAATTAGATGTGATTGCAGAACTTGCAGATGAATTTAGTCTGGGTGAAGTGCGCTCTACCCATAATCAAAATCTATTATTCACTGATGTCAAACAAGAAGAGTTATATGCCCTGTGGTTACGACTGCAGGCAGAAGGTCTGGCAACACCAAACATCAATACACTAACGGATATAATTTGTTGTCCAGGGTTAGATTTCTGTGGCCTTGCTAATGCAACGTCAATTCCATTGGCAAAAGAAATCAATGAACGATTTGATGATCTGGATTATTTATATGATCTAGGCGATATTAAAATAAAAATGTCAGGGTGCATGAATGGTTGTGCTCACCAAAGTGTGGGACACATTGGTATTCTGGGGGTCGATAAAAAAGGCGAGGAGTGGTATCAATTTACTCTTGGTGGTAGTTCAGAAGCAGATGCTTCTTTGGGTGAGCGATTAGGGCGCGCTATTCCAAAAGAGGATGTAGTGGATACGGTAGCCGTGTTATTGGATACGTACCTTGAATTACGTCTTGAAGATGAGCCCTTTTTAGCAACTGTCCGTCGGGTGGGTGTTGATCCATTTAAGGAGCGTGTTTATGCAGATAATTAAAGATCGTGAAATCGTTGAAGACAATTGGCTGCATTTGGACGATGATACGGAATTGCATGCAGGCAACATTACTGTTTCATTATCACGCTGGCAGTCTGAACACGACAGATTATCTCACCGCGAAGGTGGTTTGGGAATACGCTTAAGTGGCGATGATCCATTGGAAGAAATCGTACCGGATTTATCCTATTTTTCATTGATTGTACTGGTATTCCCCGTCTTTACTGATGGTCGTTGTTATTCATTTGCACGATTGTTACGTGATCGTTATGGCTATGAAGGCGAAATAAGGGCGCAAGGCGATATATTACGCGACCAACTTTTTTATATGTCACAGTGCGGTATAAATAGCTTTGAAATGGCTAACCTTAATCATATAACAAACGCACTGGCCGCATTCGATGACTTTAGTGAAAGTTATCAGGCGACGGCATTAAAACCCGAACCTTTATATCGACGACGCTAAGCGGAAACAACCATGGCCGTTTATGCGATAGGGGATGTTCAGGGCTGTTTCGATGAACTGGTCAAATTACTGGAGCTGATCAGATTTGATCCTGAAGTTGATCAAATCTGGCTTGCTGGCGATCTGGTTAATCGTGGTCCAAAATCAGCGGAAGTACTCCGCTTTGCTATGACTCATGGTGACAGTGTCAAGGTCGTATTAGGTAATCATGACTTACATTTATTGGCCAATGCAGTGGGGGTTAATGATCATCAACACCGCATGGACACAATGGATTCAGTGTTAGAAGCTAATGATGCAGAACAGCTGCTCACTTGGTTACGCCACCAACCGCTGATTTATAATGATCCAGAGCTCAGATTTAGTATGGTACATGCTGGCTTACCACCTCAGTGGACGATAGCGGAAGCCTGTGAAAAATCCAGAGAAGTAGAAGCAGCGCTTCAGGGTGATGATTGGCGAGAATTTTTTTATCATATGTATGGTAATAAACCTAAAAAGTGGTCTGAAAATCTCACTGGCTGGGACCGGTTACGATACATCACTAACTGTTTTACTCGTCTGAGATACTGCCATGATGATGGGCGTTTGGCTCTAAAATTTAAAGGTAAACCCAGTAATAAACCTACAGACCAAAGAACGTGGTTTGAGATGCCTGATAGAAAAAGCCATGATGATCATATCGTGTTTGGACATTGGTCTACATTAGGCACAGGCCAGTACGGTAATGTATTTTCATTAGATAGTGGCGCAGTATGGGGTGAGCAACTAACTGCCGTACGTATTGATCAATTGCCATATCAATGGTTTGTTGTGGAAGCGGATCCTGACGGTCTGCCACATGCTAAGAATAAGCCATCTAAAACAACGCAACGTTGGCAATAAGCCATAACAGGCAAAGATTTGTCAAAAACAGTACAATAACGACTTTCATTACTCGGATAGTTTAAAAAATGAACAATATCACAACGTTTTCTGGTGATTTTTCAGCCCAAGGTCTACGTATAGGCATCGTTGCCGGACGTTTTAACGATTTTATAGTTGATAATCTGATTTCAGGTGCAATTGATTGTCTAGTGCGCCATGGTGCGAGTGAAAGTGATATTGAATTAGCTCGTGTTCCCGGAGCTGTAGAAATCCCTCTGGCAGTACAACGTATGGGCCGTACTGGAAAGTATGATGCAATTATTGCTCTTGGTGCCGTGATTCGTGGTGGTACGCCACACTTTGAATATGTTGCAGGTGAATGTGCTAAAGGTCTGGGACAACTCACGCTTCAATTGGATATCCCCGTGTCGTTTGGTGTGTTGACGGTTGATACCATTGAGCAAGCGATTGAACGTGCAGGTACTAAAGCCGGTAATAAAGGTGCAGAAGCAGCAATGGGCACCATTGAAATGGTCAACGTGCTTCGTCAAATTGAGAGTGCAAAATAATAATGGCATCAGGTTTACCACGTACGCATGCTCGTCGTGCTGCTGTTCAGGCTTTATATCAGGCATTGGTTAATGAACAGTTGCCAGCAAAAGATGCTTTAGATTTTGTCACAGCTGAAAATTCCGACAAGATGGACAAAAAGTATTTCACCACCTTGGTCGATGGTGTTTCACAAGAGATTGAAAGGTTGGATGCTGAATTAGCCTTTGCGATCGATCGTGATCTGTCTGAAATTGATCCTGTCGAAAGCTCAGTATTACGACTTGCTGTGTATGAATTCATTCATCGTCCAGAAATTCCATATCGTGTTGTTTTAAACGAGGCGGTTGAGCTGGCTAAGTCATTTGGCGGTGAAAAAGGCCATAAATACGTCAATGGTGTGCTGGATAAAATGGGTTCTAAACTCCGAGCTGTTGAGTACAAAGCATCTAAGGCTCGTCGCGCAAATAAATCATCGTAAAGATTACTGCTGGGTTTAAGTCCAGTAGACTAGTTGAGATTAATGAAATGTCAGCACACTCCGAATTTTCTTTAATCCAGCATTATTTCGAACACTTAACTTCTCAACGTGACGATGTGTTGCTAGGCATTGGCGATGACTGTGCCCTGCTACAATGTCCTGCGGATCATGCCATAGCGGTATCTATTGACACACTGGTAGAAGGAGTACATTTTTTTTCGGATGTTGAACCAGAAAGTTTAGGCCATAAAAGTCTTGCGGTTGGCTTGAGTGATTTGGCTGCTATGGGGGCAACACCAGCCTGGTTTACCCTTGCTTTGAGTTTGCCGGAAGCCAATGAAAAATGGTTAAGAGGTTTTTCGAAAGGGCTAGCGAATTTAGCAACAGAATATGGTATTCAGTTGGTGGGCGGAGATACTACTCGTGGTCCATTAACAATCAGCATTCAGGTACACGGTATTGTAAAATCTGGACAAGCATTACGACGTGATGGAGCCCAAGAGGGTGATCTGATTTATGTGAGTGGCTGTTTAGGTGATGCCGGTGCTGCAGTGCAGCTCAAACTACAACAATTAGATGAATCCTCATTACAGAATGAAGATAAGTACTACTTGCAACAGCGTCTAGAAAGGCCCACTCCGAGAATAGCTTTGGGTCAAAAACTATCAGGGCTGGCAACGGCCGCGATTGATATTTCAGACGGCTTGCTGGCAGATCTAGGTCATATTGTAGAAAAAAGTAATGTCGGTGCCAGAGTAGAGCTCGCTCAATTGCCCTTGTCATCAGCCCTGATGAAACTGGATCGGACTCTGGCTGAACAATTGGCCCTGACTTCAGGTGATGATTATCAACTCTGTTTTACCGTGCCGCCAGAAAATGTTGAGCGGCTAGAAAACCTGTTGGGAAACCAGTGTCATCAGATTGGAGTGCTTACAACTGGAATAGCTATTTCATGCTTTAATCAACAGGGCGAACTAATAGAAATCAAAGGAACGGGCTATGACCACTTCCCAGCCTAAGGTAAATTTTGTAGAAATTCTAAAACGTCCTGCTTGTTTTTTTGGACTGGGGTTTGGTTCAGGACTGGCACCTTTTGCCCCAGGCACTTTTGGTACTTTGGCCGCATTGCCGATTTACTGGCTGATGAAAGACTTAACGGTAGCTATTTACCTAACAATTACCATCGTCGCTTTCATTGTAGGTATCTGGATTTGCCAACAATCGGCAGACTGGTTAGGTAAAGAGGATCCGTCGGCGGTGGTGTGGGATGAAATCGTTGGTTACTTGGTCACCATGATCGCGGCACCTACTGGTTGGCAGTGGATGTTAGCTGGTTTCTTTTTGTTTCGGTTTTTCGATATTTTAAAACCATGGCCAATTAGCTGGGCAGATAAAAAACTACATGGAGGCCTAGGCATCATGGTTGATGATGTGATCGCAGGACTATTTTCTCTTATCTTTATACATGGGCTGTATTTGTATATGAATTAGTTTGGAGAAATTTGCCATATAGGATTAATGTAGGCATATTAAAAACCTGTTTATTTGAAAAGGATTTCAAATATGAACAACAAAGGACTGACTTTGATTGAATTACTGATCGTTATTGCTATTCTTGCTGCACTTGCAACACCATCATTTGGTGATCTAATCCGTAGACACCAAGCTAATATTTTATTTTCCCTGATGTATCTTGCCCGCACTGAAGCTATCAAACGAAATAGCGCTGTCACTATTTGTAAAAGTAATAATAGTTACGAATGTGGCTGGACATGGACTGATGGCTGGATAGTGTTTGAAGGCAATGACAGTAACGGCAGTCGGGATGCTGATGAGAACCTCATAAGTACAGGCTCTATTGGAAAAGACTACCAATTAAACTGGACGGCATTTGGTTCTAATAATTATATTCGCTTTAGATCTACAGGCTTAACATTGTCACAAAATGGTACTTTCAAGATCTGTCCTGTTGATGGTGATATTAGATTTGCTAGAGCAGTAATGATTAGTAAGACTGCTCGAGTACGACTCGCCAAGGATACGGATGACGATGGGAACTATGAGGATGCAGATGGAAATGCTTTAATTTGTAGTTAAGTTAGCCTTAACTAACGATTCCAACAGTTAGCTCCAGACCCTGTTCCAGTTACGGTCTGACTGTTACTTTGATCAATTCTAAAACTTGCACATTCTGTATCGTTGGTCGCTTGGGTTCCTTGAGGAACAGCTGTTATGGTGTAAGTAGAAGCCGAGGCATTGGTAACTGTGATCTTGTAGTGACCATCTGTTGAATCCTGAGCGGTGTCACCAGGATATCCCAGATCGGTCATTAAAGCCGTATAGCTAGAATTATTTGCACGCCATTTTTCTTCAGCTAATTGCACAGATAATAATGCTTCTTTTGCATCCGCTCGACGAGCCTTTGTCACATAATCCTGATAAGCCGGCAAGGCAATGGCAGCCAAAACACCAATGATTGCAACGACGATCATTAACTCAATAAGCGTAAAACCTTTATTTTTCTTGATATTCATAATGCACCCACATACAAAAGCTTAATGGTTGAACAATAGACTAAATACTACAATAGATCATCATAAAAATGTGTTAAGCATCACAAAACAGCATGAAAACTCGTGTTTTTTGCTATGAAAGACTATTCTATAAGGTCTATAATCAAATTCAACGTCATCTGAGGTAAACACAAATGACACATCACACACATCGTGGTTTTACATTGATGGAGCTCATGATTACGATTGCGATCCTCGCAATTCTGGCAGCTATCGCTTTACCGTCATTTCAATCCACACTTGAACGTCGTCGTTTAGTCGGTGCAGCAGATACGTTATTTGCTGATTTGCAATATGCCCGTTCCGAGGCGATCAAACAAAATGATGAAGTTGATGTCGATGTGACTACAGGGGCAAACTGGTCTTATACCATCGTTGATGAATCTGGAACCACTTTAAGAACAGTGACTTCGGCTGATTATAGCGGCATTCAGATGGCTACTGGGACTGATGTCGAATTTGAACCCCGCCAAGGAATGCCTGCTCCCGCTACTACCCATACCTATACGTTCAGGATTGGAGCTGCTGGAAACACCAAAGTTGTCACAATCAATGCAGTTGGCAGAATCAAGGTGAATTAATGTCATGAAATCAATAAGCAAACAAACCGGTATTACCTTGATTGAAATGATGATAGCCATGGTGTTGGGCTTAATCGTGACTGGCTCAATCATCGCAATCTTTGTCAGTAACGTGAAATCTACCAGTGAAAATGTAAAAATGCTTCATCTTAATCAGGAGCTTAGAGTGGTTATGGGATTTATTTCGAATGAAATTAAACGTGCTGGCTATTCTGGTGATCCTACAAATACCGCATTTATGACGGATTTTAATTATGATGCCGGAAATAATTGCATCAGGTATTCGTATGATGCGGATGGCGATGGAATTCAAGATGCAAATGAACGCTTTGGTTTCAGATTAACTGCAAATACCATTCAATGGAGTAGTGATGTGACTTCTGGGACCTGTACTAATGGGATATGGCAAAGCCTGACAGATACAAGTACTGCTAGTATTACTGCCTTTACAATAGTATCCAGTGATATCGCCTCAGGCACAGTAACAATTAAGCAGTTGGACGTCACTCTCATAGGAGAGATTGCATTAAATCCTGGAACGGCTTCCAGAACTATCACCGAAACCATTCGAGTTAGGAATGAAGATGCAAGTTGAGGTAGATAACATGACAAAACAGTTAACAAAACACTATAAACATCAGCGAGGGGCTGCGGTACTGTTGGTGTCAGTCGTGCTACTGATCGCTGTGACATTATTGGTAATGTTTGCAGTAAGAGTCGGGTTATTAGACCAGCGCATGTCAGGGAATGAATATCGTCATAAGGAAGCGTTTGCCAATGCTGAGGCAGGCCTTGAACAAGCCGCCTCTTACCTAAGAGCCAATCCTGTATTGCATGCTGGAGACGTCGCAGATGGATGGGCTTCGTGTACTGGGAGTACGGCTATATTCCCCTGTAACTTGACTGGTGCAGAACTGGTTTACGCAACAGTGGTAGCAGGCACCAGCATTACACCAAACTTACCGATGGCTGGAAACACTCCTAATTCCAGTGCCTATTTAGTCAAAACAGCCAGTACTACTATTGCTGTTGGAGAAGGCGCTTCTGATGATGGAACCGGTTCAGCAGTTGCACAAGTTTCGTTTGCCAAAACCAGTCTTCTAACACCGGGTCAGATTCCTCCATTGATGATGCCATCCGGTGATTTAAACGGCTCTTTTACTATTGTGCCAAATCCTAATGGTGGTGGACCTGGAGTGCCGATTTCAGCTTGGGTTAAATCAATAGGCACCTCAACAGGTTCATGGCAAACGTGTAATCATGGAGAATTCCAGGATACGGGTGTCTGTATGGATACAAAGGATGATACGGTGAGTTGGAGTACCTGTACGTGCATTGAACCTAAGAGCACGAGTACATCAGTGGGAGATGACATCGTTGTGGACTCTACCGACTTTCCATTTTCGCCATTTGCATTTATTTTTGGAAAAGACTTGAGTACTGCTGCAGAAGTGGATGCGTTGAAAGCAGAGATTAAGGCACGGGCTGATGATAAGGGAAAGGTTCTGGCAGATTGCACAACGCTGGATACGATTGACTTGGCTAATGATGTAGAGATGCCACTCATCTGGGTTGAAGGTGCTTGTGATATTGGGCCAGGAGTCGTCATTGGTGATAGAACCACCCCCATTATTTTAGTGGTGGAAGGAGATATAAAGGTTAATGCTAACGGAGAAATTTGGGGCATCATGGTAGGGTTGGCTGACTACACCATGAATGGTGGCGCTGTTGTACATGGATCAGCCGTTTCTGAAATTGAAAGTAAGTTGACAAATGGTGCCTATGCACAAGTGTATGATGAAAGTGTTTTTGCGAGACTGCAGGATGACACACTGACGACAGATATTTCAAAAGTTCAGTACAGTTGGCGTGACTTTACTCCCTGAGTTAACCCTAATTAAATTAGCTACAGGACAAGCAGATGAACAGTAAATTTAAAACCAATTCAAAATCAAACGGATTTAGCCTTATCGAAGTAATGGTGGCATTGCTGGTGCTTGCTTTAGGGATATTGGGTATATCAAAACTGCAGGGAACATTAATACAAAACAGTTCGAATGCCAATCAGCGAACAACAGCAACCTCAATAGCTCAGCAAAAGATTGATGATTTGAAGAGTTTTCCCCATTTAACAGTAGGTACTGCTACAGATGCAGTACCTGATACATGGGTTGCAGGAATAGCAGCAGCCAATTTGGCTTATGAACATATTGAGGCCAATAAGGGAGGAACCATTACTGATGGAGCAGTGACTGTAGGGACAACAGATTATACGTTAAATTGGACGGTGGCAGATTATTGGTATGCGGCTGCTTTAACAGCAGCCACAACAACAGAACCGGTTCCTGCCCCAAGTACGTCTGACTTTAAAGTGGTTACTGTGACGGTTCAATGGAATGATGAGAGGGGCGATACCCAGACTATTTCATTAAATACGGCTATTGATTCCTACCGGCCAGCCTTAACAGAATTCTCGGATACCACCAATAATATTGGTGATGTGGGACCGAAAGCAAATTACACGCCTCTGCCTGCACCAGATGTCGTGCCTGTTTCTCTTGAAAGTGGTGGAGAAAAGTTTAAAGAAACCAGTGTTCCAGAACCTGAAGTAACAAAACAAGATTATGCAACAACGGTGGATTTTGAAACTGTGACCTATGTGAAGCAATTAACCGATTCTTTTGCAACACGTCGGGAGGAATTTGTTACAACGGCTTGCTCATGTAATAAGGTAACAGGTTCGAATGTATCTCACACCTATGGGTATTTAGAGTGGGATGTTGAAGACGAACAGTTTGTTGATGCTACCTATACAGTTGTCAATAACAATGCTGATACGGAAGATTATGCAGGCGCAGCAGATATAGAAGAATGTAGAATTTGTTGTAGGGATGGGCAATATAATGTTGCTGCTACGGATGGTCCATTAACAGCGCAATTGCAAAAGTTTGGTTTTAATAACACCGACAAAACTACTGCAGGTCAGGTAGATAAAGCATGCCGATTAAAACGAATTGATGGTATCTATAGGGTTGTAAAACCATGGAAATTAATCGGTTTTAATGTCATACCTGCTTCCTATTTTGATGATACACAAACTTCAAGTTCTGCAGCTAATATCACGGCTTATTCAGAATATGCTGAAGCGGTTGTGCGAAATTATTTAGGTGTGAATGCCAAATCTTATGGAGTCCTTGACCAGGAAACGGATGTCGCGGGAACTGATTATTTGGTAGATACGGATTTTTCAGCAATTGCAGGAGTGGATGGTGGCTATACACTAGGAGATGCTACTGGTAATCATACAATATTCAATCAAGGGAGTTTGGATACGGATAAACGCACCATTCAGGCACGAGCTATTTATTTAGATATTCCTCCAGCAGGTTATTTGGATAATCCGAATGGGTATACCTTTCCAGATGGCTCGACACTTGCTGCAGGGACACCATTTACAGCGGCCAATGTGCCACTGGAGCGAATCCCCTTTTATGAAACAAATGTGACTTCATTGGTTGGCTGGGTTCCGGATGAAGATCAGGATGATTTTGGTGCCGGTGCTAACTATACAAGTGAACATGATACTGCCTTGCAAGGCGGAGCAGTAAGAGATGCTTGTCAGTCAGGGAATATTACAAATACTGTGGGTAATTGTATTTCTAATCAAGAGTTGACCAATAAATCATTTGGTGACTTCGAACGCGGTATGATTCATCCATATGTGGTAACTGCAACACCGCTTACAGTTAAGGCCAAATTTTATACTGGGGTTGATAGTTTAATTGATGAAACCATAAACAGTGAATCAACTATTGAAACGAGCGTAGATGTTACAGTGCAGTGATATTTCTTAAATAAATTTTGGCTACAAAAATAAAAAGCCTCATCACATTGTGATGAGGCTTTTTATTACATTGATGTATGTCACATAAGTTTAGCTACCAAAATTTTCTTGATATCTGGCAGCAAACTCATCAGGAGTAAAGTGATGATTCTGGGTACCATGTTGTTCTATTTTTATGGCACCGAGTAATGATGCAATGCGTCCAGTTGTTTCCCAATCTTTACCATGCATAATGCCGTGAATTAGGCCTGCACGATAGGCATCACCACAGCCGGTTGGATCAGCCAATTTTTCTGTTTTGGCGCAGGGAATGTCAATACGCTTTCCTCCAGTATAAATATGTGAACCTTCACTGCCACGAGTGATAATTAATGCTTCAACATGTTCTGCAATTTCATGTGGAGACAAGCCAGTACGATCTTGGAATAGCTGTGCTTCGTAGTCATTGAGAGCAATGTAGGTTGCCTGTTCAGCAAACTTCATCAGATCATCGCCATCAAACATAGGCAGGCCTTGGCCTGGATCAAAGATAAATGGAATATTGGCTTCATGCAGTTGTTGTGCGTGTTGAATCATGCCATCACGACCATCTGGCGCGACAATTGCCAGACTGATGTCTTTGGCTTCACTAATTGGTGTTTCATGTGCCAAGTTCATGGCTCCGGGATGGAAAGCGGTGATTTGATTATCATCCATATCGGTAGTGATGAAGGCCTGTGCGGTATAACTGCCTTCTTTAACATGCACATGGCGTCGATTGATCTGGTGCTTGTCCATCCAGGTGGCGTAGCTGGTGAAATCTCTACCTACCGTACCCATTGGGATGGGCTCATCACCCAACAATTTTAGATTGTAGGCGATATTACCGGCACAGCCACCAAATTCGCGTCGTAGTTCTGGCACTAGAAATGCGACGTTCAACATGTGTGTCTTTTCTGGCAGGATATGATTTTTAAATTGGTCAGGGAAGACCATGATAGTGTCATAGGCAAATGAGCCACAAATAAGTGCAGACATAGTGATTATCCTTTTTCTTGAGTATAGAGTGTTGTTGTATCGGCCGTTATGGCTAGTTTACCACCAAGGAAAGCCTGTAGGTGGTGACCTACAATTTCATTGCGCCAGCCCTGTTGAAGAGGTAAATCAGTTTCCCCAGCAACCATGCGCTCAATGTCTTTTCGAGAAGCAACGGCCACCGGCGCAATGGCCTGATCATCACAATATTTTCTAAGTAGTGCCATTAATGCATCAACAATAGCGTCTTGCTGGTTGGTAAGAGGCTGTGTTTTTTTGAAGGTTGGCCATTGCTCTTTTGGCAACGCTTTGGCTTGTTTAATTTCATCTAATAGTGCTTTGCCATGACGGTCAATAGTCCCCGATTCCAGTCCGCGAATCATGCTGAATTTTTCTATAGAATCAGGGGCGAGTCGAGCAAGGTCAATTAACACATCATCTTTCAGGATCCAGCGACGAGGGCGGTTAGATTTTACTGCGCGATATTCTCGCCATGCAGCAAGTCTTTGCAATGTTGCGAGTTGCACACCTTTTAACCGTCCTGCCCCTTTTATTTTTCGCCACATTGTTTCGGGTTCAATGCGGTAACTGTTGAGGTCAACCAGATTGGCGAAATCTTCATGCAGCCAGTGACTGCGATTCTTTTGTTCGAGCTGTTGTAAAAGTAATTTATAGACATCGCGTAAATAACGAACATCATCCGCTGCGTACTCAATTTGAGCTGGGTCTAGTGGACGTTGAGTCCAGTCTGTACGTGAATGGGCTTTATCCAGATCAACATCAAGACACTGTTTAACCAGATTTCCATAGCCAATTTGATCACCATAACCAAGTACTGTCGCTGCGATTTGGGTATCGAACACATTGGTAGGCAAGCTGTTGCGTAATAAGTAGAGTAATTCCAGATCCTGACGAGCGGCATGAAAGATGACCGTGATTTCAGGACTGTAGATTAAATCCAAAATAGGAGTAAGGTCAGACAATGCCAAGGGATCAATGCAGGCAATGTGATCTTCCGTAGCAACTTGAATTAAACACAGTTGCGGATAGTAGGTTTTTTCGCGTAAAAATTCGGTATCAACCGTCATCCAGATGGTGTCAGAAATTTGCTGACAAAAGCTGATTAATTCAGCCTCATTATTAATAAAGTTGACGGTCATTGAATTTCGCTAGTTACAAAAATAAAACAGTATAACGATTTTTTAGGGGGAACTCATGAGTCGAGCAAGATTAATAACCTCGGAAATTGCTTCGATAATGATGTCAGGCTGTTGGCTGGGGATGTCATGTCCACTATGATTGGCAAAAATATGTTGGCTTATAGGAGATAAACGTGTCAGGTCTTGCTGTAATTGAACCCATGTTTTTTCTTGTTGTTGGGCATAGTCATTTCCATACCATTCAGCCTTGCCCCGGCTAATAACAATTAATGGCACAGTTGGAATACCGCCGTAGCGAGCAACTTGTAATGAACTTTGGCGTAAAGCAGATATTTCATCACTTGCAGTTCGGAAGGCACGATCACGTAACACATGCTCTTTTTTGATATCAGAACTATCATTTAAATCTTTAGCCCGAATGATGATGTTACTTTTGCGATTATCACTTTTAGGTAAATTGATGTTCAGTCGTTCATATTGTTGCTCATGTGATGCATCAACTAGAATCAGCCCTGCTATTTTATTGGGATGAGATTCAGCAAACAAGCGAATATTAAAGCCGCCAAATGAATGGCCTACCAAAATATAGGGTGGGGTAATTTGAGCTTGCTTGAGTAATAAATTGAGTTCATATGCGATGCGTTTGCTGTTACGAGGTTTGGGTCCAATATCACTCCAGCCATAACCGGGACGGTCGTATACGCATGTGCGCGTTATTTTGGCTGATTGCTGGAGAATAGCTAGCCAGTCAGAAGAGTCATCGCCAAGACCGGTATCTATAATAATGGATGGAGTGCCCTCCCCTAAACAGTGGATATGTAATTGATAGCCACCAATATCGTAACGATGACCTGGGATCGCCGGAAAACCATCAGCATAGGCAAAAGGTAGTAGTGCCACTGATAATAGAATAACTTTCAGTAATATAGACATGCGACACCCCTCCAGTTGCATGCTTGGTACCTACTGGTTATCGACGTATGGGATCTCAGAAAGTTTCAATTAGCAACAAGTTGACTAATTTTGGTTAAGATTTCGTGTGCTTCAAATGGCCAGTTAAGTTCACTACCATCTAAAAATCTGATGACGGGTATTTTGATGCCATAGCGGGCGACGAGTTCATCATTATCGCCAATTTCTGTGGCTACAATCTTGATATCATGTTGTGATGACATATCCTGCAACATAGCTTCAGCAAGTTCACATAAGTGGCAGCCAGCGGTAGTGTATAGTATGACGGTAATCACTTTTCTAACAATCGTGGCATCAGTTCTACAAAGTTGCAGGGCCGATGGCGAATATCCAGTTGTTCTTTAAGAATATCATCCCAAGCTGTTTTACAGGCACCTGATGAGCCGGGAAGGCAGAAAATAAATGTACCATTGGCAACACCACCTAAAGCTCGGGACTGGATTGTGGAAGTACGAATGTCCTGATATGAAATCTGGCGAAACAGTTCCCCAAACCCTTCTATTTCTTTATCTAGTAACACTTTGACCGCTTCTGGCGTGCCATCACGACCAGTTAAACCGGTACCGCCAGTTGTGATAACAGCTTGAACGCCGGTATCTGCAATCCATTGTGAAATAACAGCGCGTATCTGATAGATATCATCGGGAACGATCAATTGTGCAGCAAGTTGGTGACCAGCATCCATAATACGCTCACGCAGAATCTTTCCAGAGGTATCGTTGTCACTATTACGGGTATCAGAGATTGTTAGTAAGGCGATATTAACGGGGATAAAACTGTTTTCCATAAGATACTCTGCGATTTTTAGGAGAGAAGGAAGTATAATCATCGTGTGTCTGACGGTCTAATTTTTATAGGGAGATCACTAATGAAAAAATTAGTATTAGTTACAGCAATAACAGTAGGGTTGACTGCTTGTGCTACTGATGACCCCAATCAGCGTGCTAAAGTCGGCGCGGCAGTCGGTGCCGTGACAGGTGCAGTTTTAGGCCATTCAATTGAAAATGATAAGCGTGGATTATTGATTGGTGCAGCAGTAGGTGCTCTTGCGGGTGCTGGTGTTGGCCATTATATGGACAAACAGCAACAAGAGATGGAAGCGGCATTAGCTGAAGAACAGGCTAATCATGAGCTGGAAGTGAAACGGCTACAAGATGAAACCTTGAAGATCGATATTGCTAGTGAAGTATCGTTTGATTTTGATAGCGCAAGTTTGAAATCAGCCTTTATGCCGACACTTCAGAAAGTGTCTGGTATTTTGGAACGTTACCCTCAGACAGTAATTCATGTGGTGGGGCACACCGACAGTGTCGGTGCAGAAAGTTATAATATGGAGTTGTCTCAGCGTCGTGCTCAATCAGTTGCCGACTATTTCGAATCACAAGGCATTTTATATGATCGACTGGTGACGGTCGGACGTGGTGAACAACAACCCAGAGCAACCAACGATACCGAAGCGGGTCGTCAATTAAATCGTCGAGTAGAAATTTATGTCAAACCCATTGTCGAAGGACAAGAATCAGAAGCATATCAAACGCCGCAGGACTCAGAAATCTGATAGTGCTGTTGAAACACGCAATGATTTGATTTTTGGTTTACATGCGATACAGGCAGCACTTGAGTTACCGGTAACGCGTGTCACAGAAGTCTGGTTGGCAGATGAGCGCGAGGATGCACGAGTAACAGCGATCATCGGTGCGGCTAAGCAACATGGTATCGTGCCCCAAAAGGTGTCAAGAGAACAGCTTGATGAGATGATGCCTGATGCCCGTCATCAAGGCGGCATAGCGCGATGTCGCCCCTTGGGTAATTTAGATGAAACTGATTTATATAAATTACTGGATGATCTTAATGTTCCTCCATTATTGCTGATATTGGATTGTGTTCAGGACCCACATAATTTAGGTGCGTGTATGCGCACCGCTGAAGCCGCCGGGGCTCATGCTGTAATTGCGCCTAAAGATCGTGCTTCAGGATTAACCAGTACCGCATTAAAAGTGTCCAGTGGAGCTGCGGAGCGATTGCCTTTTGTCCAAGTGACCAATTTAGCCCGCGTTTTGCGCGAATTACAACAACGAGGTGTCTGGCTGGTGGGTACGTCAGGCGACAGTGAGACAACACTTTTTGATATAGACCTGAAAGGGCCGCTAGCGATTATTCTTGGAGCAGAAGGGCGCGGTATTCGCCGTTTGACACGTGAAAACTGTGATCAGGTGGTCTATATTCCAATGCAAGGTGGAGCGGAAAGTTTGAACGTATCAGTTGCTGCTGGTGTGTGCCTGTTTGAAGCCAGTCGTCAACGTAACTTGTGGTCAGCTAACAAAGTAACGTAAAATTATTGATTGCCCGTTAGATTAGGGTAAAACTCCTTGCCTCCTGAAAAAACTTTTAGGGGGCTGTTTAAACCGTGAGGAGCTCATATGAGACATTACGAAATTGTGTTTCTGGTCCACCCTGACCAGAGCGAGCAAGTCCCTGCAATGATTGAAAAATATCAACAGGTTTTCACAAGCAATGGTGGTTCAGTTCACCGTTTGGAAGACTGGGGTCGCCGTCAATTGGCTTACCCAATCAATAAAGTGCACAAAGCACATTATGTATTAATGAATGTTGAATGTGACGTTGCTCAGCTAGATGAAGTAACGACTGCTTTCCGTTTTAATGATGCTGTTATTCGTAATCTTGTCGTAAATTGTGATGAAGCTATTACAGAGCCATCACCTATGATGCGTAAAGATGACGAAGAAAAACCGCGCAAACGCGAAAATGCATATTAATTTAGGAGCATAACCATGGCACGTTTTTTTAGACGTAGAAGATTTTGTCGTTTCACCGCTGAAGGTGTTAAACAAATCGATTATAAAGATGTAAACTTACTTAAAAACTACATCACAGAAACAGGGAAGATTGTTCCTAGCCGTATTACGGGTACTAAAGCACGTTACCAACGTCAGTTGTCTAACTGTGTCAAACGTGCACGTTTCCTGGCATTGATTCCTTACTGCGATATGCATAAGTAAGGCTGGTGTTGTTATTCAAAACATCAAACCAAAATAAAGCATAACGAAAGTATGCTGCGGCATATTGCAGTATTTTCAATGCAAGGACGATGGCAGGCAGCCATGGCGATTGCATTACTTTCGATCACTGCTTTGATGTTACCGCCACTCAGTTATTTGGCGAGTGGCTTGATAGCGCTCTGTACATTGCGTATAGGGCCCAAAGAAGGATTGAAAATTGTAGTAGCAGCATCGGTAATCTTTGCATTATTTGCCGGATTGTTGCTGAACAAATTTTATCTTTCAGGATTGTTTTTGATATCAAGTTGGTTACCAGTATTGGTAATTACCTTGGTGTTGGGTTATACGCGATCATTGGCAGCAAGTTTATTGGCTGCTGGTGGTTTAGGCATTTTGCTTGTGTTTGGTACATATATATTGTTGTCGGATCCAGTACAATGGTGGCAACAATTTATTGAACCAGTTATGGATATAATTAGCCAGCAACCAGGTTGGCAATTAGATCAAACTCAAACACAAGCACTGGTGCTTAGTTTGTCAGGCATGATGACTGGTCTAGTTGCAGCAGGTCTGAGCATGAATGTGATGCTGGGAATGCTCATTGGCCGGGCATGGCAGGCATCACTGTATAATCCGGGTGGTTTTGCGAGTGAGTATTGTCAACTCAGACTCGGCAAATTTGCTGCAGTGGTAACGGTTGCATTGATGGTGATTACCATATCGCCTTTAAGTGACATGTTAGCAGTGTTACGAGATTGTTTGCCGGTGATGTTGCTGGTGTTTGCTTTGCAAGGTTTATCAGTGGTGCATACTATTGTTAAACAACAGCAAAAACATAGATTTTGGTTAGTAGCAGTGTACGTACTGCTGGTTGTGATGATGCCGCAGATGGTGGTTTTACTCGCGACAATAGGTGTTTTGGAACAGTGGTTTAATTTTCGTCGATTTTCAATTGAAAGGGACGAGTGACTTAAAGAGCAGTGGTTCACTGCGAACGAGGGTAGAACGATGCAAGTAATTTTGCTAGAAAAAGTGCAGAAGCTTGGTAATCTAGGCGACGAAGTAGCGGTCAAATCTGGTTTTGGGCGTAATTACCTAGTACCAACAGGTAAAGCGTTACCAGCAAACAAGAGAAACAGAGAAGTGTTTGAAGCACGTCGTGCTGAACTTGAAGCGGCGGCTGCCAAATTGCAGGCAGAAGCAGAAAAACGCAAAGTCAAACTGGTAGCAGCGGGTGATGTTAATATCATGGCTAATGCTGGTATTGAAGGTAAGCTATTTGGTTCAATCGGTGCAGCTGATATTGCTGAAACGTTGAACGCTGCCGGTGCTGATATTGATCGTAATGAAGTACGTCTTCCAGGTGGCCCACTACGCCACACAGGCGAATACGACATTGATGTTCAATTACACTCAGATGTGGTTGTGACTGTAAAAGTCAACATCACATCAGAAGCACAACTTCAGGCGCAAGCTGAATCTGCAGAAGCAGAGAAAGCAAAAGCCGCAGCTTTGGAAGAAGCTGAAGCAATTGCTAAGGCGCAAGAAGACGCGTAAAAAGTAAGACCGATGGAGCCGTACTCAAGTACGGCTCCATTTATTATTCTATTCAGTTAATGGCACGTAAGTGGTTTTTAACTGTCTGGTAATGTGTATGTATAACTTGGGTGACTGCTGTGGAAGATTTATCATATCTTGAATCTTACAAGGATGCTGCCACAGAGGCGCTGAAGGTTCCCCCACATTCTATTGAAGCCGAGCAATCTGTGCTGGGTGGTCTCATGCTGGATAATAGCAGTTGGGAGAAAGTTGCCGACCTGCTTGTAGAACATGACTTCTATCGCCACGATCACCAGCTGATTTTCCGTGCCATTTCTGATTTATTTGAGCAATCACACCCCGTTGATGTCATCACGCTTGCTGAATGGCATGATAAGCGTGGCGAACTGGATAAAGTAGGCCAGCTGGCCTATATAGGTTCATTAGCTCGAAATACGCCTAGTGCCGCCAATATTGTTGCTTATGCCTCAATTGTGCGTGAACGTTCCGTTCTACGGCAGTTGATAGCTGTTGGCACCTCCATTTCTAATGTTGCTTTTAATCCTGATGGTCGCAGTAGCGAAGACATGGTGGATTTGGCTGAGCGGCAAGTTTTTGAAATAGCAGAAAAAGGTGCCAAACGTGGTGGTGGCTTTGTTCAGGTTAAAGAGGTTTTGAGCAAGGTAGTTGATCGCATTGACACCTTGTTCGAGCAAGATAGCCCTATTACGGGACTTTCTACAGGTTTTACTGATTTTGATATGCAAACGTCGGGTTTGCAACCAGCTGATCTGGTTATTGTCGCAGGACGACCATCAATGGGTAAAACCACGTTTGCGATGAATCTGGCCGAGAATGCTGCAATTAAAAGTAAAGAGCCTGTTGCTGTATTCAGCATGGAAATGCCTGCAGATGCACTGGCGATGCGGATGTTGTCATCATTAGGGCAAATTGATCAGCATCGTTTACGTACTGGACGCTTAAATGATGATGATTGGCCAAGGCTAACCTCTGCTATTGCTTTGCTTAATGAAGCGCCTTTGTTTATTGATGATACTCCTGCTTTAACGCCAACAGAGCTACGTGCACGTACCCGCAGATTAAAACGTGAGCATGGGTTAAGCTTGATAGTGATTGACTATATTCAGCTTATGCAAGGCAGTAGTGGCAGTAACGAAAACCGGGCGACTGAAATTTCTGAAATATCACGTTCTTTAAAAGCGCTGGCAAAAGAACTCAGCGTGCCAGTGGTCGCTTTATCACAGCTAAACCGAAGTCTGGAGCAGCGCCCAAACAAACGACCAATTATGTCTGATTTACGTGAGTCGGGTGCGATCGAGCAGGATGCTGATTTAATAGTCTTTATTTATCGTGACGAAGTTTATAATGAAGATTCTGCAGATAAAGGCAAGGCCGAGATTATTATAGGTAAACAACGGAATGGTCCTATAGGCACTGTTGCTCTGACATTTCAGGGGAAATACACGCGATTTGAGAACTTCGCATATAACAATTATGACGATTACAGTGATCAATAACCGTGCAGTCCTATCCTGTTGCCAGCATAGATTTAAGCGCCCTTAAACATAATCTTTCACGGATTAAGGAGCTTGCACCGACTAGTCGGGTGATGTCGGTTGTTAAAGCCAATGCCTATGGTCATGGTTATGCACAAGTGGTTCAGGCTTTAATTGATAGTGATGCCTTTGCAGTAGCACGATTGTCAGAAGGCATACGATTACGTGAGCTTGGCATTAAGCAGCCCATCGTTATATTAGAAGGTGTGATGTCGTCAGATGCACTCCAGCTAACTGCTGATTATTCCCTTTCACTAGTCTTTCATAATCTGACTCAAATTGAATTAGTCAACAGTATTCAACTAAATACGCCTCTGAAATTTTGTTGGTTAATGGTGGAAACAGGTATGCATCGCCTGGGCTTAGCCGTTGACAAAATTGGTGAGGCAATGCAGTTATTATCTGCAAGTTCAAACCTCACAGATAAGCCGGGTCTGATGAGTCATTTTGCTAGTGCCGAGCTGACAAATGACCCTCGCAATCAAAAGCAGCTTGAACTCCTTAAACAGTGTGCAGACAAATACAACACACCAATTAGTATGGCGAATTCAGCAGCAATTATATCTATTTCTGATAGTCATGGTGACTGGATCCGTCCCGGCCTGATGCTTTATGGTGTTTCTCCCTTTGATAATCGAACAGCCAGTGATCTCGGTCTCAAGCCTGTCATGCAGCTTAAATCAGTAGTGATTGCAGTTCAAGAGTTACAGACTGGTGATCAGGTTGGTTATGGCGGAGATTGGACTGCCAGTCAGTATACACGTGTTGGTATTGTGAGTATTGGCTATGGTGATGGCTATAACCGCCAGCTTTCTGATGTTGGTAGTGTAATAATTGGACATAAAAGCGTCCCGGTATTGGGGCGAGTATCAATGGATATGATAGCTATTGATTTGACGGATATTTCAGGTTCCAGTTTAGGGGATGAAGTCTGCCTGTGGGGAAATGATATGTTGGCTGTGGAAGATGTTGCTCAACAGGCCGGAACCATTCCCTATGAGTTGTTATGCCAAATCAGTGAGCGGGTAGTAAGGGAATACCATCATGGCTAAACCGAAACGGTTATACCGCTGTAAAGAGTGTGGTGGGCAAACACCACAATGGGCAGGGCGTTGCTCTGATTGTGGTGCATGGAATAGTCTGGAAGAAGAAATTCAAATTTCTTCTCCGACAAGTCAGGCAATGATCAGCCGTCATAGTAGTTACGCAGGCGAACAACAAAGTGAAGTTCAGGCATTGAGTCAGGTGACTTCAGAAAAGGCTGTACGGTGGACAACGGGCTTACCTGAGCTTGATAGAGTGTTAGGCGGTGGTTTGGTCACTGGATCAGTGGTTCTGATTGGCGGTGACCCTGGTATTGGGAAATCCACATTATTATTACAAGCCATGGCATTGATGGCGGATGCCAGTGGCGTTAATCCACTCTATATCAGTGGTGAAGAATCGCTACAACAAATACGGTTACGTGCCGAACGTTTACAATTGCATCAGTCGCCACTGGATTTACTAGCAGAAACGCATGCTGAACAAATGATTGCCACAGCCCATGCTCGAAAACCACAGGTGATGGTGATCGACTCAATTCAGACGGTGTTTACCGAGCTCTTACAGTCTGCCCCAGGTACAGTGGCACAGGTGCGTGAAAGCGCCGCTCAACTGGTTCGTTTTGCCAAATCTAGTGGTACTACATTGATTCTGGTTGGGCATGTTACTAAACAAGGCGCACTGGCTGGTCCGCGGGTATTAGAACATATGGTGGATACCGTTCTGTATTTTGAAGGGGATACTTCAACACGATTTCGAATATTACGAGCCGTTAAAAATCGCTTTGGAGCGGTCAATGAGTTAGGCGTATTTGGCATGACTGAACTAGGACTAAAAGAAGTCAGTAATCCATCCGCTATTTTCTTATCGCGTGGTGAAGCAGCCGTGGCAGGCAGTGTGGTGACAGTGATTCGTGAAGGCAGTCGTCCGATGCTGGTTGAAGTGCAGGCGCTGGTGGATGATAGTCCACTTGGAAACCCTAGAAGGGTATCAGTGGGCATGGAGCAAAACCGCCTAGCTATGTTACTGGCAATTTTACACCGTCATGGCGGTATTACTTGTAGTGATCAGGATGTATTTATTAATGTTGTGGGTGGGGTTAAATTAAGCGAAACAGGTGCTGATTTGGCAGTACTGGCCGCGGTGTTATCAAGTTTGCATGACCGAGCGATTCCACGTGATTGGGTTTTATTTGGAGAAGTTGGACTGACGGGGGAAATTCGGCCGGTACAGGCAGGAGAAGAACGGATCCGTGATGCAGCAAAACATGGCTTTACCCATGCTATTGTGCCGAAAGCCAATACACCGCACAAAACTATTAAAGGCATTAAGGTGATAGCTGTTCAGCACTTGTCAGAAGCTATAAATGCGCTAAAACAAGCAGAGTAGAAGTTAGCACTAGTGAATTAAGGATGACAACTCACGATGTAGCAGTTCTTCATCACCAAGATTGAGTTCTACCAGTCGTTTTAGGTGAGAAATACTGTCTAAATCAATGTGCTTACAGATAAATCCGATGGATCCTTTATCAATGTGAGCAACAGCGGCATCCATTTTGATCACCAATTGACCATTTTCAAGTAACAAATCAATTTGAAAATGTTCTTCGAGTTTTCCTCGCCAGTTGTCTGGCTTAGCGATAAGTATGCCATTCAATGAAACATCAATAACGTTACAATTAAGGTGTAATTCACCGTGGCCAGCGTTAATATGTGCCTTTGCTTCAAATGGAATACGACTGAATTGACGGCGGTTAGCAGAGTTATCGGTTGACATGATGCTCTCCATAGTGAGTTAAACTGATAGTAACATTGATAACAAAAAAAGGGGTAGAGAATGTTATGGGTTAAGGCTTTCCATATTATTTTTGTAGTGACGTGGTTTGCAGCACTGTTTTATCTGCCACGACTTTTTGTCTATCACGCGATGAGTGATGACACAGTCAGTAAAGAGCGATTCAAGGTCATGGAACGCAAGCTTTATAAAGGCATAATGACGCCAAGTGCGATATTGACACTTGTTTCTGGTGGATGGTTGGTGAGTTTTTACTCGGCGGAGCAGATCGCCACTATGTCTTGGTTGCACGTTAAGTTGATAATAGTAGTGTTGTTATTTTCTTATCATGGTTATTGTGGTCGATTGGTCAGGCTATTTAGTGACGATGCCAATAAGCGATCACACATATTTTATCGCTGGTTTAATGAATTACCTGTTCTGGCACTCATAGCCGTGGTGATTCTGGCCATAGTTAAACCCTTTTAAACTGATAAACACCGACCTCTCATGTTGCATATGAGAGGTCAAAAATCATGTTCAATCAGTATATTCAAAAATTTTAACAACACGTTGCACACCAGCAGATTGCGTGACAATTTCCAGTGCTTTATCCGCCTCAGCATGACTAACTATACCCATCAGATAAACCACGCCATGTTCAGTGACGACCTTAATATATAAAGGGTTTACCTGAGAATTCGTTGTCAATTTGGTTTTTATTTTGGAGGTAATCCAGGTATCACTACTTCGTGATGGTAGAGCACTGGGAGCTGCAATAATGAGTTCATTATGGATGCGACGAACTTTGTTAATGGCTTTAATTTCGGCTGTGACTTTTTGTTTTAATTCTTCAGTGGGCGTTTCCCCGGTAACGAGTACAATTCCGTTATAACTGGTGACGCTTATGTGGCTTTGATTATAGATTTCCTTGTTATTGAATAAGGCATAAGCTGCTTTGAATTCAATGCCTTGGTCATCAATTACAGCCCCTGCCGAACGACGGTCATGCGCGATGGATGCTCCGGTTGCTGCACCTGTGACAACAGCCGTTGCACAACCCTGTAATAGAACGATCGGAATGATGAGTAATAAAACAAACTTGAACGTTGACATTGGTTACATCCTGATATTTTTGAAGTGGTTATTATGGCTGGTCAATTGACCGTTGGCTACTGCTTCTACCAATTGAATTAGTTGATCTGGAACGCATCCTTAACCCAAATGATGTCAAAGATGTCATTATTTGGGCTAATTACGACGACATCAAATCGATACCCTGAGGGTTGGGAGGGATTTTTCTGAAGGTATGTGTCGCAGTACGTATGATGCGAGTTTGTTTCTGATAATTGACACTTTCTAGTGCGCTGCCATATTTTTCTGATTTACGAAAACGCACTTCAATAAAAACGAGGGTGTCTTTATCCACCATGATTAAATCAATTTCAGCGCGGCGACTATGATAATTCTGATCAATGACAGATAAACCTTGTTGTTCCAGATACGTCAAGGCCATTTGTTCAGCCTGAGCTCCTGTACAGTGAACTGTCATTCCTGAGGCGAATGGTCAGTAATTGGAGGCAATGGTCTGATTTTACCGCGTTTGAAAGTAGCCCATTGAGTCTCTCGATTAATGTGGCCTGTTTCATTGATAGAAAGTTTACCCGTGGCACCGTCAAAGATGGTCTCTTGAGAACGGGTCATACTATTTAGTTCAGGGATAAGACGATATGCATCTGCACCAAGGGCATATAGACGAATAGATTGTTCAAAATTCGTAGGGGGATTGTTGCGTAATGCCATATAAGCAGGGTCTTTCAAAGCTGCATCAGAAAATAACCATGGAATATTGTTAATGATCAGACCATTTAGATCGATATCCTGCTGACTATTTTCGTAACCGCTATATGCATGGGAAGTTGCAATAATCGGCAGGCTTCCCGAACGGTGAAATTTTAATTGCGGTAGTAATTGGCGAGCCTTTAATGGTTGAGCAGCTAGGAAAAGAAAATCAATATCCTGACGCCGACGAGGTTCAAATTCCAAAGGAATTCCGAGAGTTTGCCTCAGTGTTGTATGTCGCTCTTTGCTGGCATCAAGACCGAACAATGGTTTAATGACTGATGAAAAGTCACTGTCAGACTCATTGTAGTTGCCCTGATTGAGTAAAACACCACCACTATTTAACCATTGATCGCTAAATGTAGAAGCAACTCGTTTGCCCCAGTCGCTGTCTGGCGAAAGTATAACTGCTCGCTGAAACCCTTTTCTTGTTGCATAGTTTGCGACTGCAATTGCATCGTCCTCAGGGGCGAGACCAAATTGAAATAAATTGTATTTCTGGACGTTATTTGTCAGACGGTTGAGAGCCAGTACTGGAACTGGCAATTCCTCTGCATTAGCCAATACCTGAATGGAAACTTTATCCAGTGGGCCAAGCACGAGGCTGGCATCAAGTTCAATGGCATGTTGATATTGTTGCCATACATTACTCTGGCCGGTTTGTTTATCGGTCTTTATATCAAGAAAATGCAATCCCGTGTCTGAATGAGCAGTGTAATGAGCAGCAATTATTCCTTGTTTAATCGCTCGTGCAGCGGCAGCATAGGGACCAGTTTCGGGTAATAGAATGGCAATATTATTCAGTTGCTGAGGCAGTCGAGTACCTGTTTCCAGACTTTTTTTATAAAGGTCAGGTTTTGCAGGATGATTAGGGTAATTACGGTGCCAATCTTCAATTGCTACGGTCAGGGCATCAGGGTTTGATTGATAGCTCTTAATAATATAGGCCAATGAGAACCATCCACTATCAATTGCTGGTGCCATGCCTGGATTGAATAAATCCAGAGCTTGTGGTGTTAATGACATTAAAGATTGCCATATCGCACGTTGATTTTGTTCGCGCCCCGCTTCAGTCAGTAAGGGTGAAAGCTCAATGTGGGCATTGACTTTTTCCAGCCAGTTTTGTGTCAGCTCGTAGGCACTAATTTTGAGTTCAAGGGTACGTTTGTGTTGAGTAGCATCAGCATATTGCAGGTCAATACTAGAAAGTGCTGTCACTATATGCTCTGGGTGTGACTGCGCCAAAGCAACCTCAGCTTCTAGCAATGCAGCATCAACTTTTTGAGGGGAACTGAGTAGTTGGCGGTTGACGTTTTCCAGGCTAGTTAAAACCTGTTCATATTGCCTTATTTGCCAATAAGACAGAGCAGATCTCAGGTAAAATAGGGCTTGTTGTTTACCTTTGGATGTAGATGCTAACGCAAAATATCGTTGAGCTGCAAGGAGGTAGTCTCCAGATTTTTCTGCGGCTTCGGCTTCCATGACGACCGAACTATCAGGTTTGATGATAGTTGTTGGTAAGGGCGGCTGACACGCAGACAGAGCGAAAGCAACAAGGAGGATTAAGGTTAAATAAATTCGCTGATGCATATTTTATGATCTATGGTGAACAATATAAGGAAACATCTTACCTGTTCGCGTATATTACGACCAGAACTGAGTTATCTTCATAAGGTTTTCTTTCCGTGTCAGAAAATGAAACAGCAACACTCTATATTGTGGCCACACCGATCGGTAATTTATCGGATATGTCTCAACGTGCAATCGATGTCTTACAGCACGTTGCGGTGATTGCCGCTGAGGACACACGCCATAGCGGACATTTATTGCAACATTTTTCTATTACTACGCCCATTGTTTCACTGCATGAACATAACGAACAACAGCGTAGTGAAGTGTTATTAACAAGACTACAACAAGGTGAGTCTGTGGCCTTAATCAGTGATGCAGGTACACCTTTGATTAGTGATCCTGGCTATCGATTGGTTTCACTGGTACGAGAACATGGCATTCTTGTTGTGCCTGTACCGGGGAGTTGCGCATTGATCGCTGCCCTTTCAGCATCTGGCCTACCATCGGATCGTTTTGCCTTTGAAGGATTTTTGCCTTCTAAACAAGGGGCGCGTCAGCAAGCATTGCAAAACCTTGCAACAGAGAATCGCACTTTAATTTTCTATGAAAGTCCGCGACGTATACAGGCCACATTGATGGATATGGTGGCAATATTTGGAAAGGATCGCTCAGCATGTCTGGCACGTGAGCTCACTAAACTGCACGAAACCATTGAAACGAAGCCACTGGCCGAGTTATTAGATTGGGTGGCTAATGATGAAAATCAGCAGCGAGGGGAATGTGTATTGCTAGTGGAAGGAGTCAAACAACAGCAGAGTGCCGATGAAGTTGAGATCAATCGTGTTTTGACTATCCTGTTAAAAGAGCTACCAGTAAAAAAAGCGGCAGCTATCACCTCATCATTATTAGAAGTAAGTAAAAATACTGCTTACGACATGGCGCTTAAACTTCAGCATAAATAGTCCGATTAAGGTAAAATTAACCGTTGAGATGGCCAGACAATCGCGCTTTTAGTTTGACTTTAAGTGAGGAAAGTCCGGGCTCCAATGGGCAGGGTGCCAGATAACTTCTGGGAGGCGTGAGCCTACGGCAAGTGCCACAGAAAATATACCGCCTGATTCTCAGTAATCAGGTAAGGGTGAAATGGTGCGGTAAGAGCGCACCGCGCGACTGGTAACAGTCGTGGCAGGGTAAACCCCACCTGGAGCAAGACCAAATAGAGGAGCAGTTTGCTTGCAAACACGTGTGGTCCGCACGGTTCCTGGGTAGGTTGCTTGAGGCAAACGGTGACGTTTGTCCCAGATGAATGATTGTTCTCGACAGAACCCGGCTTATCGGCCATCTCACTTTTTTCTTTTTTCAGATACTCACGATGTGCAACGCTTTGTCTTTTTCCGCGAATATTTCTTTATTTGATGGTGAAGGGTGTGCTGGGATTTTAGTTTTTTTTGCGATTAATGGAACTGCAAATTATTTATTAATAGCTAGAATTTACTTTAACTTCCAACCCCACTTTTTTGATAAAAAAGTAGTCCTTGCCTGTCGCAAAAATGCATTACTCCCCACTTTTGTAAAACAACGCTAAGTCATTGTCCTGAAAAGAGGATTTTGATTGTTTTCATGCTTGACACCGGGTATTAGCACTCCTATAGTGTCGGTAAGTGGGTAAAAGTGGATCAAAGTGGATCCTAATAAATTTGAGGACAGCGTGTGTTTCGAGGTGTAGCAACTTTCAATCTGGATGCAAAAGGGCGGATGGCGATCCCAGCCAAGTTCCGTAAGCATCTGGACGTCTGTTGTGAGGGGCGCATGATAATCACGATTGATCATTCTGATCATTGTTTACAGCTATACCCTTTGCCAGAATGGGAAGCAGTTGAGAAAAAATTATCAACATTACCGAGCTTGAATCCACAAGTACGCCGTTTGAAACGTATGTTGTTAGGTTATGCCACAGAATGCGAAATGGATAACAACGGCCGAATTTTATTGCCAGCAAAATTACGTGAATTCGCTGGTCTGGAAAAGAATACGGTGATGATTGGCCAAGGCAATAAATTTGAATTGTGGGATGAGCAGACATGGAACTCCTTGATGGATGACTGTCTGGAAGAAGATTTTGACGGTATTTTACCGACTGAATTAGAAAGCCTCTCGATTTAGGGCGGGAATATGACTGATAACCATTCAGAACATTTACCAGTCTTGTTAAGTGAGACAGTTGCCGCTTTGGCTATTAAAGCTGATGGTATTTACGTTGATGGCACATTTGGGCGAGGTGGACATGCTCGGAAAATTTTAGCCCAATTATCTGATAAAGGTCGCTTATTGGGTCTGGATAAAGACCCCCTCGCGATTGCCGAAGGTCAAAGATTAGCTCAAAAAGATTCCAGATTTAGTATTGAACAATGCTCTTTTTCTGAAATGGCAGCAGCTGTAAATTCACGTTTATGGCAGGGAAAAATCGACGGTATTTTATTAGATATCGGCGTGTCTTCTCCTCAGCTTGATGTTGCAGAACGAGGCTTTAGTTTTCAAAAAGATGGTCCGTTGGACATGCGGATGAATCCTGGTGTTGGAATGAGTGCGGCTGAATGGCTGGCAACTGCTGATATGGATGACATCGCCGTTGTTTTGAAAACACTGGGTGAAGAACGTTTTGGCAAACGAATCGCACGAGCGATTGTTGAAACCCGAGAACACACTCCGATAGTCACCACTAAGCAACTGGCAGCTCTGGTCGATAAAGCAAGTCCTTTTCGTGAAAAACACAAAC
>JAOUJZ010000009.1 GCA_029882915.1 Gammaproteobacteria bacterium | reverse complement strand
CGGATCTTCTGCATGACGCATGTAAACCAATAGACACTGATAACGGGCTGTTCGTTCATTGTCTGGCACATCTTGTAATGCGGTCAGGAGTGCATGAAGATTTTCGTCATCACTGGCATTTAAACCTGCGTAGCGAGCTGAATATATCCCTGGTGCACCGTTCAATGCATCAACTTCAATGCCAGAATCATCTGCAATCGCTGCTAACCCAGTATGGTGAGCTGCATTACGAGCTTTGATGATGGCATTTTCGACAAAGCTCAAACCGATTTCTTCGGCTTCAGGTACTTTGAAGTCAGATTGTGGTACGACCTCAATCTTCATTGGGGAAAACAACTGGGAAAATTCGGTTAATTTTCCCTTGTTACCACTGGCTAAAACAATTTTTGTCATTATTCAGACAAGGCTTCACGTTGTTTGACCATCAAAGTCTCAATGCCTTCTTTGGCGAGATCTAGCATGGCTTGCAGCTCATCAGCACGGAAGGCATGACCTTCAGCAGTGCCTTGTAGTTCTATATAAGCACCAGCATCATTCATAACTACATTCATATCTGTTTCGGCACTGGAATCTTCAGCATAATCGAGATCAAGTACTGCTGTTCCTTGATAAATACCCACTGACACGGAGGCAATTTGACCATGTAGCGGACTTTTTTTAATTTTTTTCTTTGTCAGCAAATAATCAATTGCATCGTGTAATGCGACAAAGGCGCCTGTAATCGAAGCAGTTCGTGTACCGCCATCGGCTTGAATGACATCACAATCAATGGTGATGCTACGTTCGCCAAGGGCTTTTAAATCAATGGCTGCACGAAGAGAACGTCCTATAAGACGTTGAATTTCCATGGTTCGACCGCCTTGCTTTCCTCGGGCAGATTCACGTGCCATACGGCTACCGGTTGAGCGTGGCAACATGCCGTATTCAGCCGTTACCCAGCCTTCGCCCTTGCCGCGCAGAAATTGTGGAATGCGTTCTTCTACCGAAGCAGTACATAGGACTTTGGTGTCTCCAAATTCTACCAACACAGCTCCTTCAGCATGTTTAGTATAATTGCGAGTGATAGTGATGTTGCGTAGATCATGGGGCTGACGACCGCTGGGACGCATAGAACAGTTCCTTATAATTTAGATAATGGCGACATTATACGTGGCTATGGCAACATAACGGGTGCTTTTTGCCCAGTCTTTTGGTTAAGATGTGTTATTACCAGCAAATTTTAGGAACTATAGTGACCCGGAGTATGACTGCATTTGCTCGACATGAGGAGCAAACAGAACAAGGTGACCTGACGTGGGAAGTTCGAAGTGTTAATCACCGTTACCTTGAAGTCTCCCTTCGTCTTGATGAGCGATTCCGGCCTTTGGAAATGCAAATAAGAAAACTGTTTGCCGATAAGTTGGCAAGAGGTAAGGTTGATGCTGTGCTGCGTTATAAAGTGCCTGAACAGCAGGAGATATCGTTGGAAATGGATTTGTCATTGGCGAGATCAGTGATAGAAAACTGTGATGCTTTGGCCATGATGACCACGCGTCCCGCACCGATTGATATGTTAAAAGTATTGCAATGGCCAGGTGTTCTAAAGGCCGATACATTGGATCAAGACAGTTTAAATAAAACGGTGCTGGCATCCTTAAATCACGCCATTGATGAATTGATCACTACGCGTGAAACAGAAGGGGCAGCACTGCAAAAAATGATCGAACAACGCTGTGATGACATTAACACTATTGCGATTGAGACACGTCAACGAATGCCCGAAATTCTTGCTCAGCATAGAGAACGGTTGCTGACTCGCGTTGAAGAATTGAAAGTCAATCTAGATCCTGAACGCTTGGAACAGGAATTGGTCTTACTGGCACAGAAGAGCGATGTGGCAGAGGAGTTGGATCGATTACAAAACCATGTCACGGAAGTACAAAATGTATTGCAACGTGATGAACAGGTCGGTCGTCGATTAGACTTTCTAATGCAGGAATTGAATCGCGAAGCCAACACTCTGGCATCAAAATCGATTAACACAGATACCACTCAAAATTCAGTGGAGTTAAAAGTGTTGATAGAACAGATGCGTGAGCAGATACAGAATATTGAGTAGGAAAATGATATGAGTGGCAGTCTTTTTATAGTAGCTGCGCCCTCGGGTGCGGGAAAGACCAGTTTAGTGAATGCACTGGTGGCCAAACATCCAAGCATACGTTTGTCGGTTTCTCATACCACGCGTCCAGCTCGTGCAGGTGAGGTTGATGGTCAGGATTATTTTTTCATCAATCAGGAACAATTTGCGCAAATGCGTGACGCGGGCGCATTTTTAGAATCTGCTACTGTTTTTGATAATTTTTATGGCACATCGTCTGAGGCTGTAATGGCACAGTTAAAACAGGGTTACGATGTGATTCTTGAAATTGACTGGCAGGGTGCAGCCCAAGTTCGTAGAAATTATCCTGATTCGATTAGTATTTTTATTCTACCGCCATCGAAGTTGGCTCTAGAACAACGTTTGCGTGGTAGGGGACAAGATGATGAAGAGACAATTGCTCGCAGGATGAGAGACGCTGAGGCTGAGATGTCGCATTATATTGAGTTTGATTATTTGATAGTGAATGATGATTTTGATCAAGCGTTGGGAAATTTAGCTGCCGTTATTAAGGCAAAGCGACATTCGCTGACTGTTCAAAAACAGGTTCACCAACAATTGTTGACAGAACTTCTGGCCTAAGTGCTGGATATTTCGTAAAATTAAATGTTTTTATTTTGGGGTAAATGAAATGGCACGTACAACAGTGGAAGATTGTTTGGACAACGTTGAAAATCGTTTTCAGTTAGTGCTGATCGCGGCTAAACGTGCACGTGAAATTGCAATGGGTGCCGAACCCATGGTTGAGATTGATAATGATAAACCAAGCGTGCTTGCATTACGTGAAATTGCAGCGGGTTTGATTGATGCCAGTATTCTGGAAAAAAGCAGTGCCCGTCAGCATGCTGAAGAAAGCATCGTAAGCGAAGAAGAGTTACAAGCAGAAGACTAAATCTTGTGAACGCAAAGACAACAGTCGCTTCTGAGCTGGAGCTGGTTCATGATTCTGAACCCCAACTTACGATTGAAGACTTGTGCTTTGCGACGTCCAATTATTTAGAAAGCAAGCAGGTCGATGATATTCGTCGTGCCTATTTTTTTGCTGAGCAGGCGCATGGTAGCCAGACTCGCCGTTCAGGTGAACCGTATATCTCCCACCCATTAGCTGTAGCCCATGTTTTAGCTATGATGCACATGGATCATGAATGCATTATGGCGGGTCTGTTACACGATGTCATTGAAGATACTAAGGTTAGCCGTAAAGCACTGGCCGCCGAATTCAGCGAAGAAGTGGCCTTACTGGTTGATGGTGTCAGTAAACTCGCCAAGGCGGCATTTGAAACCCAGCGACACGCCCAGGCTGAAAATCTAAGAAAAATGATGTTGGCGATGTCACGCGATATTCGAGTGATCATCGTTAAATTGGCAGACCGTCTTCATAATATGCGAACTTTAGGGCATTTACGTCCAGAAAAACGTCGCCGTATTGCGAATGAAACCTTAACGATTTATGCGCCTATAGCTCAACGTCTAGGCATGAATCTGATGCGGTGTGAATTGGAAGATTTGGGGTTTCATGTCTTATATCCAATTCGCTACCGTGTGTTGGCTGACGCGGTACGTAAAGCACGTGGTAATCGCAAAGAAATTGTCAGCCAAATCACTGCATCCATTCTTAACCGAATGGAGCAAGAAGGGATAACGGCTGATATTCAGGGTCGTGAAAAAAATCTCTATAGCCTCTATCAGAAGATGGTGAATAAACGATTGCCATTTTCTGATGTTATGGATGTGTATGCGTTTCGTATTGTCGTTGATGATGTCGACTCGTGTTACCGCATGCTAGGCGTGGTACATAACCTTTATAAACCGGTACAAAGTAAGTTTAAAGACTATATCGCCATTCCAAAAGCTAATGGTTATCAATCATTGCATACGGTGTTATTTGGCCCCTATGGTGTGCCAGTTGAAGTTCAGATCCGTTCACGTGATATGGACCAAATGGCAGAAGCGGGTGTTGCTGCTCATTGGCTCTATAAAACAGGTAAAAGTGAAGGCAGTAATCAGGCTCATAGTCTTGCTCGTCAGTGGCTACACAATATTCTGGAAATGCAAAAAGGTTCCGGTGATTCGATAGAGTTTCTGGAAAACTTACGTATCGATTTGTTTCCAGATGAAGTTTATGTATCTACGCCAAAAGGCGCGATCATGGCTTTACCTAGAGGTGCAACGGTGGTTGATTTTGCCTATGCTGTGCATTCCGATGTCGGAAATTCTTGTGTAGCAGCAAGGGTTGGCCGCCATCTGGTTCCTTTAAGTACACAATTAGAGACAGGCCAATCTGTGGAAATTATTACCGCCAAGACACCTAATGCAAACCCGGCATGGCTCAATTTTGTCACAACAGCAAAAGCACGCTCAAATATCCGACATTATTTGAAACAGCTTCGTAATGAAGAGGCTGTACTGTTAGGTAAAAGGTTATTGAATAAGCACCTTAATGCCTTCTCAACCAATTTGAATGATGTGTCTCAACAGCAGATTGATGAACTTCTTAAAGAGCTTGAAGTTGATGATTTTGATCAGGTTTTGAATGAAATTGGTTTGGGTAATCGACAGGTATTATGGGTTGCTCAGAAATTGGTACATGACGACGCGACATTTGAAGAGCAGCAGGCACAGCCTTTAGTGATTGCTGGTACGGAAGGGATGGTGGTCAGTTTTGCTCGTTGTTGTCATCCTATTCCAGGCGATCCTATTCAAGGTTTTGTCAGTGCTGGTCGTGGTATCGTTGTGCATCAGTTAAATTGTAAAAACACGAGTAAATTACGCGACCAAAATGAAAAATGGCTTGAGGTAGTATGGGCTGATGACGTAACTCGTGAGCTTCCAGTGGATATTTTAGTTCAGGCGCATAATCAACGTGGTGTTTTGGCGACTATTGCAGTGGCTATTTCAGAAATGGGTTCAAATATTGATAATGTCGTCGTGGATGAGCGAGATACTGGCTATTCAGATTTGAGATTAACCATTGATGTGACTGGTCGACAACACTTAGCTCGCGTTATTAGACGCCTGCGACATATTGACATGGTTGAGCGAATAACACGGATTAATTAAATAATTCAATCCGGCATAATTTTAAAAACTTACTTTTATAGATACACCGTTTCTGAACGGTGATAACGGAGAACAATATGGCACGAGAAATCATTCATACATCAAAAGCACCCGAAGCAATTGGTACTTATTCACAAGCAGTGAAAGTTGGTGACGTGGTGTATTTGTCAGGACAAATTCCTTTAGTGCCTGAAACCATGGCTGTGATTGAAGGTGATTTTTCTACTCAGGTTCGTCGGGTGTTTGATAATTTGACTGCTGTTGCTGAGGCTGCAGGTGGTAGTTTACAAGACGTTGTTAAGCTAAATATCTTTTTAACTGATTTAAGCTATTTTGGCACTGTAAATGAGATTATGGCTGAGTATTTTCAGCAGCCATATCCAGCACGTGCGGCAATTGGTGTAGCTTCATTGCCTAAAGACGTGCCTGTTGAAATGGATGCTGTGATGCATTTAGGCGCATAGCCTGATCCGTTAAATTGTGATGGACGATGTGGCGTTATCGCAACCTGTCACTGTGCTGAAAGGTGTGGGTAGCAAGGTTGCTGAACGTTTACAAAAACTGGGTATTACAGAGATTCAGGATCTGCTGTTTCATTTACCCCTAAGATATCAGGACAGGACACGGTTGTTGCCTTTAGGGTCACTGAGATTACAACAGGAATGTCTGGTTGAAGGCACAGTGCGTTTGTCCCAAATCAAATTTGGTCGCCGTCGCTCTCTGCTGTGTCATATTGAAGACGGAACCGGGTCGCTGGTGTTACGTTTTTTCCATTTTTCTAAAGTTCAGCAACAACATCTTGCACAAGGGGCTAGAGTACGTTGTTTTGGCGAGGTGCGTAACGGTCCGTCATCACTGGAGATGGTGCATCCTGAATATCAGATCATTGCTGCTGATACAGTTATCGCTGTTGATGCGGAATTAACTCCCATTTATCCGGTCACAGAAGGATTGCATCAGCTTAGTTTTCGCAAATTAATGCAACAAGCTTTAGCCTGTCTCGATAGCCAGACCATGCCAGAGCTGTTATCAGATTCGGTACGCATACATCCTGTTGCCAATTATTCTTTGACAGAGGCATTACGCTATGTGCATCGCCCACCGCCGGATGTGGATGTTCAACAGTTGCTGGATCGCAAGCATCCAACTCAACGGCGCCTAGCCTATGAAGAACTGTTAGCACAGCAGATCAGTATGCGTCGAGTGAGAGCCAATACTCAGAAACATGCTGCACCGATACTCAATGGGGATAAAAAACATCGACAGGCATTGCTGGCCCATCTGCCCTTTCCGTTAACCAGCGCTCAACATCGTGTCGTGGATGAGATCCTGACAGATATAGGTCAATCCGTGCCGATGCAACGCTTAGTGCAAGGCGATGTGGGTTCGGGAAAAACAGTGGTTGCTGCCATTGCGGTCGTAGAAGCGGTAGCGGCAGGCTACCAAGCAGTGATGATGGCTCCGACCGAGTTGTTGGCAGAACAACATCTGCAAACGTTTAAAATATGGTTGGAACCTCTCGGAATCAAAGTCGGCTGGTGTGCAGGGAAACAAACAGCAGCGCAGCGAAGGCAGGTCCTTACTGAATTAAATGCCGGCGACATTCAGGTTGCCGTGGGAACCCATGCTTTATTTCAGGATGAGGTGGTATTTAACAACCTGGGACTGGTTGTGATTGATGAGCAACATCGATTTGGTGTTCATCAACGATTGGCATTACGTGATAAAGGGCGTCAGGTGAATAGCTTTCCTCATCAACTGGTGATGACTGCAACACCGATACCCAGAACCTTAGCCATGACAGCTTATGCGGATTTGAATGTATCGGTGATTGATGAGTTACCACCAGGCCGTAGTCCGGTTACTACGGTTGTGGTTCCTGACTCTCGTCGTAGTGAAATTGTACAGCGTGTACACGCTGCATGTGTGGACAAGCGTCAAGTTTATTGGGTGTGTACACTGATTGAGGAATCAGAACATTTGCAATGTCAGGCAGCAGAAGATGCGGCAACAGAGTTGCAGCAGGCATTACCTGATCTGAAGATAGCCTTGGTGCACGGACGCATGAAAGCTGCCGATAAAGAATCGACTATGCAGGCATTTAAATCAGGAGAGATTGATTTATTAATTGCTACTACGGTGATTGAAGTCGGGGTCGATGTACCCAATGCCAGTTTAATGGTGATAGAAAATGCCGAACGTCTCGGATTGGCACAATTGCATCAATTGCGCGGCAGGGTCGGACGAGGAAGTGTGCAAAGTCATTGTGTACTAATGTATCACCCACCATTATCTGAACATGGTCAGTCGCGATTGAGTTGTTTACGTGATACTAATGATGGGTTTGTGATTGCTCAGCGTGATCTGGAACTGCGAGGACCAGGTGAATTATTAGGTACTCGCCAAACAGGGTTGCCAGCATTTAGAGTAGCGAATCTACTTGAAGATCAGGATCTGTTATCAGTGATGTCAGGGGCGGCCGATCGATTTTTACAAACAACACCTGAAAATACGGATGCCCTGATAAATAGATGGTTTGGACACAAAATTGATTTTGGACATGTATAAAATGAAAAAAAGGATGTCACGATGAAACATTGGACGCGTTGGTATCAGCCGCAACGGCGTTTAATGCCACCTGAAATGGCCTCGTGGCTCACTGATACAGGTTCATTGACAAGACGATTGAAGGCGCACAATAAACATGGTTTTTCAGTGCAGTTATTAGGAAATCACTGGATGAAGCCGTTACCTGATGAATGTCTGGATTTAGGAACTTCAATGACACAGATGGCTTACCAACGTGAAGTTAAATTGATGGATGGTGATAAGGCCAATGTCTATGCACGCACTGTGGTTCCATTGGCTACCTTTCAGGTGATGAAGCATCGTTTTGAAGCATTGGGTAATAAATCGCTTGGAGAACTGTTATTTACAGATCCATCGGTAAAACGCGGCCCTATCGAGATTGCCTGTCTAAAACCTGGCCAATGGTTATATGAAGTGGCAGTATTAGAAGAAGCAGTTCGTCCAGATGAATTATGGGGTAGACGATCACATTTCTATTTAAGCGGCAAAATATTGCTGGTAAATGAGATATTTTTGCCGACTTTAGACTGGAGTGAATAGTGCAAACATTACGTGAAAGATTAAAACCTTATGTACAACTCATGCGTTTGGATCGCCCGATCGGTATTTTGTTATTGTTATGGCCAACGTTATCAGCATTGTGGATCGCTGCTGAAGGCATGCCGGATTTAAAAGTACTGGTGATATTTGCACTAGGAGTCACCATTATGCGTAGTGCTGGCTGTGTGATTAATGACTTTGCAGATAGAAATATTGATGGGTTAATCAGCAGAACATCAAGTCGACCATTGGCAACAGGGACTTTACAGCCTAAACAAGCATTAATGGCATTTTCTGGTCTTGGTTTGTTGGCATTTTTTCTGGTATTACAGCTTAATACAATGACGATATGGATGTCACTGGTAGGTTTGTTTTTGGCTATAACTTATCCCTTCATGAAACGCTTTACTTATTTGCCGCAACTGTATTTAGGAGCGGCATTTGGCTGGGCTATTCCAATGGCATTTTCTGCTCAAAGCAATACTGTGCCTAGCATTGCATGGTTATTATTTCTGGCTAATATATTGTGGGCTACAATTTATGATACATTTTATGCAATGGCCGACAGGGAAGACGACCTGCTAGTTGGAGTAAAGTCCACGGCGATTTTGTTCGGTGATGATGACAGATTAATTATTGGCATTTTGCAACTGAGCTTTCTAATGGTTATGCTGTTGGTCGGAAGCCAATTGGCAATAAGTTTTATTTACTATATTGGCTTATTAATTGTTCTTGGTTTATTTGTTTATCAGCAAAAATTAGTAATAAATAGAGAACCGGCACAGTGTTTGCAAGCTTTTATCAACAATAATTGGGTGGGGGCTGCATTGTTCATAGGAATTGCAGTCCACTACGGTTTAGCCTGAACTTTCGAAAAAGAATAATGAGGCCGCAAGTGAACGAAAATATATATACCCGCAATATGGGGGAAGAGTACGATACGATTTTCCGTCAGTGTGTCAGCTTGAATACTGAATTGCATAAGTTGGTACCATTGGCAAAACAAATGCATTTGCTGTCATCTAATGCAGTCAGTTCTGCAGCACGCGCTGGATCTGAGGGTGATGCTTTTAGAGTGTTAACTCAAGACATACAATTGCTTGGGGATGATGTCTCAAACTGTATTGATGATACACAAAAAATTATCGGTGAGATTGTATTGCTGGCATCTAATCTAGCAAGATTATTTTCAAGTTATGTGACTTTTGGCGAGGTTTTAAGTCATTTTGAAGATGATGAGAGCATGATTACATCGCCTAATTTCTTTGCGAAGGGACAGAAAAAAATAGCGGGCGACTTACGCGATAACAATAATCAATTGAGCCGTTCGTTGGGTATGTTGATTAATTTATTATCACCCGTATCAACGCTTGTGAAAAAAGGGGAATATCTGGCTGTTTGTTCCTCAGTCGAAGCGGCAAGTTCTGGTGAATATGGGGTGAGCTTTGAAGCAGTATCTTCAATGCTGCGAGAATTAGTGAGCCAATTAGGCCAGCAATCAGCAAAGCAAAGTTCACTGTTACGTGATTTGTCTGAAGCGATGGAAAAACAACAAATTAATATGAGGAATTTATTATATGCGCGTTGAACAACTTTATAAAAAAAATACTCATAGTTGGATGGTCATGGGAAGAGACCCAGATCGGCGTGAGGAAGTGATTGATACTAACCAGTATTTAATACAAAGTAATGGCCGCGGTTTATTACTAGATCCGGGCGGCGTTGAAAACTTCTCGGTAGTAGCAGCGGAGTTTTCCAAACATTTTGATCTGGCGAATGTCGAAGCAATTTTTGCTTCACATCAGGATCCAGATGTTATTTCATCATTATCATTCTGGATACAGGCTAATCCAAAATTACTAGTTTATGTACCCAAAATCTGGGTAAGTTTCATTACTCACTTTGGTGTCAGTCTGGAGAATATGCGACCTATTCCTGACGAAGGTGGCGTAATTACTGTTGGAGGACGTGATCTGGAAGTGGTGCCAGCACATTATTTACACTCACCAGGCAATTTATCAATTTACGATCCCGAAGCAAAAATCTTCTTCTCAGGCGATATTGGGGCAGCCTTATTGCCCGAAGATCACACTGATTTATTTGTCACTGACTTTGCTGAGCATGCTAATTGTATGGAATATTTCCATCGTCGCTGGATGCCATCTAATACCGCAAAAGCACGCTGGATTGCTGAAGTACGTAGACGTGATGTAGAAATGTTATGTCCACAGCACGGTGCCATATTCAAAGGCGATGATGTGGGTCGCTTCTTATCCTGGTTTGAGAATCTGGATGTAGGGTCTGGTTGGAGCAACGTGCGCTAGAACATTATTTTATGGGACAATGAGTCCATGAAACATGTTATCAAAGGATTGATAGTGATTGGCCTGCTTATGCAGGCCAATTTGTTATTAGCTGATATTTTTCGCAGTCAGGATACAAGCGGGAATGTCAGTTTTTCTGATCAGCCGTCAGAAAATTCAACCCTTGTTAAGCCAGCAGTTCGTGCTTATCGATATAAACATCATGTTGCTAGAGTTTATGATGGAGATACCATTGTTCTCAAAAATGGTGAGCATGTTCGTTTGCTAGGCATTAATACTCCCGAGATTGAAAGTCGTCACCGTGAGGGTGCGGCTGGTGGCCAGATGGCTAAAAAATGGTTAAAGGACAAGTTACAACAAAAGTCTGTATTTCTCGAATATGACCAGCAACAGCATGATAAATATGATCGATTATTAGCACACCTGTTTTTACCCAGTGGTGAATATCTGAATGCAGGCTTATTAACTGCAGGTCTGGCTCATTTAAGTGTGATTCCACCAAATTTACGTTATTTGGATGAATTGCAAAAAGCAGAAAATGACGCTCAGCAAGCAGGACGAGGTATCTGGTCTATGATGGAGTACCAACCTCAAGTAGTGACGACACAGACAAAAGAGTTTAAACGATCAGGCTGGCAACGTTTTGTGGCTACACCAATACAAATAAAACAGGGAAGAAAATATGTGCGTTTAATCCTGACTGATAAGATGGATATTCGTATATCAAAAGATAATTTGACCTTGTTTCCCGATCTGAAAAGTTATTTAGGACAGTCACTTGAAATTCGTGGTTGGTCGTCTCGCAATAAAGATCATTATTCGATTTTAGTACGCCATCCCAGTGCGATTATTGTTCATTAGCCAATTTTTTTCGCAAGGTTTCTAGTTTATTATGATAATTTTCTGCATCACCGTAGGCAAAAAATCTCGGATATCGGTGATGGCTTCCAATAATCTTATGGGCATGCTTGATAGGGCAAAAATACAGTTCTGTGCGAGATAAAATTTCACGGGCATAGGCAATAAGACCATTTGCATAGCTACAGTAAATACAGTGTAGGCGTTCAAAAACATTGAGATAGGCGAGATGACGGCGATCAAACACTAGATAATCACCCCGATGCACTTTGTTGATTTTGTATATTGGAAAGCAACTGGCTTGATAAAAGCTGATTAGAATGTCGAAGATGAACAGTGGTATTAACATTCCATAAATGATCGGGGCAGTTAAAATGTTGAAGGGGCGAACAGCAAAAATCCATTGCAATACCCCGGTTTTTAATTTGTGATGCGCTTGTTTGATACTATGCTCAAATTCGACTTTTTTGCCTTTAAGCTGAAAAAGTAATTCGTCTTCTTGCTGGTGAAGCTGGTCACATAATTCATCTTCCAGTATCTTGATTTGATCAATTAACTGGCTAATACGATTATCCATAATAGCTCCTGAAGACGTTTATCTTTTGGGCCAATATTTCTGCATTTCCAGAAATAAGAACGAGGCAGACCAGGTAATTAATACTAAACCTGTAAGGGATTCTAGGCCAGTTAAAAACCGAATGTGGCCAGAGGGTTCGATATCACCAAACCCAAGCGTGGTGTAATTAGTAAACGAATAATAAGTACAATCTAGTAATGTTTGGTCGATATTGCCTGTGAGAGTGCCTAAACCATCAATTTTAATCATTAAATAATAGCCTATTGCAAACAACCAGATTTCTACGATATGGGTAATAATAATGACAAAGACACCCAGAAGAACCCGGTAACGTGGTGGAATAGCTACTGAGGGCAATTGTTTGGCAAGTTGATACAAAACTTCATAGTGAATGATGACGGACAGGGTAACAAGAGATAGATTGATAATAAAAGTAGTGAACATAATATGGTTTTATTTCAAACAGGCTGGTGAACGCGATTTCTACCAGCAATCTTGGCAGCATATACAGCCTGATCAGCAGCATCAATTAATTGTTGGGATGTTGTGATTTCGGTGTTGGCTTTCATGGTTGCCAGTCCTATAGACATGGTGATTTTCAATGAAGTCGATGAATCAATATCAAAATCAGTATTGGCAGTTGTTTGGCGAAGCCTTTCAGCAATATCGTAAGCAGACTTGGCATCCGTATCTGCAAGTAAAATCACAAATTCTTCACCGCCATAACGAGCCAAGACATCACTGGTACGCATCGCCTCATTCAGCAGTTGAGCAACGCGTTTTAGTACACTGTCACCAGCCTGATGGCCATGAGTATCATTGATTTGTTTGAAATGGTCCAGATCGATAAACAAACAGGATAAGGGCTGTTGGTTTCGTAGCGCTTTGTTGGTTTCTTCGTCAATACGTTGGTCAAAGAATCGGCGGTTGTTGATGTCAGTTAGAGGGTCTCGCAAACCCACTTGTTTAATATTCTCCTGCAATCTTGCATTTTCAATACATGCCGAAATAACTGCTGCAAGGTGCTGTAAAAACTGAGTAGCCATATTGCTTTGAAATCTATCAGGATTACGGCTGCCTAAATTGAGACTACCAATTAATTTATTTTGACGAACCAGTGGCAACAATGCCACCGAATGAAGTTCGGTGTTATCAGGAAATAAGGGTTGATGTTGTTCAGTGGAAAATGCTGACAACCGAGGTTTTCGAAGTACAGTAAAATATTGACTAATCGCTTGTTCATTATCTGTGAATAATAAACTGTCTTGCCACGCTGTTGGTGGAGAGGATGAATCAAGTAACCGTTGGAACTCATATTCAGGATCGAGCAGTAATAATGTGACTTTTGATAGTTGGAATCGGTCTTGGTGCTGTTCAAGAATGATGGATAACAGATCAAATAAACCGGAGCTGTTTAGCAGGTTCAGCTCATATTCCTGAAAGTTGGTTTGTTTACGTTCATTATTTTTTGCTATACGTATCAGGGTATCAAGCTTTGCTTGTAATATTTCAACATCTTGTGGCATCGGTGAGCTTTGTGAGTATGAAATTTTATCCATATGTTTAATAATGTCTTATTGTGCGGGCAATTGTCCATAGATCAATAATATCGACTCCGGCCTGACGCAATGATTTGGCTGCGATATCGGCCGTATGTCCCGTTGTTAATACATCATCTATCAGCGCTACGTGTGATGGTAGTGTGTTGTGATTAACTTTAAAAGCGCGCTGAATATTTTGCTTACGTTGCGTATAAGGTAATGATGCCTGTGATGCCGTATCTCGGGTACGGATCAACATGTCGCTACCAATAGGAATAGTAAGCAATGCTGATAAATACTTGGCAAGTACAAGAGATTGATTATAGCCACGATAGCGCAAACGACGAGGGTGTAATGGGATCGGGATTAATAATTGAGGTAATGGTCGATCTTTTAGTTGTTTAGCCATTTTCCCTGCAAAAAAACGGCTTAAAAATAGTTTGTCGTAATATTTCAGATCGGCAATTAATCGTGTTATCGGTGGCTGGTACAGGTAAAGGCTAAAGCTTGAATTTTGTTGGGGTGGGTGATGTAAACATTGTCCGCAAATCATGGTGTGTTCAAGTGGGGTGGCACAACGAGGACAGGCATGTTCGAGTGTTGGCAAGGTGTGGACACAGTCTTGGCATAGACACTCGTTTGAACTATCCGATCCACAGAGCAGACAAGGTATTGGCATCAGATTGCTGTATAATTGAGCGGTTCGATGCGTTATTTTTTGTCCGAAAGAGGAGAGAAAATTAAATGACATCAAGATTAATCCGTTTATCTAAGATGAAGTAGGTATCATGCCTGAAAATAAATTAAATTCCGATCAACTTATACGCCATGATTGGCAAGTTGAAGAAATAGAAGCGCTTTATAACTTACCTTTTGCTGATCTGATGTATCGTGCGCAGACGGTGCATCGTGAAAACTTTGATCCTAATGCGGTTCAAGTCAGCACATTGTTGAGCATCAAAACTGGTGGTTGTGCGGAAGATTGTGGTTACTGTCCACAAAGTGCACACCATGAGTCTGCAGTGAAGGCCGAACCACTAATGCCGCTCGATAAAGTACTTGAAAATGCGGCACAGGCGAAAGAATCTGGAGCTAGCCGTTTTTGTATGGGTGCAGCATGGCGCAATCTGAAAGATCGTGATCTTGAACGGGTTGCTGATATGGTAACCGGCGTAAAAGATATGGGGTTGGAAACCTGTGTCACCTTAGGGATGCTGGAAGAGCATCAGGCCAAACGACTCAAAGAAGCAGGTTTGGATTATTACAATCATAATCTTGATACCTCGCCAGAGTTTTATGGCGATGTGATCAGTACCCGTACTTATCAAGATCGGTTGGACACATTAAGTTATGTTCGCGATGCAGATATCAATGTGTGCAGTGGTGGTATTGTGGGCATGGGTGAAACTCGACAAGATCGAGCAGGCTTGCTAGCAAGCCTCGCAAATATGCCAAGTCACCCGGAAAGTGTACCTATTAATTTATTGGTACAAGTTGAAGGCACACCGATGGCGGGAACAGAAAATCTGGACCCATTGGAGTTCGTTCGCACTATTGCAGTGACTCGTTTGATGATGCCAAAATCCTTTGTACGTTTATCAGCAGGTCGTGAGCATATGAGTGATGAGTTGCAGGCCATGTGTTTCCTTGCCGGTGCTAATTCGATGTTTTACGGTGAAAAATTACTGACCACAGATAACCCGGATACCGATCATGATCAGCAATTGTTTGATCGTCTTGGTATCACAACATCGATTGGCGAACATTCTTCAGCTGCTTAAGTGACAAACCTTCCCTGGTTTAAACAGTTAGCTGCAGACCTTGCAGAGCGTAAAACTGCTGGTCGATATCGGCAGCAACGTAGTCGCTTGGGTGAACAAGGTGTTGATATAGTTGTTGATGGTAAAAAATTATTGTCCTTTTGCAGTAATGACTATCTTGGTCTTGCAAGTCATCCTGCCTTAAAAAAAGCCTTTATTGATGCTGCTGAACAAGAAGGGGTTGGCAGTGGAGCTGCCCACTTATTAACAGGCCATAGTCATTACCACCAGGAGCTGGAGCAGGCACTGGCAGAGTTTACTGGACAGCAACGAGTATTGTTATTTTCCTCCGGTTATCAAGCTAATATGGGGTTGATTGATGCCTTAATGGGCCGCGGTGATGTGGTCATTCAGGATAAATTGAATCATGCTTCTTTATTGGATGGTGGCCGTTTATCTGCAGCTGATCAGTTGCGTTATCGACATAATGATATGGTTGCGTTATCAAAACGGTTACAGCAATCAGATTCGTCAGCTCATCGTCTGATCGTCAGTGATGGCGTATTCAGTATGGATGGTGATCTGGCATCGTTACCAGACTTAATAGCGTTAGCAAAAGCACATCATACCGGTGTCATTATTGATGATGCTCATGGCTTTGGTGTGTTAGGTGAACATGGTCGGGGTAGTGTTGAACATTGGAAAATTAAGGCGGAAGATGCGCCGATTGTTGTTGGAACATTGGGTAAAGCGTTTGGTACTGCTGGTGCTTTCGTGTCGGCTGATGAGTTAGTGATAGAAACCTTGATCCAGAAAGCTCGTACTTATGTGTATACCACTGCACAACCCGCAGCCATTGCCGCAGCGACACTGACAAGCTTGAAACTGGTACAGCAGGAAAATTGGCGACGGGAAAAGTTACAGACATTAATTGCTCAGTTTAGGAAGGGCGCTTCAGCATTGGGTCTGAAATTGATGGATTCATTAACGCCCATTCAGCCAGTGCTGATTGGTGATGACAAACGTGCGGTCACTATTGGTAAGGCATTGGAAGATAAAGGCTTTCTGGTCGGGGTTGTCAGGCCGCCTACCGTGCCTGAAGGAACCGCCAGGTTGAGAATTACTTTCTCTTCCGACCATAACGAAACCCAAATCAATCAACTCTTAGATGCATTGGAGACAGTGCATGCACATTAAAAAAATGGGACAAGGCCCAGATTTGGTGATGTTACATGGCTGGAGTATGCACAGTGCTGTCTGGCATAATTTGGCCGAAGAATTAGCCAAACACTTCACCTTGCACCTGGTCGATTTACCGGGACACGGCCAAAGTAACTGGCAACATGGAGCCCTCGACCTTGATGTATTGATTGGTCGTCTTGGCGAAGAATTACCTGAGTCAGCGTATTGGTTAGGGTGGTCATTAGGCGGATTGATTAGTATCGTGTTTGCCGATCGGTTCCCTGAACGAGTGACGAAACTGACTTTAATAGCAGCCACCCCTTGTTTTGTTAAGACTGCTAATTGGTCATGTGCGATGGAAGCATCGGTATTCAATGATTTTGCAGCTAATTTGAGCGTGAATCAGGCCGAGACCCTGCATCGGTTTTTATTGTTGCAAGCGCGGGGCTCACAACACAGCCGTGACACGATTCGACAATTGGCGCATCAATTAGCGGTTGAGCAACCACCTGTGTTAGACGCATTACAAGCTGGTCTAAAATTATTGATTGAACTGGACATGAGAGAACCGTTATCAACATTATCCTGTCCGGTACAGATGATATTAGGTGATCGTGACACTCTGATTCCTGAAGCAATGTTATTGGCAGCAAAACAGTTGCACCCCAAGTTGCAGACACGCGTGTTAGCAGGAGCCGGACATGCTCCTTTTATTTCCCAGCCACTAGAATGCCAACAGGCCATTGAACAATTTATTAATGAATAACGATTTACTTCCTGATAAACAACTCGTCGCCCGTTCTTTTGGTAGAGCGGCGGAATACTATGATGATGTCGCGGTATTGCAACGTCAGACCGGTGATGAATTACTGGATCGTTTATCACTGGTGACCATACAGCCTGAATGTGTATTGGATCTTGGTGTAGGAACAGGAAGAAACCTAGTTTCACTTGCTCATCGATATCCAAAGGCACAACTGTTGGCAATGGATATCGCACCTGCCATGTTGCAACAGGCAAAGCAACGCTATCGTCAATCAGAAGGATTAAAACGATGGTTGCCGAACAATAAAAAGCCTCAGTATATTGCGGGTGATGCCGAGAATTTACCTTTGGCTGACAATAGCGTTGATTTGATTTTTGCGAATCTGGCATTGCAATGGTGTGATCCACGGTCGAGTTTTGCTGAAATTCAGCGGGTATTGAAACCGGATGGACTAGTTATGTTCACCAGTTTGGGTCCGGATACTTTGCATGAACTTCGCCAAGCATGGGCTTCAGTTGATGACTATCCCCATGTGAATATGTTCTATGACATGCACGATATTGGTGAATCGATGATGGAGTCTGGTCTGGTTGAGCCAGTGCTGGATACCGATCGTTATATCCTGACCTATGATTCCGTTATGGCATTGATGACGGATTTGAAAGTGCTGGGTGCGAGTAATGTGAATACTCATCGTCGCCGTGGTTTAACGGGAAAACGGGCATTTGAAAAGATGACCAATGCCTATGAGCACTATTGTACAGATGGTGTTTTTCCGGCTACTTATGAAGTGGTGTATGGTCATGCTTGGGGCGGAAAAACAAAGGTACAGCAAGCTGGTAATGACGGATCGATCCGTATTCCCGTCAGTCAAATTCAACGGCGTTAATAATCATGAATAGTGTATTTGTTACCGGCACAGATACCGGTGTGGGAAAAACCCGTATTAGCGTGGGGTTAATTGAGTTATTAAAACAGCAAGGTTTACGTGTCGCCGGTATGAAACCCGTTGCCAGTGGCTGTGCAGTCACGGACGAAGGGTTACGTAATGAAGATGCTGTTGCATTGCGCAGTCATGCGAATGTTGATTTACCATATGAACGGATCAATCCCTATGCTTTTGAACCGGCAATAGCACCACATATTGCAGCACAACAACTTGGTGTCACTATTGAGCTCAGCCAAATCAAACACAATTATGATGTCATTCTTCAGCAAGTAGATGCTGTGGTGGTTGAGGGTGCAGGCGGTTGGCTGGTGCCGTTAAATGAGCAGGACACGTTGGCCGTTCTGGCTGTTCAATTGGGCTTGCCAGTTGTGCTGGTGGTTGGGATTCGTCTCGGTTGTATTAACCATACCTTATTGACGGTTGACGCGATCCGACAGTCAGGACTGCCACTGTATGGCTGGGTGGCGAATCAACTGGAAGAAAATGAACAGGCCGATGCCATGATTGATACGTTAGAACAGCGAATTTCCGCACCGTGTATAGGCGTAGTGCCGCCATTAACAGAGCAACAAACAGCAGAAAAGTTTCTTAAAATAGGCGCTCAAGATGCTTAGGTGGATCAGTATATTTTTACTGGCCTGTTTAACTGGTTGTGGTGGTAGTGTGCCTAAGGTGACATCCTCCTCCATACCCTCTGATGGCATTGACCCGGTAACACGCGAACGGGTAGCGCAGTGGAAATCACTGGTTGATGCAGGCACTCAGTGGTCAGATATTCAAAGATTGACCAGCGTGAATAATTTTGTGAATCAGTTGAATTTTGTGGATGACAGTGAGCACTGGAAGCAGGAAGATTATTGGGCGACTCCGTTACAAACCTTGGTCACCCGAGGCGGGGATTGTGAGGATTTTGCTATTGCCAAATATTTTACGTTGAGTGCAATGGGAATGGATGAACAAAAGTTGCGTTTGACTTATGTAAAAGCACTGACTATTAATAAAGCACATATGGTGGTGAGTTATTTTGAACAACCACGTTCAGAGCCAATTGTGCTGGATAATTTGAATCCCCAAATTTTACCGGCATCACAACGTAAGGATTTATTACCTGTGTATAGTTTTAATGGCACAGGTTTGTGGTTAGCTAAACGTGAACAATCAGGACAGTATATTGACGATGCTGGACGGCTAACTCTGTGGCAACAATTGCTACGTCATATGGATGTTGAAGCCGCTGATGAAAATGCAATGGTGTGTTTGTATCAGCATTATGATTTGCCCGAATCAGAAGCTAAAACCCTATGTCCTTGACGGGCTACAAACAGCATTTATCGAGGAAAATTGGTACCTAGATCGCCTTCTTGCCACGCTGGATAGCTGAGCATGATACGTTCAAATAATGATGAATTTAAAAACTCATCTAGCCAGATTTTCACTAATGGGTAAGGCGAACTGTCAAACCAGGTATTGTCCACAAAAGAAAATTGTCGAATAAAAGGCAGTATGGCTATATCTGCGATACTGATTTGTGGTGATACCAGATAACCATTCTCAGCTAACTGCTGCTCTAACAGTTGCAGGGTGTTTTCAGCTTGCTGACGATAATAAACCTGGGGGTGCTCTGGGTAGCGGTCGGCATATTTATAGCGATCCAGAAAAGTTTTGAATTCATTATCATTCATTTCTATTAACTGCCTGGCAGTGTTAAGTTGATGTTCATTTAATGTTGACAGCCAGCCTTGCGGATCAGCCTGTCGTAATGCCCAGTACATAATATCCAGACTTTCATCAATCACAGTATTAGAGCTAACTAAAACTGGTACCGTACCTTTGGGTGACGTTTGCAGTAATGCATGTGGCTTGTTGCGTAATGCCACCTCCCGCAATTCAACCATAATACCGCTAACAGCAATGGCTAATCGGGCGCGCATGGCATAGGGACATCGACGAAAGCTGTATAAAATGGTCTGTGACATTGTGAGATAAATAGTTTGAAAATAGTTATTGTACTGACGTTACTAATTGTGACCAACAGATTAAGTGCCTAAATGTCAGAGTGGATACTAAGATTAGTATTTGCTAATATAGTTTCTTTGCATCACTGATAGTTTTGATGCACAGTACAAATTCAGCAAGATGATTTAAGGGTTATGACATGAAACATCAACATTTGTGGATGACTGTCCTCACGTTAGTCAGTAGCCTGTTACTGAGTGTTTTTATAGCAAGTCCAGTTAAGGCGGAAAGCGATCTGGCTGTGATGCCTGTGCTTGAAAAGTCATTCCCTAAGGTTGAAGAATTTGTTGCTGTTGTAGAAGCAACCTATCACTCGACGGTGTCATCACGGATCGCAGCAGAAGTGATTGAGCTCAATTATGATGTTGATGATGTTGTCCCCAAAGGGGCTGTCATTATGAGATTTCGAGATGAAGAGTTTCAGTCTCGGGTGGCACAAATTGAGGCGGGTTTATTAGCGGATAAAGCGCAAAATCGTGAAGCCCTAGCTCGCCAGAAAGAAGCGGCGTCTGAGGCGGAACGTGTACAGCAGTTATTTAACAAAAAGTTGCTGGCGAAGGCTGCACTCGATAAGGCCAATGCAGATTTGAAGGCGGCTAAGGCACGTGCTCAGGCCACACAAGCACAATTAAAAGCACGTCAGGCTCAGCTTGAAGAGAGCAAAGTACAATTGTCCTATACAGAAATTCTGGCACCATACAGTGGTGTGGTGACAGAACGATTGATTGAATTGGGAGAAATGGCCAGTCCAGGACAGCATTTAATGACTGGGGTTTCATTGGAACATTTACGTGCAGTTGCCAATGTACCCCAGTATTTGTTCAGCACTGTTAAGTTGGCTCAAGATCCAGTGTTAATACTGGCAGATGGACGCCAGATAAACGGTGAAAAGATCACCTCTATTCCGTATGCAGATACAAAAAGTCATAGTTTTCAGTTTCGAGTTGATTTAGCTACGGGTATTGAGCACGTTTATCCTGGTATGTTTGGCAAATTACAATTTCATGTTGGTGATGAACAAATTCAAGTGATTCCACAATCGGCCATTGTGCAACGTAGCGAAGTCGCGGGTGTATATGTGTTGATGGACGATAATCGCTTATTATTTCGACAAATTCGATTAGGTCGATTAATGGTTGGCGAACAAAGAGAAATCTTAGCAGGACTTGAGGAGGGTGAGCAGGTTGCGCTGGATCCATTACAGGCATCTCGACTATTGAAGCAGTCACAACAAGAACATCGACATGAACAGTGAAAAACTAGGGCTATCCGGTCGTATAGCCAGGCAGTTTCAGGATACGGAAATCACACCATTACTGGCCTTAATTGCCTTGTTAATGGGACTGTTTGCGATAGTGATGACTCCTCGTGAGGAAGAACCTCAAATAGACGTGACTTTTGCCAATATCTTCATTGCCTATCCCGGTGCGTCTGCAGGCGAAGTTGAGCGACTTATCTCAACTCCCGCTGAGCAAATCATTTCTGAAATATCGGGTATTGAGCACGTTTATTCGGTTTCCAGACCAGGCTTGTCGACTTTAACGGCACAATTTGAGGTTGGTGAACAACGCACCGCGGCCATTGTTCGTTTGTACAACAAGATCTATTCCAACAGTGACTGGTTGCCGACACAGCTTGGTGTTTCACAGCCGATTATTAAGCCTAAAGGCATTGATGATGTACCTATCGTTAGTCTGACACTTTGGACGGCAGACGAGAATCGTGGTGCCCATGAGCTTCAAAAAGTCGCTCATGCGATCGAAACGGAATTAAAGCGGGTTCCTGGAACTCGTGATATCTACACTATCGGTGGGCCAGATAATGTAGTACGTATTCAGCTTGATCCTCAACGATTGGCAGGATATGACATTGATTTAGAAGAACTAAAACAGGCGTTGTTAGCAGCTAACAGTTCAGCAGAGACCGGTGTGGTTATTAAAAATGATCAAGCATCATCAGTGCAAGCCGGTGTTTTTTTAACGACAGTTGAAGAAATTTCATCATTAATCGTGGGCGTTAAAAATGGTTCTCCCGTCTATTTACGTGATGTGGCAGTTGTTTTAGCTGGCGCTGATCAAGCAACTCGATATGTCTGGTTTGGTACCGGTCCAGCTGCAATGACTAAGGATATAGAGGTTCAGGGTGAATTTCCTGCTGTGACATTGGCTATCGCCAAACAACCGGGTATGAATGCTGTTGATATTGCAAATGCAGTGATTGCAAGATTTGATGATCTCAAAGGTGTTTTTGTGCCTGAAGGGATAGAAGTAACCGTCACCCGTAATTATGGCCAAACAGCCGATGAGAAGGCTCAAACCTTAATTAAGAAGCTGGTATTTGTAACGATCGCAGTTGTCTTTCTTGTGCTGTTGGCATTAGGTTGGCGTGAGGCCATTATTGTCGGTGTGGCAGTGATCATTACGTTAATGTTGATGTTATTTGCATCCTGGGCATGGGGCTTTACTCTAAATCGTGTGTCATTATTTGCTCTGATATTTTCGATTGGAATTTTGGTGGATGATGCAATTGTGGTGGTGGAAAATATTCATCGGCATTATCAAATGGGTGGAAAATCACTTCGTGAAGCAATTCCTTTAGCAGTAGATGAAGTCGGTGGTCCAACAATTTTGGCTACTTTTGCTGTGATTGCCGCGTTGTTACCGATGGCTTTTGTGACTGGGCTGATGGGGCCGTATATGAGCCCAATCCCGATTAATGCCAGCATAGGCATGTTGTTATCGTTATTGGTGGCTTACATTTTGACACCGTGGATGGTGCTGAAAATGCTGTCACAACAACGTCAGTCTCATAGCCATGGAAATGAAGCAATCCAGAAAAACAGCACTGTATATCGATTTTTTTATCAATTGATTGGCTTATTTATATTAAACAGAAATGGACGTAAGCATCGCTGGTTATTATTGTTGGCGATGTCTGTGCTGATCGCGTTTTCAGTGGGCATGGTTGGATTAAAGCTCGTGGTATTGAAAATGCTGCCATTTGATAATAAATCTGAATTTCAGGTAGTGGTAGATATGCCTGAAGGAACCAGTTTAGAGCGAACTTCTGGTTTGTTACGTGAGTTAGGTTCTCATCTGGCAATAGTGCCTGAGGTGACTGATTATCAGGCTTATGCAGGCACTGCATCGCCGATTAATTTTAATGGCCTTGTCAGGCAGTATTATTTACGAGAAGGATCCGAAGTCGCTGACATCCAGGTAAACCTGAGCGATAAAAAACTACGCGACCGACAAAGTCATGAGGTTGCCAGTGCAACACGTGAGCCCCTGCAAAAGATAGCACAACGCTGGGGTGGCAATGTCAAAATTGTCGAGGTACCACCAGGACCACCGGTTCAATCCCCCATTGTGGCTGAAGTGTATGGTTTAGATTATGGTAGCCAGCTGAAGGTCGCCAAACAGGTTCGTTCAATATTTGAACAGGCTGACAGTGTGGTGGACATTGACGACAGTGTTGAAACACATGCGGCTCGTAAGATCCTCAAAATTGATCGTGAAAAAGCAGCATTATTGGGGGTCTCTCAGGCACAGGTGGTCTCTGCGGTTCGGATGGCTTTGGCGGGTGAAGATGTCGGGTATCTTCATGAGGTAACTGTTAAATATGCGGTGCCTTTACGACTGGAATTTCCGGTCAGTCAGCAGCGCGATTTATCATCAGTTTTAAAACTGCGTATCAGGAATTTAACAGGTGCATTGATTGCAATTGGTGATGTGGTCGAGGTCATTGATAGTCAACATGAACAAACTATTTTTCACAAAGATTTATTGCCAGTCAGTTTTGTGACAGCGAACATGGCTGGTGATTTAGACAGTCCTCTGTATGGCATGCTGGATATTATTAAGCAGCTTCAGGGTACTCCTATTGAACAGTTTTATATTGATGCTCCTATCTTGCCCGTCAACGACAGTATTAAATGGGATGGTGAGTGGCAAGTAACGTATGAGACCTTTCGCGATATGGGGTTAGCCTATGTGGTCGGAATCATACTGATTTATTTATTAGTGGTTGCACATTTCAGATCATATTTAGTGCCGTTAGTTATTATGGCACCTATCCCTTTAACTATTATTGGGGTAATGCCAGGTCATGCTTTGTTGGGTACTCAATTCACCGCGACATCTATGATTGGCATGATTGCAATGGCAGGTATTATTGTGCGTAATTCTATTTTGCTGGTGGAATTTATTAATCAGGCGGTGGCAAGTGGAGTCAGATTGGAAGAAGCCGTTATTCAAGCCGCGGCTGTACGAGCAAAACCAATTGTTTTGACGGCAATTGCCGCTATGTTAGGTGCCTTATTCATTTTAGATGATCCAATTTTTAACGGACTTGCAGTAGCATTATTGTTTGGAATTATGGTGTCAACGGCATTAACCTTATTAGTTATTCCAGTCATGTATTATGCGCTTATGCGGACAAGACTTTCCTAAGTATAGTCATTGTCCTGAGCTGCACGTAATGCTTCTGCTTGAAGAGACAGAGTGTGTTTGACTAGTAAATTACGATCAAGATCGCTCATATGATTAAACACAAGCTTTAGCAGGAACGGTGTTTCTTCCGGTGCATCTGGAGCTTTTTCGCAGGAGACAACATTAGCGATAGCATGAATAAGAGCACCAGAAGGCCTTAATTCCAGATTCAGCTCAACGTTCTTACCCGCTTCAATTTTTTTATCAATTGTAAAGGCAATGCCACCGGCACTTAAGTTTGCTTTTATTGGCTTTCGGCTATCTGCATCAACGCTATTTAGTTGTTGCTGCACAGTGTTTGCCAGCAAGTTAACTTTCTCATCCAGTAAGCGGAGGGCGCGAGCGATCTCACGGTCATGCAGGTTGATGTGATCGGTGAGATGTGTAAATGCATTTTGTAAGGTATGCATCTGGCTTTTGTGTTGATAATTGGCGCTGTGTACAGGCTCCATTATGCTTTTTGCCAACTTTGCTACTTCATCATCATTAATAGGCTTGAGTTCGATAAAAACAATATCATCAATTCGAAAGAATTTTCGATTGGCACTATTAGGATCTGACATATTCTCCATGGTACTTGATTCCTGAATTATTGACTGCTCACATGGTTTTGATTTTTTAGTTACTGCATTATGCCAGATTTTACAGATTTTACAGGTTTTCAGAGGCATAATCCGCTAAACGTGAACGTTCGCCACGTAATAAGGTGATATGGCCACTGTGATTCCAGCCTTTAAAGCGATCCACAACATAGGTTAGACCTGAGGTGGTTTCACTTAAATAGGGAGTATCAATCTGGGCGATATTGCCTAAACAGATGACTTTGGTTCCTGGGCCTGAGCGTGTTATCAATGTTTTCATTTGTTTTGAAGTCAGATTTTGTGCTTCATCAATAATAATAAAACGATTGAGGAAAGTGCGACCGCGCATAAAGTTGAGCGAACGAATTTTAATCCATCGCTGTAAGAGATCATTCGTAGCCTGTCGTCCCCATTCACCAGCGTCAGTTTTATTCAGCACTTCGAGGTTATCCATTAATGCGCCCATCCAGGGTGTCATTTTTTCTTCTTCAGTTCCGGGTAAAAAGCCAATGTCTTCACCAACTGGAACGGTAACACGGGTCATAATAATTTCTGCATAACGCTTATGTTCGATTGTCTGGGTTAATGCTGCAGCGAGTGTAAGCAATGTTTTACCTGTGCCAGCCTGCCCAAGTAGACTCACAAAATCAATTTCAGGATCCATTAATAAGTTTAAGGCAAAATTTTGTTCACGGTTTCGTGCAGTAATTCCCCATACTGCATGGCTCTCTTTGTGGTAGTCATGAATGAGTTCGATATTGGCAGTGCTGTCAGTTATATCTCTCACGACTGCTTCTATTGAATTGGTTTCGCCAGAAGAATAAATAAGTTGATTGGGATACCAGTCTTTAACGATATCTCCTTCAATTTCATAAAAGGTTCGTCCTTCGTCAGTCCATGATTCCAGCCGGTTAAGGTCATCCCAGAAATCAGCCTTCAGTTCAGTGGATCCACGATAGAGCAAATCTATATCATCAAGTACTTTATCGTTGTAATAATCTTCGGAATGAATGCCTAAAACCGTTGCTTTAATACGTAAATTAATATCTTTAGACACTAATGTGATGGTGGTGTCTTTCATTGTCTGTTGCAGACTGATTGCAATACCCAATATTGCATTGTCGGCTTGATTGCCGGGTAGTTCCTTGGGTAGTTCATGTGCTATCAAGGTGGTTTGGAAAAACAGGCGACCACTGGCTTTAGGTAAATCACTATTAGCATTGACACTTGGCAACGGAATACCACTGGCAATGGCTTCAGTATCACCAGCCTGTAACATCAAGTCATCAAGGAAACGACTGACTTGGCGCACATTACGTGACACTTCAGACAAGCCTTTTTTACCGCGGTCAAGTTCTTCTAATACCACCATTGGCAGGAATATATCGTGCTCATCGAAACGAAATAACGCAGTGGGATCGTGCATCAGGACATTGGTATCAAGTATAAATAATCGTTTTCCAGTGATGACTCTTTTAATCATGGATAAATTATCCTTTCCAGTTTCTGTTGCGAGTAACATTAATTTAGATTATGAGCCAACGGCGAAAGGGATGGAAGTAGTATTTACCCTATGACTTATGCAGTTAAGACTTACACGGGTATCTGATATAATTAATTATTAAATTTTACCTTTTGTCCAAATTGGAAGACTGAATTTGACAACCTCAACTCATGACATAAAAAAGCTGTTACAACAACGTATTCTCATCCTAGATGGTGCGATGGGTACAATGATTCAAAGTTATCAGCTTGATGAAGACGATTATCGTGGAGAGCGGTTCTCAAATCACGCATGTGATGTCAAAGGCAATAACGATCTATTGTCGCTAACCCAGCCGAAAATAATTAGCGATATTCACCGAGCCTATTTTGAAGCCGGGGCAGATATTGTTGAAACTAATACGTTTAACGGTACATCCATTGCGATGGCAGATTACCAGATGGAAGATCTGGTCTATGAACTTAATAAGGAGTCTGCATTACTTGCGCGGAAAGTTGCCGATGAATTTACGGCTCAGAACCCTGCCAAACCACGCTTTGTTGCTGGTGTTTTAGGCCCAACAAACCGTACCGCCAGTATTTCACCGGATGTAAATAATCCGGGCTTTCGTAACGTTAGTTACGATGAATTGGTTGAGTCGTATCTTGAGGGTATTGCCGGTCTGGTTGATGGTGGCGCTGACTTGCTGTTAGTTGAAACGGTATTTGATACCTTAAATGCCAAAGCTGCCTTATTTGCTATCGAAACCTATTTTGACCAACACGATATAAAACTGCCGATCATGATTTCAGGCACGATTACTGATGCCAGTGGTCGTACCCTGTCAGGTCAGACAGCAGAAGCATTTTGGAATTCATTAGCACATGTACAGCCACTGAGCATTGGCCTTAACTGTGCATTAGGCGCCGAACAATTACGACAATATGTCGAAGAGCTATCTAATATTGTCACCTGTCATATCAGTGCCCATCCTAATGCTGGGTTGCCTAATGAATTTGGTGAATATGATGAATCAGCTGAAGTCATGGCGGCTCAAATTAAAGAATGGGCACAAAGTGGGTTTTTAAATATTATTGGAGGGTGTTGCGGCACTTCACCCGCCCATATTAAAGCGATTGCGGAAGCGGTTGAAGGTTGTGCACCTCGCGTACCGGTTGAAAACAAACATCATTGCAGATTGAGTGGATTAGAACCATTTAATATCACTCCTGAAACCCTGTATGTCAACGTTGGTGAACGAACTAATGTCACTGGTTCAGCACGTTTTGCCCGATTAATTAAAGATGGTGATTATGACACGGCCTTAGATGTAGCTCGCCAGCAGGTAGAAAGTGGCGCGCCAATCATTGATATTAATATGGATGAAGGCATGTTGGACTCGAAAGAGGCCATGGTCACATTCTTGAACCTGATCGCCTCAGAGCCCGATATTAGCCGAGTTCCAATCATGATTGACTCCTCTAAATGGGAAGTCATTGAAGCTGGCCTGAAATGTATTCAGGGTAAAGGCATCGTCAACTCAATTAGCATGAAGGAAGGTGAGGATAAGTTCATCGAACAGGCAAGGCTGGTTCGACGTTATGGTGCTGCAGTTATCGTCATGGCCTTTGACGAAGTAGGTCAGGCGGATACGCGTGAACGTAAACGCGAGATTTGCACCCGCTCTTATGAGATTTTGACCGAGCAGGTCGGTTTCCCGCCCGAAGATATTATTTTCGATCCGAATATTTTTGCGGTTGCCACTGGTATCGATGAACATAATAATTATGCGGTTGATTTCATTGAGGCCGTAGGTGATATCAAACAAGTCTTACCACATGCTTTAGTGAGTGGTGGCGTCAGCAATGTTTCTTTCTCATTTAGAGGCAACAACCCAATTCGTGAAGCCATCCATGCGGTGTTTTTATATCACGCGATCAAGGCGGGTATGGATATGGGGATTGTCAACGCAGGTCAACTCGCTATTTATGATGATCTGCCGGAAGAATTACGTGAGCGCGTTGAGGATGTGATTCTCAATCGGCGTGAAGATGCAACTGAACGGTTACTGGATATCGCCGAAAAATACCGTGGTGATGGCAAGGCAGTAGAAAAAAAAGAAGATTTGGCATGGCGTTCATGGTCGGTGGAGAAACGGCTGGAACATGCTTTGGTCAAGGGTATTACTGATTTTATTGATGAAGATACTGAACAGGCCAGACAAAAAGCCGAGCGACCTTTACATGTAATTGAAGGGCCATTGATGGATGGCATGAATGTGGTTGGCGACTTATTTGGTGAAGGCAAAATGTTTTTGCCACAAGTGGTCAAGTCAGCCCGTGTCATGAAAAAAGCGGTGGCCTATTTGATGCCGTTTATTGAAGATGAAAAAGAAGAGGGCGAAGAAGCCTCTAATAACGGCAAAATCCTGATGGCGACAGTGAAGGGTGACGTTCATGATATTGGGAAAAATATTGTAGGTGTTGTGCTGCAATGTAATAACTTTGAGATCATTGATCTAGGAGTGATGGTGCCAGCCGCTACCATATTAGAGGTGGCCAAAAAAGAAAATGTCGATATCATTGGCCTATCTGGTTTGATTACACCCTCTTTGGATGAAATGGTGCATGTTGCCAAGGAAATGGAACGACTAGGTTTCGAAATACCATTGATGATTGGTGGCGCTACCACCTCGTTGATCCATACCGCAGTTAAGATTGAACAGAATTATCATGGCTGTAGCATTTATGTGAAAGATGCATCACGGGCAGTGGGTGTCGCTCAGAGTTTGATTAGTCCTGATATTCGTGATGATTTTATTGCCAAAGTTAAAGCGGATTATGCCGACAAACGCGCCCGTCATAAAGGACGTAAGAGTACACGTCGTCAATTAACCATTGCTGATGCACGAGCAAATAAAACAAAAATAGACTGGCAGGCCTATCATCCTACTGTTCCCAAAAAACTGGGCGTACAGGTAGTGGATGACTATCCATTGGAAGAATTAGTTGAACGTATTGACTGGACGCCATTCTTCCAGGCATGGGAACTGGCTGGCAAATATCCAAGAATTTTAGACGATGAAATTGTGGGTGAACACGCTACCCATTTATTTCATGATGCTAAGGCGATGTTGACTAAAATTGTCGATGAAAAATGGCTGACAGCAAAAGGGGTATTTGGTTTCTTCCCCGCAAATAGCGTTGATGACGATGATATTGAAGTGTATACCGATGAGTCACGCAGTGAAGTAATGATGACGTTGCATAACTTACGTCAACAGACTGAGCGACCACCTGGTAGACCTAATGCTGCATTGTCTGACTTTATCGCGCCCAAAGAAACCGGTGTGAAGGACTACATTGGTTCATTTGCTGTAACTGCAGGAATCGGAATTGATGAGCATATTGATCGTTTCGAAGATGATCACGATGATTATCACAGCATCATGTTGAAAGCATTGGCTGACCGTTTAGCAGAAGCCTTTGCCGAACGACTGCATGAGCGGGTTCGTAAGGAGTATTGGGGGTATGCCGTTGATGAAGCACTGGATAACGAAGCATTGATTGATGAAAAATATCAAGGAATTCGCCCCGCACCTGGTTATCCAGCATGCCCAGATCACACTGAAAAAGGCTTGTTGTGGCAATTGCTGGAACCTGAAAAAAATGTTGGTATAACCATTACTGAGAGTTATGCGATGCTGCCGACTGCAGCAGTGAGCGGTTTTTATTTTTCTCATCCTGAATCACGTTATTTTGGCTTAGGAAAAATCGATCAGGATCAGGTGGAAGATTATGCCAAGCGAAAGGGCTGGTCATTAGATGTTGCTGAACGCTGGCTTGCCCCAGCATTATCTTATGATGGTGATGACTAATGAACGATGAGATCGTTGAGTTACAAATGAAACTGTCATTTCAGGACAGTTTGCTGGAAGAACTAAATCAGGTGGTTACTGATCAACAACAACAGATATCTCGTATGGAATTAGCGCTTGAGAGTTTAAGGGCGCAAGTACAAACTATGCATACGGCTCAAATGGTGAATGAACCTAATGAGCCGCCACCGCCGCATTATTAGTAATCCATGTTAAAATTTGAAATTTTAATCAGAGTTTGTGACGCGTACAATTTCATCAATGGTTGTTAGACCTTGTAAGACTTTTATGAAACCATCAAAACGCATGTCTTTATAGCCGCTACGCCGAGCATATTGCAGAATTTCGTTATAACTTTTCTGTTGAAGTATTAATTCTTTGAGGTACAGATCAACTTTAAGGAATTCATGAATACCGATACGCCCTTTATAGCCAGATGAACATTTTATACAACCAACTGGGCGAAATAGTGTTGGTAGAGATGTATCTGGTTCCCATTTAAAATAAGGCTGTAATTCTGCTGCATCTGGTGTGTAGGCTTCCTTACATACATTACATAATTTTCGAGGTAACCGTTGAGCAAGAATACCTGTCAGGGATGGCGCCATGACATAGGGCTCAACCCCCATTTCTGACAGGCGCGTTATCGCCTGAATAGCATTATTAGTATGCAGGGTGCTGAGAACGATGTGGCCTGTTAGTGCAGCTTCAGCAGCGATATTTGCTGTTTCAGTATCACGAATTTCACCAACAAGCAATACATCAGGATCTTGTCTGAGAATGGATCGAAGAACAGAAGCAAAACTCCTATCTGCTTTGCTATCGACTTGAGTCTGTGAAAAATTGAACATTTCATATTCAACTGGATCTTCGACAGTCATAATTTTTATGCCTGGAGAATCTAGATGATTTAATGCTGCATACAGAGTGGTGGATTTTCCTGAGCCAGTAGGGCCTGTTACTAATATTAAGCCGTTTGGTTGAGCAAGAGATTCTTTTAACTCTGATGAAACACGTTCAGTCAGGTTAAGCGCGTTTAGATTAAGTGTTATGGTATCGAAAAGTGATCCCAACAGTCGCATCACTATGGTTTCGCCATGAACTGTGGGTAATACGGAAAGGCGGATATCAACATTCTTAATAGGCGTAGGGAAGGATATCCTGCCATCCTGAGGTTTACGTTTTTCGCTAATATCAAGTCCAGACAGAATCTTGTATCGAGAGATTAGGGCTCGAGTGATTTCACCAGGAAATGTAAATTTTTTCTGTAAAACCCCATCAATACGAAAGCGGATAATACAGCTATTTTCCTTGGGTTCTATATGAATATCGGATGCCCCTTCTTTTAGCGCTAACATGACCATATTGCTGGAAATAGCAACAACTTCACTTAACTCTGCACTTTTCTCATCATTAATACGATCAAGAGAAGCAAGATCAAATGAAGTAAAGATGTCTTCTATGTCTTTTTCTTTTTTGTAATGCACTGAAATAGCAGCCTGAATTTCATCAGGGAGTGAAAATAAGACGTCTAATTTCGGAATGTACGATTTAAGCACATTATAGGTGGTTGTATCTTCAGGAAAACAAGTGACAAGTGTTATATGCTCGCCAAACTGATAGAGAGGAATAGCGGAATATTTTTCGGCAATCTCTTTGGGTAATTTATTGACTACGTCGGTCTGAAACAGAGTTTCATCAAGGTTTATATAGGCACAGTTAAGGTAATCACCTATGATCATACCTGCCTCATTACGGGACAAAATATTATTTGCTATGCAGAGAGAAGCTAGCTTTATAGCATCATTTTTTGCTTCATCAATGTAGGCTTGGAACTGGTCTTCTGTAATGTCAATTTTATCAAGAAAAATGGTTTTTAATTTCTCATTTAATTGCATTTCATTTACCTGCGTTGCGGTTTTTCAACATTGCTTTTATCTCTTGCTGTGTCATTTTTTTGTTAGCAGCAACAGGTTCAATAGGTAGGTTCCTTGCTAAAGCCAGCAATTCTTCCAGATCAATTTTATCTTCATTATCATTTGAGATGTCGACACTTGATACTTCTTTGTTCATGTCGTGACCACAGCTGGAACAAAATAAAAACTTCTTATCATTTGTTGTTTGGCAATGGGGGCAGTTATTCCGATCAAGCTTTAATCCGCAAATGACGCAATGACTGTGGGAAGAAGGGTTTTGATGTTGGCAAGTATCCATTTGGAATCAAGCCGATTTCAGTTCAGTGAGGTAGTCTTGCCATGACTCTTTTATTTCCTCGGCAATTTCATCAGGAGATATATTTTTAAGTAGAAAGTTTTTGGCACCTGCATCAACACATTCTTTGATGACGTTATGTGAATCTAATGATGTCAGCATAATGATCAATGCTTTGGGGTTTATTTCCATGATGGCTTTTAAGGCTACAATGCCATCGATTTTTGGCATATTGATGTCCATCATCACCATGTCTGGTTTGAATTTTTTGTAATTTTCGATTGCTTGCTCGCCATCTTCAGCTTCAGCTACTACTTCGGCGCCAAGGTCTGTGACAATATGACTTATAACTGTTCGTATTGATCTTTGATCATCAACAATCATGATTTTAATTTGATCTGACATATATTCAATGTTCCCTGAGTAGCGTTATCCCGATTTCAAATCCTAGCATTAGTCTAGTATTCTAGTACAGAATTATGGAATTTTAAATGAATAGTGAAATGGTGCTATATAGAGCATGCATAACTCTCCAAGGTGGAAATCAGTGGTGTTACCGATCTGTATCGGCATTACTGAAAAATCTTGAAAATAAAAAGATAGTGATAGTTTCTGATACTGACCTTGACGGTATGCCACGAATTGAGCGCAGTCAGGTTCGGAACTACCTAGGTAATGAATTTGATATTGTCATTTTTGATGGTATGAAACCATTTTCAGCGGATAATTTGGGAATTATTCTTGGTACAGTCAAAGCCGGCGGTACTTTTATTTTACTATTATCAGATACGTGTGAATCTAGTCTTTGGATGCGTCGTTTCCAGCAAGTAATCGCAGACTTTGAGCATCAATATGAGTCATTTACGATGATTAGGGCAGGGGATGGATTACCAGCGCTAACATTTCCAGAACAGCAAAAATTCTCGGATTCAATTTATCAAACTGAAGATCAGCAGCAAGCCGTTACAGCTATTTTAAAAGTCGTATATGGCCATCGACGTAGACCATTGGTATTATCATCTGATCGAGGGAGAGGGAAGTCTGCATCTCTAGGTATAGCAGCTGCGCAGCTTATTAATGAAGGCAAAAAAAGCATAGTGGTAACAGCACCCAGTTTAGCTATCGCTGAGACGGTGTTTGAACATGCCCGTCGATTATTACCGGAAGCGGAAGTGACACGGGGCCGAATTTCAGTCAATGATGCGAAGATTCAGTTTGTTGCACCTGATGCTCTGATTGAATCACAACTAAAAGCTGATGTGTTACTGGTGGATGAAGCAGCTGCTATTCCCGCTTCAATGCTTGAAGACCTGTTGCGGCTGTATTCACGACTTGTTTTTGCCACCACCTTGCATGGCTATGAAGGAACGGGGAGAGGGTTTAGTGTCCGCTTTCAACAAATTTTGCAGCAAAACACACCGAACTGGCATCACTATCGGATGGAGATGCCGATCCGTTGGGCCGCGAATGATCCTTTGGAAAAATTTAGTTTTAATGCCTTGTTATTGGATGCTGAGCCCGTTGCAGACGAATTGATTATTGATGCCCAAACCGAGTTATGTAGCTTTGAAAAGTGTGATCGAGACCAGTTACTGAATGATGAGCAAAGTTTGAGGGAATTATTTGGTTTGATGGTGTTGGCCCATTATCGTACTCGACCTTCTGATTTGCAGATGATGTTGGATAGAGAGGATGTCACCGTTTATGCAATGCGTTATAAAGGACATATTGTGGCCAGTGCATGGTTAGTGAAAGAAGGTGGTTTGAATGATGACCTTGCAGTATCAATTCATGCTGGACAACGGCGTTTAAAAGGTCATTTATTACCGCAGTCTTTATTGGCACATGTTGGCATAACTACCGCCGGAGCGTTGAATTACCAGAGAATTACTCGTATTGCTGTTCATCCGGCCATACAGCAGCGTGGTATAGGTGATGCGTTATTGCAGCAGATCCATGTGGTAGCGGTAAAGAATAGTGTTGATATAGTTGGTGCAAGTTTTGGTGTAAGTTCAGAGTTATTAACTTTCTGGTCACATTCTGGTTTTGTTCCAGTTAGATTGGGTATACACCATGGTGATGTTACCGGCAGTCATTCAGTGATGCTGCTACAGGGAACCTCACCGAAAGGGCAAGTAGTTATAGATGAAAGCAGAAAGCGTTTTCAGCAACAATGGCCTTATTTATTATCGACTCAGTTTAAACAGCTTGATGCCGATTTAGTGATAAGTTTATCGCAATTATTAGCGTTACCAGAAGTAGTTATTTCGCAATGGGATAGACAGGATATTGCCGCTTTTTCCCATGCACACAGGGGCTATGAGTTTAGTCAGGCCGCGCTGCGATTATGGATGTTTTCCAGAATCTGTCATCCTGATTTTCTGCAATTAACAAAGCAACAGCAACAACTGTGTGTGATGACACTTTTTCAGCAGCGTGAGTGGTCGGATGTTGCTAAACGGTTAGCTTATACAGGTAAAACACAAATAATTACTGCCTTACGTGAGGCTGTTTGCTTGTTGTTATAAATAAACTTAAACCGATAACACAGAGATTTATTTTAGCGGTGGCTTGATAATTAGTAATTGATTACGTAACTAACCAGATCTCACCATCTGGATGGTGTTCTATTTGTGAGGTTAAGGGCGTCAGATTTTCTCCAGTGCACGGGCCTGCAATGCAGTGGCCGTCTTCTAAATTGAATAAAGCGCCATGAGTCGAACACTGGATATGGCTGCCATCTTGAGACATAAATTCATCAGGCTGCCAGTTTAATGTGATGCCTAGATGAGGGCAGTGATTTTTATAGGCGGTAACTCGGTCATCTTGCCGGAGTAAAAAAAGCTCAAGTTTGCCTTGCTCAATATCAATGCTAAACCCACGTGTTTTATGATTGGGTATATCTTGTTTGTTACAGAGAAAATATTTAGACATCATCGTTAAAATTACAAAGTAGATTAGCGAAACCATGTTGACTGCATTTGTGAGCTGCAAGCAGGCATGCATACGACAGAGCCTGTTTTAAATCACTGTGATTAATCAAACTATGAATTAGGCCTGCATTGAATGTGTCACCAGCACCTAGTGTATCAATCACTTTATCTTGAGAGAAGGCCTGGTTGTGAGAAATGGTACCATCAGCAGTGATTGCCCACGCACCTGCTTCACCCCACGTACAGGTGGCAGTGATGTCAGCCGGAAGTGATTTTAATAGACTGTCTGGTGTATCAAACCCATGGCTGTTGGCATAGTGTTGAGAAAACATCAGTATTGATGGTAATTCAAATAAGGGCTCAATTCCAGCTCGTGGCTTTTCAATTTCTAGCGAACAATACAGATCAGGGTGATGTGTTTTAATGTGCTGTAACATTAAACGAGTATCATCAACGTTACGTCCTTCAAAATGCACCCAGTCAAACTGACTCAGGTCGATAGCCTTAAAATCATCAAAACTATATTCAGGGCAGTCACGGTGATGAAGGATACTTCGACTCCCTGTTTTTTGACTGACAGTGATATAGGAGGTGGGCATTTTACCTGTCGTTAGACGCTTGCAGGCAGAGGTGTCAATTTGGTAAAAAGACAAATCATTAAGAATGAGTTGGGTGTCCGGCTCTTCAATGAGTATGCCCGCCCAGTGACTTTGATGTCCTAACTGGCTGAGTACGGACAGAGTATTGGTTGCATTGCCACCACGGGATTGACGCTGCGAACTAACACGTACTTCACTGTCTTCATCAGGATAGCTTTTGACTGTGTTTATGATATCAAGGGTGGCAATGCCAATAGCGAGAATTTTTGCCATAGTAACTAATCACCTCCCTCCCGATTGGGTCGAGAGGGAATACCCCGTTAACCTAGATTAAATTGTGTCGAAAATCGCACCTATCGCGGTGCTGATATCGTCAATACTGCCAGTACCAGGAATAGTGTGTAATTTATTCTGGTTTTGATAATACTCTACCAAGGGAGCTGTCTGCTGTTGATAAACATTTAAACGGTTGGCAATTGTTTCTTCATTGTCATCAGCTCGCTGAAATAACTCACCACTACAGGCATCACAGTGTCCGTCAACTTTAGACGGTGACAGGTGAATGTTGTATATAGCACCACAGTCTTTGCAAGTCCGGCGACCAGTCAAGCGTTGCATCAGTTCTTCAAATGCGACATCCAGTAAAACTACGCCCTGTAGTGGTTGATTCAGCTCACTCAGCATGATATCCAGAGCTTCAGCTTGTGGGATATTACGAGGGAAACCATCCAGAATATAACCATTTTTGGCATCATCGTGTGAGATACGTTCCCGAATTAGACCGATGACAATATCATCAGAGACCAGAGCACCGGCATCCATAGCAGATTTAGCTTTCTTTCCTAATTCAGATCCCGCATTGACAGCCGCCCGTAATAGATCCCCCGTTGAAATTTGTGGAATGTTGTATTTTTGAGATAAGCCAACACCTTGTGTTCCTTTTCCTGAACCGGGGGCACCGAGTAATACTGTTCTCATGAATTGCCTCTTTTTAATAATTTGAGTGAATGTGAATAAATGTTTCTTGTGGTTTACTGGCTTAATTTAAGAAGACTTCATCAAGGATGCAAGGTCGTCTAATTGATCAGATACTTGTTGTAATATTTCTGGTAGAACGCTTGCATCCAGACCTAACAGTTCCCATGCATCATGATCTAATGATGGGACATGTTGATCGCCACTGTGACCAAATTCTGCGGCACTGACCATAACGTCGGCAACATGTACGATGGCGACTTCTACTGGGAATTGCTGCGCTTTACTCGGCATGTGATGGAAACGGACAACTTCCTCGAGAGATATGGGTAGTCGCCACGCATGTACTAATGCTTGCCCTACTTCTGTGTGGTCAAAACCAAGGATACGTTGTTCAGCCTTATAAATGAGTTCATGTCCAAAACGAGCACTATTAATAGCTTCTTTAGCTAATTCTGGTACAGACTGGTAAATCACCAAACAGCCAATATTATGTAAAAGACCCGCAATAAAAAACTGTTCAGATGTACGCTGACTACAATGCTGGGCAAGATATTTAGCTGCGATGGCACAAGCCAGACTGTGTCTCCAGAATTCATCCATGTTCATTAGATTGTTTGGAATTCCCTTAAATGAATTCATGACGGATGTCGCTAATACCAAATTGGTCAATTCACGTGTGCCGATGATGGTGATGGCGCGTGAAATAGTATTGATTTGCGAAGGAAAACCATAAAAAGGGCTGTTAACGACTTTTAGTAATCGAGTGGCCAGAGCCGGGTCAGTATTGATAACAGCACTGATGTCATCAACCGAACTATTGGGAGCATGCATTAATTCATTAAGTTGGCTATAGGTGTGAGGTGGAGAAACCAGCGCAAGTGATTTATTGACGAGAGATTCTGGAGTAAGAGACATAGTGAAATGTTTATTCTGACGTTGTTGGTGGATTTGAGTTTAATTGCAAATTGAACAGCAGCTGCATGACAGGGTGAGATAGATCAGTGTAACGAAAGCGTTCCTGCCGTTGTTCATATTCTTGTTCTGTCAATTTGGTTTGCGTGTCATTTTCAGTCATATTAGCGCATGCTCATGGTTGATAATTTAACGATTGTTTGGCTTAAACTGGCACCTAGTTTACCAGCAAAACGATCTAAATAATTTGGACGAGGAGTGTAATCAATGATGTCCTCTGCACCAATGATATCTCTGGCGACAGTACTGCTGTTTGCCAAACCATCTATCAGTCCCAATGATAATGCTTGTTCTCCAGACCAGAATAAGCCCGAAAATAATTCAGGGTCATCAGTTAAACGATCTCCACGGCCTGCTTTGACAACATCAATAAATTGCTGATGGATGTTATTGAGCATGGCATGAGCATGTTTAACATCTTTGTCTTTCATCGGTAAAAATGGATCAAGAAACGCTTTGTTGTCACCCGCAGTGAGTGAGCGACGCTCAATCCCCAGTTTTTCAATGGTCTCTGTAAAACCAAAGCTGTCCATCCTAACGCCGATTGATCCCACAATACTCGCTTTATCAGCATAAATTTCTTTGGCAGCGACAGCTATATAATAGCCACCAGAAGCACACACATCCTGCACGACAGCATAAACGGGAAAGTTAGAGCGTGTCGATTGCAAACGTTGAATTTCATCATTGATGATGCCGGCTTGAACTGGACTGCCACCTGGAGTATTGAGTCTTAAAATCAGGCCTTGTGCGTTTGAGTTGTCAAATGCTTCGCGAATACCCGATACGACTGTGTCAGCATTGGCTTCTGCATCTGCGGAGATCACACCATTAATTTCAACCAAAGCAGTGTGCGTTTTTTTATGGGCAGGGAGATCACCTGCTGGAGTCATTAGAATTAATACGGCAACCAGATACAGGAACATCAGGCCTTTGAATACATAACCCCATCGGCGGCTTGTGCGTTGCTCTTTTAATGCAGAAAAGGCCAAATCTTCAAGCACTTTTCTTTCCCATGGTTGGTGACCATCGGGAGTAGCGCCAGTATTCTTCGAACTGGAAGGTGGAAAATCACCAAATGTAGCCATCGTTATTTGTTCCAAACAATTAGATAATGCAGACAATCATAACAAATTGGTGGCTACAAGTTACTTAACCACTGTTGAGCATGATGGAGATCTATCACAATTTCTTGTGGCTGGCAGGCTAAAAGCGTTTCTACGCCATGTGCACCATGACTGATGCCCAGGCTATCCGCGCCGGCATTATTTGCCATTTGTAAATCATATTCTGTATCACCAATCATTAGTGTTTCTTTGGGTGAGACACCGACAAAATCCATGACTTCTTCCAGCATTTGAGGATGCGGTTTTGAATGACATTCATCGGCACAGCGGGTAGCATGAAAAAAAGATCCTAATGAGGTGCTTTTTAGTACCTTGTCTAACCCTCGACGACTTTTCCCTGTTGCCACACCAAGAAAATACGATTGTTCAGAAAGATATTGAACAAGATTGAAGGCATTATCAAAAAGAGGAGTCTCATAAGGCGTGGTTAACCATACCTCGCGATAGGTATTGGCCAGTTGCTCACTGGTTTCTACATCAATTTCAGGATAGAGTGCCTGAACCGCTTCATTAAGTCCAAGACCAATAATATGACTAATAGCACTGTCTTCTAATGAGGGCAAAGCCAGCCGAGTTATCGCCTGTTGCATGCAATTTACAATATGGCCGGTAGAATCCATCAGAGTGCCATCCCAATCAAAGACGATCAGTTGATATCGACTCATGATTGTGTTTCCAAGCTATCAATTACACGTTTCAGTTCTATTGGCAGGGGCGCCTCTAACGTTAGTGATTGGCCGGTACCTGGATGCTCAATGCCTAATTTCCATGCATGTAAAAACAGACGTTTCAAACCCGACGTTTTCATTTCCTTATTAAAATCACGTTGACCATATTTGTCATCTCCTGCAAGTGGATGTCCCATGTGCGCGGCATGAACTCGTATTTGATGAGTGCGGCCAGTAAACAGCATTACCTCGGTAAGTTGTGCTTGCGAGAAATGCTGGCGAGGGATAAATAATGTTTTAGCATACTTACCCTCAGGATCCACCCTGACCATCCGCTCACCCGAGGAAACAGTATTTTTTTGTAAAGGCTGTTCAATCAATTTTTCCTTATCACCCCAATTGCCTTTTAATAAGGTGAGATAGCGTTTGTTAATATCATGATCAAGCATCTGTTGCTGTAGATTGAGTAACGCATTTCTATTTTTTGCTAACAACAGGCAGCCGGATGTATCACGATCTAGTCGATGTACAAGTTCCAGATAGGGAAGTTCATCACGAATTACACGCAATGCTTCAATCACGCCTTGTTTTATATTGCTACCGGCATGGACGGCTAAGCCGGGTGGTTTATTGAGTACCAGTAAATCATCGTCTTCTAGTAAAATACTGTCAATCAGTTGTAGCCTTAAACGATCGCTGACAGAGGCCGGGGTGGTATTTTCAGAGGTGCGTAGAGGTGGGACACGGACTGTATCACCTTCCTGAATTTTATAAGTTTGTTTTATTCGACCTTTATTGACTCGCACTTCGCCTTTGCGAATGGCGCGATAGATTCGACTTTTAGGCACACCTTTTTCCAAAGTAAGCAGAAAGTTATCAATTCGTTGGCCTGCCTGTGAGGCTGAAATGTCAATAAATTGAACAGCGCTGGGTTGATTCTCTCGGGAAGTCATAAATATTTTGAGTTTACTATTGCCGATATGACCTTAGACTGTTATATTCAGATGTCGGCCTATCTGTTAAAAAGTGTTAGTATACTGACTTTTATTCGATTAAGGCCTGAAATTGGCATAGTCGCTCCCAAGAGGTTGATGCGGCAAAAGCCCCAACAAGTTTTTAGTAATACACGTCGAACATAAATTGGGCGTGTCAGGGACTATTGATTGAGTCCGATATGTTTTTAAAGTGGTTCCCACGTCTTGGTGATGAACAATCAATTCACCAGGCAGGACGATGACAAGTAATTAATTATAAAGTGTAGATATTCGGCAGCAACCGCCAAGGGGCCAAGCGCCGATATTGATAGTGAATCGCAGAACATTATTGCGATAGTGGTATTCCAGGAAGGATAGAATAATGAGAAGCCACGATATAGGTGAAAACAGTGTGCAAACGTAAGACGCATTGTGACAATTAATTGCATTTAATTATAAAAGTTAAATAGTAACGTCCCGCATAAGTCATTAGTGACAGTGAATTATCCCTTTTTTCTGGGATAAACCAGCGTGAGAACCTCAAACTAGAGGTTAATGCATGAAGCGAATTTTAATTAACGCAGCTCATGAAGAAGAGTTGCGGGTAGCGATGGTCGACGGCCAACGTTTATTTGATCTGGATATTGCTGTTCCATCCCGGGAACAAAAAAAAGGCAATATCTACAAAGGAAAAATCACACGAGTTGAACCAAGCCTAGAAGCAGTTTTTGTTGATTACGGCTCAGAAAGACAAGGTTTTTTACCACTAAAAGAAGTTTCACAAAACTACTTCAAGCAACGTGGAAAAAATGAAGGAAGCGAATCTGGTCGTATTAACGTCCAGGATGTGCTTTCAGTAGGTCAGGAATTAGTCATTCAGATTGAAAAAGAAGAGCGTGGCAACAAAGGTGCCGCACTCACCACATTTATCAGTCTTGCAGGACGTTACCTGGTTTTGATGCCAAACAGTCCACGTGCTGGTGGTATCTCACGTCGTATTGAAGGTGAAGAACGCGCTGAATTACAAGAAGCGTTACGATCACTAGAAGTGCCTGAAAATATGGGCATGATCGTGAGAACAGCAGGTGTTGGGAAACAAGCTGAAGAGTTGCAATGGGATTTGGAATACCTTGTGCAATTGTGGACGGCTATTGATAACGCGATTCAAGAACGCTCTGCACCATTCCTAGTTTATCAGGAAAGCAATATCATCATTCGTGCCTTACGAGATTATTTGCGTAAAGATATTGGTGAAATTCTGGTGGATTCTCCTGAGGTCTATCAAACAGGCTATGACTTTATGCGCATGGTAATGCCGCATGAGTTGAGCAAGTTCAAACTGTATCAGGATAAAGTACCTTTATTCACACGCTATCAAATTGAAAGTCAGATCGAGACAGCCTTCCGACATGAAGTACGGCTGCCTTCTGGTGGTGCGTTGGTCATTGATCCAACCGAAGCGTTGATTTCAATTGATGTGAACTCAGCCCGTGCGAACAAGGGCGGCGATATTGAGGAAACAGCTTTTAATACCAATTTGGAAGCGGCAGAAGAAATAGCTCGCCAACTCCGCTTGCGTGATCTGGGTGGTCTGGTTGTAATTGATTTCATTGATATGGGACCAAGCCGCCATCAGCGTGAAGTTGAAAACCGTTTACGTGACCATTTGAAAGTTGATCGCGCACGGGTTCAGATTGGCCGTATATCACGTTTTGGTTTGCTGGAAATGTCACGTCAGCGGTTGCGACCATCTTTGGGGGATGCTCATGAGGAAGTGTGTCCACGTTGTGCAGGTTTAGGCCATGTACGTGGAGTGGAATCACTAGGTCTAGCAGTACTTCGATTGGTAGAAGAAGAAGCTACGAGAGAGCGTATTACACAACTAGTCGTGCAATTACCAGTTCCAGTAGCAACGTTTATGCTGAATGAAAAACGGATGCAATTGGATGCGATCGAGCATCGACATGATGTTAAGTTACTGTTAATTCCTAACCCACATATAGAAACGCCTCACTATGATATTGAGCGGATTAAGGATGGCGAACAGCAGGTTGAAGTCAGCCACCACTTGATGGTGACACCTGAACCTGAAATGCCTGCGGCATTGAAAGAAAAACCAACTATTGAACAACCGGCAGTAAGGGGCGTGTCTCCTGCTGCACCAGCTCCAGTGTTATCTAATGACAATAAAGAAAATAAAAAACCTGGCTTATTGAAACGTTTATTGGGGGTACTCACAGGAGAAGCTTCCGCAGACCAGGAAAAAATTGAAAAAGAAGAAAAAGTAGAAGAGAAACCAAAACACGATCAAAATAGACGACCGCGGAACCGTAATAACCGTCGTGGACCACGTCGTCGACCAGAACAAAAAACAGTTAATGAGCGGCCAGATAATAGTGAGCAGAAACCGCCACAGATTCAGGAATCTAAAACTGAAGATGACGGCGACACTCACTCTAAAACACGAGGCCCGAATGCTACTCGGGCACGTCGTGGCGGTCGTCGTCGTAGTCCTCGTAAGGATAGCAATACACCCCTTGCAGATGATGCTGGAAATAAAATACCACCTGCAAAGAAAGAAGTGGATGGTAATGCTCTTCCTTCTGAGCCAGTTGAAGTGAATGGAAATGTTCCAACTGATGTAGCGGTAAATGAACCGGATGGAAATAAACCAACGACTACTAAGCCACGAAGTGGAAGGACTTCGACGGGTACAGCGCGTCGCCGCCGACCACCTGCAAAAGATAAAATGGATAAAGAGGCTTCATCTTCTGCTGATGAAAAAGTAGAAAAAAATATTACATCGGCAGATAATAGTGGCGACCAATTGACAAAAATAAAACCAGTTGCCAGGAAATCAACACCACAAGAAGATGCCAGCGAATAGGATTTATACTAATGAGCACCTGCTGACTTTAATCGGCCAGCAGGTTGTTTACCAGAGACAACAATGTGAAATCATTGAGTTACTGGATGGGTGTGAATTTGTTTTGCAGGTTTTGGAAGATGATATTAGTATTCAGGCCACTCAATATGGCGAAGGTCATAGGGCTGTACCAGTGACGTATACCTTGTCTGTGTTTGATGGTGAAGGTGAATTACATACCGAGTTAGTTTCTGCAGGACTGCATTTACTGCTTAGCGAGTAGTTCACGCACATCATTTAAGTCCTGTTGCGTATCTACCCCATGCCCTGGATCAACGGTGGCCGCTGTCAGGTGAATCTTTTTACCGTGATATAACGCACGCAATTGTTCTAATGACTCTTCCTGTTCTATAACGCATGAGTCTAACTCCGTGTAGTGTTTTAAAAATCTTGCACGGTAACCATACAAACCGATATGGCGATAGTGAGGCAATTCAGGAGGTAATGTTGACTGATGGTCAAAGTGATCACGCATCCATGGCATAGGTGCACGGCTGAAATACAGGGCATAGCCATGTTTATCCATCACGACTTTAACCACATTAGGATCAAAAACCTGTTTTTCTTGTCTTATTTGACAAAACAGAGTTGCAATATCAGCATCGGTATAGCGCTGTAGATCATCAGCCACTTGATTAATCAAACTAGCGGGTAAACAAGGTTCATCCCCCTGAACGTTAACAATGATATCGTTATCAGAAAAGCCCTTTAAACTGACCACTTCCGCCAGACGGTCGGTGCCAGAAGGATGGTCTGATCGGGTCATGCAGACCTCGGCACCAAAATTGTGTGCGACTCGTTTAATTCGTTGGTCATCTGTTGCAATGATAACTTCACTGGCGAGACTTTCTTTTGCCCGTTCATATACATGCTGGATCATAGGTTTGCCAGCAATATCAAGCAAAGGTTTACCCGGCAAGCGGCCTGACGCATAACGCGCCGGAATTATGATTTTAAATGCCATTTAATGATCTTCGTCTGCGGCAAGTTCACGAGCTTCGTTAGCCAGCATAACGGGAATATCATCACGAATTGGGTAGGCTAGTCGACAAGCAGTACAGATAAGTTCTTGTTTGGATTTGTTGTAATTCAGACTGCTTTTGCATGTAGGGCAAGCCAGAATTTCGAGTAGAGTTTTATCCATTTGGAGTGAGTCCTGCTAATTTATCTATTAATTGTTGGTCAAGTTTACCGCTTATTGTCGCTTCAATGGGGATATACCACATATTTTTGTTGGCAAATTGCTGACATTTTACCGCATCTTTTTCTGTCATCAGGATTGGATTGTCGTCATTAAAATAAAGATCTTTGGCGACAAATGAGTGATGGTCAGTAAATGGATGTGGTGTGATGGATATACCTTGATCAGTCAATTGCTTAAAAAAACACGTAGGATTTCCAATTCCTGCGATGGCATGCACAGTTTTATTTTTAAAATAGTCTAATTCTTTTGCAAGTGTTGGATCGGACAGATTAATGGCATGACGTTGCGATAATGTCATATTAAATTCAGGAGATGATTGACTGCCATTATGTACAATAAAATCTGTTTTTTTTAGGCGAGATATTGGCTCACGTAACGGACCTGCCGGTAGACAATAGTGATTACCGAATAAACGTGAACCATCAACGATTGCAATTTCAATATCACGGCCTAAGGCGTAGTGCTGTAAACCATCATCCGCAATAATAATATCGCAATCATAGTGTTTCAACAGCATTTGACCTGCACTGACACGATTAGGTGCAACAGCCATTGGACAGTTGGTGTGTCGGCTGATAATCACCGGTTCATCGCCAACTATTTTGGGATCACTATGTGGAGTGACTTGTTGTGGATACTGTTTAGCCTTACCGCCATAACCTCTACTGACAATGCCTGGTCGATATCCAGCTTGTTGAAGTCGCTTAGCAAGCCAGATAACAAAAGGTGTTTTCCCCGTGCCACCAACACTGATATTACCAACAATGATAACGGGAACAGACAGCTGATGTTGCTTGAAAATACCAAGACAATACAACTGCTGGCGTACCCAAATAAGCAGGCAGTATAAGCCAGACAATGGCGACAAAATCCAGCGTACAGGATGTGGGTGATACCAGCTGCTAATAAGCCATTTCATAATAATGTGATTGATTATTTATTCTCTGTGACGACCGTTTTTTCCTGAAATTGAAGACGATAAAGTTCGGCATAGTGCTGCCCTTTTTCTAATAGTTCAGTATGGGTGCCTGTCTCAATAATCTGACCATTGTGCATAACAATGATCTGGTCGGCTTTTTCAATGGTTGATAAACGGTGAGCAATAACTAAAGTTGTGCGTTGCTTCATTAGTGCTTCTAACGCCGCCTGAATGTGTCTTTCAGCCTCAGTATCTAATGACGCCGTAGCTTCATCGAGAACAAGAATAGGTGCATCACGTAGTAAAGCACGAGCAATCGCAATGCGTTGTCGTTGACCACCAGATAACAAAACTCCATTTTGGCCTATATGAGTAGCGAGACCATCAGGTAGACGTTCTATAAAATCCCATGCATGAGCGGCTTTAGCTGCGGCAATGATTTGTTCATTACTAATATGTTGCTTTTGGCCATAGGTAATATTATTAGCAACCGTATCATTAAATAAAACGACTTGTTGATTGACCAGAGATATTTGTTGGCGCAGGTCAGTTAATGCGAGATCATTGATGTCAATGCCATCAATGAGAATCTGACCGCTGGTTAATCGATAAAATCGAGCCAACAAGCTCACTAAAGTGGTTTTGCCACTACCAGAATGACCCACGAAAGCAATGGTTTGCCCTGGTTTTGCATGAAAGGAAATGTCGTGGAGTACGGTGCCTTTTTCAGGGTTGTAACTAAAACAGACATTTTTATAAACAATATCCCCTTGTGTGCGTCCAATGGTTTTTGTGCCTGTATCTTGTTCTGGGTGTTCATCTAAAAGGCTGAAAATACTGTGAGCAGCAGCAATACCCGCCTGTAACTTGGAGTTAACTTTTGTGAGACGTTTGAGTGGTGTAAGGATCATAAACATCGCTGTGACAAATGAGATAAAGCTGCCAACTGATATTTTTTCCAGCATATCTGGTAGTGTCGCTAGATAAATTACACCTGATAGACCTAAGACAGCTATAAGCTGAATGATGGGCTGACTGATAGCTTCGGTGGCGACCCTTTTCATTCGTTGCCGACGGTTTAGTTGGTTAATTTTGTCAAAACGTTTGATTTCGTATTGTTGAGCACCAAATGTTTTAACTTCACGTTGACCCTCAATAATTTCATTGCAGATATGGCTGACATCCCCCATAGAATCCTGAATGCCCTTACTGATATGTCGAAAACGGTAGCTGATCTTGTATACCAGCAAGCCAATCAGTGGCACCGTGAGCAAAATAATCAATGATAATAGTCCGTTGAGGTAAATCATCCAGGCTAACAGCCCAATAATAGTTAGACTGTCACGAATTAAGATTAATATAGAATCAGTGGTGGCAGTGGTGACCTGCTCTACATCGTAAAGCAATTTGGACATGAGCTTGCCAGATGTGTTTTGGTCGTAAAAACTGGTAGGCAAGGTGATTAGACGTTCAAACATTTCTGCACGTAAATTTTTGATGATATTTCGAGCAATCCAACCCAAACCATAGGAGGTGAAAAAATTGGCCACACCACGGATTAAAAATAAACCGATGAGCAGCAATGGGATAAGTTTGATGGTGTCGTTATCGCGCTCAACAAAGCTGCCATCCATAAGGGGTTTCATTAATGCGGCTACCCCAGTTTCAGTACCGGCAAAAATAGCCATGGCGAAAATAGCAGCCAGAAATACTGGCCAATAGGGTTTAACATACGTTAATAAACGCCGATAAATTTGATTGGCGCTCATAAGGGAATTATCAGAATTCATGGTTTTTCAGCTGTAGTTTGACGTGTTGCCAGAGTTAATCGTGTGTAACCAAGTTGTTGTGCTGTATCCATAGCAGTGACGATGTTCTGATATTCAGTATTGGCATCAGCACTGATAATGATATGAGGATCGCTGTTATCTCCAGCAGTCAGTTTAAGTTGAGAAATCACTTGTTCGCGGGTTGGTTTGTCTAGCGTTACGTTATTAATGATGAATTGACCATTAGCATTAATAACAATATCTATCGGTTTTTCCTGTTCAGCCAAGGTTTCACCTGTGGCTTCAGGCAAATCAACCTTAAGTGAACTTTCCCGTATAAAACTGGTTGACACCATAAAAAACAATAACAAAAGAAAGACAACATCAATCATTGGTGTGAGATTAACATCGGGTTCCTCTGGTCTGTGTGGCAATAGTTTCATTGTAATTCTTGTTCCTTATCCTTATCAGGATCAAATTCTCGGTCACCATGCAATATTTCAATTAATTTCATAGCCTGTTGTTCCATGCCAACGACTAAGGTATTCACTTTTCCTCGGAAATAGCGATAGAAAATCAGGCTGGGAATGGCTACAACCAAACCGGTGGCTGTTGTAATCAGCGCTTCTGAAATGCCTCCGGCCAGTGTTTCTGGATTGCCAACCCCTTCGGTAGTAATGACGGCAAAAACCTTAATCATGCCGATAACCGTTCCTAATAAGCCTAGGAGAGGTGTAATGGCTGCAATGGTGCCCAGTGTGTTGAGGTTTTGTTCCAGAGATAAGGTGACATGACGCCCGACATCTTCAATACTTTCTTTGGTGATATCGCGAGAACAATCACGGTTAATTAAACCGGCAGCTAAAATTTGTCCTAGTGGCGAATTTGCCTGTAGCGCCTGAATACGATGATCATCAACTTGCTTATAACGTAACCATTGCCAAATTTGGGTAATCAGTTCAGGAGGTGAAATTCGTTTGATCTGTAGACTCCAGAAACGTTCAGCAATAATGCCTATGGCAATAATAGAGCAGGCAAATAATGGAAGCATTAGCCAACCACCTGCTTTAAATAGCTCCAACATAGTAATTTATCTCACTTACAAAGAAATCAACGACCATAATACGTGAAAAATGCGTTAGTCAGTAGCATCGGATGACCAAACACGTCTGGATTTTTGTCGCCATGAATTTGGTGCTGAGATAATCTCATTACCAAACTTAATTTGAATAGCCCCGTGTTTGGCACTATTTAATAGGACAATATTTGTTTGTCATAGCGTTCAGTTACTGCTTTGGCTGGAAAATGATAACGATTTCGATAGCCTACTAGGAGATAATTTGATTTCAGGCTGAACGGCGCCAATGAATCCTTCTATAGAAGAGGTATCGCTACCATAATGCGCCTAATAAAAAATGTATTAAGACGTGTGCGTGAAAAAAGTAATAAACCGACAACCGTAGAAATGATCTACAACCATTGGATGGGTGGTAGCTCAGGCAATTATAAAAACAAGACACAACTGAGCATAAATGAAATGACAGTTTTAATCATATATCACTTATAATAGCCGCCGGATTAACAATCTTAATGGGTTTAAATGCCGAAGAAATTCCTTAGACGTATCATGCCTGATCATAAAACGATGCGCGAACATCCGCATCTGAAAAAGTTTGGTCAGCGTCTGACTGAGCCTAAAATATGGCATTTAAACAGACGATCGGTTGCGGGTGGTGTGGCATTGGGATTATTTATTGGTTTTATGCCTGTACTGGGTCAGATGTTTATTGCTGCGGCATTAGCAATAGTTTTTCGAGTTAATTTACCACTTGCCGTGATGGGATCATGGATTACTAATCCATTCACTGTAGCCCCTATTTACTTTTTTGCCTATAAGGTCGGTGCTTGGGTATTACAGATACCTGTTGGTAAGCATGCCTTCACAATGTCATGGCAATGGTTCACCCATGATTTTCTGATGATATGGCAACCGTTGTTACTGGGGTGCTTGATTTGCGGGATTTTTTCCGCATTACTAGGCGTGGTGTTTGTTCGCTTACTGTGGCGTCTGGTAGTCATTCGCAACTGGCTACAAAGACGGAAACGCGAAATAAACCGAATCTAATTGATTAAGCGGTCAGTATGCCATCGCTTAGTGTGAATATCTTATCCATCTGTGATGCCATTTCACAATCATGAGTCACAATGATAAGAGCTGTCCCCAGCGATTCATTGAGACTAAGAATTAGCTCAAAAATAGTCTGGGCTGTACGGTGATCGAGATTACCTGTAGGTTCATCCGCTAACAGACAGTCTGGCTGAGTAATTAGCGCCCGGGCCAGTGCGGCACGTTGACGTTCTCCACCTGATAATTCACTGGGTTTGTGTGCCAGCCGGTGACTAAGTCCAACTTTAGTTAACAAGTCTTCGGCTTGTTGTTGAGCTTGCTTGGGCTGTTGCCCAGCGATTACCAATGGAATGGCCACATTTTCCAGAGCAGAAAATTCTGGTAATAAATGATGAAACTGATAGACGAATCCCAGGCTTTGATTGCGTAGCTTGCTTAAGGCATTCACAGAAAGGGTATTGATATCTTGATTATGAATTTTAACCGTGCCGCTACTTGGTTGATCAAGTCCACCCAGTAAGTGTAATAAAGTACTTTTACCTGAACCTGAACTACCTACAATAGCCAGTCTATCCCCTTTGTTAACGGTCAGATTAATATCGCTGAGTACATCCGTTTCCAGATAGCCATCAGTAAAATGTTTGGCGAGATGCGTACATTGAATGATTGGATCAGTCATACCGTAACGCCTCTGCCGGTCTGGTTTGAGCGGCACGCCATGAAGGATAGAGAGTGGACAATAATGACAATATGAAGGCAGTGATACCTATGATAGTGACATCGTTCCAATGCAGATCCGATGGCAAGCTACTGATGTAATAAACATCGGCCGGCAGGAACTGGTAACCCAACAGCTGTTCTAAAGCATCAATTAGCGTCGGAACATTGATTGCCAAAGCAACGCCGCCAATGACGCCGAGCAGAGTCCCAAACAATCCTATTAAGGTGCCTTGCACCATAAATATCGCCATGATGTCGCGCGGGGTCATGCCTAAGGTACGTAATATAGCGATATCTGCCTGTTTGTCTGTTACCATCATGATTAAGGTTGACACGATGTTAAAGGCTGCCACAGCAACGATCAGTAATAAAATTACAAACATGACTGTTTTTTCAGTTTTAAGTGCTCGGAAAAAATTAGCATGTTGATAAGTCCAGTCAGCGGCGCGAAAGTTAGCAGGCAAGTTCGCCAACAAATTGTTAGTGATGCGTGGTGCCTGATAGACATCATCCAACTTCAAGCGTAAGCCAGAGACTTTGTCTGGGATACGAAATAGTTTAGCGGCGTCATGAATATTCATCACGGCCAGTGCACTGTCGTATTCATACATGCCGATTTCAAATATACCCACTACATTCAGTCGTTTCAAACGAGGCATTACACCTGCCGGGGTCGGGGTAACATGTGGTGTTATCAATGTAATTTTATCGCCGGTAGTAACGCCCATAGCGATAGCTAGATCTTTACCTAGAATGATACCGAATTTATCTGATTGGAGAGAATCAAACTGACCTTGAATGAGTTTGTTTCCAATACTGGAAACTTGGCCTTCAAGTTGTGGATCAACACCGCGTATTAGCGTGCCTCGTACTCGATTACCCTGACTCAGCATTGCTTGTCCTTCCACAAACGGTGCGGAAGCGATCAGGTTGGGAAAACCATCAATCATGCTTTGTAAGGCATGCCAATCTTTAAGCGTGCCATCAGCCCCAGTGATAAAAGCATGAGATGTCATACCTAAAATTCGGGTACGCAGCTCTTTTTCAAAACCATTCATTACAGACAGCACTGTGATCAATGCCGCAACACCCAATGCAACCCCTAACATGGAGGTTAGCGAAATAAATGAAATGAAGTGATCTCGGCGTTTAGCGCGGGTATAGCGTAAGCCGATAAAAATAGTTAAAGGTTTGAACATGCTGTTATGTGATTTTTTTACCCCTTTCTCTTTGAAGGAGAAAGGGGTAAAAAAGGACACTATTTTGCGTAAACTGTTTTAGTGCCGCTTTCGCTACCCAGTAACAGGACATCAGCAGGACGCATTGCAAACAAGCCGTTAGTAACGACACCCACGATATTGTTTAAGGTTTTTTCCAGGGCAATGGGTTCCATGATGTCCCAGCCATGAACATCAAGAATAACGTTACTGTTATCGGTGATAAAACCTTCACGGTAAACAGGTTGGCCACCTAATTTGACAATTTCGCGAGCAACATAGCTGCGTGCCATTGGAACCACTTCAACAGGTAACGGAAATTTCCCCAATACATCTACCAGTTTGCTTTCATCAGCAATACAGACAAATTTTTCACTGGCTGCCGCAATAATTTTTTCGCGAGTCAATGCACCACCACCACCTTTAACAAGTTGCAGGTGATGATTAGACTCATCTGCACCATCGACATAAATAGCAACATTACCGACTTCGTTCAGATCAAACACATGAATGCCGTGTTCTTGCAGACGCTTGGTAGACACTATTGAACTGGAAACAGCGCCTTCAATGCGGCCTTTTATAGTCGCTAAGGCATCAATAAAGTGGTTAACGGTTGAACCGGTTCCGACACCGACAACACCATCGGTATCAATGTGTTCCAAAGCTGCGTAGGCGGCCTGCTTTTTCATTTCATCAGCGGTCATTGCATAATCCTTGTATTAAATTAGTATCATTTATCGGACTAATTATAGAGATAAATCACTGGCAATGGTAACGTAACCACTATATTAACTATATTAGATAAAGAAATTGTGTAGC
>JAOUJZ010000068.1 GCA_029882915.1 Gammaproteobacteria bacterium | reverse complement strand
TTGTTGTTTAACGCTATTCATGTTGAAAAGCGTCGTTTAACTACCGAAGACCAGTTACTGGACTTTGTAGTTGAGCAAGGTATTGATCGTGAAACGTTTGTGAAAGCGATGAATTCTTTTGCGGTAAAAGGCAAGGTAAAAAAAGCGTTGGTAATGAGTCAGACATCGGGTATTACTGGTGTTCCAGCTATGATAGTGAATGGACAACACCGTACTGATGCCCCATTGGCTGGCGGCATGGAAGAAATGCTGAATGTAGTCGATTTTTTGATTCAGAACGAATCTAGTAATTAGCGTTACAGTTATCGGGTTAGGGCAATGTTCTAACCCGATAACCTTTTAATCTTTGTCAGTCAGACAGCGGTTTCGGCCTCTTTCCTTCGCTTTATACAGTGCTTTATCAGCACGCTTGAAAACATCATCGATCGTGTCATTTTCTTCAAATGTTGCTAAACCAGCAGAAGCCGTTATCTCTACGGGAGTATCTTCATAGCGAAATTTAAATTTTTCAATTTTTTCCCGAACTTTATTGGCCAAATTTAGCGAATCTTTCAGGTCTGTTTCGGGTAGTATTCCTACAAATTCTTCGCCGCCAAAGCGAGCAATAAAATCAACATCGCGCGTTGCGTTCTGAAAGATTCCAGCAATAGTTTTCAATACTTTATCACCAGCAGCGTGACCATAACTGTCATTAACGCGTTTGAAAAAGTCGACATCCCATACGATGATACTGAGAGGGTGTTTATATCGTTTCCAACGCGTGAATTCTTTTTCAAGTGCCTCATTAAGTGCTTGCCGATTCCAGATGCCAGTAAGCGCATCCTTGAGCGCCTTATCTCGTTCTAATTGAGCAGCTTCACGTAGTTTGTTACTTTCCTGCTCCATTGACTGTATGCGAATATTCAGTGCTTGTATCTGCTTTTGCGACTGTTCAAAACGATCATGATCTGATTTTTGATACCGTTCAAAGTGCTGGTTAAGAGAGTCCATGTGTTCACTAACAGTTGATTTTAACTGGTCAAGATCTTCAGCCTTTTCAACTTGATTACGAATGTCTCTTACTTCATTTTCGACTTCATTACCGATAGCAGTTCGTTCTTCGAACGCTTTGATATCGTACTCACTGGTTTCTCTAATATGTTGATCGAGTTCTTGTAATTTAGATGACAGTGACTTTAAAAATTCCTCATAATCCTGTTTTTCTGCCACAACCTGAGAACCAAGTGTGCTGACAATTTCAGCAATGTCATTGATAATTTGAGGCAGTTGCTGGGCATCAATACCGGTTTCTATCAGGAGACGAATCTTCGTTGCTTTTTTGCTTAAATCATCGGGTAACGATAACCGTTCCAGTAATTGCATCAACACATGATGGGCAGGTATTTCGTTAGCAGATGTATCTGTATCGTCTTGTTTTTGGCTCTTTTCTTCGTCTTTATCAGAAGACTTTCCTCTGCCAAATAAACTAAAGCCGAAGCCGCGTGATGATTTTGTAGCGGTTTGGGATAAAGAGTTCTCAAGTAACGACAAGAGTTCAGGAATGAGGGGGGCGACCTCTTCTCTAGAAGCCGATTTCAGTTGTTGCGAAAGTGTTTTCGCCTGATTTTTAAATGGCTTGGGTAGTTTTAATGAATTTAATAAGTCTGCCAGTACTTCGCCAGTAGTTGCATTTTCATCCTTTGATTTCCCTTGCTCCATTCTACTGATGGCCTTTTCCATGAGTTCAAGGATGTCCTGAATTTCATGTTGGTCTTTTTTGCTGCGGAGCGCTTTTCGAAGAGACGACAGCTGTTTATCAAGGCTTGCATCCATGCCCTGAGCAGCAAGTGCTAACCGCCCTATACTGCGTTGTAGCACCTCATCATATGTTTGCTGTTTTTCAAGGTCATTGATGGATTGATAATACTTTTGCTTCCACTCTTCGAGCTGTTGTTCTAACTCGTTATTTTCCATAATTAAATCCTGTCATATCTTATAATGCAGCAGGTGGCGATTGATCGTCAGTCTCTTTTGATTTATCTGGTTCAATATAACTTTTGTTGGGTTGATTGTGTAGCAAAATATCATAATAACGGCGGATATTTTCGATATAACGTACGGGTTCACCTCCGCGGGCATAGCCATGACGAGTTTGAGAGTACCATTTTCTTTTTGATAATAAAGGCAGGTATTTTCGGACATCTGACCAAAGATCAGGGTTTCCGCCATTTTGTTCAGTGAGCACGCGTGCGTCTTCTAAATGACCGAGACCTATATTATAGGAAGCGAGTGCCAACCAGGTTTTATCCGGTTCAGCAATATCTTCAGGAAGGCGCTCATGTATTGAGGCTAAATAAGCAGCGCCTGCCTGAATACTTTGTTCAGGATCTTCACGATCGACAATCTTCATTTGTTTGGCTGTAGACTGAGTCAGCATCATTAAGCCTTTAACCCCGGTACTGGATACAGCTTGTGGATCCCAGTGTGATTCTTGATAGGAGATGGCAGCAAGCAGTCGCCAGTCAAAACCTGTTTTCTCAGCAGCTTTCTCAAATAAAGACTGATATTGTGGCAAATGAGTCAAAATACGGCGATGAATGGCGCGGGTATCAAAATAGTCAAAACGACGAATATGGCCGTAGTATTTTTCTATTAGCCGGTCAAGATCGCCTGATTCTTCCATCAGCTCAAAAAAAGTCGCCATTTCTTTATAAAGTGTGCCATCTTCCGATAAAGGCATAGCCCAAGCTAAAGGTTGTGGCTCTGAAATATCAAAGGCGACCCGAAGTTCAGGAAATAAAGTTCGGTTTGCAGCCATCTCGTTTGAATCGGAAATGGTGTAGTCGATCAATTCCAATTGCACTAATTCTAATAAACCACTGCTATCAAGATCATGATTCTCAGTCCAGTTGAGATCGGGAATATCCTCTTTATGTGAGTTTAATTGTTCTACGTGACTACTGTGGGCAACGACTTCCAAATTTCCATCTGCCAACTTGGTGAGACTTTTAGGCCTTTTGATCCCCTGACGATAGATTAATTGTTGTGTCACTTCCTGATAGACAGGTCCAAAACGAATGAGATCTTTTCGTTCTGGAGTAATCGTTAATCCAGCTGCTGCAATGTCAGCTTTCCCTTGGGCGATAAAGTCCAATATATCGCCTAAATTATCAGGTGTAATGATTTTAAGGCGAACATTGAGAAAGTCGGCAAACCGCTGGGAAAGCTCATATTCAAAGCCAGCTAGCGTGTCTCCTTTTACATAATAGGTCGTGGGACCATAGCGGCTGATAACAAGCAATTCACCACGTTCACGAATTTTTTCCAGATGTGGTTGTGCATC
>JAOUJZ010000008.1 GCA_029882915.1 Gammaproteobacteria bacterium | reverse complement strand
ACGCGCAGCTTCAAGATTAGCCTGATACCATTTCTTCTTGGTTTCACTGACTTTTTCATCGCTGATTTCATACCAGTGTTTTTCTGTCGGCTGATTATCTAAATTCGCTTCATACCATTTAGCTCTGTTGGCGCGCGCTGTTTCAAGATTAGCCTGATACCATTTCTTCTTGGTCTCACTGACTTTTTCATCACTGATTTCATACCAGTGTTTTTCTGTCGGCTTGTTATCTAAATTCGCTTCATACCATTTGGCACGGGTTTCTCTAACTGCAATAACAGCCTCTTTCAGATTAGCTTCATACCATCTTCTCTTGGTATCCAAATGCTGTTGTTGAAGGTTGGCTTCATACCATTTTTTTTGGCCTTCACGTGCTGCTTCCAGATTAGCCTGATACCATTTCTTCTTGATCTTCTGCGTTCTAGTTAACGCAAGGTTAGCCTGATACCATTTCCACTTGGCATCCGCATATTGATCCACACCCATATTGGCTTCATACCATTTGGCATGACTGGCACGCGCAGCTTCAAGATTAGCCTCATACCATTTCTTCTTGGTTTCACTGACTTTTTCATCACTGATTTCATACCAGTGTTTTTCTGTCGGCTTGTTATCTAAATTCGCTTCATACCATTTAGCACGACTGGCTCGAGCTATTTCTAGATTCGAGCGATACCATTTTCTCTTGGTAGGTGTGTATTTTTCATCACTGATTTCATACCAGTGGCTTTCAGTTGGTTGATTGTCTAAATTAGCCTCATACCACTTTTTTCTGCTCTCTCGTGCCGTTTCTAAATTGGCTGCACGCCACCTTGCTTTTATATCTATGGTTGTACTCATAATTGAATACCTCGTGGTAAATTATTACCCGATAGTACATGAGTTGAAGATAAGACTACAAGTAGATAAAACACTATTTCATTTTAAAGTTTGCATACGCGGAGGCGACTTTATTCAAAACAATGTTTTTCCGCCTTAAGCTGTTGTAACATGGAAATCTGTTGTTCTACCTGTAATGTACGCCGTTGTTCTTTTTCTTCTATCAAAGTTGAGTAGCCCAAATAGGCAAAACCCAATAAACCTTTCACAACTGGAATAGAATCAACGATAGGAATAGAGTCAAACATAATAAGTGTAGTTGCTATTTTGTTTGCATCGTCTTGATAGAAATCCGGCTTATAACTGTATCGATAGGGATGTAAATAACGAATCGTATTATCCAATTCAACGCAGCTAAATTGTCTTGTATTATCCGTTGCTTCAACTACTGGTGGTTCAAAGTAAATAGGCTCAGTCGGTATTGGTGGCAATGCCAAAGCGCTAACGGTAGCAACATGCCACAATAAACCGATTGATGAAATCGATAGTAATAACGATTTAAGTTTCATTTGTGTCGCCCTGTACACTATATTGTTATCACTTATTATCGACCGTTTTTATAAAAACTACAGTCATTCTTAACTGCCATCATCAGGATGAGCTTCTTTTTCATGTTTATGTACATCTGCCCAGAGTTGAATCTGTCGAGCTACCGCAGCATTAAAACTTCCATCCGGATAATTTCCACCGGCATCCAACTCTCCAACCGTCAGATCAGTTAACAAGGCCAATGCCTGTTCAACTGTTTCTACCGCATGGATCTGAAAAGTCTGATTAGCAACCGCATCAATCACATCCTGACGCAACATCAAATGCTGCACATTAGCATGAGGAATAATGACACCTTGCTCACCTGTATAGTTGACCTTTTTACAGATATCAAAAAAACCTTCTATCTTTTCATTCACACCGCCAATAGCCTGCACTTTTCCATGCTGATTCATCGAGCCAGTGATCGCAATAGATTGTTTTAACGGCACACCAGCAATTGCTGACAGCAAGACGCACAATTCCGCCAATGTCGCACTGTCGCCATCAATTTCACCATAACTTTGCTCAAACACCAGACTTGCTGACATTGATAATGGCTTATCCTTGGCATAAGTAGTGCCTAGATAACCACTCATTATCATCACACCTTTGGAATGAATATCCCCCCCCAAATCGACTTCACGTTCAATATCAATGATATCGCCTTCACCATAACGACAATTCGCGGTTAACCGTGATGGTTGGGCAAAACTAAACCCTCCTGCATAAAGAACAGAAAGTGCATTTATCTGCCCTATTTGCTTACCGGTTACTTCAATACAAGTGATTGCACGTTCTATCTGGCTATACAATAGTGTACGCTGTCGATCAACACGTTGAATCCGGCTTTGTATCGCCAAATCAACATGATGCCTGGCCACCATTTTAGCTCCATCTTTATGCGCCCAGTAATTTGACTCTCGCAACAAATCTGTTAAATCTCCTTGATGCAAGGAAAGCTTGGATGCATCATCTGCGGTTCGAGCGCTATGTTCAATAACACGAGACACTGCATCACGCTCAAGATGCAATAAGCTTTCTTGCTGCACTGTCGTTGCCATTAGTCGAGCATATAACAGGTGGCTATCCGCATCACGTGTCATTTCATCTTCAAAATCTGCCACGACCTTAAATAATTCGGCAAATTCGGGATCTAGTTCATAGAGTAGATAATACAAACGTCGATTACCTAGCAGAATCACTTTTACATCCAAGGGGATTGGTTCAGGTTCCAGTGACACTGTCGATACAATACTGTACATCCGTTCCAATGTGTTCAGCTTCAGCTCTTTGCCTTGCAATGCCTGTTTCATACCTTCCCATGCAAATGGCTGCATCAACAGTTTCTCTGCATCCAGTATCAGGTAACCGCCATTTGCACGATGAAAAGCACCTCCTTTAATCAAACTAAAGTCAGTCACCAGAGCACCCATCATAGCCATATGCTCTACACACCCGAACAGGCTTTGATGGTTTGGTAGGCTTTCATAGACAACTGGAGCCCCCTGCTTATCCGTGTTATCTACAATCAAATTTATCTGATAACGGCGAAATAATGAGCTATCAATACCTATTGGTGACGCCTCATCTTCATTGCTTTCACTTACTTTTAGAAACGCATCAACATTGCCCCGCATATCCTTTTGCATAGCATCAAAATATTTCTGTAGACAGGTTGAATTAGGGTAAGCATGTTTAAGTTTACTGACATGCCTACTAATCACTTCTAATGCCACCTCAGCATTTAAAGCACTTATTTTTTTCTGATTGTCATGTTCCCACTCACGTAGCTCTAGAATGGTATGCTGTAACTCTTCGTGTAAGGATGCAATGATGTCTTCTGTTTTTTCCTGCTCATCCAAAGGCAGTTGTTCAAACTCTTCGGTGGTCATCGGCTGGCCATTACGCTTGGCAGCAAAAGCATAATTGCCATCCTGCATCCTCAGCAATAGAATGCCTTTTTTATCCGCTTCTTGCTGCAGGTTGCCAAACATCCTCACACGATGTTTACGAGATGCCTCATCAATGGCTCTTATTCTTCCACGGTAATATTCATCATCAAAGGCTCTAGGCAGTTCCTCCAGCAACTGTATGACGACTTTTTGAATATCCTGCCATAACTGACTACCTTGTCCGGCTGGCAGTGATACAAACCAAGGCTTTTGTGGATCAACAAAGTTGTGTAAATAGCCCCAGTCGAGTCCCTGTGGACGCTGTTTTACCTGTTCGTCGAGAAAACGTTTAACCAGTGTATATTTACCGGCTCCCGTTGCCCCCATCACAAAAAGATTATAGCCCTCACCAATAATATTGGCTCCAAAATCAACGGCTTCCAAAGCCCGTGATTGCCCAATAATCGTAGGTAAGACTTCTAGTTCTTCAGTAGAAGAAAAGTCAAATTGCTCAGAGTCGCAATTCTGGTATAAACGTTCTACTGGAATTTGTGTGATCTTGACCATGTTTTTCTCTAGCCTAATAAGGTATTTTTAGCTTAGGATACTCCCATGCAATAGGCAACCTTAGTTTTATTAGAAAATAAGAGGCAAGGAATAAATGGCTGGACAAGATTACGAAGAAAAACGCGACTTTGTACGTATGCGTATTGAAACGCAAGTCACATATACCATCAAAGGTAACAGTGGTATAACGCATCATGGTGATAGTCAGGATTTAAGTGCAACCGGCCTGTATATGACAACTGACTATGCACTTTCTGTAGGCGATATCATTGATATTATAATGAATCCAAGTGGCGAGCGTTTACCGCCATTTACCGCACAAGGTAAAGTGATTCGATGCGTGACAGATGAAAATGATGCCAATCTATTTCACGTATCAGCGGAGTTATCACAAATCTAAATATAGAGCCGCCCACTAAAACGACTATATCCAATAACTGGTTTTAGTCATCACTTTGGACATCAAGCCCATTGCCAGCTTAACTGGTTGAGGCAATTCAGCACCGCCCGCTTCCAGCGCTACTGTACCATGATGCAGTTCATCCTCTTTCATCTGCTCCAGAACTGCACGGCTTTTATGATCATTTGAACTCATGTGTCTTAAATGTTCATCCAGATGTTTTACCACCTGTTTTTCCGTTTCTGCGACAAAGCCCAAACTCCATTTATCCCCAATTTTGCCAGCGACCGCACCAATAGCAAAAGAACCTACATACCATAACGGATTTAATACACTGGTATGACCGCCAAAATCATGGATTCGCTGCTGGCACCACACCAGATGATCATTTTCTTCTAGTGCTGCCTGCTCCATCGCTTGTCTAATTTCAGGTAATTTGGCAGTTAATGCCTGCCCCTGATACAGAGCCTGTGCAGATACTTCACCAGAATGATTAACCCGCATTAGACGAATTGAACGTTGCTGTTCATCTAATGTCATTGTTTCATCATGCAACTCATGTCCCGGAATTGGACGATGGGTCGTTTCTGGTTTGCCAAAAACAGTTTTCACCGCTTTATCACATTCCATAATCGCCGTGTCGAGTGCACTAAATCTACGTATTGTCATGAACAAGTCTCATTAATAAATGATTAGATTGACTGTATTTATATTAGCGCAAAATAGGACTAAGCTAAAACTCAACAATAAATGTCCTGCTTGATATTTTATGAGCTCGAAATTAAAAAAGGCTTGTTTTATACACAAGCCTTTTTAATATTAATCATCGATACGTTTATCACTTTCATCAAAAAATTGTTGCAAGGTGTCCGCTAAATCTCGAGGCTGAAATTTTGGTACATAGGCATCTGCACCCACACTCCTACCCATTGTCTGATTGGCAGCAGCAGTTAATGATGAATGCATAATGACAGGTAAATGCTGTAAACGTGGATCAGCTTTGATTTTTTGGGTCAATACATAGCCATCCATCTCTGGCATTTCGACATCAGTCAGAACAAGTTGAATTTCACTTGTAATATCTTCCCCTCGCTCTTCACACTTCTTGGCCAGATTATCCAGTAATTTCCATGCCTCAGCACCATTTACTGCACCAACATGATCAACACCCAAATGTTCAAGCGCTTTGAGAATCTGTTTTCTGGCAATTGCAGAGTCATCAGCAAATAAAATAGTGTGGCGCTGATCAGACTTGATTTTATGGATACCATCAAAAATTGATTCATCATAGAATCCACCGGCATCCGCCAATATTTTTTCAACATCCATAATCATGACTAGACGTTTATCCGCTAATTCTGATACTGCTGTAACCAAACCGCCCATTTGTTTAGATAGCAACGGTGGTGGCTCTTTTACCTGCTCCCAGTTCAGTCGCTGAATGGTATCAACCGATGTCACCAAAAAACCCTGAACATGGGTATTGTATTCGGTGATCATTAAAATCCCGGGTTTTTCTTTAGACTTAAATTTACAAAATTTTTGTAAATTTATAATAGGTACCATGTCACCCCGAAGACTAACAAAGCCTTCCACACCTTCCGGCATTTCTGGAGCAGTGGTGATTTCAGGAATATTTAATACTTCACGTACTTTAAAGACATTAATACCAAACACTTCATTTCGCCCGGTATCATCATTAGTACCTAAACTAAACAACAAGACTTCAAGGTGGTTTGTCCCTGCAAGCTGTGTACGTTCATCAATAGAATCCATCAATGTAGCCATAGTAACCTTCTTTACATTTCAACCAAATTTTCGATTTAACAATACACCTTATAGGCAGTTCTAGTACAGCGGACAACAATCATTGCCGCATTATCGGCAATTTTTGTCCATATTTAATTAAAACAAGCAGATAAAATAATACTTAAACCATCATCAATATTTGATAAAGCAAAATCTGAGCCGAGTTTATGTGCAACTTGATATCCGGGGTATTTTAAACAGGTTCAGACAAAGTAATGTTAATAAACATCCACTCGACAACAGCATGATAATACAATAAAAAGTCAGACAAATAAGCTAGAATTTGACCTAGTTATTGTAAAATAAGGTTAGAATAACGCGATGCTGGTTGTCGCACACTATTTATCACACCGCGAAAATGGTGCCGAGAGCGAGACTCGAACTCGCACGAATTTACATTCACTAGCACCTGAAGCTAGCGCGTCTACCAATTCCGCCACCTCGGCAATTGAACGATTGTTCAAATAAGAGCGGGCACTTTACCTACTGGAAATATCCCTGTCAATGTCTACAAAAAAGTTAAAAGATCAATATTCATCGCGTGAAGCTGAAAAATATGACAACCCTATCCCAAGCCGCGAATTCATTATCGAACTCCTCAAACAAAATAACCGCCCTCTAACTCGTCGTAATATTAGCAAACTACTTGGCCTTAAAGGCGAGCAACAAACTGAAGCACTTCGCCGTCGCCTCCGGGCAATGGAACGCGATGGGCAACTACTACGCAATCGTAAAAGTGCCTATGGTGTTGTGTCCAAAATGAACTTAATCACTGGTCGTGTGATGGGGCATCCCGATGGTTATGGTTTTCTGATACCTGATGAAGCTGGCGATGACCTTTTCCTGAGTGACCGTGAAATGCGCGTTGTATTACATGGTGACCGAGCTGTTGCTCGTGTGACCGGCATTGATCGTCGCGGTCGTAAAGAAGGCGCGATTGTTGAAGTCATCAAACATGCTAATGAACGCATCGTCGGTCGCTTATTTTCCGATGCGGGCATTTACTATCTTATCCCTAATAATCGGCGAATAAGTCAGGACATCCTGATCCCACCCGAAGGCCTAAAAGATGCCAAGGAAGGACAAATTGTTGAAATAGAAATCACCGAACAGCCACATAAACATCGTTCACCACTTGGAAAAGTGGTTACTGTTTTGGGTGATCATATGGCACCGGGGATGGAAATAGACATTGCATTACGCGATTTTGAATTGCCTCATGTATGGTCGGTAGAGACCATAAAACAAGCCGAATCATTTGGAGAACAAATCCCAGCTTCAGCCATTGATGGTCGTCTTGATCTCCGTTCTCTACCATTGGTAACTATTGATGGCGCTGATGCCCGTGACTTCGATGATGCTGTCTACGCTGAGCCTTTAAAATCAGGTTCTTGGCGTCTATGGGTAGCCATTGCTGATGTTTCCTATTACGTTGAACCAGACACACCATTAGATATAAGCGCTCAGGAACGAGGTACCTCTGTGTACTTCCCTAGTCAGGTCATTCCGATGTTACCTGAAGCATTGTCAAACGGTCTGTGCTCTTTAAACCCCGAGGTTGACCGTCTTTGCATGGTTTGTGAAATGGTAATCAATACAGATGGTGAACTGGAGTCGCACCAATTCCATCAAGCAGTGATGAATTCAAAGGCACGGTTACTATACGATGATGTAGCCGCGATACTGGTAGATAAGGACACCGTACTACGAGAAAAATATAAAGCGGTCTTACCTGGTTTAGAAACCATGTATGACTTATATCAAGTGATGTTAAAAGCACGGGAACAACGTGGTGCCATCGATTTTGAACTGACAGAAACTCAATTCATTTTTGATGACAACCGAAAAATAAAATCGATTGAACCTCGAGAAAGAAATGATGCCCATCGCCTGATCGAAGAATTCATGGTCGCGGCCAATGTCTGTGCTGCTCAATTTTTGTTAAAAAATCAAGTACCAGCACTGTTCCGTATTCATGAAACACCTTCTGAGGAAAAACTGTCCGGTTTACGTGAATTTCTAGGTGAACTTGGACTGTCTTTAGGTGGCGGTGATGATCCTCAACCTGGCCATTACGCATCGCTGCTACATGCAGCCCGTCAACGACCGGATGCACACTTACTACAAACTGTCATGCTACGTAGTATGAAACAAGCTGTATACAACCCCGATAATGTCGGTCATTTTGGGCTGGCACTGGAAGCATATGCGCATTTTACCTCACCTATCCGCCGCTATCCTGACTTATTAGTTCACCGTGCTATTCGCCACATAGTGACTAAACAGAAAAAATCAAAATGGCATTATTCACATGAAGACATGCTTCAGCTAGGCGAGCACTGCTCAATGACAAGCCGTCGTGCTGATGAAGCTACACGAGATGTTAGCGACTGGCTCAAGTGTGAATATATGCAGGACCGTGTCACTGAAGTTCACGAAGGTGTAATCAGTAGCGTTACTAGCTTTGGACTGTTTGTGGAGCTTAGTGACATCTACATTGAAGGTCTGGTGCATATTACCGCACTTGGTAATGACTATTATCAGTTTGATGCCTCAGGACATCGTCTTATAGGTGAACGCACCAACAAAATATATCGACTTGCTGACAAAGTTCTGGTGAAAGTGGTACGTGTTAATTTGGATGACAAAAAAATAGATCTGGAAATAGTCTAAACAAACACTATTGTTAGGAAGCACATGGACGTGCCTCCTCCATACTTTAGGGATACATTAAAATTATCTCCTGAATAATTTTTCTTGACCTGAAAAATAAAGGCAGTAGAATTACCTGCTTTCCAAATGAACACTGAAACACACGTTTCTATTCTTGCGTTCATAATGGTGAGTGTAGCTCAGTTGGTAGAGTCCCGGATTGTGATTCCGGTTGTCGTGGGTTCGAGCCCCATCACTCACCCCATTTTTTTCAATTATTCCACGCAAATTGAAAAAACACTTTTTATGCTCATTCGCATACGTTAACTATCAATAGCAATAATAAAATTAAATCAACTTTTTACTTGCTAACACATACAGGCCTCCGTATAATTTCGGTCTTCTTTCGCCGGTATAGCTCAGTTGGTAGAGCAGCTGATTTGTAATCAGCGGGTCGTAGGTTCAAGTCCTATTACCGGCTCCAGATATATCAAAGCCTCAGTATTTATACTGGGGCTTTTTTATTGGAGGAATGTCGACTGTTGGTATTCTAAACAATACAAAATCCATTCTTAATTGTCTGGAAACTTTCCTATTAAAAAGCAGTCATTGGTATAAACATAATGATTATGAGTGTAGACTAGTTAAATCCATAATTAGTCCTCACAATTATTAAATTGATTATAATGATGTGACATATAAAATCTCTTAAGTGATTGTAAAGAGTTACTTTTTACAGACATAGCCCCACTGTGAGCTCATACCATAAAGGAGTGAGAGATCATGAATATTTGGCTATTTATTCTTATATTGATATTTTCAGTTTGGATTTGGTTGAAGCACACCAAATCCAAGCCTATTCACAAACACCCTACTTCAGGTAGCTCTACCAGAACATCCAAGAGTTATCATGGTGTTAGCATTCAGCCTTGTTTAAATGCATGCCAAGCCGTTAGTCAATTCAAAGGTAAAAGGTTTTTAGCCAGTGAAGTTACTGCACTACCTGTCCATGGATGCACAGCTAAAAAATGTACGTGCACTTATATCCATTATGAAGACCGTCGTAGCAAATTAGATCGTCGATATAGAGGAGTTAGCATCCGATTAACAGATGTTCCTGAAAGGCATAATAACCGTTCAGGAAGAGACAGAAGATGGCATGGTTTACCTGGCTACCAATCAAGCTACAGTTAGTGATAAGGTGATGCCTTCAGGTCATCAAATAAACGACTGAGCCTTAACAAAACCTCATCCGGTAGAATATTTGTTTCAAAACCATAGCCTTACCACTTCTACTAAGTGGAGTTTTATAGAATATAACAACATTGATATATCTATAAATAAAGTTCATTATAAGATTTAAAGCGCCCCGTTTTTAACTATACGTTATTATCAAAAGGAGTGATAAATTATGGATATGTGGCTATATATACTAATTATCGTCTTGGCACTTTCCATCTGGTTTATGTTAAATAAGCATTCTCAAAAGCCCGCCCATCATATTAATACACGTGAAAAGAACTTTCATGGTGTTAGCATTCATCCGTGCTCAAATGCATGTGAGGCGGTTAGTCATCTAGAAAGAAAAAGATTTTTAGCCCGTGAAGTTACGGTACTACCGGTTTCTGGATGTACAGCTAAAAATTGTACCTGCACTTATATCCATTACGATGATCGCCGTAGCGAACAAGACCGTCGCTACCCAAGCATAGAAATGAAGAATGTTTCTACTAATCATAATCACCGTACTGGATCAGAACGAAGAAGACATAGTTTCGCCTGACTAACTAATTAATTAAAACACATTTACCCATGATGAGTAGTTATGGTAAATCAAGTTGGCTGACACCTTGATTTTTTCTATTCGTTTTTAATAATAACGCATCTTCAATGGGCACAAATCTGGTTGCTTCATTAATTAAAGATGCTGCTGTTAGCTTTGCCACACTATAAACTTCAACGGCTACACCGTGGTCTTTTATTATTTTCCTTACCAACATATCAAAATCGCCATCGCCCGACACTAATATGATTACATCTGCCTTGCTTGCGTAATCCATTACATCTAGTGTGATGCCAACATCCCAATCGCCTTTTGCCGATCCGTCTGCTCTTTGAATAAAAGGTTTTAGTTTGACCTCAAAACCAATCTCTTTAAGTATGTTTTGGAATTGCTGCTGTTTTTGATCGCTTCTATCAATAGCGTAAGCGAACGCATTTACAACGCCTCTGTTATCAGTTGCTTGCTTCCAAAACTCACTGTAGTTGAAATGGCAGTTGAATACTTGTTTTGTGGTGTAGTAGATGTTTTGAACATCAACAAATATAGCGACTTTTTTCATGAGAATGACTTGCCTATTTTTATGACAAATTTCTGAGTATAGGATTGCAGATAAATGAGACTAAAAAGCCGCAGATGAAACTGCGGCTTTTTGGAATTTGGAGCGGAAAACGAGATTCGAACTCGCGACCCCGACCTTGGCAAGGTCGTGCTCTACCAGCTGAGCTATTCCCGCTGAGAAAGACGTGCATTATAGGCTGTTATATTTTCCTGTCAACCCTTAGATACCAACATTGGCCATGCTGCTTTCAAGTAACTGAACATAGAGCTGATTGTTAATGCAGCCGCAAAATAAAGCAGCACAACGCCTATCTCAAATGTTGGCAATCCAAACAAGGGTTTATAAAAAATCAAACACGCAATTGAGATCATCTGAAATGTTGTTTTCAATTTTCCAACATAGGATACTTTAACAGCATTTCGCTGCCCTAATTCTGCCATCCATTCCCGTAAAGCGGAAATTGTAATTTCACGTCCGATGATAATCACCACTGGAATCAAAATATACCATTCTGATGTCTTGTATAAAATCAGCACCAAAGCCACCGCAACAATTAGCTTGTCAGCCACAGGGTCAATAAATGCACCAAAGGGCGATGTTTGCTGCCATTTTCTTGCTAAGTAACCATCAAACCAATCCGTGATTGCTGCAATCACAAACACAATCGTCGCCCAGACTGGGGCAGACCCATGCGGTAAGAAATAAAGTCCTACCAGCACCGGTATCAATGCAATTCGCAACAAGCTCAAAATATTAGGTAAATTCAGCATAACGTCCACTTAAAACTTAATAGTCAGCTTAATATATCACCTTAACGCTGTTATTTCTCGCCATGAAAAATATCGTAGATTTTTTGAGCTAAAGCTTCACTTATTCCATCAACACGAGCCAGATCTTCCACCCCTGCCCGTTTCACTTCTTGCAAGCCTCCAAACTGTTGCAACAATTTTTGACGACGCTTTGGCCCCATACCTGAAATACCTTCCAACGGTGACGTATTACGAGCTTTGGCACGACGTTGCCTGTGACCAGTAATAGCAAAGCGGTGAGCCTCATCACGGACTTGCTGCAATAGATGTAAGGCGGGAGAATCTGCTGGTAAATCCACTTCGCCTTCTCGTCCCACCAAGAACAATGTTTCTTCTCCAGGTTTACGTTCGGGTCCTTTGGCAATACCTAATATATCAATATCAAGCTGTAGGTCTGCCATTACTGCTTTGGCCTCCGTTAGTTGCCCTTTACCACCGTCTATCAATAATAAATCAGGTCGTTTACCTTCACCTTTTTGCAATCGGGTAAAACGACGCGTTAGGGCCTGATTCATCGCGGCATAATCATCGCCCGGAGTAATACCTTCAATATTAAACTTACGATAATCACTTTTAATGGCACCTTCAAGGCCAAACACCACACACGACGCGACAGTCTTTTCGCCACGAGTATGACTGATATCGAAACATTCAATGCGCTTGGGGATATCGTCCATTTGCAATGCATCTTGTAAGATCTCAAAACGTTGCAATAAATTTGCCCGACTACTCAAACGCTGACTGAGGCTGATATCGGCATTGGTGACCGCCATTTTCATCCACCGTACACTGGGACCTCGCTGTGGACAACGAAGCTGAACGCGGTGTTTTGATTCTGATTTCAGTACGTCTTGCAGCAAGTCTATATCTTCAAATGTATGACTCACTAGAATTTCAGAGGGAATATCCTTACCGAGATAATATTGGGGGATAAACGCCGCCAATAATTCTTCTGGTGAACTGTCTGAAGAACCTTTAGGGAAATAGCTCTTATTTCCTAAACTGCGTCCACCTCGAATAAAACAGACTTCTACCACGGCCATACCATCACGAATAATAGCAGCCAACACATCCAGATCACCGTATTCCGAGCTGACATACTGCCGTTCCTGTATTCTCCGCAAGCTGATGATTTTGTCTCTTATTATCGCTGCCTGTTCAAAATCCAGGCTTGCCGATGCTGCCTCCATTTGTTCTGTTAAAGCATCCATCACCTGCTGATTTTTTCCTTCCAAAAACAGGATGGTGTGTTGCACGTCTTTTTGATAATCCTGTTCTGATATCAACCCTACACAAGGACCAGTACAGCGCTTAATCTGATACTGTAAACAAGGCCGGGAGCGAGTCTGATAATAGCTATCATCGCACTGACGGACAGGAAACAGTCTCTGCAACAAGTTTAAACTTTCTCGAACTGCACCGGCGCTGGGATATGGACCAAAATATTTACCTGCTTTTCGCTTGGCACCACGATGTAAACTCAACCTTGGAAACTTATCGCCAGATATAAACAAATAAGGGTAGGTTTTATCATCTCGTAACAGAATGTTGTAGCGCGGCATTAACTCCTTTATTAAATTATTTTCAAGGATAAGGGCTTCATTTTCTGTATGAGTAACCACGGTTTCAATGTTGGCAATTTGTGCCACCATCACCCGTGTTTTTGATGTCTGTCCCGTTTTACGGAAATAACTGGAAACGCGCTTTTTTAAATTTTTAGCTTTACCAACATAAATCACTGTACCCGAGCTATCCACCATACGATAGACGCCGGGACGATTAGTAAGTGTTTTTATGAATACCGATGAATCAAATTCAATATCGGCAGATTGTGTTGAGTCATCACCCATAACAACAGTAGACGGTTATGACTCGCTGTTAGTCTTCTGTTTTTTTAGGAGCATACTGGCGTTGGTAGCACTTATGGGCCTGATAAAAACTATTGGCCGACAACCCTAACAAAATCACGGCGCCTATCACTGCAGGTACTTTGTCATTATACAAATAGAACATTGCTAATGCAGCCAACAACTCGCAGCTACCAATCACTTTTAGCAATATGACATTTTCAATCCGCTTCATGTATTATTTTCTCCAGCCAGAAGGTCATTAATCGTTATGCATTATCACACATTAATCATGGGTAATAAATCGCTCCCACAGAGTATTCGCTGTATTTATATAGTCTGTTTATGTGAAAATAGCGTGTCTTATAGCTATTAATCATTGAGTATCATGGTCTTTTCAGACTCACCCAGCCCTTTACGGCCACAGTTACCAACAAAAACTAAAAATCTTTTTCATGCTGGCCAGCTTTATGGCAGTGCACAAGGTTTGTTGTTAGCCAATGCGGCACAACAACATGACGGCCCGATTTTAGTATTAACCGATGACACGGCTTCAGCACACCGGCTAGAACTCGAAGCTCGCTTTTACCTAGGTAACCAAGTATTACCAATTTTACATTTCCCAGATTGGGAAACCTTACCTTATGACTCCTTCTCACCACATCAAGACATTATTTCTGAACGTCTAGAAACGCTACATCATTTACCCAACTTCAATCGTGGAATTTTATTAGTACCCATCGCCACTATCATGCATCGAATTGCACCGCGTGAATTTCTCGACGGTAACACCTTAATGCTGAAAACCGGTGACCAATTTGAGATTGAATCCTGGCGAGCAAAGTTGGAAAAAGTCGGTTATCGTTGTGTGTCTCAGGTGATGGAATATGGTGAATTTGCCGTTCGTGGAGCGATCATTGATCTGTATCCGATGGGAAGTAAACTCCCCTACCGGATCGATTTGTTTGATGATGAAATTGATAGTCTGAGAACATTTGACCCAGAAACACAACGTTCGATCGATACGATTGATTCCATTCAGTTATTACCTGCCCGGGAATTCCCCACTACTGATACCAGCATCCAGTTATTCCGCCAGCAATTTCGTCAACATTTTGAGGGCGATCCTCAACGCAGTCTGATCTATCGAGAAGTTAGTGAAGGAAATATACCAGGCGGTATTGAGTATTATTTACCACTGTTTGTCGAACATACAAATAGCCTGATCGACTACTTGCCTGATACCACTCTATTGATCAATATTAATGATCCCTATCAAGCGGCGACTGATTTCTGGAAGGAAATCACTCAACGTTACCAACAACACCATGTTGACAAGGAAAGACCACTACTCGCTCCCAACGATATGTTTATACCCGTTGAGGAGCTATTTGCCAGCTTTAAAAACTATCAGCGACTTCATGCCCAAACGTTTGAACTAGATCAGGGTATAGGCAACCATAACTACAGCACCATCATCCCACCACAGCTAACGCTCAATGCTCGTAATGATAAGCCTTGTGAGGCACTAAACCAATTTATAGACACATTTCATGGCCGCATATTATTCGCAGCCGAAACAGCGGGGCGTCGAGAAACTTTACTTGAATTACTACGTAATAACGCCATACAACCCAAAGCCTATCAACGTTGGGATGATTTTCTAGCAGATAATGCCCCCATTGGTATTACTGTGGCACCACTTGAGCACGGTCTTGTACTTCCCCAAAATAATATTGCTGTCATAGCTGAACCCCAGTTGTTTGGGCAGCAGGTCATGCAACGCCGTCGCCGTAGTCGTAAGAAACGTGACTCTGATGCGGTTATCCGTAACCTTGCCGAATTGACGATTGGTGATGCCGTTGTTCATGAAGATCATGGTGTTGGCCGTTACCTTGGTTTGCAAACGTTGGATGTTGGCGATGTTGCCACCGAATATGTCACACTTGAATATGCCAAAGGCGACAAACTGTACGTTCCTGTTGCCGCACTGGATTTAATTAGCCGCTATTCGGGTGCTGCGCCTGAACTCGCTCCTCTTCATAAACTGGGTTCAGGTCAATGGGAAAAAGCACGACGTAGAGCAGCCGAAAAAGTCCGTGACGTTGCTGCTGAACTGCTGGATATTTATGCTCAACGAGCAGCTCATAAAAAACCACCTATCGCAGATCCAGATGAGCAATACTCTACTTTTATTTCTGCTTTCCCATTTGAAACCACCCCCGATCAACAAGATGCTATTGACGACGTTATCAAAGACATGACCTCTGATAAGCCGATGGATCGTCTGATCTGTGGTGATGTGGGCTTTGGTAAAACAGAAGTCGCCATGCGTGCTGCATTCCTAGCAACACAATCTGGAAAACAAGTCATGGTACTGGTTCCCACTACATTATTAGCGCAGCAACATTATGAAAACTTTAAGGATCGCTTTGCTGATTGGCCGGTTCATATTGAAGTCATGTCACGTTTTCGTTCTAAAAAACAGCTCGATGCAGTTAAAAAAGCCATGACTGAAGGCACTGCCGATATCATTATCGGCACCCATAAATTACTACAACAGGATATTCACCCTAAACGACTGGGCTTATTTATCTTGGATGAAGAACATCGTTTTGGTGTCACTCAAAAAGAACAAATCAAAAAATACCGTGCTGAGATAGATGTGCTCACCCTAACAGCCACTCCTATTCCACGCACACTGAACATGTCCATTTCAGGCATTCGTGATTTGTCGATTATTGCCACCCCACCAGCACGACGACTATCGATAAAAACCTTTGTTCAACAATGGAATGCAGAAAAAATTCGTGAAGGTATATTGCGTGAAATAAAGCGCGGAGGTCAGGTTTATTTTCTACATAATAAAGTAGAAGATATAGATCGTGTTGCCCGTGAAATTGAACTGATCATTCCTGAAGCCAAGGTCACCATTGCTCATGGTCAGATGCGTGAACGTGAATTAGAACAAGTCATGCTTGATTTCTACCACCAACGTTTTAATGTGCTGGTGTGTACTACTATCATTGAAACTGGGATCGACATTCCATCTGCCAACACCATTTTCATCGATCGTGCTGATAAATTAGGGCTAGCTCAACTGTACCAAATCCGTGGTCGTGTTGGTCGTTCACATCATCGTGCCTATGCCTACCTAATTGTGCCACCACAAAAAGCCATGACTAAAGATGCCATCAAACGTCTTGAAGCCATTGAATCCATCGAAGATCTTGGAGCTGGTTTCACTCTGGCGACTCATGATATGGAAATACGCGGTGCCGGTGAATTATTGGGTGATGAACAAAGTGGTCAAATGCAGGAAATTGGTTTTGGCCTATACAACGAACTGTTAGAACGTGCAGTTACCGCTTTAAAATCTGGCAAAGAACCAAGCCTTAATATTCACGACCGCCACTTTGTTGAAATCGACTTGCATGTTCCAGCCTTGATTCCAAGTGATTACCTACCTGATGTCCATGCTCGTCTAGTATTGTACAAACGTATTTCAGCAGCGGCTGACCACGAGGCTTTACGTGAATTACAGGTAGAAATGATTGATCGTTTTGGCTTACTGCCTGAACAAATTCAAACCCTGATCGCCATTCATGAACTCCGTTTCAAGGCTAAAGCCATTGGTATTCGTAAAATGGATGTTTACGATCAAGGCGGTCGAATTATTTTCGATAAAGAACCGAACATTGACCCCATGACCATTATCCAGTTGATTCAGTCACAGCCGGCAAAATTTAAACTGGATGGACAGGACAAGCTACGATTTATTGAAAGTATGCCGGAAGCTGCCGATCGTATCTTGGCTTTAGAACAACTATTAGATACACTTTACGTATCCACTTAATATTTTGTAAGGAATTTAAATATGGCACATATTTTAGCCGTTGATGATGCAAAAGTGATTCGAATGATGGTCAAAAATATACTAGAATCACATGGTCATACCGTTACCTTGGCAGAAGATGGCAGAGAAGCCATGATATTTGCTCGTGATAATGATGTTGATCTGGTTATCACTGACCTAAACATGCCTAATATGGGTGGAATGAGTTTTACTGCTGCATTACGAAATCTGGACAATTATCGCTATACACCCATTCTGATTATGACAACAGAAGACAGCGAATATAAGAAAAAAAAGGCAAAAGGCTCAGGTGCAACAGGTTGGATCCAAAAACCTGTTAATGAAGAACGTTTATTACGAGCGGTTGCAAAAACTCTCAGTAAATAATAACGCAGCTAATAGCAGATAAAATAGTGTTTTCTAGCATCAAAAATATTAGAGAGAGCAGGTAGTAATAACTGAATACAAATGATTGAGATATATTTTTTATCTCTGCGATTGATGTAATAACCACAAAAAACTAAAGCTTTTTGTATTGCTGTCGATAATTCAATTGTTAAACATAGTTTAGATTATTATTATGATTGAGCTACCACGTATCTATACAACATCTGTCACATCTCCGAGTCAACCCTCTAAAACGATTCGGTTTCAAGCTATTGCTGATGAAGAAAAACCCGTAACCGCTGTTGAAAGGCGCAGAAAACCGAGTCGGCGTAAACCTGCATCTGAAAAGGAACAGATCGAACGTAGGGTATCCGCCGATCGACGCCGCTCTATGTTTAACGATAAAGCATAACCCCAATATTAGGTTAACGTAAATTAACTACTTTTCCTGTGTTGATGGACTGTATTGCTGCAACCATCGTTCTACAATTTTCTTGTGCATCTGCTATCGACAATGCAGGCGATTTTGCATTCAAAACGCAGTCACTGAAATGCTCAATTTCAAGCACAAAGTGATTGGCACTTTCTAATTCAACTTGATGCTGTTCACCGGCATCTGTCCACCATGAAACCACTGGCACGTCTTCAGGATTTTGCCAAACGGTATGGCACTTAATGCCACCCAGAGTTCCAATAATTTCATATTCACTTCGGCGGGCACGCTCAAAACTAATATCAAAATGGGCATATTTACCATCGTCATAATCAAGCACACCACTTAAACTTGCATCAGCCCCACTATCGAGCAGTTTCGCCATTGCTGTCACAGCCACAGGCTCACTATCAAACCATTTACGTGCGGTGTGAACGGCATAAGGGCCAATATCCCACATCGCACCACCACCATGAGCCATGTCTTTCTCAAGACGATATAGTCGGGCAGACTTCATCGGAAAAGAAAAGCAAGTCCGTACGGTTCTAACATCACCAATAACACCAGAATTTATTATCTCTTGTACGGTGTCATGTTGTGGATGAAACCAATACATAAACCCTTCCATAACCGTGACATTGTGTTGTTTCGATGCTGACTCAATGGCCTTGATATCGTCTACAGTTAAAGCCATAGGTTTTTCAATCAGGACATGTTTTCCTTTAGAAATCGCTTTTAAGGCCCACTCAGCATGTTCATCGTTGGCCATCGGCAAATAGATAGCATCAATATCAACATTAGCCAGTAATTGTTCAGGATCATCTAATGTCTGTATCCCTTTTTCTTGTGGTGCATATTTGGTTAATGTTTCAACTGCTGCCCCGGCACGACGACTCGCTATGGCTATTAACTCGGCATTACTGGCTTCTATAATGGCCGGCAATAAACGTTCGTTGACACGTGCCGCACCCAATATTCCCCACCGTAATTTTTTTTGTATTGTCATCAGTATAGATCCGTAATAAATTCACACTAATCATATAGACTTACAGTATATAGTTCCAGTCCATATAACATTGAAATATATAGGGTTTTTAACGTTATTTTTGACATTAGGTCATGTGTGTGCAAATCTTCATTTTCTTTCAATTAAGGAGGCATTACCATGACTATTTCTGTTGGCGACCAATTACCAGAGGGTAAACTAACTGAATCTATAGAGTTTGATGCCGAAACCGGCTGTCCAGCTAATCCACAACCCCATGATGTTATTACGGAAACTCGTGGCAAGAAAATTATCATTTTTGGTGTGCCTGGTGCATACACACCACTCTGTTCAGCTGAACACTTGCCCGGTTACGTTGAATATGCCGACCAGCTCAAAGCAAAAGGCGTTGATGAAATTTGGTGTATGGCGGTCAATGATGCCTTTGTAATGGCGTCGTGGGGTAAAGATCAACACGCCACTAACAAAGTCCGAATGATGGCTGATGGCAGTGCTATCTATACTAAGGCACTTGGTTTAGATCGTGACTTAACGGCCGGTGGCATGGGTATTCGCTGCTTCCGATTTGCCATGTTAGTGGATGATGGCATTGTAAAATACCTAGGCGTGGAAGGCAGTGGAGAGTTTCATGCTTCTAAAGCTGAAACCTTGTTAGAGCTAGTCTAACATCGCTATAAAGCCAGACTGGTTGAATGTTTTCTACTGGTCTGGTTTTACCCAGCGCTGTTCTACTTGATCATGACTGCCAATCAACACCAGTGATGCCAGTTGTTCAAAAATGCCGTGCTCAACCACACCCGGAATGGCATTCAATAGTGCATTCAAGTTTGCCACATCATACTGATCATCAAAGGTCATATCCAAGACCAAACTGCCATGAGATGTAATCGCCAGTCCATCACCACTAGAATTCGATCTTAACTCTCCATGCCCCCCAACATCTTGCAAACTCTTTTGCACTAATTGCCAGGCAAATGGCATCACCTCTACAGGAATAGGGAAATTCTGGCCAATGCGGTCAACCAGTTTACTCTGATCAACCATGACGATCATTTTCTGACAGGCTTTTGCTAATAATTTTTCTTTTACCAAATCAAAACCACGGCCTTTTAATAAAGTCAGATCTGGAGTCACTTCATCTGCACCATCTACATAGAGATCCAAATTGGTCACATGTTCAATAGCCATCAATTCTAACCCTGCTTTCTGAGCTTTTATTGTACTCACAACAGAGCTCGCAACTGTGGTGATTTTCAGCCCCTGTTCACGCTTTTTTCGTGCCAATTCTTCTATAAAATAATTAGCCGTCGATCCTGTTCCCAAGCCAACAATCATGCCATTTTCTACTAGGTTGGCAGCGTGTATCGCAACACTTTTTTTTTCATTTAGCACTTCAGTCATAACTTACACCGCCGCTTAGATAATTTTTTGTTACTGGCCCTTATTTATTTTAAGTCGTATATTTTCAATAACAGAGATAATATTAAGTACATCAACTGGCTTTGTTATGTAGTCATCGAAACCTGCTTTATGTCCTCGTGCTACTTCATCAAGCATGGCATTAGCAGTCACTGCAATGACCTTCATTTCAGATGACAGGTTTTTCTTATTCAAGACCTCTAAGGTTTCAAAACCATTCAGACCCGGCAAATCTATATCCAACAAAATAATATCCGGCTTAATCTCAAGAGCCTTTTCGATCCCTTCTTCTCCCGTCATGGCTTCAAATAATTCAACATCATCCATGCCATCCATAATCTGGCGCATTAACATCATATTGGCGGGATTATCTTCTATATATAGGACTTTAAATCTGCCAGCATTTTTATTCTGTAGCTGAATCGAAATTTTATCACTAGCATCGTCTTCATACTGCTGTATTGATAGAGTGAGTGGTAAATCAAACCAGAATGTTGTTCCTTGGCCAACTACACTGTCCAGCATCAATTCAGTATTCATTAACCGGGCCAACTGTCTGCTAATAGCGAGTCCTATACCCGTGCCTTCAATAGATGATTTATGCTTACCTAAACGATTAAAAGGTTCAAATAAAGCCTCAAACATGTCGGCTGGTATACCTTCACCTGTATCTTGTATTGAAAAACGCAGTTTTTCACCTTTTATCTGGATAGATAGAGTAACGGTGCCATTAGCTCTATTGTATTTAACCGCATTTGATAATAAATTAAATAGCAGTTGTTTTAGTTTTACGCTGTCTGCTTTTACCCATAATTCTTCCGTCTCAATATTAATCGCCAAAGTTAAGTGGTTTGTTTCAAGTTGTGTTTCTATAGAAGGAATTATTTCTTGCATCAGTTCATGCACATTAATGGCTTCAATAGAAACTGTCATCTTGCCACTTTCAATATGCGACAGTTCCAGTATGTCATTGATCAAATCTAAAAGATGTGTGCCTGAAACAGTGATATTAGTGACATATCCTTTTTGCTTCTCCGTTAGCTCATCCATTTGCAAAAGCTGAGAAAAACCCAAAATACCATTTAACGGGGTACGAAGTTCATGACTCATCCTCGATAAAAACTGACTCTTGGCTTTATTGGCTTCTTCAGCCGTTTCTTTTGCTACAACTAATCCTGCCTCCATTTGTTTGCGCTGTGTAATTTCATCATAGGTTCCTAACACACCAAAAATGTCACCTTGGCTATTTATAAGTGGTAATTTATTCGTCGCTAACCACTTTTCATCACCATTGGCATCCAGTAATTTTTCTTCAAAGTGAAGTTTTCCAATTCCAGTATCGATCACTCTTTGATCATCTTCACGATAAAATTTGGCATAAGTGTCTTTCCATGGCATATCAAAATCAGATTTTCCTACTAGCATCTCGGGTGTCCTCATACCTGCATCCCGACAAAACAGAAAATTAGCGCCGAGATAATTAAGGTTTAAATCTTTCCAGAACAAACGTACAGGTACTGCGTCTAAAACTGTTTTCAACATTTGATTGAGATCATCTGTTTTTTGTTGACTTGTCCGCAAATTTAGTTCGGCCTGCTTACGGTGCTTGTTTTCCTTTAATAGGTTTTTATTAATATCAATTATATCTGCCAGATCTGGTAACTGGACATACTCGGACAGTTTGGGAACGAGATAAACAGCCGTTGCTATAGAAACCACGGCAGTTACTAATTTGAAAAAACCTGCAAGGTAATAAAGAGGAAACCACAATGTCACGATATTCATGACGTGAGTTATCCCACACGCGGCTATAAATAAAGCAAATAAATAATAGATAGGTTTAAATGTCGCTTCATTACGTTTATGAACAAAATAAACTATGGCAATGGGAATCGAAAAATAAGCAAGCGCAATAAACAAGTCTGAAATAACATAAAGTGATAACAGCGGCACATCCCATGATATGCACGTTCCATGTGGCAAATAACTATTAGCATGAGTAACTTCGTCGACATCCATAACGCGCTCCCTAAATATCCTAGTTATATAGTCAAGAATATACCACCTCGGGCTACTCATGCAATATACTTATCTTATACAATTAACCTAACGTTTCACTGGCAGGATAGCTCATGTCTCAACTCAGTCATATTGTGCAAGATATTGAAAAAGCAACGGCATTAACGCTCAGTAATTATCATTTATCCCCTATTGCTGGTGGCTGCATAAATACGGCTTACCGATTAGAAACACAGCAACATTCCTTCTTTATTAAACTCAACCAGCCCCGTTTACTGCCCATGTTTGAAGCAGAAGCACGTGGTTTGCAAGAAATGGCTGAATTAGCAGCCGTTCGAATCCCAAAAGTCATCTGCTACGGTCAGGCTGATAACCACAGTTATCTGGTTCAGGAGTATATTTCTCTAGGAAATTTGCGAGGTCAGGCCAATCAATTATTAGGTAAACAGTTGGCACAATTACATCAGCATCAACAACCTTATTTTGGCTGGCACATCGACAATACTATTGGGAGTACCCCACAACACAATGATCGTGAACATGACTGGCTGACATTCTGGCAACAACACCGCCTTGGCGCTCAGCTAGAGTTTGCCGCCAAAAATGGTTTTGGTGGACGATTACAAGAAAAAGGACAACGGCTTATGAGCGAGCTCAATGCCTTTTTTGATAATTATTCCCCTACGCCGTCCTTATTACACGGTGATTTATGGGGCGGTAATGCTGCGGCAGATAGCCAGGGTAATCCAATTATTTTTGATCCGGCCTGCTATTATGGCGATAGAGAAACAGATGTCGCAATGACCGAATTGTTCGGTGGGTTCGGGGGTGAGTTTTATAGTGCCTATCAGTCTGAATATCCATTAGATACTGGTTATAAAACTAGAAAAACACTTTATAATCTCTACCACATACTCAATCATGTGAATTTATTTGGCGGCGGTTATCTGGCTCAGGCTGAATCCATGATTGAACAATGTCTTGCTGAAATTTAACTAGAGCTATCAACATGAATCAAATCAAAGTACTGTTTGTCTGCATGGGCAATATTTGTCGTTCACCCACTGCTGAAGGTGTATTTAATAAACTGCTTGATGATATGGGTACAGCAGACCGATTTCTGGTCGATTCAGCTGGCACACATGCCTATCATGTGGGTGAACAACCCGATTCAAGAGCACAACAGACTGCTCACAAACGTGGGGTAAAATTATCTAATATTCGTGCTCGCAAAGTAGCGTCGTCAGACTTTGAACACTTTGATCATATTCTGGCAATGGATAGTGATAACTATTCTATGTTATTGGCAGCCAGCCCCAAAGAACATCACCATAAGGTAAAACGTTTTCTCGAATACACTCCTGAGCATCCTGAAAATGATGTACCAGATCCCTATTATGGAGGTCAAAATGGATTTGAACATGTGTTTGATTTGGTTGAAGCCGCATCAAAAGGTTTTTACCAGTCAGTAATGAAATGAATACCAATCTTTCACTTCCCCATAGCAAAGTAGCGCGGTATCATTATCCATTAATATTTTTATCCTTCAATTCAAGGGATTTCCAATGATGAGACATATGCAGCTTAATCGCTCGATAACCATAACTCTGTTATTTAGCTTGTTACTGTTTTCTTTTCCACAGGTTTCTTTAGCTGCTGATAACGTCAAGTTGCTTGACCTAACTGGTCATTGGATAGGTTATGCATCGCTGGCAATTTTTGTGATTGCCTATGCTCTGGTTATCCTTGAAGAAGAAATTCATATGCGAAAGTCCAAGCCCGTAATGGTTGCTGCCGGTATTATTTGGGCGATGATTGCTGTTATATATGCGGGGCAAACAGATACCGCATATCATCATACTGCCGAAATTATGATTCGTCATAACCTGCTTGAATACGCTGAATTGCTACTGTTTTTATTAGCAGCAATGACTTATATCAATACTATGGGTGAACGAGGTGTATTCGATGCCCTACGCACATGGTTAGTTAACCAGGGATTCTCTCTTCGAACCATCTTCTGGTTGACCGGGCTTCTGGCATTCTTTATTTCACCAATAGCCGACAATCTTACCACCGCATTATTGATGGCAACAGTGGCTATGGCCGTAGGCGGAACAAATCATAAGTTTGTTGCACTTGCCTGTATCAATATCGTTGTGGCTGCAAATGCAGGTGGTGCGTTCAGTCCCTTTGGTGATATCACTACCTTAATGGTCTGGCAAAAAGGTGTGGTCGAATTTCAAGAATTTTTTGTTCTATTTATTCCATCAGTCGTCAACTGGATTGTACCTGCCATGCTTATGTCGATAGCGGTTGCAAACGATCACCCCACATCACTGAATGAAACAGCGAGCATGAAACATGGTGCACTGGTCGTTGTTGGCCTGTTTTTACTCACCATTACCATGGCTGTCTGTGCCCATAATTTCCTCCATCTTCCACCTGTTATCGGTATGATGACCGGGCTTGGTTTGTTAAAGTTGTACGGTTATGTAATTAAAATTCGTGACCTTCGTGACCAACGTATCTCTAATTCTATGGCTGATAGTGGTCGAACAACATTGAATATTGAAAGTAGTGATAAACCACAAACAGCACCTTTTAATATATTCCAGCAATTAGAACGTGCCGAGTGGGATACCCTCATGTTTTTCTACGGTATTATTCTGTGTGTAGGTGGTTTAGGTACGATTGGTTACCTCACTGTTGGCTCGCAGCTGATGTATGGTGACCTCGGGGCTACCAATGCCAATATCCTTGTCGGTATTTTATCTGCCATAATTGACAATATCCCGGTGATGTTTGCCGTGTTATCAATGATGCCTGATATGGATCATGGGCAATGGTTGTTAGTGACATTAACTGCTGGTGTTGGTGGTTCATTATTATCAATTGGCTCTGCCGCGGGTGTAGCTGTAATGGGTCAGGCACGCGGTATCTATACCTTCTTCGCTCACTTGAAATGGATGTGGGCTATTGCTTTAGGATATGCCGCCAGTATCTGGGTACATCTGTGGCTTAATGCCGACCTATTCCATCAGGCTATTTCATAAGTTATCTGAAACAATCACAATTAGAACTAATCAAACCGAGTAGTTGTCTGATTGCTCGGTTAATAACACTATTTAAGAGTAATAATATTCATGCTTTACAGCACCGATGATTTGCGTATTACCGGTATGCAGGAAGTCTTGCCACCGGCACAGTTACACCAGGAATTACCTATCACCGAACAGGCATCGGAAACGGTGTTTAAGGCCAGAGATCTTACCCAAAAAATACTGCATGGTGAGGACGATCGATTAGTAGTAATTATTGGGCCCTGCTCAATTCATGATCCCGATGCTGCACGAGAATATGCAACCCGACTAAAGCCACTGATCACCGAATTAAAAGATGATCTGCATATCATTATGCGTGTCTATTTTGAAAAACCACGCTCTGTTGTTGGGTGGAAAGGTCTGATAAACGATCCATACCTTGATGGCAGTTTCAAAATTAACGATGGCCTGCATTTCGCTCGCAAATTATTACTTGATCTGGCTGAAATGGAAGTTCCTGCTGCAAGTGAATATCTGGATTTAATCAGTCCCCAGTATATTGCTGATTTGATTTCGTGGGGAGCTATTGGGGCTCGCACCACCGAAAGTCAGGCTCATAGAGAATTAGCTTCTGGTTTATCATGTCCGGTGGGCTTTAAAAATGCCACCGATGGTGGTTTGCAGATTGCTGTCGATGCCTGCCTATCTGCTTCAAAACCACATCATTTCATGTCACTGACCAAATCAGGACATTCAGCGATATTCTCCACCACTGGTAATCCTGATTGCCATGTTATTTTGCGTGGTGGTAAAAAACCGAATTATGATGCGGCCAGTATTAAAGAAGCTGCCGCCATCATTGGTCGCACAGGCCAGGCGGCTCGTTTTATGGTTGATTGCAGTCATGCCAACAGTGGAAAAAGTCACATCCAGCAAGAAGTGGTATGCCGTGATGTTGCAAATCAAATTGCAAATGGTGAAAGGCGCATTATGGGGCTCATGCTGGAAAGCAACCTTATTGCTGGCAGACAAAATGTTGAACCCGATAAAGAACTTGTCTATGGTCAAAGCATTACTGATGCCTGTATGGCATGGGACAATAGTGAAGTTTTGTTACGAGAATTAGCTGAAGCAGTTCGCAAGCGACGCCAAAAATAGCTATTTGTTACTCACATTATGGTGTTGAGTAAGGGTCTTAAGCAGTCAGAATGCTTATCTGAATTCTTTCATTTCAAATTGATTGTGATTTAAATTAATCATTGAATATTTATATCTATATAACAAAAACATATAAGTTATTAATTAAAAAGCACTAATTAAAATATAATGCTTTGGGTTTTTCAAAAATAAGCTATAATTACTGGCCATGAAATGCGCCCTGTACCCCATATTTGATAAGGTACAGCGAAGTCCCGATATTTATAGTAGGTTATTGCATGGCAGACTATGCCCTCATATTAATTAGCACCATACTGGTCAACAATATTGTTCTGGTTAAATTTTTGGGATTGTGTCCATTTATGGGCGTGTCTCGTAAACTTGAAACGGCAATGGGTATGGGGCTGGCCACAACCTTTGTATTGACCTTGTCATCCATCAGCAGTTATTTGATAAACGAATATCTGCTAATACCATTAGGTATCGAATTTCTACGCACCATTAGTTTTATTTTTGTTATTGCAGTAGTGGTGCAATTTACTGAGTTGGTTGTTCACAAAACAAGCCCGTTACTTTATCAGGTGCTCGGTATCTTCTTACCGCTGATTACGACGAACTGTGCGGTATTAGGTGTTGCCTTGCTGAACGTACAGGAACAGCATGGCTTTTTAGAATCGGCTTTATATGGCTTTGGTGCTGCTATTGGTTTTTCTATGGTGTTAGTCATCTTTGCCTCTATGCGAGAACGAATAGCTGTATCCGACGTACCTGTGCCCTTCCAAGGTGCTGCTATTAGTTTAATCACAGCAGGTTTAATGTCTATGGCCTTTATGGGCTTTGCTGGCCTGGTCAAGGTTTAAAATATGTTCACAGCAATAGTTGCCATCACTCTGATGGCGTTAATTTTTGGGCTACTGCTGGGTTTTGCCTCCATACACTTTAAAGTTGAAGGTGATCCCATTGTTGAACAAATCGATAAATTATTGCCACAAACACAGTGCGGTCAATGCAGTTTTGCCGGTTGCCGCCCCTATGCGGAAGCTATTGCATCAGGAGAAGCAGACATTAACCGGTGCCCTCCCGGTGGCGAGGCAACCATTCAAGCACTGTCGGATTTACTGGAAGTTGAAGTCAAGCCTCTTGATGATGAATGTGGCGTAGAAAAACCCAAAATGCTGGCAGTGATAGATGAAGATCGCTGTATCGGCTGCACTTTGTGCATTCAAGCCTGTCCGGTTGATGCGATTCTGGGTGCGGCAAAACAAATGCACACTGTTATTGCCGATGAATGCACGGGCTGTGAACTTTGTCTGCCACCTTGCCCTGTAGATTGTATTGATATGGTTGAAACAAAACCTAATCCAAACACTTGGCGCTGGCCTGATCCTGCTCATGTTGATTTAAAGATTGGAGATCAGCCATGACCGACGGTTTAGGATCATTCCCGGGTGGATTAGTACTGGATGGTCAGAAAAAACGCTCTACTCTGACAGCTATACGCAAAACGCCGCTAAGCAAAAAATTAATACTGCCTCTACAACAGCATATTGGTGAGCCTTCCACACCGCTGGTGGCTGTGGGTGATTATGTACTCAAAGGCCAGAAAATTGCCAAGGCCAATGGGCATGTCTCAGCCTGTCTGCACGCACCAAGCTCTGGAACCATTGTAGCGATTGACGATCAGCCTGTTCCGCATCCATCCGGTTTGTCTGCTCCTTGTGTCACCATTGAAACAGATGGTGAAGACCGCTGGATAGAACGTCAACCAATCCATGATTTCACCGCATTAACTGAACACGAAGTTCGTCAACGTTTACGTGATGCCGGTATTGTTGGTCTAGGAGGTGCTGGCTTTCCTAGCTATATAAAACTAAATCCTGGTGTACATCATCATGTAGATACACTGATTATCAACGGTGCTGAATGTGAACCCTATATCACCTGTGATGACATGATCATGCGTGAGCGAGCCGAGGGCATATTGGATGGTGTTGAAATCATGCGTTATGCATTACGTGTTAAACACTGCGTGATAGCGATTGAAGATAATAAACCAGAAGCCATATCAGCAATGGAAATGGCATTAAAACAACGACCACACATCGAAGATACCATCGTTACTGTAATTCCTACTCGCTATCCAACCGGTAGTGAAAAGCAATTGATTCAAGTCGTTACTAATAAACAAGTCCCAAGCCATGGTTTGCCTATTGATATTGGTATTGTTTGTCATAATGTGGGCACAACTTATGCTATTGGTCGTGCCATCAGCCATGGAGAACCATTAATATCCAGAATCGTCACTGTAACCGGCAAAGATGTCAAACATGCAGGTAACTTTGAAACACTGTTTGGCACGCCTATGGACGAATTGTTGGCTTTTTGTGAAACCCAACGTGAGCCTGGTCAACCATTTATTTTAGGTGGTCCGATGATGGGCTACAACTTGTCTGGTGACCACTTGCCAGTAACGAAAACAGCCAACTGTATTATAGTTGGAGTTGATGAACCTGCCCCTGATATTAAACCTCTACCATGTATTCGTTGTGGGGAATGTGCAACAGCTTGCCCTGTCAGCCTGCTACCTCAACAACTCTATTGGCACTCTCGTGCTAAAGATCTTGATAAAACACGTGAATACAACCTATTTGACTGTATTGAATGTGGCTGTTGCAGTTATGTCTGTCCAAGTAAGATTCCGTTAGTCCATTACTTTCGGTTTGCAAAAACTGAAACGATGAACCAACAACAAGAACGTGCTAAATCTGATGTTGCTCGTATCCGCCATGAGAATCGCCTAGCTCGTCTGGAACTGGAAAAACACGAAAAAGAGCTACGTCATCAGCAACGCAAAGCAGCACTTGCCGCCAGTCAGGCGAATAAAGAGAATGCTGAACCATCTCAATCTGATAGTCAGGAGAAAAAATGATGCCTTTACACCGACTGTCATCCCCATTTTTATCTGGAACTAATCGCGTTACCTTACAGATGCTGACCGTGATTGTGGCCTTGATTCCAGCCGTTATTACACTGGTATTTTTCTTTGGCCCGGGTGTGCTGTTCACAATACTTTTGGCGATTGTAGTGGCACTGCTTGCTGAAGCAGCAATGCTAAAACTCCGTGACCGTCCACTTAAACCATTTTTGACCGATGGCAGTGCCATTGTTACGGCAGTATTATTAGCCATTGCATTGCCACCATTGTCACCGTGGTGGTTGACCACAGTAGGTATTCTGTTTGCAATTATATTTGCCAAACATCTTTATGGTGGCCTTGGATACAATCCTTTTAACCCAGCCATGGTGGCTTATGTCATCCTACTTATTTCTTTTCCGCTCGAAATGACAACCTGGTTACCTGTCCATAGTTTGGCAGAGAACCCATTGACTATCAGTTCGGCTTTTCAAATGATTTTTAGCGGACAAGTAACTATCGGTCAGGGTATTGACACCATATCAGGTGCAACGCCTCTAGACAGTATGAAAACGCAAATCGGCTTATTGCAACACCCCGCACAAATTATCAATCAACCTTTGTTTGGTCATTTTTCTGGCAAAGGGTGGGAATGGGTCAATATCTGGTTTGCTATTGGTGGTTTATTGCTCATTTATCGCCGCGTTATCAGCTGGCATATTCCTGTTGCCATGCTGACCGGGTTAATGGTTATTAGCCTTATAACTTGGCTGATCGCGCCTGAAATTACAGGTTCCCCCCTATTTCACCTACTTAGTGGTGGCACCATGTTAGGTGCATTTTTCATTGCTACCGATCCCATTACTGCTGCCACGACCATTAAAGGTCGACTTGTTTTTGGTGTAGGAGTTGGACTTTTAACTTATATAATTCGCGTATGGGGTGGATACCCTGATGGGATTGCATTTGCGGTATTATTAATGAATATGTTGGTGCCCTTGATCGATTATTACACTCAGCCTAGAGTTTATGGATCAGTGAAATAATGAAAACACTCAAAACTCAAGTATTAGGTGTAGGTGTGATGTTGGCGATTTTTGCTATTGTCGCAACCAGTCTGGTTGCACTCACTGAGGCTGGTACCCATGATAAAATCATCGAAAATGAGCGCCAGACATTACTCAATGCTATCAATGCCGTCATTGCTCATGATGAATATGACAACGCTATTCTGACTGATACGCTCACACTGCCAAAAAGCGGGCAACTTGGCACCAAAGAAGCCACGACTGTATACCGCGCTCGTCTGAATGAGCAGCCAGTAGCAGCTATACTGACTGCTGTTGCTCCAAATGGCTACAACGGCCAGATTAAATTACTGATTGGTATCTTCGCTGATGGTAGCCTGTCTGGTGTACGCGTCATTAATCATAAGGAAACCCCCGGGTTAGGCGATAAAATTAACGAAAAGAAATCTAACTGGATCCTGAAGTTTAAGGGTTTATCTCTGAAAAACCCTGATCAATCCAGATGGCAAGTGAAGAAAGATGGTGGTGACTTTGACCAATTTACTGGTGCAACTATTACTCCACGTGCAGTAGTAAAAGCAGTGAAAAACGCATTGCTATATTTCGATGAACATCGTGATGATCTTTTTAAGGATGCTCAGAATAATGAATGAACAGTATGGCCCAATCATTCGGGACGGATTATGGAAAAACAACCCAGCCTTGGTGCAATTATTAGGGTTATGTCCGTTACTGGCAGTGACTAACACTGTGATCAACGGGTTAGGCCTTGGATTAGCGACTATTCTGACCCTTGTTGCCTCCAATGGAATCGTATCGTTATTACGTAAACAAATTCCTGATGAGGCCCGCCTGCCAGTCTTTGTGATGATCATTGCTTCGATTGTGACCATTATTGAGTTATCCATGAATGCCTGGTTCCACGAACTGTATTTAATCTTAGGTATTTTCATACCTTTAATTGTGACCAACTGCGCCATTACAGGCCGTGCTGAAGCGTTTGCGGCCAGAAACCCCGTTGGTCCCTCTGTCGTTGATGGCTTAATGATGGGGATCGGCTTTACCACTGTTCTGGTTATTTTGGGCGGCATGCGTGAAGTAATCGGTCAAGGCACGTTATTAAGTGAAGCCCATTTAATGTTTGGTGAAGCAGCACGAAATTTTACTATTGTAGTATTTGAAGACTATCGTGGATTTTTAATGGCCTTGTTGCCTCCTGGTGCATTTATCGGTTTGGGTCTAATTGTGGCATTAAAAAATATCATTGATGCAAAACAGGCCTCTAAACAGCCTCAAAATATCAACGCAATTGCTGAACCAGCCAGTTAGTTTATGAATCAGACTCAGCGACATGAGTTTTTTGCCACCCTTAAGGCACATAACCCTGAACCGACTACGGAACTCAATTACACCACGCCATTTGAGTTACTGATCGCTGTTATCTTATCGGCACAGGCCACCGATATTGGTGTCAACAAGGCTACCGATAAACTTTACCCTGTCGCCAATACGCCCCAAGCCATTCTAAATTTAGGGGTAGATGGCCTTAAGAAATATATCAAGACAATCGGTCTCTTTAACAGTAAAGCTGAAAATGTCATCAAAACCTGCCTGATTTTGCTTGAGCAACATCAGGGAAAGGTTCCAGAAGATCGTGAAGCATTAGAAGCCCTGCCCGGTGTCGGACGTAAAACAGCAAATGTGGTTCTAAATACGATATTTAATCATCCTGTTATTGCTGTCGACACGCATTTATTTCGCCTTGCCAATCGGACTGGTCTGGCAAAAGGTAAAACCGTACGTACAGTTGAAGATCGTTTAATGAAGGTGGTACCTACTGAGTTTAAGCAAGATGCCCACCACTGGCTGATATTACATGGTCGCTATGTCTGCACTGCCAGAAATCCTCAATGTCATTCATGCAAAGTTTCCCACCTATGCGATGAATTCAAACGCCAGCAGAAAAAGGCCAATAGGTCATGATGTTTGGTCAAAATCGTCAGCAACTGCGTCAGTTTTACCACGATGCATGGCAAAAGAAACTGGCTAATGAAACTCTTAGTCCCTTAGAGTCAGTTGTCACACAAGTCATTAGTGAACACCCAGAATATCACGGTATTTTTAACTCCGATGCCAGTTTGGAACAGGAATATTTTGTCGAAAATGGTCAAACTAATCCCTTTCTCCATATGGGATTGCATATTTCTTTACATGAACAAATTTCGACTGATCGTCCCGCTGGCATTCGTAATCTGTACCAACAGTTACAGGAAAAATTTGGCGATGCTCACAATACCGAACACCAGATGATGGAATGTTTAACCGAATCAATTTGGCTGGCCCAACGAAATAATCAGGCTCCATCAGAATCTGACTATCTATCCGTCTTACAACAGTTGCTCACAAACTAATAGCCTAATAAAATCAATGCAAGTCTTGAGTTTTATTTTAAAGTGGGCGTCTTGCTCTTCATCAACTGTTTGCCAATCTATATGACATCGACAGTAATTCGTATAACTATGTCATGCTGTTGGCATAAAATATTTAATTTACCGATTCCGGAAAGTGAGTAACGGAATTTGTCAGTGAAGGTCATTTCGATCAGGCAAAAATAGTTGAATCATCAGGAACACACCATGAACTCATTTGGATTTACCGGCCCAGATTCTGAACCTGTCTTTTTTGAGCAGGACACTCCTATCGCCAGTGGCAAAGATTTACTGATTAAAATTGATGCCATTGCCATCAACCCAGTTGATATTAAAATAAAAGCAGGGCTGACACCCCCTTTAAAATCACCACGTATTGTTGGTTGGGATGCCTGCGGTACTGTCATCGCAACAGGTGATGACGTTGAGTTATTTCAGGTCGGCGACAACGTCTTTTATGCCGGTGATGTCACTCGCCCAGGTTGTTATGCCAGCCATCAACTGGTCGATGAACGTATCGTTGCAAAAGCACCAAAATCATTAACACCTGCTGAAGCCTCAGTAATGCCGCTATGTAGTATTACGGCATGGGAAGCCTTGTTTTCTCGTCTTAAAATTAATGCCGAACTAGAAGCTGGCAAAAACATACTGATCATTGGCGGTGCCGGTGGTGTCGGCTCAATTGCCATTCAATTAGCAAAAGTTGTTGCCAAAATGAACGTTATTACCACTGCATCACGAGCAGAATCTGAACAATGGTGTCGCAAACTGGGTGCTGACCATGTCATTAATCATCACAGTGATATGGTTTTGCAATATCGTACACTTGGCCTTAAAGATCCTGATTATATTCTGTGCCTGAATGATACTGATCAACATTTTGATGCCATGGCAGAATTGATTGCACCACAAGGTATGATTTGCACCATCGTTGGCAGCAAGGAAAAACATGATCTGGACTGCCTCAAATCCAAGAGTGCCGGTCTGGTCTGGGAATTCATGTTTACACGTCCCATGTTTAATACAGATGATCTCATTGCCCAGCATCAAGTATTGCAGCGCATTGCTGATCTGCTTGATGAAGGCAAACTGGTCACCACACTAACAGAGACTGTCGGTCCAATGACGGCTGACAACATCACTAAAGCACATCATCAAATAGGTCTGGGAACAACGATTGGAAAACTGGCGTTAACGGCAATCATGTAATAGTTTCACCAAACCCATTATCGCCGTATAATTAGCCATTATTTCATTACTCTTAGTTTAAGGTTTAATCATGAATACACAAAAATCGAGCAAATTCTTTGTTGGCAGCATCATTACCTTTTTGATTCTTTTTGGATTGGTGAAAATTATCCTTTCTACCATGCAAGACATTGAAAAACATGCTATTTCTCCAGAAAGCATGACTGCTGAAGCCGTAGAAGAACGTATTAAACCTGTTGCTCAAGAATATGTCGGCGAAGCGCCCGTTGTTGAAACTGCACCTGTTGTTGAAGCTAGTGCTAGCACTGGTGGTAATGGCGAAAAAATCGTCACTCAAGCCTGTGCCATGTGTCATAGTACTGGTATGATGAGTTCACCTAAACTTGGCAGTGCTGCTGACTGGGCGCCACGTATTGAAAAAGGGATTGATACCCTTTATTCAAATGCCATTAACGGTTTCAATATGATGCCAGCCAAAGGCGGCAACCCAGCACTTAGTGATGATGATGTTAAAGCTGCTGTTGACCACATGGTCTCACAAGCTAAATAACAATCACTAAAAAGCCCGCTAACGCGGGCTTTTTTATCCAAGCTATTTAATGCTCTGACATTCACCCTCTTGATATCAGCCCATATTAAAACCGCCATTCAAACCGGGACATATTTGTGACCAATAACGATGTATTACGCCGACTCCGCTATACCTTTGACCTTAGCGATGACAAGATGATCAAGATCTTTGCTCAAGCCGATCTTGAAGTAACGCGTGAACAAATCAGTAATTGGTTAAAAAAAGATGACGATCCGGATTATAAAAATTGTAGCGATGTCCAACTATCCACATTTCTAAATGGGTTTATTAACGAAAAACGTGGTAAAAAAGAAGGCGAACAGCCTAAGCCAGAGAAAAAAATAAACAACAACATTATCTTTAGAAAACTAAAAATAGCTCTAGACCTAAAGGATGAAGATATTTTAGAAATTTTGCTATTAGCGGATTTAAGAATCAGTCGACACGAACTCAGTGCTTTTTTCCGCCGTCCCGATCACAAACACTTCCGCCAATGCAAAGACCAAATCCTGCGTAACTTCCTGCACGGCGTGCAACTGATGTATCGACCTGAGAGTGATCCAGACACTGAATTTCAATGGTAGTGAGATTTAATCTCATAATACAACTCTAACTCCATTTATTTCGCATGCTATTCGATATTCGTACATTATTAGTCGCCGTGGCACTAGCGAACCTATTTTGCGCAGGAGCCAGACTCCTGCTTTGGCGGATGCACCCGACTATCCCCGGACTTGGCCGCTGGGCACTCGCCGGTGGCGCAGGTGCCCTAGCTCTCGTCCTGATCCTCTTCTATGGTATCCAATACTGGTCACCATTGTTATCTCTGGCGCAGCTGATTGTTGTGATCGGTCTGGTTCTGGCCTGGGACGGCTTTCGCTACTTTATTGGAACGCCTCCTCTCTCACGTCTCGCTTTGGTCGTGATTACTGCCATCCTGCTGACTTGGGTAGTAGCAACGCAACTTCAGGACTCTATACAGCTACGTGTGTTGGGCAACGCCATTATTGTTGCCGCATTGTCGGCCCTGATTGCACGTGAGTTACTCACTGCACCCAAACAGATATCAGCCGCAATGCGTGCAACTGGATGGGTGTACGGTATCAATGCAGTCGTTTTCCTGATACGTATATTTGCTACTGACCTAAGTGCCCAACCGACAGGCCCATTGAACCCCAACGGATTTGCCGCCTTTATGCTGCTGTGGTGGTTGTGTATGACCATTGCCGTAACGCTGGGGATGGTGCTGATGACAGCTGAACGTCTCCAGGCTGACCTTGATAAACAGGCCAACCGTGACCCACTGACCGGCGTACTCAACCGCCGATCCTTTTCGTTAATGGCCGAAAAGGCGCTGGTTCAGTCCCGTCGATATGACAAGCCACTTTCAATATTGATGATGGATCTCGACAGGTTCAAACAAATCAATGACCGTCTCGGCCATAGCGCCGGCGATATACTATTGTGCCGGTTCGCTGCCATCGCTGGCCAAGTACTACGTGGCGAAGATGTTTTCTGCCGCTTCGGCGGTGAGGAATTTGTCGCGCTATTACCCAATGCCTCCGCCGAACTGGCACAGGTAGCAGCCGAAAGACTCCGCACCACCTTCGCAGCAGATTCAGCAAAAACAGAAACTCTGGAAAATGACCTACCCTTGAGCCCCACCGTCAGTATCGGCATTGCCGAACTTGAACAGGATGAAGATATCGAAACTCTCATCCGCCGCGCTGACAAAGCCCTATATCAAGCCAAGAAAAAAGGGCGTAACTGCTGTCACCTCGCAGAAGGGATTGAAAAGTCACCAAAAAAAACAAAAAAACAATATTTATCCGTGCCTTAAAATATTGGAGTTTTTGTTTACATTACAAATAGTTAAGATTAAACAGGACAGCCAATCTATTTCAGCATTGCTCTGATATTCGACATATGGGCTTTTTTACGCTCCTGGCGTTCTTCTGGATCAGCCTGTGTTTTTTCGGTGGTCCAGATTAGATCTTCTGGTGGCAGTTCACGCAAGAACCGGCTTTCTTCACAGTCCACTTTTTCACCGTAGCGTTTACGTGAATTCGCCATGGTAAAAACCAGACTGCGTTGTGCTCGGGTGATGCCAACATAAGCCAGCCGGCGTTCTTCTTCGATGCTGTCTTCTTCAATACTGGTACGATGGGGCAGAATTTCTTCTTCCATCCCAACAATAAATACATGAGGAAATTCCAGACCTTTAGCCGCATGTAAAGTCATTAAATGCACAGCATCAGCCTGATTTTCGTCTTCCTGACGCTCAAGAATATCCATCAGGGTTAGACGGGCAGCAATATCACCGATGTTTTTTTCTTCGGTATCCTGCTCAATCAACCGGTCAATCCATGTCAGTAGTTCTTCAACATTTTCCATCCTTCTGGTGGCTTGATTGGGATCGCCAGTCACCTCTTCCAGCCAGGCACGATAATCAATTTCTTCAATCATATCGCGAATAGCTTCCATCAAATTGCCGCGTTTGGCACGGTCGGCAATGTCCACCAGCCAATGACTGAAATGTTCCAGATGCTTGATTGCTTTTGCTGATAGTTGCTCAGCTAATCCCATTTCAAAACAGGCGCCAAACATGCTGGTTTTACGTTCAGTAGCATAGTTACCAAGCGCCTGCAAAGTCGTAGCACCAATGCCGCGTCGTGGTGTATTAATGACCCGTAAGAAAGCGTTATCGTCATCCTGATTTGCCAGCAGACGCAGATAGGCCATGATATCTTTGACCTCTACCCGTGAGAAAAACGAGGTGCCACCAGTGAGAAAATACGGAACATTATGTTCACGTAAAACGCGTTCAATAGGTCTGGATTGATGATTACTACGATATAGAATTGCGTAATCTTTAAAGCTAGCCTGATGTTTGAGCTTGTGATAAAGCAGTTCTGACACCACTTTTTCTGATTCATGATCGTCATCACGACAACCAATGACTCGAATCGCATCACCCTCGCCCATTGCACTCCACAGTTTTTTCTCAAACAAGTGTGGATTGTGACTGATCAACTGATTGGCAACACGCAGGATTCGTCCCATTGATCGGTAATTTTGTTCCAGCTTGATCAGTGTCAGTCGAGGAAAATCCTGCTTTAACTGTTCAAGGTTTTCCGGCCGAGCACCTCGCCATGAATAGACAGACTGGTCGTCATCACCCACCACGGTTAACGCTTCACGAATACCAACGAGCTGTTTGATCAGTTCATATTGACAGCCATTGGTATCCTGATACTCATCTACCAGCAGGTAATGAATTTTAGCCTGCCACTTTTTCAACACATCCGGGTGCTCACGGAACAATAACACTGGCTTTAAAATCAGGTCATCGAAATCAACCGCGTTATAGGCCTGCAATGCATCGACATAACGCTGGTAAACCTGAGCCGCTGACTGTTGCTGACCATCTTCGGCAATTTTCATGGCCTGAGCTGGCAGTATCAGCTGATTTTTCCATTCAGAAATCTGCCACTGACATTGTTCAGCATGTTCACTGTCAGCCGCAAAATCACGCCCCATCAAATCTCGTAATACCGCCAGACTGTCCTGAGCATCGAAAATTGAAAAACCAGTACGGTAACCGAGATGGGCAAATTCACGACGCAGAATATTCAAACCCAATGTATGAAAGGTTGATACCATCAGGCCACGTGCTGAAGAATTTCGCGATGCCATTAATTCAGCCACTCTACTTTTCATTTCACGTGCAGCTTTGTTGGTGAAAGTGACCGCTGCGATATGTCTGGCAGGAATGCCGCATTGTTCGATTAAATAAGCAATCTTGCGTGTGATCACTCGTGTTTTACCACTGCCCGCACCCGCTAAAACTAATAGTGGGCCGTCAATATGACGCGCTGCCTCCCGCTGTTGCGGGTTAAGATCTTGCATAAATCAGAATTTCCTTAGCCGTCCAGACGGCGATATCCGATCGCCTCGCCAAGATGTTTGGTTTCAATCTGTTGTGAGTCGGCCAGATCAGCAATCATCCGTGCTACTTTCAATATGCGGTGATAGGCACCTGCCGACAAATTCAATCGACTGATGGCTTGTTCTAATAATTGATAATCGCTGTCACTCAAGGGACAATAAACCTCTAACTCTTTATGTTCTAACAAATCATTCGCTTTACCCGCTCGCGCCATTTGCCGTTCTCTGGCAACAAGGACACACTCACGAACCGTGGCTCTATCTTCTTCCTGTTCACCATATCTACAGCCGGTCGTAACACCGATTTCGCTACTTCTGGCACTTGCACCAGCATATCAATACGATCCATCAATGGACCTGGCACTTTGGATACCACGGCCCATTTAATTCAACTGCTCTAACCAGTGTGTGCCGCCAAGACGTTTCTGCTGCTTAAGATTCCAAGATGCACGCTCACGTAGATACTGATCAGGCCTAGCCAGATCATAACGTAATGGGCTGGGTAAACTTGACGCCAATAATGCAGTTTGCATTGGACTTAGCTGCCAAGCTGATTTTCCAAAATGATGACGACTGGCTGCTTCTATACCAAAAACACCCTCACCCCACTCAGCAACATTCAAATACACTTCTAGGATCCGTTGTTTGCCCCACGTCAACTCAATCAGCATGGTAAACCACGCTTCGAGCCCTTTTCGTATCCAACTTCGTCCTGTCCACAAATACACATTTCGTGCGACCTGCTGACTAATCGTGCTGGCACCGCGCAATTGGCCACCATCACCCAAATCACGTAATGATTTTATAATGGAATTGACATCAAAACCTGGATGAAAAGGAAAAAGTTGATCTTCAGAAGTGACAACCGATAGCGCCGCCCGTTTAGGAATATCATCCCAACTCAACCACAACTGCTTTAACTTAAAGTCATCATTGTCAGAATATACCCAGCGATCCATCATCACCATCGTCACTGGAGGATTAAACCAGCGAAACGGTACCACCACAACTATGCTGAGCACGATAAAAGCCAGCATAAACAGTAGAAAATAACGAATAATGGGGTGTCGTATTTTTTTCACCAGCCGATCCTAGCAGAACCATCTAAAGACATTGTTAATGGTTAGACTAGTCAAACACATTCTAATCTATATAAGAACAGCAATAATCCGCTAATTGGCTGACTTTTAAATCAAATGAAGAATCACCAGGTACATTAAATGACTCACCGCCTTTTACGGTTAACCATTCATCAGTGCCTTCAAGGCGATAGCTTAACTCACCTGCCAAAATCTCCATTAACTCCGGCTTTGCTGTTCCAAATGTGTATTCACCCGGCATCATAATGCCTAATGTTTTACTACTGCCATCTGCAAATTTGACGGCGCGACTGGTCACGTTACCATCAAAATAAACATTGGCTTCACGAGTGATGGTTACATTATTAAATTCTGACATGTTGTTCTCTTATTTTTCGGTTTTTGACTGCTCTAATTCAGCGACACGCTGCGATAAAGCTTCTAATTTTTCACGGGTGCGGTGCAAAACCTGGGTTTGCACATCAAATTCTTCTCTGGTCACCAAATCCAGTTTGGTAAACGTGGCACTCAATGCAGCACGAATGTTCTTTTCAACATCTTCCTGCATCGCCGTAATACCGGGTGGCAGTGCACTTGATATCGAATTCATGACTTCTTCAATTTTTTTCGGATCTAACATCGTTGTTTCCTCATCTTAGTGCCAGCCATTTTACGGCAATCCTGATCAGACTTAAATCATAATCATCAATGCAAAATACGGCACCCAGTTGAAGGTAATCATTATCATTTTATACAAGACCATACCGCAGTAATGGATGGCATCAAAACGTTGTACCGACATATCAAACCAATAGGTATGCATTCGGTACATCCATTCATGGAATAACACAAAAAATAATAACCACCAGAAGAGCAATCCCATATTGATGATGCCACACCAGAAAAGAACCTCTTTCACAGCTTCAATTGTCATATTGTCATCCTCATAATTGGTGAGATTTAATTATGTCCTGACAGCAAACTTGCCAATCCCGTTTCACGCTGATGCTGTGTCAGTACTGTTTTTTGCAATACCGTGTCACTGCATAACAGGCTTACCTTTTTTTTTGCCCTTGTAATCGCAGTGTAAAGCAGTTCACGACTTAATATCGCACTGTCTTCTTCTGGCAATACCACACACACATTTTCAAACTCTGAGCCCTGACTTTTATGAACGGTCATCGCAAACGCGGTTTCATGTGCGGGTAGTCGAGTCAGATCTACCCAACGCACGGTATTATCAGATAAGAAACAAGCACGTAACACTCCCTGCTCATCATACAAAACCAGACCCGTATCGCCATTAAATAAACGCTGTCGATAATCATTCTGGGTCACCATAATGGGGCGTCCGGAATAAAACCGTTGATGTGTTCGCCAGCCCTGGCGCAGATAGTGTCGTTCAATGAGTTCATTGATTGATGACACTGATTGAACACCCTGTTTTAATGCTGTTAACACCCGATAATGTTCAAATAACTGTAAACACGTTAATGCATCCGTGTGACTGGATACCGCATCAAAAAAGGCTTGATAACCATCAATCACCTGCGCTTGGATACTGGAAACATCCACTTGTTGCTGCCAGATCGGAATTTGTGCATTGTTAACTGCGTCATAGACCGCATTCACATCACCTGACTGCACCGATTTAGCCAGTTTGCCAATGTCACTGTGTTCATCAAACCGGTAACTGTGTTGGAGCAACACAACGCTATCTGTCAGTGCTGAGACTGTGTCGGTAGAAGCCGCGACATCCATGCCGGTAAACTGCTTCGCCAGTTGACTAAACTCAGAAGATACCTGTGAAGGTTGAGCGCATAAATTAGCCAGCACTGCTCCCGACTCTACCGATGCCAACTGTTGGCTATCACCAAGCAGTACTAACTGTGCCTTATCCGGCAACGCCTGCATCAATTTCGCCATCAAACCAAGATCGATCATAGATGCTTCATCAACAATCAGTACATCAACCGGCAACGGTCGGTCTCGATCATAACGTCCGTTGGTATTATCAGCAGTGATGCCAAGCAGACGATGCAAGGTTTTCGCACTCAGCCCGGACGTTCCACTATCATCAATACTTCGTTGTAACCGTGCAGCCGCCTTACCTGTCGGTGCCGCCAATGCAATCTTTGACTTCGGGTTTTGGCCGTACAGCATTTGTATCAATCGCAATACAATGGTTGTTTTACCCGTTCCCGGCCCACCAGAAATCACACTGAGCTGGCGCGTTAAGGCCATCAATACTACTATCTTTTGCCAATCTATCCCTTCAAGCTCACTGTTCCAGTCAGCAAAGTCCTGCTGTAATTGTTCTGGATTCACGATGTCCACTGACTGCAATCGTTGCCGTATAGCCTGAGCGACATTCTGCTCATCCAGCCAGAAACGATACAAATAGAGCAAGCCTTCATCAGTCAAAATGAGTGGTTTATAGTCGCCGGGCTGGCCTACAACATGGCTTTGTTTTAGTCGTTGCAACCACTCCGGCATCTCTTCAGGTAAACCCGTCTGCGATAACACATCACTGCGTTGCATTTGAGCCAGATTTAAACAGACATGACCCTCGGAAATCGCTTCGCTAGCCAATGCTGCTGCCATTGCAACCAGATCATCACCGCTGTTATCCAGTCGCTGAATAAATCGGGCAAACTGATAAGAAAGTTCGCTGAATCCGGCCTGTCTTAATGCCAACTCACTCATTAGTCAGCCTCCTGAAAACAACGATCTAAACTATCCAGTATGGCTGTCTCCGGTTTGTCATAAAAAATGCCTGCCTGTCCCAATCCGGCTTCATTCCTCTGACAAACAGATAATAAACACCGCCAAGGTGTTGTTCAGGATCGTAATCCGGCATTCTTAGCCGCAAATAGCGGTGCAAGGCCAAATTGTAAATCAGGTATTGCAACGGATAATCATGGGCCACCATCGCATCGCTAAGTTGTGATGCCTGATAGTCCAGTTCGTTATTGCCTAAGTGATTTGATTTGTAATCCACAATATAAAAGCGGCCCTGATGTTCAAACACCAGATCAATAAAGCCCTTCATAAATCCGCTGAGGCTGGAAAACGTCAGCCGATTAATGACTGTCGCCAACGGCGAATTTTTATCCAGTAATGGCATCATGGCACGCTGTAACTTATCGACCGATAAATTAGCTACCGGAAAATAAAAGGCCATTTCATCCAGTCGTTGGGCAGGTGTTAACTGGTTTAATGACAATCCTTCTTCCAATCGCGTTGCCACTACCTCGCTTAACCACTGACAGGCCACAAGCGTCCATTTTTCATCAAAGCCAAATTGCAATAAGGTGCGAGATACCATACTTTGCATCGCCTCAGTATCGCGACTGCTAAAGTCCCAGTGTTCAAACATGGCATGTATACAGGTGCCCGCCTGAGCCCCTCTCGGAAAGGAAAACCGATCCAAAGCCAAACTCATTGCAGTCTGGACGATGACCGTCTCGTGAAGAGACTGAGCATCATAATCGGGCAACTCGGCATCATGGCCGTAGGTCAACGCACTAAAGCTACTAATTGACCAGGGTTGTTGAATGATGCCGGAGAAGGGTCTTGCAGACAGTGGCTGTGTCGAGTCACTGCCAGCGTGATAACGAATAAATTCCCCTTCTTTTATGGTTCTAACCGCCACACTGCCAGCACTGGATTCCGCTAATGCCGACAAATCGGCTGCCATGGCGACACTATCCAGCTCATTGTGTGTCGGATGTAACAAACTGAATAACGCTGAATTACTCACATGTGAGCCTTCGGCCTTGCCCTTCACATTGCCCCAGATCACCACGCAGCGTTCACGAGCACGAGTTAATGCAACATAAAGCAGACGTAAATCTTCTGCCCGTTCTTCTGTGGCTACCAACTCAGCCGCCTGACTCAATGCTGGTTCAGAAAAGGCGGCACAGGCACTGTTATTGTTATCTTGCTGATGGAAACTGATCACTGGGTCTTTTGCTGATCGCAAATTCACATCCCACAGAAACGGACAAAACACGATCGGGTATTCCAGACCCTTACTTTTATGGATGGTAATAATTTTGACCAGTTGTTCATCACTTTCCAGCCTCAACTGTGCGGTTTCATCACTTGGATCGGCAGACTGAATATGGGTTGATAGCCAGTGCAATACCGCTTCCATTCCGTCATTCTTCTGGCTGCATTGATCCTGAATCAACTCCAGCAAATGCAATATATTGGTCAGTTGCCGGTCACCATCAGCCAGAGTCAGTAAACGCTGTTGTGCAGATACCAATATCAATAATTGTCGAAACATTCGCATAAAGCCATGTTTTAACCAAAGCTGGTGCAATTCATAAAAGACATCAAGCTGGGCATGCCACTCATTTTCATCTTGTTGCAGCTGGTATAAATCTCCTGCATTTAATCCCCATAACTGAGTCGCTAATGCTGATTTCAATCGTGCATCATTATTCGGTTCTGCGATTGCCAACAGTATGCGCTCCAGCATGTGCGCTTCTTTTGAGGCAAATACATTTTCTCGCCCCTGCTGCACACTGTTAATTCCACGTTGTTGCAGACAATGTTGTATTTCATGGGCTTGTTTATGATTACGGACTAATACCGCAATATCGCCACCAGACACAGCACGATGTTGTTGTGCATCGTGATCAAGCAAAGTCGCCTGGTGTGACTGAGCAAGATTCAATAAACGGGCTATCTCATCAGCAGTGACATTAGCAGCAATCGCCGTCAGATCTTTTTTAGCCATCGACTTGTCACTTTCTGCCCACAAGATTTGCAGTGGTACAGAATCAGGCTGTTCAACAGTTAATACTGGCTTATTGTTACGAGCAGCATCGACAGTTTTAAAAGGGATATCCTTATAAATAAAAGGTTCGGCATGACGGCTAAAGATAGTGTTTACCGCCGATACCAGATCAGGATGAGAACGCCAGTTAGTAGTCAACGTATGTTGAATATCAGCCCGTGATTTTGCCTGTAGATAGGTGAAAATATCTGCGCCACGAAAGCTATAAATGGCCTGTTTTGGATCACCCACTAAAAAGGTTGGCAAACCACTGTCAGCATAGATTCGGCTAAAGCTGGCATATTGCACCGGATCGGTATCCTGAAACTCATCAATCAGGGCTGCCTGATATTGCTGACGCAAACGGGCAACCAGCCAGTCTCCTCGCTCGCCCGATAACGCCTGTTCCAAATTCAGTAATAAATCATCGTACGACTGTAATTGTTGCTGCTGTTTTTGTTTAGGCAAGGTGTCACGTAGATTTTCCAGCAACCGTAGCCGTAACTGCTGGCGTTGTAATTCTCTTGCCTGTTGTAAATGATGGCTAAGTGCAAGTAACTGTTCACACGCTGTCCAAAAAGGATTTTCAGGCAGGATTTTGTCTTTTTTCAGGCCATCTTCCAGCTTCTCTGGTGTGAACTTTTCAAAGCCCTCAAACAGACTCAATGGCATGTCAGGTGATGCCAGCATATTACTCAGCAGTAACAGCCATTTTTCAACGCTACTTGTTCGGTATTTGTTTCCGTTCAACAAGTCCTTGTTATTTAAGGTGGCAATGACGGTTTCCTGCTCTTTCTGCCAGATGTTTTGTAACTGCTCAAACTGAGATTGTGCCTGCTGATAACACAGTTCCGAGTCCATCTCTGGCACGGGAAGACATTCAATGTATGGCTTGGCAATCAGGTTACGCACTGATTTCAATAACGTCTCTGGACTTTCATTTTTAGCCAGCAAATAAGCCACAAAATTCTTATCTGCCGTAGTGATCTCACGTCGCCAAAAATCGTCCGTTGCCGATTGCAACAAGGCATAATCATCGCCAATCATTTCAACATCAAAACGTTGACCACTTTCAAACGCAAAATCTCCTAATACCCGCTGACAAAAACCATGAATGGTAAAAATAGCCGCTTCATCAAAACTCTGGATGGCCAACGTCAGTTTTTGACTGGCTGACCGAACAGATTCAGGATCGACCATATGGATTAACATTTTTCTGTCAGCAGGATTTTTCAGCAATTCACCCCGTGCATCCACCAGTTTTTGGCGAAGACGATCCCGCAATTCTTCGGTTGCAGCACGGGTATAGGTCACAACCAGAATCTTATCGACCGTTAAGTCTTTTTCCAGAACAAGGCGCAAATACAACTCGGCAAGGGTATAAGTTTTACCCGTACCGGCACTGGCTTCGATCAAGTTCAGCCCTTGAAGGGATACCGTTTGTGCATCAAAGGCAGTCACAGTTTGCCTCCTGACAAATGAGCCTGTAGTGGTTCATAAACAGTTAGAGCCAGTGTTTTAAACGCGCCATCCAACGGTGGTGTCGAATACAGTTGCTGGTAATATAAGTCTTCCATTTCACCCGTTAGAAATTGTCCACCTTGCCATGCGGTGTGTATGGCTATGTCTGGATTGGCCTTGCCACCATTGAGACTGGTCTGGGCAAAGGCATAACTGGTATTGGCAAACAATGGCAAAGGGTTCTGCAAACCCTGCCAATACAACTCAAGCAAGTTGTGTAATAGTAGCTCTGCCTCTGGAACAGGCTGGAATTGATAATCACCATTCTCGGTAATTAAACGGCTTTCACATGCCACCCCTTCAGGTTGCAGACAGTTGAGCACCAGATGTTGAATCCATACTGATAACAATTGACTGCCTTTCGTTTTACCCATGCGATAACTGAATAAACCACTACTGGCAACGCCATGTAATTGCCCCATCAAGGTAAAGCCGCTAATATTCAATTCAAACGCCTGCGGTGGCAAAAACTCTTCCGGGTATTTAGGCAATAATTTGTCGGCGAACACATCCACTTTTTCAGTCTGGTCTATAAATACCTGTTCGCCCATCGTGCCTTGCGGCAATACACCTGTGGCCTGAATCATGGTCATTGCTTCAGTCAGGTTTCTGTCCTGCAGGCGATAATCCAGCAACTGTTGACGTAACTGCCATGCCTGCAAGCCATCTAAGGCAAAAGGCTCGCGTGTTTCCAGTATTTCATCAGCCAAGTCCAGTCTTAACCCCAACCGCTCCTGCAATAAAAATCTGGCAGGATGCCGGAAGAAATTCAGCAATTGATTCAAGCTGACCTGTCGCCATGACTCATCGGCTTCTGGTAACGACTGCTCAAACCACATCTGTGGTTTGCCTTTATCTTTAGCCTGAGGTGGACAATGAGCAGTCACATAACTGAATAGCTTTTCCGATGAGCCATCAAAATATCGTTGGCTGAATGCCTGTAGGGGATGTGGGGTTAGAATTTGCTGCCAGATATCACCCGAATCAGCGGTCTCAAAACCTTGTCGCAATACGTCGCGTAAATCACTTACCAAAACCGATGGTGGTATTGTTGAGTTATCATAAATACTGGCACCCACATAACTGATATAGAGATGCGATTGTGCTGATAAAATCGATTCCAGAAACAGATAACGGTCATCATCACGCCTAGAACGGTCACCTTTTCTAAAATCCTGTGACAGCAAGTCAAAACCTTGCATCGGCTGACGACGAGGGTAACTCTCATCATTCATACCAATCAGGCAAACCACTTTGAATGGAATACTTCGCATCGGCACCATGCCGCAGAAGGTCACACCATGCCCCATAAAACGAGACTGTGACGGGCTGAGATCCAGATGCCCCTTGAGCCATTCTTTGACCAGATCACAATTCATGGCCTGTTCAAACCCGGCCAATTCAGTGGTTTCGACTAATTTGTCCAGTTCATTTCTAATCAACAACAATTCTGCTTCATCGCTGTCATTATTGCCGGTCGCCACAAACATATCGTCTAGTAATTTCAACAATTGCTGTTGCCATTGTCTGGCAGTAAATTCACCTTTTAAACGTTGTCTGAATTGTTCAAGACTATCTATAAAGGCACAGAGTTGGGCCATGGTTTCTGCACGATCAGAACTGATGCCATCAAATCCTAATTTGCCATCAAACAGCTCCCATTGTTCGCCATCCACTGACAATGGCATTGCGTAACCCAGCAATAAACGATCTAACCCTGCTCGCCAGGTATTGCTTCCAATTTCAGGCAATCCTAACGTCGCTTTATCCTGCGCCGATAATCCCCATCGAGTATGTGTTTCACGTAACCAATAACGAATCAGCTCCAATTGCTGTTCATCTATTGCAAACCGATTCTGGATCGCCGGACATTCCAGTAACGCCGTGACCGTTTCAACATCAAAACGAGATTGCGGTAAATTCAGTAAACTCATAAACGCCGACAACACCGGACTTTGTTTTTTCGCGCCCGCATCTGCAATGCCATAAGGGATAAATTGATCGGCTGTCGTGCAACCGAACACGGCATCAATCCAGGGCGTATAAATTCCCACATCCGGTGTCATCACCACTACGTCCGTTGGTGACAATTCTGGATGGCGTTCAAACAAGGCCAGTAATTGATCATGCAGCACTTCAACCTCACGCATTGCACTATGGCAAGCGTGAATCAAAATAGAGTCATCATCTTTGCTTATGGTTTGTTTTGGCCGATCATTCATGTCCGTTAACGAAAAAATATCGTGCTGCAACTGCCCCAACAAATGATCCTGCTGAGGCGGTATAAATAATGTCTGTTGTTGATGTGGATAAGCCTGTAATTGCTCAAAAAAGTCCTGTCCCTGCTTGCCTAAACTTGCCAGCAAGGCATGACCAGATACTAGATAGTCGGCTTCTTCAGGTGCAGTCACTAAACGCTTAGCCTGTGTTTTTGGATCAACCAAGTCGCCCCAGTATTCTTCACTGGGTGATAAAAAGAACAGCGTAATATCACAGTATCGAGCCATCAACTCCAACAGATCCATATACACTGGAGGCAGTGCAGAAATCCCAAAAATAGCCAGTCGTGGCGGCAATCCTGCCGGTCGTTCTTTTGCTGTCGATAACATTGCCTGCAATTGTTGTAGCAGATTCGCCCGATGCTTTGGTTTGTCATCACCTTCGGTTAGACGTCGCCACAACTTAGCTTGCCAGTTTGGTGTTTGTCCCTGCTCCCAAGAGTGAATCCAGTCCGGGCGATACATCAGATACTGGTCAAATGTATCCGCAATACGGTGGGACAGTGCATAGCGCTTAAGCGTGTCATCCTGATCGCCTAAATAGGCATCAATTATTTCAAAACCAGATTGCTGGCGACACTGCGGCAACAGATCAAAAATACGCCATGTCATCGCATCGGTTGAAAAGATTGACTGTTTGGGGATATCGGCCAATAGACGTCGAGACAATGCCCAGATGTAAGCCGATGGAAATGGAAATTCAATATGGCTGGCGATGCCATGCTGTCCGGCTAGAAACAAAGACAACCATCGCGCCAGCTCATTACTCTGCACAATAACCGTTTCCGACTCCAAAGGGGGTAAAGGATTATTTTGTTGCATATCAGCAAGGTGTGCAGCTAACTGCACCATATTATTGCTATACACAACCTTCAGCATATCGTTGGCCTTAATTCCATATTAAACGACATGATACGAGAATACAGTAACCTGAAACAATGAAAGTATTTTCATTGACGAAAAACTCATGTGAAAAAAAACATTGCAAAAACTTCTTCTCAAATGCAATATTCGCGATCTTGAGATGATAGATGAGACTGCACTACCATCAAAAATAGATTTTATGAGGATTTATTTCTATGAACGACCCTTTAAATAATGATATCTGGTACGGTGAGCTTAGAACAGCAAAAGGCAATGTTATTATCATCCGTGATCAACAATTACCCCCTGCTGATAAAGGTAGAATCTATCTCTACAACACAGAGCGCAATGCCATCATTCAATATGATGAATCGATCGTAACACCAAAATTATTTCCATTAGATGAAGAGCAATTTAACCAGGCAAAATCACAACATAAGAAAGCTTGGGAAGCTGCCCGTCAACAATTTATGCGGTCACACAACAAATCTTTTTCATACAAAACTGAAACCGCTCAGGATTCCGCTGCGAAAGTGGCAATAAAAGAAGAAGACGATGAAGATAACGACGATTTCGACGATGATGATGTTTTCGATTAGATAAAGACAATTCATACGATATACCCATTTTTCTTTAAATAACTGATAAACTCACTGTTATTTAAAAATGACTTCATATCGCTTGATTGAAAAGGGATATCGTTAGAATGAAATCACCAGAATCACTTGAAATACTAATTGCAGATGATGTTGAAAGTATCCGCCTGTATTTAAAAGAAATTCTGCTACCGTTAAACGTCACTGTCACCGAAGCTGTAAATGGTGACCAAGCATTTGAATACATTAAAGATCATGAATATGATTTGGTTTTGATGGATATTGAAATGCCGGGGCAATCTGGCCTTGAAGTCACTCGTCGCGTTCGGGAAGAACTGGGCTACAAACACACCCCCATTCTCATCATGACTGGCCTCCAACAGGCTGAACTTATTCAACTGGCTTTCGACAACGGTGCAACAGACTACATCACTAAGCCTTTATCCGAGGTTGAAGTACTCTCTCGATTGAGCATACGTCTGGATAATCGCAGGATGGAGCGTGAACTAAGGAATGCGAAAATTCTAGCGGAGCGATCCAATCATGCAAAATCTGAATTTGTTTCCCGTCTAGCTCATGAACTTAAAACCCCTCTGAATGCCATTTCCGGTTTTAGTCAATTAATCCAACTTGATACTGACAATGAAAGTATCTTAGAAAGTTGCGGCTTAATATTAGAAGCGGCTAAACACCAAGAAGATTTAATCAATGAAGTGACTAACCTCGCAAAAATTGAAGCCGGCATCATTGATATTGATCTATCTGCTGTCGAGCTGTCTCAACTTATCAAAGAATCATTCAGTTTAACTCAGCCGATGGCTGATAAATTTAATGTTCGCCTGAACTTTCCTCGTCGTACCGATGTTATGTACACACTGACGGCTGACCACAAAAGATTGAAACAGGTTTTTCTCAACCTGCTGAGTAATGCTATTAAATATAATAAGCCCAATGGTGAAGTTAATTTATTAGTGAAAACCACTCCTGAGGGGCATGTAAAAGTCGGTATTTCAGATACAGGTAAAGGTATTGCTCAAGAAGATATTCCCAAATTATTTGAAGCATTTAACCGTTTGGGTGCTGAAGAGTCTGATATTGAAGGTACCGGTATTGGATTGCCTATTACCCGAAAAATTATCGAACTCATGGGTGGTGAACTAGAAGTCGAAAGCACCGAAGGCGAAGGTTCCATCTTTTGGGTGGAGTTAATCGGCAGTAAACATTCTGCTGACTAACATCCATTGCTAGTATTTTTTACTCCGCACATCCATTCACCATTAACTGAAATAATGTACAGTTTCAGTGCAATCAAGCTCTAATCACTGTCGAATAACCTGACATCAACACTTTCAGATTAACAAAAACGTTATTTCGTCTTTCCTATTCCCAAAACTTTCAAAAAGTATTTTTCAAACACAGGATCTGATGATCCTTTTTTCATTTTGTAGATATAGTATTTTTCAAAGCCCACTTTCGCCCAATGTACCCATTTTCCTTTTTTCATCCAGGCTGTATTACGTGGAGGAATTTGAGGCATGGCGACAAAGGCTGCACCCGTGTTTCCCATATCAGCCAGACAGATAGCATTCCATGTTGCTTTTGTCGTTGGTTCTTGACCGCCGATCACTGCTTTAATGTTAGCCACAGATGCGGTTGCCATACTTTCAATCATATAACCAGTTTTAGGAGCGCCAACCGGCAATGGTGTTGCTTCAACGGGCGGAATGGCAATACAAACACCAATACCATAAATGTTTGGATATTTGGGGTTTCGCTGAAAGTCATCCACTTTCAAAAAGCCACGTGGATTCACCGCTTCTTCGCCCAGATTAGCCACACAATCCACACCTTTGAATGCCGGAAGCATCATTGAGTAATTAAAGGGTAATTCATGAATTTTGATGATTTCGGCCTGCTCATTTACTTCTTCAACAATCATTTTTCCAGCTTCAACTGTTCTGACTCTGGCATTAGTGATCCATTTAATGTCGTTATGTCTGAACTCTGATTCAAGCAAACCTTTAGAGTCACCCACGCCACCTAAACCAAGATGGCCAATATAGGGTTCAGCCGTTACAAATGTCATCGGTACTTGATCGCGAATTTTGGCTTTGCGTAGCGCCCGATTCACAATCATGGCAAATTCGTAAGAAGGCCCATAGCAAGAGGCACCTTGTACAGCACCGACAACTATCGGCCCGGGATTTTTAAGAAAGTTCTGCCATGACTCATAGGCCTTCTCAGCATGTTCAATTGTACAGATAGATTCGGTGTGCCCTTCAGGGCCCAAACCATCAACCTCATCAAAGGCCAGCTTAGGACCAGTAGAGACAATCAGATAATCGTAATCAAGCGTTAAGCCATCACCCAACAACAGTTGGTTATCTTCGGCTCTAATCTCTGTCACACCTTCAGCACTAAAGGCTATATCTTTAGCCGCCAAGTGAGGTTCCAAATCAAAACAGGTGTCTTTACGCTTCCGCCAACCCACAGCAACCCAGGGATTACTAGGTACAAAGTGAAAAACAGGTGTGTTGGATACAACCGTGACCTTATGTTCAGCACCCAATGCCGCTCGCATTTCATAGGCGGCTGGCAAACCACCCGTACTCGCCCCAATAATGACTACATGCGCCATGGTCTATTACCCTAATAATTTTATGATTTAGTGCTATACAAACTTGTTCGATTTTATTGTAAAAAAAGCTTTTGGGCGAATTCCACTATTAATGTAGGGTTGAAGAGTCACTGCTTGATGGAGCAACATCAGAAAAAATCTGTGCCACATCGACCTTATCAAAGCGATAATGCTCATTACAAAATTCACAGGCAGCTTCAATAATTCCTTTTTCCTCAAGCAAGTCGTGTGCATCCTTCTCACCCAATAAACTGATTGTGTCCGCTACACGTTCACGTGAACAGTTACAGGCAAAAGTGAGTTCTGTTGCCTGTAACAAGCGACACTCTTCTTCATGGAACAGGCGATGTAGTAAAGTACCTACTCCCAATTCTAATAACTCGCTGGTTGTAACAGTCGCCGCCAGTTGACTCAACCTTGACCAGTTTTCTTCATCTTCGTCTTTAGTATGTTGCTCGCTAGGCATTTGCTGTAAAAACAAGCCTGCTACTGCATTTTCATCTGCTGCCAGCCAAATTTTAGTGTCCAATTGTTCCGATTGTGTGAAATACGTTTCCAGAACTGCAGCAATAGAGTCACCTTGCAAACTCACCACACCTTGATATGGTTGTTTAGCTCCCTCCACTTCAATGGTAATTGCCAACGTACCCTCGCCCGTCACCTCTACCATCGTAGCATTATCAGCCACATGACCATCCCATTGAGCAAAGGCTCGCAAAGTATTGTCACTGGTACATTCCACCATCATCAGATCAACCGGGCCAGCTGATTTGATTTGCAATACCAATCGACCTTTTATTTTGACCGTTGCAGCCAATAATGCAGCCGCCGCCATCATCTGACCCAGTAAATGTTGGATTGCAGGTGGATATTCACGTCGTGTCAGCACTTGCTGCCAACTGTCCTGCATGTGTACCCATTCGCCTCGAACAGGGGCATTGTCGAAAATAAAGCGTTGCAAATTATCAGACTGAAATGACGTAACGCCAGATGGCTTTAATGTTGTATCGTTCATAATTTTCCCAAAAAAAATGCCGGGCAGAAACCTACCCGGCATTTTACAGCATAAAGAGAGATTCTTTATTTAGTCAGCGTTAATAAAAGCTCATTCAAACGCTTTACATAACTCGCAGGATCTTCTAATTGACCACCTTCGGCCAATAGTGCTTGATCAAACAAAATAGATGACCAGTCTTCAAAACGGGTGTCATCCGACTCGTCTTTCAAACGCGCAACCATTGGGTGTTCAGGGTTCAATTCAAAGATTGGTTTTGAACCACCCACCTGCTGACCGGCGGCCTTGAGCATACGTTCAAGGTTAGCACTCATGTCATTGGCATCTGCCACCAAACACGCTGGAGAATCCGTCAAACGATGGGTAATACGCACATCTTTAACCTTGTCACCCAACGTTGTTTTGACACGCTCAACCAGATCTTCGAAGTTTTTATCCACTTCTTCATGCGCTTTTTTCTCAGCTTCGTCTTCCAACTCACCCAGATCCAGATCGCCTTTAGCAACAGATTGCAATTGTTTGCCATCAAATTCAGTCAATGAATTGGTCAACCACTCATCAACGCGATCTGCCAACAACAACACTTCAATGCCTTTCTTACGGAACACTTCCAGATGCGGACTGTTTTTCGCAGCCGCAAAAGTTTCTGCCGTAATGTAGTAGATCTTGTCTTGCTTGTCTTTCATACGACCGACATACTCTTCCAGAGAAACAGTCTGTTCTTCTGAACCGCTTTCAGTCGTTGAGAAACGGAGCAATTTTGCCAATGTCTCTTTGTTGGCAAAGTCTTCACCTGGACCTTCCTTAATAACTTGGCCAAACTCTTTCCAGAAAGTCGCATATTGCTCAGGCTCGTTTTTAGCCATCTTTGCCAGTTCGCTCAGCACTTTTTTCACTGATGCAGTACGAATACTGTCAATTGTTTTACTGCCCTGTAAAATTTCACGTGACACATTCAATGGCAAATCGTTGGTATCAATCACACCACGGATAAAACGCAGGTAACGCGGCATTAACTGCTCGGCATCTTCCATAATAAAGACACGTTTTACATACAGTTTAAGACCGTGCATGCGATCTCGATCCCACAGATCAAACGGTGCTTTAGATGGGATGTACAGTAATGACGTATATTCAGTTTTACCTTCAACC
>JAOUJZ010000067.1 GCA_029882915.1 Gammaproteobacteria bacterium | reverse complement strand
TTAAGTCAACAAAGTATTCAACACAAAAAGCAGTTAAGAGATTTAACTGCGTACTGGAATGAGCGAGTTAACCAAGCACAAGATAAACTGAATCAGTTGACCGATGACATTGCGGCATTAAAAACAAAACGCAAACAGTTATCGGCGGCCTTACAACAAAAATTGTTTGAGCAATACCGGTTTTTGAATCAACAAGGCGAGCAAAAAAGTCTGGGTGATATTTTTAAACAAACGTCCCAACTGACGCCACCGGCAGGGGCAGGGGAATGTGCCACCCCTAAATTACTGCATTATGCTTTTCAACATGACATGACACCTTTGGCAATGGCCGAGTTCTGGTGGGGTGCATCGCCAAAATCAGAAATCAGACAACACCAACACTTCTACGGTGCCTGTCAGGGAAAATGTCAGCCAATTCTTCAGCACATGCTTGCAGGGATAGAAATGGATGAAAATCCATTACTCACTAATCATGCCGAAGGTAAAACCATCGACGTTGTGTATGAAGATGAAGTCATGGTAGTGATCAATAAACCAGCTGAGTTTTTATCGGTACCAGGTAAAAATATTGACGATTCAGTGCAACTACGAATGAAGCAACTGTATCCAAGAGCAACAGGGCCATTAATCGTACATCGGCTTGATATGTCAACCTCGGGTTTAATGGTGATTGCCTTATCTAAAGAGGCACATAAAAAGCTGCAAAAACAGTTTATTAATCGCACGGTAAAAAAACGTTATGTTGCCCTACTGGATGGTGAATTAACCCAGGACGAAGGCGTCATAGACCTTCCATTGCGTGTTGATCTGGATGACAGACCCAGGCAGCTAGTCTGCTATCACTATGGCAAGTCCGCTAAAACGCAGTGGCAAGTGATAGATCGCAACAACAATCAGACCAAAGTGTATTTCTATCCAATGACGGGTCGTACTCACCAGCTTCGTGTCCATTCTGCACATGTAAAAGGCTTGAGTACGCCGATAGTCGGTGATGATCTTTATGGCAAAAAAGCTGATCGCTTACATCTGCATGCCGAGTATCTGGAATTACATCATCCTGAGACCAGAGAATTAATGCAATTTCAGGTTGAAGCTCAGTTTTAAGTAACTGACGAGGTTAACCAAGAGGCGAATGATATGTTTCGTTCAAGGTTATCGACTTAAATAGGGGGTTAGATTTTCCATGCGCCCAGCTCACTTAGCGCTGTTGAATCAAGCAAATAGCGCACATTGTTCGACAAGGCAAGTTGTTGTATTTTAAGTAATAGTCTGTTGTTCGACAGCGTTGCGATACGTTTATTTGAGCTTGTCGAATAGTTTGAAACATAGCCCCACATATGTAACAAGGCATTTTCGATAAGTCTTTGACTTGGCGGCGTTTGTAATAATTGCGTTAATTCTAGAGAGACATCATTGATAGCTTTAGTGCCATTGACGGTCGTGACCCATTTACCAATGCTTTTATAGCATCCAATATCTCTGGCCATTACGGAATATTTATGTTGCGCCCATAGTTGTTGTGCGTTGTTAGGTAAAGCTATTCGTCCTGCTTCCAGTGTTTTATATTTTTCTGAAAGAATAGAGAATTGCGAAGCCGGTGAATCAATAAATACCTCAGGCCATGCATTTGCGTTTGATCTTAATGAGACGGGTGATCGGTCAACGTAACCCCGGAGATTCATTTCAGCTACCAGTAATTTATGACGTTGTTTGAGTGCCCATCCATAACCAACCCAACGAAGCGTCTCGGGATGTTTTGAATATCCTTTTTTATTGTCGCGAATAATAGACACTATCCCGTGTAGTTCGCGATGTTCACCTAACAGACTTTGTCTGTTTAAGTATCCCGGGTTAACGTCCCAAATTCTCATCTGATATTTATGACCGTTTGAAAGTGTGCGAAACAAATAAAATGTGACAGAGGCTGGTGTTGATACTAAATCATACTCCTAACTCTCCTTAAATTTAACGGTATCAATTAAATACTAAGTCAGAATCTTATAATCAACGCCTTCAATGTAATTGCGTTTAGTTAACGGATTACTTGTACAAAATTTCGAAAACTCAAAATCAACAAAGCGATACATTAAATGGGCATCACGATCTTCATGGATACCGAGACGTGTCGTTTGAATAATTTTTTCTGGGGTGTGATCAATGTCTTCAATATAAAAGTGTTTTTGATCGAACTGTTTTTGGTTCCAGTTCACCACTTTTAAATTCAGCGATCGACATAATAAGGTTTGCCCTGAACAGAGCTTGTTAATGGGGCGGGGCGAACCATCATTAGCAGGATTCAACTGCTGCATGATTTTTATATTTTCTGCCGGCGAGAGTGTATCTGTATAAGGAATAGCCGCTTTGATTAAAACAGCATCGCCTTCATTGCCACAACTCACATTAAGCGAATCTTGCCCTCTGGAGTAATACATATAAATAGTACCGGGCTCCATGAACATCGCTTTACGTGTTTCGGTATAGCCAAGGGAGGAATGACTGGCCTTTTCGGTTAAATAATAGGCTTCCGTTTCAATAATACGGGCAGCTAGCCAGCTGTTTTTATATCGGTGCCGAAGTACTTTCCCTAATAAGGCTTGAGCCACAATGGCGCTATCTTGAGCAAAAAAATCTGGTGTGAGCATGATAACTATGACTAACGATGATGACTATTTTTGAGTCTTACGTAATGTTGGGCAGAGTATTCAATGGATTCAATCTCTTCATTACGGAGCTTTCTAACTTGTCGAGCTGGGCTTCCCATCCAAAGATAACCTGATTCAAGGTGTTTATTCTCGGTCACCAAAGAACCGGCACCAATAATGGTATGTGGTTCAATGATTACGCCATCCATTATTGTTGATCCCATCCCAATCAAGCATGAATCTTTAATCTGACAGCCATGCAAAATCACACGATGGCCTACAGTTACATTGTCGCCGATCTTTAAGTCAAAACCACCGGGATTATAGGGCCCAGCGTGACTGACATGGAGTACGGAATTATCCTGAATATTGGTGTTCTCACCAATGACAATAGAGTTTACATCACCCCGAACAACCGTGAGAGGCCAAACAGAGCTATTTTTCCCTATCTGCACATCACCTACAACGAGAGCAGTTTCATCAATAAAAACAGAGGAATGAATGTCAGGTTGTTTGTCTTCAAATTGTCGAATAGCCATAATGATTCCAGCAGATATTAAAGATTTCAACTAGGAGACAAATCTTACACTACTCCTTATTATTGGAAATAAAAAAGAAATAGTACTTACTTTATACATCAGCACTAAAATCGCTGCTTAGCCCAGAAATTATTAATTATTTAACGCCACAACAGCCGTTAATATGTAAATTATTGGTGTGGTTTGATACCGTAATTTCACCATGTAAGTAATAT
>JAOUJZ010000066.1 GCA_029882915.1 Gammaproteobacteria bacterium | reverse complement strand
TTTAAGGCAATCATCACCACTTTGATGACCATAATTGTCATTAAATGATTTGAAATGGTCAATATCACACAACACCAAGGACACAGCGGTGCTAGTACGAATTGCCCGCTTCAGTTCTCTTTCCAGGGTCTCATCAAAGTGACGTCTATTAGAAAGTCCTGTTAGACCATCTTTTACCGACATCATTTTTAATTTTCGATTGGCTTGATGCAACTGCTGACGCATCTCCGCAATACGCTGCATCGCTCTAAGTTTTGCATTTAATACGGTGGCATCAATTGGTTTGATCAGGTAATCATCACCACCAGCGTCAATCCCACGAGCAATATCCGCTGAATCAATCATGCCGGACAAAAAGATAATGGGCACCCAGTCATGATCGATATCTATGATCTTGTGTATTTCCTCAGCCACCTCAAGTCCATTTTTTATTGGCATGATGACATCGAGGATCACAAGATCAGGTCGTTCTTTTATAAAAGCATCAATCGCTTGCTGTCCATCGCCTACCACCACGACATGATGTCCAGCTTCCTCTACATAGGCTTGGATTAACATCTGGTTAGAACGTATGTCTTCTGCTAGCAATACTTTCATTTGTTGCCTCTAATATCCTTATTACGTACCTACCAACTATACGAAAACTTTATCCAAAAAGACACTTACTTTTTCTTAGCACGAGGATGAGCCATATCATAGACTTTTGCCAGATGTTGAAAATCAACATGGGTATAAATCTGAGTGGTTGAAATATCTGCGTGACCCAATAATTCTTGTACCGCCCTTAAATCACCACTTGATTCCAACATATGTGAGGCAAAAGCATGCCGCAATCGATGTGGGTGAACATGGTCAGAAATGCCCTGTTTTTTACCCCAGAAACTTAAACGTTTTTGAATGGATCTGACACCTAAGCGTTTTCCTTGCTGAGTAATGAACAGTGCAGTTTGGTCAAAAAAATTCAAGTCGTCGCGTTTTGTTAACCATGTCTGTAATGCCTTAATCGCCTGTTTACCAACCGGCACAACACGGCTTTTATTGCCTTTACCAGTGACATAAACCAAGTGATCGCCAAAATCGACATCTCGTATGTTCAAACTCGCCAGTTCTGCCAGACGCAACCCAGATGAATAAAATAATTCCATCATGGCGCGATCTCGACTCGCAATCATCGAATCCTGTCTCGTTCCTTCCAGCAAGCCATTCATCTGATCCACGTCCAGTGTCGATGGCAGACGTTTTTCAACTTTCGGTGCTTGTACTGCCTGAGCTGGGTTATTCTCTGCTAGGCCTTCACGAATTAGGAATCGATACAAGCTGCGTACTGCGGACAATGATCGCTGAATGGATCTACCCGCCAGACCTTGACGGTGAAGTTGAGCAATAAACTGGCGAATATGGCTGCTTTTAATCACTTGCCAGCCAGCCAGATCATGTTGATTGCAAAATGCTAATAACTGTTTGAGATCACGCTGATAATTTGTCACCGTATGTGGTGACATCCTTTTTTCCTGCGCTAAATACTGCAGAAAAGGTTCAAGACATAGTTGCTGTTCATTTGCCATGATTGTGATGCGAATACGGCCGCAATAAGCGCATGATAACTTCACCCAGAAAACGCAAATAATCTGTCGCCATATCCGCATGAAAACGATTGGCATCATAACTAGCTATCGCTAATAATCCGGCACAGGGTTCATGCCCTAAAGGTAAACAGGCGACAGATTGAACCTCATCAGCCTGTTTAGCGAACAATATCTCTTTTTGTGCTTTGGTTAAGCGGCCACACACAGGCTGTTGCTTGGCCAGCAGTCCATCGAATTTTTGTAAACTGTCATCATCCGCGTGTAACTGGCGAATATTGCCGGATAATGTAGGCAGTGCTGGCTCTGTATCACCCGAATAAAATAAGCGTAACGCCACTTCATCCGCATTGAATTCTTTTTTGAGTTCGCTCACTAACATCGGCAGCAAATTTTCAAGACCATGGGCATCCATCAACCTCAAACACAATTGATGCACTCTGGACTGTAGTTCGGTATTTTGGCGTGCATTGTCAATTAATGCATGCAACTGCTCATGCAGTTGGCTATTTTTATTCTGTAACCGCTCCACCTGTCTCTGAGCTAGTGAAATGGTGCCTTCTGGTGCTGTCGATAACTGTAATGACTCCAATACTTCTGGCTTCTGAATAAAAAAGTCAGGAGTCTCCTGTAAATATGCAGCTACCTGTTCCACTGTTAATGCTTGTGTATCATCGCCCACGCAATTTCTCCATCAAATACATGTGTTGCCGGTCCTGTCATCCACACTGAAGCATGCTCATCAGGCCAGGCTATTTTGAGTTCGCCGCCAGGCAATAAAACGCTTACTTCTCGCGCCAATAGGCCTCGTTGAATACCCGTCACAACCGCTGCGCAGGCACCGGTACCACAGGCCTCTGTTTCACCAGCACCTCGCTCATAAACTCGCAAATTAATCTGTGATGGACTCACTACTTCCATAAAACCAGCATTCACCCTTTCAGGGAATTGAACATGACTTTCTATCAATGGTCCTAATATTTCAACGTCAGCTGTTTTTACATTATCCACCACCATCACGCTATGTGGATTACCCATTGAAACTGCACCAATTGCTACCTCTTGTCCATTCGATAACGGTAATGTGTAGGTCGTCGCTTTTTGTTCAACGATAAAAGGAATTTCTGCCGGTTCAAAATGGGGTAAGCCCATATCCACCTGTACATCACCGTTATCCTGTAATTGAGGATAGATCATGCCGGATGTTGTTTCAACAGCAATGATGTCTTTATCCGTCAATCCCTTATCTCGCACGAATCGAGCAAAACAGCGGGCACCATTGCCGCATTGTGAAACTTCACCGCCATCAGCGTTGAAAATTCGGTATTTAAAATCCGCTTCGGGCCTAGAAGATGTTTCCACCAGCAATAACTGGTCACAACCGATTCCACGACGACGATCAGACAGAAAGCGGATCTGTTCTGAACTCAATTCAAATTGCTGATTAATGGCATCAATAACCACAAAATCATTGCCCAGACCATGCATTTTGCTAAATTTCAACATCAGACCGGCAATACCTGTTCGCCTGCATATAAAGATTCGAGTGTTTCTCTGGCTCTTATAATGTGGGTCTGATCGCCATCAACCATAACCTCGGCTGCACGTGGGCGTGAATTATAGTTTGAGCTCATGGTAAAACCGTAGGCACCAGCAGAGCGGATGGCCAATAAGTCACCTTGTTTAATTGCCAGTAATCGTTCTTTACCCAAAAAATCTCCTGTTTCACACACTGGCCCTACAATATCGTATTGTTCTGCCGGCACGGTTTCATCGTTCACCACTGGTTGAATATCTTGCCATGACTGATAGAGAGCCGGGCGAATCAAATCATTCATAGCTGCATCCACAATCGCGAAATTACGATCTTCCGTAGCTTTCAAATAT
>JAOUJZ010000065.1 GCA_029882915.1 Gammaproteobacteria bacterium | reverse complement strand
ATTGACCTGGATCAAGACTTTGACGAAAAGAGTATTTTCTTTTGTTGTATGAACAGGAAAAATAGCAAGAGAATCACCTAACAACTATTAACGACACACTCTAATATTAGCGGTATTCTGTAGATTACTTTGTATTCGAGGTTTCGATGTTATGTGCAATGACGGCTAAACAATCAGTTAGATTGTCATGCTCGCACATTAATGGTTGTCCAATAGTCAGGTTGACATGGCTGGGAATAAATGGCGCTAAAACAATTTTACCTTCACCACCAACACCATCAATACGCACAGGATAAATCGGAGCTTGCGACCATGCAGACAGATGTGCGACACCCCCTTTTAATTTTCGAGGTGGTTCAGAATCCAGATGGATCTTGCCGTGTGGAAACAAAGCGATCACTTCGCCCGCTTGCAAAGCTCGTAAAGCCTGACGTAATGCTAATTCTGGCCGACCCGATCTATCAACCGGAATACATCCTGCTGCTTTAAATAACCAATGCAACAAGGGCCGTTCATACTCTTCTCTTGCAATCAAAAACCGTAGTGGTCTGCGACTGGCAGCAATTAATAAAAAAGGATCCAGACCTGACACATGATTCGCCACTACTATGGCTGAACCTGTTTCTGGTAAAGGAATTTCGATATCAGATAAACGATGCCAATAACAGCATAATAAGCGTACTAAACCATCTATCCAATTAACAGCACGGCCATCCCAATTCGCTACCGAAAACCGATTACCCAGATAAATTAAAGCGAACAGTATCAACAGTACGAATAGTATGGCTGCCTGCCACCACATGCTTTAAGCCTCAAAAGGGGAAGGATCACCCAACCCAACTCGCATCACTTCAGGCATATCATCAATAAACTCGACCACCGTTGTTGGCTCGGCGCCACAAAAGCCACCATCAATCACCAGATCAACTTGTTTGCCCAGACGGTCAACAATGTCTTCAGCATCCGTCATCGGTAAATCTTCATCCGGCATTAATAAACTGGAACTCATCAATGGTTCATTCAACTCTTCTAGCAATGCCAAAGCAATGTGATTATCTGGAATACGCAGACCAATGGTTTTGCGTTTGGCGTGTTGTAATCGACGAGGCACTTCCTTAGTGGCAGGAAGAATAAATGTATAGGCACCGGGGGTATGCGCTTTAATAGCCCGATAAACACTATTATTTACTTTGGCATAAATAGACAATTCAGAAAGATCTCGACAAACCAATGTGAAGTTATGGTCGGAATCAAGCTGGCGAATGTGACGAATCTTATCCATTGCAGCTTTATCACCAAGATGACAACCAAGCGCATATCCTGAATCAGTGGGATAGACCACCAACCCACCTTTACGAATAATCTCACACGCTTGTGCAATTAAACGCTTTTGTGGGTTTTCAGGATGAATCTGAAAAAACTGGCTCATTATGAAACCTTAACGAACAATAAATGTTTGCAAATCATACACTAGTGTCCACTCATATACCCTGTTTAATCTATTGCATTAATTTATGCCTATGGGTATTCAGTCACCCAAAAAGGGATAGTCGGTGTAACCGTGTTCATCGCCACCATAAAACGTTGCCGGATCCGGCTCATTGATTGCTGCCTGTTTGGCAAAGCGTTCAGGTAAATCAGGGTTGGCAATAAATAAGCAGCCAAAAGAAATAACATCCGCTTCACCAGACTGAATAGCATGATTGCCTTTCTCAAGATCATAGCCACTATTGGTCATATAAACGCCATTCCATAATGGACGCAATGATTTCAAATCAAACGCTGGTCCAGCTAGATTTGGGGCATCTGTGCCCATTTCAGTAATATGCAAATAGGCCAGATCGAACTGGTTTAGGGCCTTGACGGTATAGCTAAAGGTCGCTTGTGGGTCACTGTCTTTCATATCGTTAAACGGTTGCAATGGTGATAAACGCACACCAACACGACCAGCACCCCAAATCTTACAGACTTGACCAACAACCTCTAGCAGCAACCGGGCACGATTTTCGATAGCACCACCATATTGATCACTTCGATGATTAGTTCCGTCACGTAAGAACTGATCCAGCAAATAACCATTAGCACCATGCACTTCAACACCATCAAACCCTGCTTTCAAAGCATTCTTCGCCGCATTACGATACATATCGGTGATCTGTGCTATTTCTTCAAGTGTTAATGCATGTGGTGTTTCATAGGGTTGCATGCCCTGATAGGTCAATACTTCACCAGCAGGTTTTATGGATGACGGTGCTTGTGGCAGCATTCCATTTGGCAATAATGATGAGTGCGAAACTCGGCCACAGTGCCACAGTTGTAGAAATATTTTTCCGCCTTTGTCATGAACAGCATCCGTGACTTTCTTCCAGCCATCAATCTGCTGCTGATTGTAAATACCTGGAGTGCCGGGATAACCGATTCCTTCATGAGCAATTTGACTGCCTTCACTGATAATCAAACCCGCACTTGCACGCTGCCGATAGTATTCGACATTCATTTCAACTGGCACAAAGCCCTCGCCAGCACGATTACGTGTAAGAGGTGCCATCACTATTCTATTTTTTAAACTGACACTGCCGACCGTGACTGGTGAAAATAATGTTAATACTTGGTTATTAGAATTAGTCATAAATCCGTCCTTTTTCGTTATGAGTTCCTAATTTACAGGCTGGCTTCAAGAATCTTTTGGCTTTTAGCAAGGTCCACATCGCCGTGCTCACCTAGTTGTGTCAAGCCATGTTCACCAAGCTGTTTTATCATGTTGGGGATATCGGCAGCGGTGATTTGATAATCTTTTAAATGAGTGCGTACACCCATTTTTTCAAAGAAATCACGTGTTTTAGTAATCGCTAGATTAATGCGACTGGCGTCATCACCCTCCGTGATATGCCAGACACGTTCTGCATATTGCAGCAATTTATCGTGTTTATGTTCACGTTGCTCCTGCATCATCGTCGGCAAAATAATCGCCAGCGTTTGGGCATGATCAAGCCCATGCAATGCGGTTAGTTCATGACCAATCATATGTGTTGCCCAATCTTGAGGAACGCCCGCTCCAATCAGTCCATTAAGTGCAAGCGTTGCCGTCCACATGAAATTGGACTGCAGACTATAATCCGTCGGATGTTCTAGTAGCTCAGTTCCAATCTCAATTAATGTGGTTAAAAGACCCTCAGCGAAACGATCTTGTACTCTGGCATCAACTGGATAAGTAAGATATTGCTCCATAATGTGAGTAAAAGCATCTACCACACCATTCGCCAACTGACGTGGTGGCAAGGTATAAGCTTTTGTCGGATCTAACACTGAAAACTCAGGAAAAACAAGAGGACTGCCAAACGCCATTTTTTCATGTGTTTCATACCGGGTGATCACTGAATTTTTATTCATTTCAGAGCCGGTAGCTGGCAGCGTTAGCACTGCACCATAAGGCAATGCTTTAGTAATATCTTTGCCCTTGTCGATCAAAATTTCCTGCCAGGCATCA
>JAOUJZ010000064.1 GCA_029882915.1 Gammaproteobacteria bacterium | reverse complement strand
CAAAAAATAGGTATTTCGATCTGTTACGAAGATATTTTTTCGGCAGAGGTGTTAACGACGGTGCCGGAGGCGAGTCTATTGGTCAATGCGACTAATAATGCATGGTATGGTGATTCTTTTGCACCACACCAGCATTTGCAGATTTCACAAAACAGGGCACTGGAAACAGGCCGTCCAGTGTTACGAGCCACCACTAATGGTATTTCAGCATTGATTGATTTTCAGGGTAACTTGACGGCTAAAACAGCGCAGTTTGAACAAGCAGTTTTAACAGGTAATGTTCAGCCGCGACAAGGATCTACCCCTTATGTTGAGTGGGGAAGGTGGCCGTTATTATTGTTGTCGCTGTTCATGTTGGTGGTCTGGGCGTATTATCGTCGAGATATTTTACGTAAGCAGATGGATTAATGCAGTTTTTAACCATACAACGCATATTAGGCATTTTATTAAGCCTGTTTAGTTTTACTCTACTACCGCCAATCATGGTGTCACTGTTTTATCGTGATGGTTCAACACAGGCATTTGTAACGGCATTTGTTTTGCTACTTGTTGCCGGACTGATCTTTTGGCTGCCGGTTAGAAATCACCGTAAAGAACTAAAAATTCGTGATGGGTTTATCGTAGTGGTGATGTTCTGGATTACGCTGGGTATATCTGGTGCATTGCCATTTTTCTTGACTCAAGTACCAGCAATGTCATTCACGGATGCTGTGTTTGAGTCCATGTCGGGATTAACTACAACAGGTGCAACCGTATTGACGGGACTGGATAATTTGCCGAAGGCAGTATTATTCTATCGCCAGTTTTTACAGTGGTTAGGCGGTATGGGGATTGTTGTTTTAGCAGTGGCTATATTGCCTTTATTAGGTATCGGGGGTATGCAACTCTATCGTGCCGAGACACCGGGGCCGATGAAAGATTCTAAGCTCACTCCACGTATTACCGAGACGGCTAAAGCCTTGTGGTACATCTATTTAACGATAACAGTATTTTGTGCACTGGCCTTTCGCGGGGCGGGCATGAGTTGGTTTGATGCTATAGGCCATAGTTTTTCAACGGTAGCGATAGGTGGTTTTTCTACCCATGATGCCAGTATCGGATTTTTTAACAGTGCCACTATCGAAATGGTGACAGTTGTCTTTATGCTGCTGGCAGGCATGAACTTTTCACTGCACTTTTTGGCATGGCGTCACCGATCTTTGCGCCACTACTTTGCTGATTCAGAGTTGCGAGTTTATGTGTCGATCCTGACTCTGATTTCAGTAGTCACATCTGTTTATCTCTATTTTACCCATACATTTGATGGTCCCTGGACAGCAGTTCATCAAGGTATTTTCCAGGCGGTATCCATCGGAACCACAGCGGGCTTTACTACCACTGACTATTCCTTGTGGCCCGGCTTTCTGCCGATTTTACTATTGATGGCCAGTTATATTGGTGGTTGTGCAGGTTCAACGGGTGGCGGTATGAAAGTTATTCGAGTGATGCTGCTATTTAAGCAGGGCTATCGTGAGGTATTACGATTGATTCACCCGAATGCCGTGTTTGCCATTAAGGTCAATAATAAGGCATTGCCTTCAAAAGTCGTGGGAGCCGTTTGGGGCTTTTTCGCGTTGTATGTTTTTTGTTTTAGCATCATGCATCTAATTTTGATGTCAACCGGTTTGGATATTGTGACGTCGTTTTCAGCAGTTACAGCGTGCTTGAATAATTTAGGTCCGGGCTTGGGCGAAGTGGGTGCTAACTATGGCGATATTAATTCTCCATCCAAGTGGGTATTATGTATGGCTATGTTGTTAGGCCGACTTGAGATCCTGACATTGTTGGTAGTGCTTTCACCTGCATTCTGGAAACGCTAGGTAGCAAGGAACTGGAGCATGTCATCAATTCAAGCCAAATGGGATACGATTTATAGTCAACGTGATAATGAGCCTAAAGCTGCACTGGTATTACAACAAAACAGTCATTTATTGCCACAACAGGGTGTTGCTTTGGATTTGGCCTGTGGGCAGGGAGGTAATGCTTTACTATTAGCCGAATCTGGGCTTGATGTGCTGGCATGGGATGTGTCACCGATTGCAATAGAGCAACTGCAAAATACCGCCGATCTGAAGAGATTAAATTTGAAGGCAATGGCAAGAGATGTGGTTAAAAATCCACCTTCAGCCAACAGTATTGATGTGTTAGTTGTCAGTTTTTTTCTTGAACGACTATTATGTCCAGCCTTATTGGCAGCACTAAAATCGGGCGGATTATTATTTTATCAAACCTATTGCCAACAAAAAGTGAGTCAGCAGGGGCCTGGAAACCCTGATTATTTATTAGCGGATAATGAGCTATTACAGCTATTTTCGCAGATGAAAATTCGTGTTTACCGGGAAGAGGCCTTGTTGGGCAGGCATGATGAAGGACTTCGTAATCAAGCATTATTGATAGCAGAAAAGTAAAGTGTATCGCGAAGCAATGCTAACAAACCAAATAAAAACTTGCTGTTATGGTGTTTGATCAGTAAAATTGCCCGGTTAAAAGAGTCCTTTTTTTTGAGATTGGGACGTGATTAGCCAAACATTAATTGATGAGTATAGATATGAAAGCGGATATCCACCCAGAATATAACGAAATAGACGTTACCTGTAGCTGCGGTAATACATTTAAAACGCGTTCTACACGTAGTAACGCATTGACGTTAGATGTGTGCTCAGAATGTCACCCGTTTTACACTGGTAAACAGAAAATGCTGGATACAGCTGGTCGTGTTGATAAATTCCGTCAAAAATACGGAAAATAATCAGAACTGGGCTATGTAGTCTGGTCAAGGTAAAACATCGTGGTTGTGCTTTCTAGTACATCTCGAAGATTATTACAAAGCCTCTGCTTGCTAGCAGGGGCTTTGTTGTTTTTAAATCTGGTTGGTTGTGCGCAGAATCCAGTTAGCGGTAGTCATGACTTTGTGATGTTAAGCGAAGACAGTGAGATTGCACAGGGTCGTACCAACCATCCTAAAATTATTGCTCAATATGGTCGCTACAAGGATGAGGCTTTGCAAGCTTATGTCCAATCTGTGGGAGATACTCTGGCGGAGATCAGTCATCGCAAGAATTTAATTTATCGTTTTACGGTGCTGGATACCCCTGTCATCAATGCTTTTGCTTTACCGGGAGGCTACATATACATCACTCGGGGTTTGATGGCTTATCTTAATTCAGAAGCTGAGCTGGCAGCAGTATTAGGGCATGAAATCGGGCATGTCACAGCCCGCCATAGTGTGCGTCAACAAAGTGCGGCTCAAGTAGCCAATCTCGGTTACACCATTGGTGCCATTCTGTTTCCAGAACTTCGTGCTGCACCCTCACAAGATTTATTTAATATTTTAGGTGGAGCTTTGCTCAGCGGATACGGGCGTGAACATGAACTTGAATCTGATGGTCTGGGAGCCGAATATCTGGCTCGTGCAGGTTATGATACCAAGGCAATGATCGATGTCATTCGAGTATTGAAAGATCAAGAAACGTTTGCCGCCGCAGAAGCGAAGAAGCAAGGTCGTGAATAT
>JAOUJZ010000036.1 GCA_029882915.1 Gammaproteobacteria bacterium | reverse complement strand
TTCCATGCACCTTCAGACAGACCGTAATAACCGGGCAGAGTATGCGACAACACACCTAAGTCTGTTGCTCCTTGCACATTGTCATGGCCACGGAAAATATTGGCGCCACCGCCTTCTACACCCATATTTCCTAAAACTAGCTGAAAAACACAATATGCCCGAGTGTTGTTATTACCTACGGTATGTTGTGTTCCACCCATGCACCAGATGAAGGTACCAGGACGATGTTCTGCCATCGTTTGAGCAGCTTTCAAAACATCTGCTTCTTTGGCACCACTAACACGTTCAACCTCTTCAGGTGTCCACTTAGCTACTTCTTTACGAATTTCATCCAGACCATAAACGCGTTGATTGATAAATTCTTTGTCTTCCCATCCATTTTTAAAGATATGCCACAACATGCCCCAGATCAGAGGTACATCGGTTCCTGAGCGAATACTGATAAATTGGTCAGCATGTGCTGCTGTACGAGTAAATCGCGGATCGACGACAATAACCGGTGCGCCTTTCTCTTTGGCGCGGAAAATATGCTGCATTGATACTGGATGTGCTTCAGCAGGATTAGCTCCAATGATAAATATCGCTTTGGAGTTATGAATATCATTAAACGAGTTGGTCATCGCACCATAGCCCCACGTATTGGCCACGCCAGCTACTGTGGTTGAATGACAAATTCTTGCCTGATGATCGACATTATTTGAGCCCCATAAGGCGGTAAATTTACGGAACAAATAGGCTTGTTCATTGTTGTGCTTGGCACTGCCTAACCAATAAACTGAGTCAGGCCCTGATTTTTCACGAATTGCCAACATCTGATCGCCAATTTCATCAATGGCTTGCTCCCATGAGACGCGCTGCCATTTTCCAGCCACCTTCTTCATCGGATATTTCAGGCGCTTATCACCGTGACCATGCTCACGTAATGAAGCCCCTTTTGCACAGTGAGAACCTAAATTGAATGGATGATCAAAACTCGGCTCCTGTCCAATCCAGACACCATTTTGTACTTCTGCCACCACACCACAACCAACACTACAGTGACTACAAACGCTCCGTACTTTTTTAATATCGCCTTCATCATAGCTATGGCGCTTACCATCAGCCGCTTCAGCTTTTTGAATCATTGCTGGCGGCAACAGGCTCATAAATGCAGCGCCACCTGCAGCAATCCCTGAACCTTTCAGAAATGCACGACGGTTTACACCCGTTTGATGCGTATTTGATGCTCGCTCTCGTTTAATCAGTTTCATAAATAAATTCTTAACTTAAAAATCGGCAAGTTTGTAATAGGTATCAACATGTTCAGTACGTTGATAGCCCTTAGATTTTGGGTTCATTTTCTTTTGTATTGGCGTTGTTACAACCGGACTGGACTGCACCAGCGGCGAAGCTACGGCCAAAGTGACGCTCCCTCCGACAACAGCAGTCAATTTATTAATAAATTGTCGTCTGGCAAAAGATGTTTTGTCTGCCATTTAAAAAGTCTCCGATTCTAATAATGCCGCGCATGAAAAACCATGGTTTTTGTAGGCATTTCCATATTTAAATTAAACCATTAAAGTATCGCTTACCTTGGGATTACAGGCAAGTAATATTAGCTTATCAGTCCTGTTTCCAGCTCCAAAAATACGCTGCCAAACTGACCTACTGCCCGATAAAACTGGGCATTATCCGCATGGCTTAGATCCTGAAAAAATCGCACTACCCATGGTTTCAAGTGTCGTTTAAAAAACTCATCTGCTGTAACAACTGGTGTCCCCTCTGCCATTAATATCAAACGCATGACATCGCATTGTGCGGCGACATGGTCTTCCGGTTCCGCAGTATCATCTTGGCGCTCTAAGCCTAAACGCGCCAGATCTGTTCGCAAGTTTGCTAACGGCTCTTCCATCAAGAATCCGGTCTGATAGTAAGAGCCATAAGGCATTAACTCGCCATGGGTAACACCAATGAATAATTGTTGATATTCATCTTGAATTTGATCAGCAGTAAATGCTTTGGTTGCTGTAATTAATTTTTGCCACTGCTGCCCCATTGGGCTTTCAGGTTCTGTCACTTCAATCACGGCTATATTATCAAGCAGGTTCTGATCTGGCGCCGATGCCAATAATCGCGCCAACAAGGCATAGGTTTGTGATCTCCAAAGTGTGTTTTCATCTGCCATTACATAGGTCCTTTGGCATCGTTAAAAATTGCTTTCACACGACAATCTTCACACATTTTCAATCGCTCTAAAGCTTCACCCTGAAACATGGCATGCCCTTTTAATTTTTCAATCATCGTATTGATCATTTTTTGAGTCGCAAACGCTTTTTGACAGCTAATGCAATGGAATATGGGTTCTTCATGTAATAATTTAACTTTTCGTGCTTGCTCGCGGTCAAATACATATTGAGGGATTAATTCAATCGCATTTTCAGGACAAGCCTGTTCACATAAACCGCATTGCACACATAGATCTTCGACAAAGTTCAATTGTGGTTTATCAACACCATCCAACACTGCACCAACAGGACAGACTGACACACAAGAATGACATAAAGTGCACGCCTCTTTATTAACTTTAATTTCACCAAATGCTGAGCCTGTTCCTAATGACAAACTGGCTACTGGCTTTGGTGCGTGCTGATGTAAATGACCTAATGCCATCGTTATCACACGGCGCTTATCATCAATACCCGCAAATTGGGCTGGCTCAACGGCCATGACATTAGTTACCATCGATAAGTGATCAACTAATTGAGTATAGTCATTACCTGCAAACCAGCTAACTCCATTCTTTCCATAGCCCAAACCTGTCAACATTTGATTGGTTTTAACAATTTCATGCTGTAGTTCATGCCAATCATGATCATCATGAGTGCCAGCATCCCAAACAGTTACACTATCTGCACCATAAGCCAAAGCACTCAACCAGAAGGTCATTCCCAATGCACCAATTTCTTCGATAGAAAATGTAATCACATTTTTCGGCAGGTTATCCCCTCTGGTATCAATCAACATTTGGCCGTTGGTCGCATCATGAACCAATATCTTAGGGGGAGAAGTTTCCAGTTCGTACCAACACTGCATCATCTTTCGTAAACGATTCAGACTGACATCCAAACCAGGTAAGGCATAAGTCATAGCACCTGATGGACACACGGTGGTACAGCTCCCACAGCCCTGACACAGGGAGGGGTTAACTGTGACACTGTCACCAGAACTGATAATTGCTTCTGCCGGACAAGCGTCAATGCATTGCTGACACCCAGATAGACCGCGACGAGAATGTGCACAAATTGAGGGTGTGTAGTTAAAGTAACGTGGTTTATCAAATGTTCCGATTAAATCCGGCAATTGCTGTAAAGCTTCAGCCAAAATCTGGGCATTATCGCGTGGTGCAAAATAACCTAAAGGCAACACTTTTTGACTCATCAATGGCGATGCTGACAAATCCAGAATCAAATCCACTTTCAACTGTTGTGATTCAAGATCGACGGTAAATTGGCCAAGCCAGCCTTCAATTGCAGTGATCTTTTGTTGAGTTAGCTCCACACTTTCAATTTGAGAAACATCAACGTTGTCAGTACAGCAACATATGATATTCAACGTCATGAGATGCGGTATTACAGCCTCAAGTTGCTGTGCTGTACCCACAATCAATATCCGTCCTGCAGAATTAAATTCCACCAGATCTATTGGCATGACTTCAATGGCAGCGGCTTTTTGTACTGCTTTATGCAAGTTGATTATCCTCATTGTTGTTTTGTTCAGCGTTCAAATCTGTTTCCTGCTCATCCGACTGAGCAACATCATTGTTGGGTGTCACATCCTCTGGACGAGTTTTCTCTTCAGCGAGACGTAACATTCGTTTCATTTCCTGTGTGACCACATTCCCTAGGCTGCTAAACGATGTGTAGTCCTCATCATACTCATTCAGACCATCTAATTCATTGAATTGTGGCTGTCGAAACAGGGTACTCAATGCCTGTCGTTTGATATCCGGATCGGCATCTTTTTGCTGCCAGACAGGTAACGATTCGTGATCTGATGTTGGTGGTTCAACTTCAGGCTGATTACTTATACTCTTTTCAAGCTCACTTTTCTCATCACCTTCAAGCTTGCGGCGTGACCATCGAGTAAGGAAATCATCATTATTATCGGTTCCACTAGTCATGATTTTTCTCTTGAATCATGCCATTGTTTGCGAAGACGTTTTTTGGGTTTTTCGGGCATATAGTGGGTCAAAACATAAGCTTCGAGCCAGACACACAATTCATCTGACAATAAAGCATTCACAACCAGATCACCCGTTTCCATATAGGATGCAGCTTCATCATAATCAACTGTAATCAATAGTGGTTGCGGAATATCCGTTTCATGATGACAAACCAGATAAATCATTGGATGTCCTGACATCAAATTGTGATAATAAGATTCACAATATAACGGATGAAGCTGTACTAACAGATCAGGCCAATAATAGAGTTCGCCCTGAGTTTCTGCCTGTTTCAAAGCAATAGGACTCATACCCGGCACAATCCCTGATAAAGACCAGATGTCACTCCCCCATGGGTGCTGACTGGCTTGTTTCAGCATCACAGCCGTAACAGAAAAAGAATCTGAAGGTATATCTTGCATCAGGATGTTATTTAGTAATGAGTAAATCAGGCTAATAGAATAACAAATGCCCTGCTATTTTACTCAGCCACTTCCAGTTTACTTACTTTTTGCAACCCTCTTGGCAGTTTATGTCCTCGTTTTCCTCTTTCGCCTGTGTAATGAGCCAGATCAGCAGGTTTTAAGGTTAAATGACGCTTACCCGCATGCAGTGTCAGACTGCGATCCTGGGGCACGATAGTGACGGAATGTAGCCATTCCTGTTTAGTGACAAAACGGGCTTGAGGAATATTGATTAATCGTACACCTTTACCTTTATTGAGTGTTGGCATTTCACTGGCAGAAAATACCAACAAACGACCATCGCCGGCAGCAACGGCAAGACTATCTGTATCAGGATTATCTATCCACAATGGCGGCAGAATTTTTGCTTTCTCAGGTAAATTAAATAAGGCTTTACCCGCTTTATTTTTTGCCAGTAAATTCTCTAGTGTTGTAACAAATCCATAACCAGCGGTGTTGGATAACAACAGCGGTTTATCCATCTCGCCGGCCAGCACAGCTACAAAGCGGGCATCTGGTGGAGATTGAAGTCGACCACTTAAGGGTTCACCTTGCCCACGTGCAGACGGCAGAGTATGTGCGGCTAATGAATAACTACGCCCGGTTGAATCCAGAAATATGATTTGCTGATTGCTGCGAGCTTTCACAGAGGTTAAATAACGATCTCCAGTGCGGTAATTAAGCGCAACAGGATCGACATCATGGCCTTTTGCAGCTCGTACCCAGCCACTTTCTGAAACCACTATAGTCAAGGGTTCAGTCGGTAACAATGCAGTTTCATCTAATGCTTTAGCCGCATTACGTTCGACCAGTGCTGATCGCCTGTCATCACCAAATTTTTCTGCATCGGCTGTCAGTTCCTTACGGATCAATGTTTTCAATCGTGTCTCAGAACTTAACAATAATTCGATAGACTTACGCTCTTTGGCAAGATCATCCAGCTCGCCGCGAATTTTTATTTCTTCCAGTTTTGCTAAATGGCGTAATTTCAATTCCAGAATTGCTTCTGCCTGACGGTCACTGACACCAAACCGTTCCATTAACACCGGTTTTGGTTCATCTTCAGTTCGAATGATTGCAATCACTTCATCAATATTGAGGTAGGCAACCAGCAGACCTTCCAGCACATGCATACGATCCAGAATTTTATCCAGACGATATTGCAGACGACGGCGAACAGTTTCTGTACGAAACACCAGCCATTCCAGTAGCAAATCACGCAGATTTTTAACTTGTGGACGGCCATCCAGTCCAATCATATTCATATTGACACGATAGCTGCGTTCCAGATCGGTAGTCGCAAACAAATGCAACATCAAGCCATCAATATCAACTCGATTTGAACGAGGGACAATCACTAGCCTGACCGGATGTTCATGGTCAGATTCGTCACGCAAATCCGCCACCATCGGTAGTTTTTTGTTGTGCATTTGGCTGGCGATCTGTTCAATGATCTTGGCGCCAGACACCTGATACGGCAACTCATTAATAATCAGGTTGCCTTCTTCCTGCACATAACAGCCACGTTGACGTACACTGCCATGACCCGTGCTATAAAGCTTCAGTAGTTCATCTCGCGATGACACAATTTCACCACCAGTAGGAAAATCCGGACCCTGAATATCTTCCAACAATTCTTCCAGCTTGGTTGTTGGTTTTTTCAACAACTGGAGACAGGCATTAACCACTTCACGCAAATTATGGGGGGGAATATCGGTGGCCATACCTACGGCAATACCTGTTCCGCCGTTGAGTAACACATTCGGCAACCGTGCAGGCAATAATTCTGGCTCATTCATGGTACCGTCAAAGTTCGGTACCCACCCAACAGTGCCTTGTCCCAGCTCACTCAATAAAGTCTGTGCATACGGAGCCAGTCGTGATTCGGTATATCGCATAGCCGCAAAGGATTTAGGATCATCCATCGAACCCCAGTTTCCCTGACCATCAATGAGTGGATAGCGATAGGAAAATGGCTGAGCCATCAATACCATCGCTTCATAACAGGCCGAATCACCATGTGGGTGATACTTACCGAGTACATCACCCACGGTACGTGCTGATTTTTTATGTTTGGAAACTGCACTCAGTCCTAACTCAGACATGGCATACACAATGCGACGTTGTACAGGCTTGAGACCATCACCAACATGTGGCAAGGCACGATCCAGAATGACATACATGGAATAATCCAGGTACGCTTTTTCGGTAAAGTCACGTACCGGTAGCTGTTCTAAATCATCAACGGGTAAAGTCATCGTAAACGTGTCTCTCTATATTAATTAAACAGTGGCTAAATCGCCCTGCTCTTCCAGCCATGCTTTACGGTCTGATGCACGTTTCTTGGCCAGCAATTTATCCATCAGCATCATGGTGTCATCCTCATCCGAAATAGTCAGTCGAATCAGGCGTCTGGTATCGGGTGCCATGGTGGTTTCCCGTAGTTGCAGCGGGTTCATCTCACCCAATCCTTTAAAGCGCTGGATACTGACTTTGCCTTTAATGTTTTCTTTTTCAATTCGGTTGAGAACAATTTTCTGCTCTTCATCATCAAGAGCATAAAAGACCTGCTTACCGACATCGATACGATATAACGGGGGCATGGCCACACATATATGTCCCGCTTCTACTAAGGGTCGGAAATGTCGAACAAACAAGGCACATAATAAAGTCGCAATATGTGCGCCATCAGAATCCGCATCGGCAAGAATACAGACCTTTCCATAACGCAAGCCGGACAAATCATCAGAGCCAGGATCAACCCCGACCGCTACCGCAATATCATGGACTTCTTGTGAAGCCAATACCTGGCCGGATTCCACCTCCCATGTATTGAGGATTTTTCCGCGTAGCGGCATGATAGCCTGAAAATCACGTTCACGTCCCTGTTTTGCACTACCGCCAGCAGAATCCCCTTCCACTAAAAACAGTTCTGTACGCGTCACATCCTGCGAAGTGCAGTCTGATAATTTACCTGGTAAAGCAGGGCCTGTTTGTACCCGTTTTCTGACTACTTGCTTGGCTTGTTTTAATCGTGACTGAGCATTATTGATCGCCAATTCAGCAATTTTTTCACCATCTTCAACATGATGGTTCAACCAAAGACTGAATGCATCTTTAACAGCTCCAGATACAAAGCCGGCACATTGCCGGGATGACAATCGTTCCTTTGTTTGCCCTGAAAATTGTGGATCTTGTAATTTTACTGACAACACATAACAACAGTGATCCCAGATATCTTCTTGCGATAGTTTTACCCCTCGTGGCAATAAACTTCGAAACTCACAAAATTCCCGTAATGCATCCAACAGACCTGTACGCAAACCATTAACGTGAGTCCCCCCCTGTGCTGTAGGAATTAAATTGACATAACTTTCTGCCAGTTCATCTCCTTTCTCCAACTGCCACATCAAGGCCCAATCGACTTCTTCATTTTCACCTTTGTCGTGACCAACAAATGGTTTTTCTGGCACACAGGCTCGATCAGTCATGATCGTGGTCAGATAACTATTCAATCCGCCTTCATAGCACCAGCGATCTTCGACTTTTTCTTCACCAGACAAGTCAGTAAAGGTCACTACTAGGCCAGGACAAAGTACCGCCTTGGCTCTTAAAACATGGCGCAATCGCGAAGCGAGGAATCGGGGCGAGTCAAAAAAAGAGGCTTCCGGCCAGAATCTTACTGTTGTACCGGTATTGCGTTTACCCACGGTTCCAATCTCGGTCAGTTCTTCCGTTCGGTTACCTTGCTCAAAAGCAATGGCATACTCCGTTCCATCACGGCGAATTTTAACTTCAAGTCGAGTTGATAGCGCATTAACAACCGAGACTCCAACACCATGCAGACCACCAGAAAACTGATAGTTTTTGTTAGAAAATTTACCACCGGCATGTAAGCGGGTAAGAATAACTTCAACTCCGGGAACCCCTTCTTCCGGGTGAATATCAACTGGCATGCCTCGGCCATCATCAATGACTTCCAGCGAATTATCGTTATGTAAAATGATCTGGATCTGACTGGCGTGGCCAGCAACAGCCTCATCAACACTATTATCAATAACCTCTTGGGCTAAGTGGTTCGGTCGCGTCGTTTCTGTATACATTCCTGGCCGTTTACGTACCGGTTCCAGTCCTGTTAAAACCTCAATTGCCGAAGCATCATATACATTAGTCATTATTGTGCTTTAATTTATTTTCCGTGAGCGAAGGGTATCAGGATAGATGCCAAATTTACAACAATATCACTAATTCAATATGGTCAATTTAATGTCAGCTATCATAATAATTATAGTAGTATTGTTATATTAGTATTGCTAACTTTAGTGGAGAGACCCTATGAATATTGATCGTATTGTTCTAGCATTTGCCGGTAGTGTTATTTTGCTCAGTCTTGCTCTTACACATTACCATAACGCTAATTGGATGTGGCTGACTGCTTTTGTTGGTGCCAATATGTTGCAGGCCTCTTTTACTGGTTTTTGCCCACTGGCAAAAATGCTCAAAGCGATGGGGCAGCCTGCTGGCAAAGCATTCGAGTAATCTCCGCTGCCTATTCACCATCTGAGATAAGTGTGATCAAATGTCATCATTCTCATATTCTCTGATGAATTGTCTATGCTCTCTACTCTATGGCACTATAAAGTGACTGCTTTAAATGTGAGGCGTTATTCATTATGAAATTATTAACTATCGCATGCAGTTTAGTGATGATGTTATTTTTCCAAAACGTTATTGCTAAAGAACACTCTCACTTTGATGAGCAAGCTCAAAAAGCCATCAAGGAATTTGCCATAGCTTTAAAAGCAGCACTAGGGGAAGCCATGGAAAAAGGCGGACCTATTGAAGCCATCCCTGTCTGTAGTAAGGTCGCCCCTACAATTGCTAAAGAACTGTCTGATAAATACGGCATGACTATCGGCCGAACCAGTTTAAAAGTGCGCAATCCTGCTAATAAACCCGACTCATGGGAAGAAGCCGTCTTACAACAGTTTGAGCAACGTAAAGCTCAGGGGGAGTCGGTCACCTCGCTCGTATACAGTGGACAACGTGTTGACGATCATCAAGATGAACAATGGCGAATGATGAAAGCAATTCCGACTGCCAAGCTGTGTCTACCATGCCATGGCAGCAACATCGATGCACCTGTTCAGACTGTTCTGGACAAACTCTATCCAGATGATAAAGCAACTGGGTTTAGTCTGGGAGATATACGTGGAGCATTCAGTGTTCACAAGATAAAAACCAGATAGAGCCTCTCGCAGTTACTAAAGAAAAGTCAAAAGCTTTTCAAGTTGACTCTATTTTAAAGAAAGTATTTCTGTACGACCTTTCAGCTCAATGGATAGCTTCTCTTCTTTAGCTAACCAGCCTATTGCTCGTTGAATACCTTTTGCATCCAGTTGTGTTTCTTTAGTGATTTTAGTCACTGTGCTTGCCCCATTTTTATCCAGATATTGCCATACCACTCCTGCAACATTACCAATTACATTTGCCATTTTGATTATCTCCGAAACGTGGGAACACTCATTATTTTCAGCACACTTCATGCCATTGAGTGAAAATCATTGTAACACCACCGTTTTACCTCAATATGACTCAATAATATGGCTTGTTCAACACCTGACATTGCACCTTTACTGTGCAAATAAAGGGGCTTCGCACTAAAAATGCTTCACACTATTCCCTACTCACACGCCTGTTGAATATTTTTTAAAGCCTGCATTATCATCGATCTTCGAGTCCCAATATTCATACGCATAAAACCACTGCCAGCATCGCCAAAACTAATTCCGGGATTGAGACCAATTTTCGCCTTATTAATGAAAAACTGTTGCAACTCATCATCACTCATTGCCAAGGCGCGGCAGTCAATCCATAACAAATAAGTGCCTTCAGAATCGACCAGTTTTATTTTAGGCAAGTTATGGTCAATAAATTCAGCGGCTTGCCTACGCGTCTCAGCAATATAAACCAGCAACTCATCCAACCAATCCTTACCACCACGATAAGCAGCTTCAAAGGCAGCAATACTGAAAGGGTTAGTCGCATATATGTGCCAACTATCGAACACTTTATTAATCGCTCGTCGATGTGAAGTCTTATTCACAACCAGAGATGATAAGCCCATGCCTGGAATATTAAATGTTTTACTCGGTGCGACCGCTGTTACTATTGGCACATCATCCGATAATGTTGCCAGTGGAATATGGCGTTGTTCTGAATAAACCAGATCCGCGTGGATCTCATCAGAAATAATAGTTAACTGATAGCGTCGGGCGATTGCCAGCATTGCCTCTAGCTCGTCCTGTTGCCAGACTCGCCCCGTCGGGTTATGAGGTGAACACAGCAATAATAGCTTTGCACCCGATGCGGCACACTGTTCCAGATGTTCAAAATCAATTTTATAGCGATTCTGTTCCAATTTAAGAGGATTTAATATCAATTCACGCTGTGTTTCTGTCACCGCAGTAAATAATGGTGGGTAAACTGGTGGTTGAACAATCACTCCATCCCCCGGTTTGGATAACGCCAGAATAGCTGCGTGAATTGAAGGCACAACACCAGGACACATCAATATAGATTGACGATCAAATGACCAGTTATGGTGAGATTTGAACCAATCCCGCATCGCACTATATAAACTGTCAGGATACAGGGTATACCCATAAACAGGATGCGACGCACGTTGAGTCAGCACCTCAGTCACAGCAACAGGGGCAGCAAAATCCATATCTGCGACCCATAAAGGCATCACATCATCAGTACCAAACTTAGCCTTGCGACCATCAAATTTCAGGCTATGTGATCCTGCCCTGTCAATAACCTGATCAAAATCTATAGCCATATGCTTCCCTAACGTTTTATCCAAATGGTTACATCAGACAAGGTATGTTGAAATTTTCGACTGGTTTCTCTAATCACAAAAGGTACTTGCTGCGGCGCAGCCATTAAATCAAAATACGCTCCTAAAACCGCTTTCAATCCATCTAAAGTTGTCACGTTCTCGCCATCCTTTTTGATGCCTCCCAGCCAGTCTTCTTTTTTTGTATGTTGTTCCAACCAGGTATACGGTGACGCGATAAGTAATAGCCCACCTGAATTTATTCGCTCATGGATAGTTGATAAAAACAAGGTGGGGCTGTACAAACGATCAATCAAATTTGCCGCCATAACCAAATCATAGCCACTAAAGATCGGCTTAAGATTACAGGCATCACCCTGAAAAAATTCGACTTTTTGAGATACCTCATCCAACCCAAAATCACTTAGGCGTCGCTCACGATATAACATCAAGTCACCTTCATCGACAATGCTATAACGTGCAACACCATGTTCAGCCAGTTTGACACCTAAATTTATCAATCGAGCAGAAAAATCAATGCCAGTAACATGATCAAAGTGTTTAGCTAATTCGAAACTGGCCCGCCCAACGGCACAGCCAATATCCAGTGCTTTATGAGCTGGCTTATCTCCCATGGCACTGATTGCCAATGCTGCCAAAGCTTGTGGAAAATTCGGTACCTCAAAATAGTTGTCTCCATAATGGAATTCAGCATATTCAGACAACATCGTATCGCTTTCATAATTTGATTCCGGCTGCTTAACTATTTCGCCCGCAATGACATAACGAAATCCCGCATGCTGAAAGAAATGTTGTCGAAAGGCATAACGTGCTGCTTTACGGCTTTCGTTACCACATGAAATCCACGAACCACCCTTGAATATGTTATGACGACCGTCATAAGTTGGCATAGTGAAATCATCATAATATGGATGAACTTTAAAATCATCGAATGGATAAATTGCTGTTTCTGTCCATTGCCAGACGTTACCAACTACATCAAACAATTCCCCATGTGCAAAACGAGTAACCGGGCAGGATGAGGCTGCATAATCAAGATGAATATTTGCTGTTGCCTGTTCGCCTTCAGCCAATTCTTCAACACCTGCGTAGTCATAGATCCGATACCACTCGTCTTCGGTTGGTAATCGCACTGACTGCCCAGTCTGTAATCCTTGCCAGTTGCAAAATGCTTTTGCTTCATGAAAATTAACTTCAACCGGCCAATCCCACGGCATTGATACGACTTCGGTCATCAATCGTAGTTGCCAGCCTTGTTTTAAAGGAATCCAAAAAGTTGGATATTCGGCTTTGGAAAAGTTTCGCCACTGCAACCCTTCTTGTTGCCAATACTGATCCTCTTGATAACCACCAGCATCTACAAAAGCAAGAAATTCCTGATTACTCACCAAATACCGACTTGCCTGAAAGGCATCAATCTCAGCCTGATGATGCCCATATTCATTGTCCCAGCCATAAAAAGGATCATCATATGTTTTTCCAAGTGTCACCTCACCTGAAGGGATAGCCACCATTTCATTTTTTGGTATCACACTGGTTTCTGTCCATGGACGCCATTCAGAGTGAGGTTGAATAAGATCCAGTGACTGCTGACGAATCAGTACCGACGACGTTTCTATATGGATCTGTTCGTGTTCAATGCCCATCATGATCGTCCACCATGGATTTTGCCAATCTATGGGTAAGGTCAGTGGTGTATGGGCAATCAAGTCATTCACTGCCTGTTTAACCTGTTGGCGGTATGTTTTCACCGCTGACACAGCAGGCCAGTCATAGTGGGTTTCATTCAGATCATCCCAACTCATTTCATCAACACCTATGGCAAACATAGATTCAAATTCAGGATTGATTCGTTGTTCAATCAAGCCTGATAAAATCAGTTTGTTAATGAAAAATGTGGCGGTATGTCCATAATAAAAAATAAGCGGATGGCGCAACGGAATGGGTTGCTGATAATAAGCCCGGTCATCTATCAATGTTTCAAATAGAGATTCATAACGCTCGAAAGTTGCGTTAAAGTAAGCGGCAATTTCCTTTCGTTTTTCTTCAGGTTCATCCCCACATAGTAGGGGTGTTCTCAAATACTGCGAAGAGGATGACATTAAGACGTCCTTATTAATTTAATAATTTACATTAGACACATCAATGAATCCAATGTTACTAAAATCGAAATCAGTTTACCTGTTTAGCCAGCCATGCCGTTTTAGCTGACAGTTCAACAGAGCAACTCCACTTATAAGCCAGATTAATCGTTTCGGCGCAAGCATAAACACCATGGCCTTTGACAACGACAACTTTGTGAGAGGCTAATGCTGTCGCTACTTTAGCGGGGGATTGTTGTACATACTGTTCGTACGGAATAGTGATCACAGGCACTACCGGAAAATAATACTGTCCTTCAAAATCCACCGGCACAAAATCCTGGCCGTTCAAGGTTAATGCAACGGTGTGTGGGCCATGACTATGGATGACCGCTCTGGCATCGGGATTTTGCTGATAAACTTGAATATGTAAAGTCGAATCAAGCGACGCACCTTCCTCCACTGAACCATCAATATTACAACAAACCAGATCCGCTACTTGCAAGGTATCTGCACAACAGCCAGTCGGTGTCACCCATATTTCTTCATGCCAGCGAAAAGACGCGTT
>JAOUJZ010000063.1 GCA_029882915.1 Gammaproteobacteria bacterium | reverse complement strand
GTTTCCGTGGCGTTATCGTTGCCTTGGCGATCCTGTTGATGGGCTATGGTATCTATAAAATAGCCAATTCAAGTTTGGATATTTTTCCTGAGTTTGCACCAAAGCAAGTCATTATCCAGACTGAGGCACAGGGACTGACTGCTGAACAGGTTGAGGTGCAGGTAACCCAGCCATTAGAAAATGCTCTCGGTGGATTGGTGGGTACCGAGTCTATTCGTTCGCAATCTATTCCCGGTTTGTCGGTCGTTATTCTGACTTTTTATGACAGCACGGATATTTATCTTGATAGGCAGTTAGTCTCCGAGCGTTTATTGGGCGTGAATAATGCGTTGCCAGAAAATATTGGGCCACCCTTGATGGTGCCTCTGGAATCATCATCGGGCACGATCATGACGATAGGTTTGACGTCTGATAAACATGATTTAATGACGTTGCGTGCCTTGGTTGACTGGACATTATCACCACGACTATTGAGTGTGGAAGGTGTGGCAGATATCAATGTTTTTGGAGGCCATGAAAAGCAGTTACAGATTCAGATAGATATCGACAAGCTAACACGCTATGGCATGTCAATTGATGACGTCACCGAGGCTGCGCAACAGGTTACGGGAATGATGGCCAGTGGTTATATCGAAAACAGCAATCAGCGGATGATGCTGCAGGTAAGTGGTCAACCTATGTCTGCTGAAGCCTTGGCGAAGGTAGTAGTGCGTACAACAGACAATGGCGTCATATTGTTGGGTGATGTGGCAGCCATCGTTGCGGCACCTGCACCGGCGATCGGTGGTGCTGCTATTGGTGGTAAGCCAGGAGTGGTGTTGATGGTGATTGGGCAATACAAGGCCAATACTCTAGCCGTTACTCATGGAATAGAAGCAGCATTAGAAGAGTTTAAGGATGGGTTTGAAGCAGATGGCATTACCTTACATTCTGAGTTATTCCGTCCAGCTAACTACATTGAATCTTCATTGAGCAATATCCGGGAACACCTGTTGGTTGGTGGTGGCTTAGTGATGCTGGTGTTGTTTCTATTCTTATTTAATCTTCGTACGGCATTGATTTCGATGACGGCGATCCCACTGTCATTGTTTGCCGCCCTTATTGTGTTGCTAGAAATGGGTGTCAATATCAATATTATGGTCTTAGGTGGTCTAGCGATAGCATTAGGTGAAGTGATTGATGATGCCATTATTGATACCGAGAACATTTTTAGGCGCTTACGTGAAAATACAGCCTTGCCAGTGCCAAAATCAACGATGGATGTGGTCTTTGAAGCATCAATGGAAGTGCGAAGTTCGGTTGTTTATGCCAGTTTTATCGTTATGCTGGTATTTGTTCCCTTACTGACCTTAAGTGGTGTGGCTGGTCGAATGTTTCAGCCACTCGGTGAAGCCTATATTCTGGCGATATTTGCCTCATTGATTGTGGCACTGACGGTTACTCCGGCGTTGTGCCATATTCTGTTAACACGATGGGGCAACCTGAGCGATCAAGAACCGCCTCTAGTTCGTTTTTTAACCCCTCTTTATGGTCGGTTATTAGGTCTGGTGAGTCGTTTTCCCCGATTAACTTTTGGCGGTGTATTGGGATTTTGTTTGGCCGGACTGGCTATTTTGCCTTTACTGGGAGGTAGTTTTTTACCTGAACTTCGGGAAGGCCATTACATTATTCATACCGCCAGTGTACCTGGGACATCGATTGCCGAATCGTTACGAATGGGCGGTCAGATTGAGAAAAGAGTGAGCGAGATATCGGGAGTGAAATCAACCTCACAATGGGCTGGGCGAGCTGAACGTGGTGCTGATACCTTTGGCACTCATTACAGTGAATATGAAATTGATCTGGAGCCCATGGATGGTCCCGATCAACAAAAAGTGCTTGATGAGATCCGCGAAGTACTGGAGGCCTTTCCGGGAATAAACTCGGAAGTGAATACATTTTTAACCGAACGAATTGATGAAACCATTTCGGGTTATACGGCACCGGTAGTGGTTAATATTTATGGCAAAAACCTGGGTGCACTTGACCAGAAAGCACAGCAGGTTGCTGCAGTGATACGTGACATAGAAGGCGCCACGGATGTGCAATTACGTGCTCCACCGGGTGAACCTCAACTGGAAGTACGATTATTATTGGATGAGCTGGCCTATTGGGGGCTACGACCAGTTGACGTGATGCGTACTGTACAAACGGGATTTGAAGGCTCAGTAGTGGGGCAGGTGCATGAAGGTAACCGAGTGTTTGATGTGGTGGTAGTCTTGCCCGCCAATCAACGCCGGCAGCCTGATGATGTGCGTAACTTACCAATTCAAACACCGTCAGGTGTGATGTTGCGTTTGCAGGATGTGGCAGATGTGCAACAGGTATCAGGCCGCTATATGATTTTGCATGCAGGTGCACAACGGTTGCAGACAGTGACCTGTAATGTATCCGGGCGTGATCTGGTGTCATTTTTTGCGGAGCTGAAAAAAAGGGTTCGTGAGGAAGTAGCGTTTTCAGCCGACATTTATCCTGAATTTACAGGGGCGGCAGTGGCGCAGGCACAATCACGTGAGGACTTGATTGTTCATTCGGTATTGGCTGGTGTGGCGGTATTATTGCTACTTTATGTTGCTTTGCAAAGTTTGCGTAATATGTCGTTGGTATTGATTAACTTACCATTCTCGCTAGTAGGAGGCGTGATTGCCGTCTTGTTTACCAATGGAGTGCTGTCCATTGGCTCTTTAGTAGGATTCGTGACACTGTTTGGTATCACATTACGAAACTCAATCATGTTGGTGTCACACTTTCATTATCTGGTTGTGGAAGACGGTGAGCCATGGAATGCGGCGACAGCTATTCGTGGTGCCCAAGAACGCTTACCATCAATCTTAATAACAGCTTTGGTAACAGCCTTAGCCATGCTGCCGATTGCTATGAATTCCGATAGTCCAGGTCGAGAAGTGATGGGACCAATGGCCAGCATTATCATTGGAGGATTGATTTCCTCAACTGTGCTTAATCTGCTGGTACTGCCAAGTATTATGCTGAGATATGGTCGTTTTGAGAAGTAACTGCACAGCATTTTATAAATAAAAACTTAAACGTGCTGAGCAGTTATTGACCATCATTTTTTGCCGCAATGAAAGCAGCGGCAATAATCAGTACTACAAGACCAATAAACAGTAATTCAAGTAGCAATGGGTTTAACCATCTATGGCAAAGGTGTCTACACCTTGATTGCGCTTGTCAGAGAAAAACTGATAAATATCAGATAGTTCCTGTGGTGAGAAATGAATTAAAATCAGTTGCTGACCGGGGCGTATCAAATTAGGATCACGGCTCATTGTGTGAGATCTAAAATTATAGATGTAACTGGTGTTTACCTTCTGATTTAGAATCTTGCCGAGAAAAGAGCTAAACCCAGATGCCAGTTTTTCATCTGCATTGGCCGGTATTATGGCTTGCACCATTTCTTTATTCGGGACGATGCCTTCAATATGAATTCCTTCTCTGAATTTGTCGATCAAACCGGTCTGAATGATGCCCCATAATCCTTGTAGATCATCTTTGGTAACACGGTGTAAATAAAATAGGGCATTGTCTGGCATATCACCCGATTGAAGAATATCTTTAATAGATAATGTTTGGTCACCAGTATCAATGGTGGTATCGGCTTCTGACAGGACAATAACACTGTCATGACGTACAAACTGATCCTGATGTTCATCAACGGTAATAGGCGTATCTTGAGATTTGGCAAGAGCAT
>JAOUJZ010000062.1 GCA_029882915.1 Gammaproteobacteria bacterium | reverse complement strand
TTTAAGCGACTTATCTTTGGTCATTAACCACTGGCGATAGTCATCCAAATCGCCATCAAATACGGTTGCCTTTCCCTCTGAGACCAGCCATAAATCATCGGCCACAGTTCGTAACAAATGTCGATCATGGGACACCACTACCAAGGCACCTTCAAAATCCTGCAAAGCTAAGGTCAATGCCAACCTCATTTCCAAATCAAGATGATTGGTGGGCTCATCAAGCAGTAATACAGCTGGTTTTTGATACACTAGCAAGGCCAACACCAAGCGAGCTTTTTCACCCCCTGAAAATGGCCCAACAGGTGATAAAGCATCATCACCGTGGAAACCAAAACCACCAATAAAATTACGTAAGTCACTCTCTGATGCTTGTCTGTCCAGTCGTTGTAAATGTTGTAACGGACTCTCTTCAACAGTGAGTTGTTCTAATTGATGTTGGGCAAAATAAGCAATGCAAATATCTTTCGCTTCTTTACGCTTACCCTGCAATGGAGGCAAAACACCTGCAATCAACTTTATCAGCGTTGATTTACCCGCGCCATTAGGTCCTAACAAACCTATGCGATCGCCGGGTGCTAATGACAGTTTAACATCGCTAATTAATGATTTTTCATTATAGCCTACCGCCACTTTGTCCAGCGTTAATAAAGGTGCCGTCAATCGCAAAGGAGGGAAAAAGCTAAAGTGGAAAGGTGAATCAACATGTGCTGGAGCAATCAACTCCATTCGTTCCAAAGCTTTTACTCGACTTTGTGCCTGTCTGGCTTTTGTTGCCTTGGCTTTAAAACGGGTGACGAAACTACGAATATGAGCAATCTCACGTTGTTGCTTTTGATGTGCCGCTTGTTGATTGGCTAAATGTTCAGCTCGTGCCAGTTCAAAATCAGAATAGTTACCACTGTAGCTTTTCATTCTCTGTTGTTCGATATGCACAACTTGGGTAACCACTCGATCTAGAAAATCCCGATCATGAGAAATGAGTACCAGAGTTCCTAGATAATTACGTAGCCACTCCTCCAGCCAATAAACCGCTTCTAAGTCCAGATGATTGGTTGGCTCATCAAGCAATAATAAATCTGAACGACACATCAACGCTTGTGCCAGATTCAAGCGCATCCTCCAACCACCTGAAAAAGATTGAACTGGCAAGGTTTCCTGTTGCCCAGAAAAACCCAAACCATGCATTAAACGTCCGGCACGACTACGGGCAGTGTAGCCATCAATGGCCGCTAACTTATCATGTAATTCACTCTGAAGATGACCATCATGCTCATCTTCCGCCTTACTTAATTGTTGTTGCAACTGTGTGTATTCATCATCGCCTTGCAGCACATAGTCAATGGCTGGCGTATCAACAGCAGGTGTTTCCTGTGCCACATGAGAAATAACCCATGAATCAGGAATCGATACGCTACCACTATCAGCGTGTAGCCTACCAAGAAACAAGGCAAATAAACTGGACTTACCCGTACCATTCGCACCAGTCAGTCCCACTTTATGTCCTGGATGAATGGTCAGGTTAGCTGATTCAAACAATACCCGTACACCACGACGAACAGAGAGTTGATTTAGTTTTATCATGGCGCGCATTGTATAACAGGCTTAAATACAGCTACAGTTAATTTAGCTTTATTTTTTTTACTTATCACTATAATCTTATCTATAACATTAACTTTTAATATCTAATCACATGTTTACCATATGGTTTATATGTGTTTTAATCATCCTGAGAAGACGTGATTAATTTTAGGGTATGGATTACTGTTACACGTGGTCTACTCAATATTAACAATGGATTAGTGAATGTCCTCAGAATTTGAGCATAAATTACAAGCAATGTCGGAAAAGTTTCGTAGCGAGTTACCATCACGCTATGAGGTAATCAAGCAACTTTTTGATGACGTTGTCGTAAATGGAAACATCAGCAAGTGTGACTTTTTAAAACAAGAGCTTCATCGTCTAACCGGATCAGCTGGTACATTCGGTCTTGAAAAAGTCAGCAGTGCCTCATTGCAACTTGAAGCCTTCCTTAGGACAGCATTTACTTCCTCAACACTCAGCCCTGAAAACAAAGAATTACTCCACCACCTCTATGAGCAACTATCATTGGAAGTACGCTCTACTTCACTATGTGAATATGTAGGCGCATCAACACGACCATCAAGCAATGTTCAGGACGATATATTCTCCAGTAAACGAAAGAGAATTGTCATTATCGAAGATGATCAATTACTGGCTGAGCATTACCACGCCCTACTGACTGAACACGACTATGATGTCAGTATTTATAATGAATCGCCTTTAATTTCAGAGGATTCGGACTGTTGTAGAACTATGCCCGATCTGTTTTTAGTCGATATGGTTCTCGGAAAAGATAAAAATGCCGGGGCCGAGTTCATTAAACAGTTACAGAAAACTGCTACCATCTTACCGCCAATTATTTTTGCATCTGTAAGGGATGACTTTGACGCACGACTCTCGGCTGTAAGAGCGGGAGGCTCACGTTATTTAGTAAAACCTTTCAGCGATCAAGAATTAATTACTTCAGTTAAGTCTCTTACAGAAAAAGAAACACCACCCTATCGAGTGCTGATTATTGAAGATGAAAAAGAGATAGCGGATCATTTTGTTATCACAATGGAAAATGCGGGCATTATTGCCGAAGCAGTTTACAACCCTTTCGAAGCCATTGATAAAGTCAAACACTTTCAACCCGAGCTGATCATGATGGATATCCACATGCCCGGCTGTAATGGTTTAGAACTTGCCACTATGATCAGGCATCAAGAACATTACTCGAAATTGCCTATCGTTTTTTTATCGGCTGATTATGGCCTTCAAAGTCGACTTTCAGCAATGTCTATCGGTGTCGATGATTTTATCCCAAAAGGAATTGAACCTTATCAAATTATTGCATCCGTTAAATCTCGACTTAATAAAGCAAGACTAATTAATTCTCTGACGGATAATCTCACTAATGAACGTGAAAAAGCTGAAAAGGCTAACCGATCAAAATCGCAGTTTTTATCCTATATTAGTCATGAACTGAAAACCCCACTCAATGTCATCTTGGGTTACTGCGATCTTTTCAGACAAGACAATTTATCTCCTGAACAACTGGAAATGGTTTCTGAAATCCAAAACTGTGGTGAAATGCAACTGGAACTAATTTACGATCTGCTCGATCTCAATATGATTGAAGAAGGCAAGGTGAGTCTCGAACCACGGTTACTGCAACTCAATGAACTCATTACTAACGTTTTATCTATAATCAAAGGGCAGAGCCATCGTTTTTATATTGAGTTTGAAATCGACATGGCTGACAACCTTCTTATCACTACTGACGAACGACGTCTACGCCAGATCCTGCTTAACCTGCTATCAAATGCTGTCAAATATAATAAACAAAAAGGTCGCGTTAAAATCACGGCTTTCAAAGCTGATGACGATACACTGACTCTGTCCATAGCAGATACTGGTAGAGGTATATCTGAACATTCCATGGAAAAACTTTTCACCCCATTTGAACGTCTGGAAGCTGAAAAAACAGACATTGAAGGTACAGGACTGGGCTTAGGAATCACCAAAAGTCTAATCGAATTAATGGGAGGAACCATCACTGCTGATAGCACTTTAGGCGAAGGTTCAACATTTACCATTACATTACCAGCTATGTCAGGAGCCTCCACGAATGAGTGAAGATATTGCCACACTAAAAAAATCACTCTCTGAAGCAGAACAAAAAATAGTCGAGTTGCAAAATGCACTCTCCTATAGCGATGCCAAGAAAAACTCGAT
>JAOUJZ010000061.1 GCA_029882915.1 Gammaproteobacteria bacterium | reverse complement strand
CTTCAGCATTAATCTCCACATCACCTGCTTCTGTTTCTTGACTTTCTGCTTCCTCAATCTGGTCTACTTCTGGTGGTGTTATGGCTTCAATCTCTTCCTCAGCTATTTCATTATCCTGTTCCGTTACCTCAGCTACTTGCTCGACTTCATTGAGTCCTGTTCCTTCATCCTGAGTGAGTCTAAAGGCTGCCATCAACTGTTCTAATTTCAGTGCTGTGACTTCAATTTGTTCACTTAATGACTGAGACTCATCTATCACTAGGTTAACTGGAGCAACCTGTATAGGAGGTTCAGATAATACACTGCCACCAATGGGCAACATGTCGAGGCTTGCATCGATTGCTTTTTCCAGCTGTTCAGGAAATCTTGTCAATGCCTTGCCATCTTGTTCGACTAAGATTGTCAGTAAGGTTTTGTATATTTGCTGTTCGCGCTCTTGAAATTCATTAACTTCTTGCGTCAGCGCATCATCATTTAGACCATACTTTTCGGCAAGAATTGAGGACAAGGTATCAATGCGTTGATCTTTGCCCAGTTTCAATCGCTTAACTATTTTTGTTGCGTCCAGTTGAATCTGCTTATTTTTCTTTCTCGATCGTATGGTAAGCCAAATACTAAAGGCTGCAAATATCGCCGCCAGCTCATATGCCAGCATCTGTAAAATTGGATCTGTCATGTCCATTTATAATTGATCTCCTGGATTTATGCTGTTTGCAGTATTACGTCGCCATAAAAACACGCCCGTTAAAACTAACAGCAAAATAATACCGTTACCTATCGCCAGTTTTATAGCTGGTGATATACCTTGTCCATTATTTGAATCAGCCATCTCCTTGTCGGACAACCCAATTGATTCATCACTGCCTCCTGCTAATAAAAAGTCAACTCCGGCTGCCATTTCATCAATAAATTGCTCCTCTTCCTTGGCTTGTTCATCTTCCTTGGCTTGTTCATCTTCCTTGGCTTGTTGTTCTTTTTCTGCTTTTTCCTGTTTCATTTGTTCAATAATGTCGTCTTTCAATATTATAGACTTGGGCTGCAGGAATAGATTTCTACCTTTTAAGGTTTCACCCCTAATCTGTAGTGCAACTTTATATTGCTCCCCAGTTTGTAATTCAGCCAACGTTAGTTGCCATTCATTATCACCACTTTTCATCATGTCGTACGACCATTCACTGCCATCCTCTGCTGTTAACATTGCAGCTATACTCAATCCTTCAGTTTTGACCAAACCAACATCAGGACTTAGTGTTATCCGATGTGTACGTGTTGAAGCATCTGATAGCTGTTCAACTTTAATATCAAATGGCGTCTCAACTACATTGATACTTTGTCTACGTTGACGTTCAAATGTTGCACTGGTAAAGGTTAGTACTACATCGTTTCGACCCGACAGGAAATTATCTCCCACATTGGCGTTATAGACTCCTTTCACCTGACTGGAATTGATATTTTGTTCAATTGCATCTGCAATCTCAGACTCTTCTCTAAGTTGGGCATCAACCAATTTCAAGAAATCCTGACGGACAATTATTTCACCTTTATCTGTGAGGCTAGCTTCAAGATCAAATGTCTCACCAATCAAAATATTATTTGGTAAATCTGTCGTTTGAAGTTTTAAATCAGTCACAATCATTACCCGATTATCAGGATCAAGATCGGCGTCGATATACCATGCCCCAACCTGTGGATCTGCTATGGTAATTAGGTCATATCCGGCTTCTGTATGCCAACGAACATTTTTCGGGTGTTGTTGATAGGAAAGTCTAGATTGATTCGGCAACAATAATTCTGCTGCCTTTGAATCTTTACGACGAAACGCCAATAGCGTCATTTCACTGACACTATTATCTATCTTAAAATGATTATCTGTTAAAGGCACTGAATCGCGATTGGCAGCTTTTTCGAACAGATGCAAAAATACTCTTTGTAACTGTTCAGCGCTATCAACCTGCTCATACCACCCATCTGTTGCTACTGAAATAGCTCTCAGCAATTCGTGATCAGACGTATCTGCTAATGCGATTGTATGTACTGCAATATTGGCTTTTTTCAGCCGTGGCACAATGGTTTCTATAATACGTTGGCGCGATGCTTTACTAACATCTTCAGTAGTCGAAACATCGACAAGTCCATCAGATAGCAAAATAACACTGCGGCGGTATTTAGGATCAGCAACTTTCAGCCCTACAGTGGCTTTGTTTAGAGCTTGTTCAATATTGGTAAACAAACCATGAGAGTGAATTTGATTAGATTGTCTTTCTGCTTCAAGGCGCCATGCATCGTTTACTACACGGTGTGGCACTAACATATTGACGTATTTAGCAAATGTCCAAACGCCTGCTATTTCGCCTTCTGGTAATAAACCCAATAACATTCGCAAAGCCGGAGAACGCAAATTATTTGGATCATTTTTCTTCATACTGCCCGAAACATCGATAACGATACGGACATCACTGACCGGTTCAGTCGTAGCGAAAACCTGCCGTAATGGTAGGAGTAACGCCAATAACATTAATATCAACACGTAATTTTTAGTGCGCATAGACCATAACCTATTGTTTTTATTAAGTACAGTCAGTAACCGCCTGAAATATAAAGACGATTTTCTGACGAAAACTTTCTAGTTATGGTGCTTTATGCACTTTTTATGCCGTTATCAATATTCAACCTAATTTTCAGACGACCATGACTTTAATATTCAATAGTCTTCAGATATAGAAATTTCATGGAATACAGCATCATAAGCAACAAGCTAATGATCTTAGAGCAAATCCAATCCTCGCTGCAGATCAGCCTGAATATCTTCTACATTTTCCAGACCAACCGAAATTCGTAACAGACCATCAGTAATACCTGCCTCACTACGAGCTTGCTCCGTCAAGCGACCATGAGTAGTGGTCGCCGGGTGGGTGATGGTTGTTTTTGTATCACCTAAATTCGCGGTAATAGACAGCCATTCAGTCGAATTAATGAGTTTCCATGCTCCGTCTTTGCCCCCCTTAACTTCAAAAGCAATAATTCCGCCAAAGTCAGATTGTTGCTGCTTTGCTAAATTATGTTGGGGATGACTAGTTAAACCGGCATAAAAAACTCTGGTTACTTGTGGCTGTTTCTCAAGCCATTGAGCCAACTGTAGTGCAGCTACAGAATGAGCCTTCATTCTCAATTCCAGCGTTTCCAGTCCTTTTAAAAAGGTCCATGCATTAAAAGGGCTCATTGTCGGTCCTGCAGTTCGCAAGAAGCCATAGACTTCCTCACCGACTCGCTGACTATCACCCACTACAGCACCACCCACACAACGCCCCTGCCCATCTATATATTTAGTCGCAGAATGCACCACGATGTCTGCACCTAAAGCAAGAGGCTGTTGTAATGCTGGTGTACAAAAGCAATTATCAACGATCAATAAACAATCATGGGCCTTAGCTAAAGCCGATAATGCAGCAATATCCGCAATTTCGTTTAATGGGTTTGATGGGGTTTCCAAAAACAAGGCTTTAGTGTTTGGCTTGATGGCCTGCTGCCAATCCTCAAGTTTCGTTAACGCAACATAATCCGTTTCAACACCAAACTTGGTCAGATATTTATCAAACAGTACTCGAGTGGTGCCGAAAATACTCCGAGAAGAAACAATATGATCGCCAGATGACAGTAAAGCCATAAATGTTGATAGAATTGCTGACATGCCTGATGATGTTGCAACAGCAGATTCAGCTCCTTCTAGTGCCGCCAAGCGCTGTTCAAAAGTACGAACTGTAGGATTGGTAAATCGTGAATAAATATTACCCGGCTCATCACCCGCAAAGCGAGCTGCCGCTTGCTCAGCACTATCGAAAACATAGCTTGAGGTAGGGAAGATCGGCTCCGATTGT
>JAOUJZ010000035.1 GCA_029882915.1 Gammaproteobacteria bacterium | reverse complement strand
CCTGTTACATTCCAGCTATTAGTCAATTAAAACTCATCCCATTCATCATCTGTTTCTGTCGACGCTGCTTTTGGGGCCGCTTTCGGCTTCGCTTTTGGGGCCGCCGCTTTCGGCTTCGCTTTTGGCGCTGCCTCAACGGGTTCTGTCGTTGATACTGACTTTGGTGTCAATTCCTTAGTCTCACCGCCAACAGTAAAGAAGGCCATCATGCGCTGTAAGTTTTTACCCTGTTCTTCCATTGATTCACTTGCTGCTGCAGCTTCTTCAACAAGTGCCGCATTTTGTTGCGTCATCTCATCCATTTGAGTCACTGCTTTGTTAACTTGTTCAATACCTTGCGTTTGCTCGGCACCTGCAGCTGCAATTTCAGAAATAATATCACCCACTTTCTTCGAGCTGGCAACAATTTCTTCTAATGTTCGACCGGAATCATCAACCAGCATTGAGCCTTCTTTCACTTTCTCGCCACTGTCATTAATTAATTCTTTGATCTCTTTAGCTGCCGACGCTGAGCGCTGAGCCAAATTACGAACCTCAGAAGCAACAACGGCAAACCCACGGCCCTGTTCACCAGCTCGCGCTGCTTCAACTGCAGCATTCAATGCCAATAGATTAGTCTGGAAAGCAATTTCATCAATAACACCGATGATATCGGTTACCTTCTTACTCGAAGCGCTGATTGCAGTCATCGCTTCAATCGCTTCTCGAATAACCGTACCACCTTTTTCTGCTTGCTCTCTTGCACCAGTAGCCAGTTGATTTGCCTGACGGGCATTATCCGAATTTTGACGAACGGTACTGGTCAGTTCCTCCATACTTGAAGCAGTTTCTTCAAGTGATGAAGCCTGTTCTTCAGTTCGTTGGCTTAAATCAATATTACCTTCAGAAATTTCACTGGCGGCTGTACTAACACTACCCGCTGCTTCAGTGATCTCTCTGACGGTTTCAGCCATTTGTTTAACTGACGTATTTAAGGCCTCTGCAAGATCAGCAAACATACCTTGGAAATCGCCATCAACAGTTTGTGTCAGGTCACCTCTAGATAAGGCTTGCGCAACCGCTATAGTTTCCTCGACAGGCATCAAAACAGCGTCCATGATGTTATTCACACCATCAGCGACACCTTTCATGAAACCCTCATAGCCTGTCGCGTCTATCCGTTCTTTAAGTTCACCCACTTGTGCAGACTGTATAAGCGATTGAACCGCCTGCTCACCGATAACCTGTTCGGTAATATCTTTCCACTCAACCATATTACCCATATAGTTACCATTAGCATCGACTATTGCTGTTGCATTTAAATCAAAATGTAAATCCAGCAATTGGATTTGAGTGCGATACGGTAAGTTGTCCACATCTTGTAATATTTTTATCTGAAGTGATGGATCTTTATGGAAATCATCAATACAGGTACCAACAATCTTATTCAAATCAAGTCCTGGGAATACTTTACGTAATTCACTAACTCGATTAGCTAGCAAACTCATAACGGCTGGATTTGCATAGGTAATCACACGATTTTCGTCACACATCATCAATGCCGACGAAGCACCACTAATTGCTGATTGTAAACGAGCCACATCAAGCTCTCTTGCTTTTTTCTCGGTGATGTCAGCCCATTCCAATCCGTTACCAATGTAATTACCCTCAGCATCCATGATTGCGGTCACATTTAAGTTAAAACTTAATGGCCCCACTTCTATATCGGTGCTATAAGGTAGATTATTTGGATCTGCCAATAATTTACGTTGGTGCTCTGGGTTTTTATGATAGCTATCAATGTTACTGCCCACCAGATTTTTAACCGAAAAACCAGGGAAAGCTTTCTTCAATGTCTCTTCATGCTCAGTCAGCATAGTGATCGTTGCGTCGTTGGCATAAGTTACGTTGAAATCACGATCTACCATCATGATAGCCGTCATTGCTCCATTTACCGTACCAGACAATCTTGCAACTTCTTGCTCCTTTGCCTTTTCTGAAGTGACATCTTTCCACTCGACCATGTTGCCGGCATAGTTGCCATCAGAATCCAGAATGGCGGTCGCATTTAAATCAAACCATAGATCCAAAACCTGAATTTGGGTCTGGTAGGGCAATTTTTTGACATCGGCCAAAATTCCCCGTTGCAATGCTGCATTCTTGTGGAAATCATCAATACAGGTACCGATTAGCTTATTCAGATCAAGACCAGGAAATACTTTGCGTAACTCATCCAATCGATTTTCCAATAAGCTTATCACTGCAGGGTTAGCATAAGTAATGACAAGGTCTTTATCGCACATCATAAGAGCAGTGCTTGCACCATCAACTGCTGAACGCATTACCGCTAATTCTTGTTCTACTTCTGGTTTACTAATAGCCATTTCATCTGCCTCCGTAGGCTCATATGCTTCTAACATAATTGTTGCAACTGAATTTAAAGTGTTTGTCCACGCTTGTTTTACTTCTGCTGTCCACAGCTTGCCCGCAAATTCTTCCATCACAGTCAATAAATTTTCAGCAACCAATGGGTACTGTTCTGCAGTGACCCCATAGTGCACGTGTCTTGCACCTAAACCCATTAAATAATCTTTTAACACTTCTGGTTTATGCAGGTTCTGTACCAACAACACCAATGATGCCAATAGTTTCTTTTGTTGGCCGGCTATGGAGATCCCTTCAAATAGTGGCTTTACCTGAGGATACTGCTCAAATAACCGCTCATAAAAGCGAGCGGCCAATTCTTCACCTCTCGGAGCCAAAGCGGCAAAACTTTCCTCTAATAATTCAGTTTCTGTTTTCATTTTTACCTTCTCTCTATTAGGTGAGGTTCTTCTCGCACGTGTCGGTTTGGCTTGTTGTGTTTCGCTATCTTCTGATTGTGACGGTGCTTTGCCCATCGTTTTTTTCCTTTCTGCCATTAGCTGGTTCCCCCACATAAAAGGTCTTGGGCAAGGGAGGAATAATCCTCCGCGCCTGCACTATCTTGCTTATAATCAAATATTGTTTTTCCAAACCCAGAGGACTCTACCAACGTATGATTCTCACGAATAACGGTGTTAAAAACCCGTCCCGGAAAATAGCGACAAATTTTATTTTTTATTTCCTGACTAAGTCGCCGACGTATTTGCATACGGGTACAGGCCACCCATAATTTAATAGCATGTCCCGATAAGGGCTCTACCCTTTTCAAAAGAAGAACAATGCGTGATAAACCCTGTAATGACGGATAATCAGCCGATACAGGTATCAATAATTCACTGGCAGCAAACATCGCATTAATCGCTAATAATCCCGTGGATGATGGGCTATCGATTAATACAAAATCATGATCTTTTAAGGTTGAGCTTTCTATCGCCAACCGCAACTTATGTCCTCGACTTGAACCTCCGGTTGTGATGTGTTCGTAATCAGCCAGATGTTGCCCGGCAGTCACCAAAACGAGATTTTCCTTTATGGAGATCTTCACATCATCAATCGACATATCTTCGAGTAAAACCTTGTCTAAGCCATGCTGAGTATTTTCCAAACCATAGCCCGTCGAAATCTGTCCCATAGGATCCATATCCAGCAACGTCACCCGCTTTCCCGCCAAAGAAAGTGCGTGCGCAAGGTTGATCGCGGTCGTTGTTTTGCCCACTCCACCTTTCTGATTCATGATTGCTATTACTCGACTCACAATTAATTTATCAGCGTATTAGCCAATAGCCTCAACACTCAATAGTCGATCAACATTCAGAATCATCATCATCTTGTCATCAACGGGCACTAAGCCTCTGATATATTCAGTATTTACATGCGTGCCAAAGTCAGGAGAAGGTCTAATTTCTTCGGGAGATACATTATGTGCGTCTGACACTCCATCGACCACAATACCTACTGTTCGTTGGGTCACCCCTTCTACTTTAAGTACGATCACAACGGTTGTCGGTGTATATTCCTTTTCTTCCATATCAAATCGAGCCCGTAAATTCACTACTGGCACAATCGTTCCGCGTAGATTTAATACCCCGCATAGGTAATGAGGCGTATTTGGAATAGCTGTCACTTTGTCCCAGCCTTTAATTTCCTGAACACGGAGGATTTCAACACCATACTCTTCATCACCCAAAACAAATGTCAGGTATTGTTCTGCACCATCATCCATTTCTTCGATGACATCTGCAGACTCATTCACTTGCTGTACTTCTGTCATTTTCTATCTCCTCTCAGGCTGCACGTTCATCATTAATCTGGGGAGGGATTGCCGCAGAAGGATCTCGATATAAGGTCATCAATCCAGGTACATCTAAAATCAAGGCAACAGTTCCATCGCCCAGAATAGTCGCGCCTGAAATGCCTAGAACTTTACGATAATTGGTTTCCAGACTTTTAATCACAACTTGTTGTTGTCCTAACAAATCATCAACGAACAATCCGATTTTTTGGCCTTCACCTTCAACCACTACTAGCAAACCCTCTTCGACATCAGTGGTATCTGGTTCCACGCCAAAAACATCATACAGTCGAATAATCGGTACATATTCGTCACGCAATGGATACAACTCACCTCGACCCGAAACTTGTTTAATATCACTTGCTTTGACTTCCAGTGATTCAATAATTGAAATCAACGGAACAATATAATTTTCATCGGCCACACGAATGGTTTGACCATCCATGATTGCAAGCGTCAACGGCAAACGAATAATAAAGCTTGACCCTTCGCCTTGTTTTGAAGCCACTTCAACGCTGCCACCCAGACTATTGATGTTTTTACGCACCACATCCATGCCCACGCCGCGGCCAGAAATATCACTGACCACATCGGCAGTAGAAAAGCCTGGCAAGAAAATCAATTCATGAATTTTCTCTGGTGAAAGTATTTCTGAGCCATTAATAAGACCTCTTTCAACGGCCTTTTTATAGATCTTGTCTTCATTTAATCCGGCACCATCATCCTTAATTTCAATCACGATATTGCCACCCTGATGATAGGCATTAAGGTGTATGGTTCCTGTTTCATTTTTACCAGCAGCAGCACGAACATCTGGCATTTCCAAACCGTGGTCCAATGAATTACGGACTAAATGGACTAAAGGATCGCCAATTTTTTCCATCACGGTTTTATCTAATTCTGTTTGTTCACCAGACAGTTTTAAATTGACTTTTTTACCCATTTTGTCTGACATATCATGTACCAAACGTGGGAATCGATTAAATGCAAAACTGATTGGTAACATCCGGATCCGCATGATCCCTTCCTGCATTTCACGAGTGTTACGCTCTAATTGGGCAAGTCCATCGATCAGTTGGGGCAACATTTCTTCAGTAAAATTATCTCCAATCTGGCTCAACATGGATTGGGTAATTACCAATTCGCCCACCAGATTAATCAGTGAATCTACCTTATCTGTACCCACTCGAATAGAAGCTGCAGCGGGTGCCGCCGCCGCTGGCTTAGCTGCCGAATCAGAAGATGTCTGCTCCTTAACGGGTTCTGATGGCACTTCCACAACAGGTTCAGGCTGTGCTTGATCAGCAACAATCTCTTCTTCTGCTGCTTCCATTAATGGTTCAATAACTAAATCACAATCATCATCAACCCATTCAAATATCTCGACCACATCGTCTTTAGGAATATCGCCCTTGATGATTAACTGCCACGTCAAGTAGCTGTCTTCTGGTTCCAGATCTGAGAATGGTGGTAATTTTGACTCATCAACTGTGGTAGACAACTCACCCAAACTTTCCAATTCTCGAAACATTCGCACTGGATCATTACCAGTTTGCAACAAATGTTGATGCGGTCGAAAATCAATTTTCCAACCTTTGGGTGTAGCCTCTTTTTCTTCTGTTTTATTTGTTGTGACATCGGCTACACTAGCATCCCCTCCAGCTACTGATTCACTACCAGCATCCAACATAGATTCTAGTTTTTGTCGCACATCTGCAATGCGTTCATCATCAGTCTCTGTTTTTTGTTGAACTGCCGTCAGCATCTCACGTAACACATCAACCGCTTCCAACAGCAAGTTAGTCAGGTCTGGGGTCACATCTCGCTCACCATTACGCATTTCATCCAGTAATGTTTCCATCACATGGGTAAATTCTGATACCGCCATGAAGCCAAAGGTACCTGCTCCCCCTTTTATTGAGTGAGCCGCCCTGAAAATTGTATTGATAGCCTCAACATCTGCGGCTCCAATATCCAGATTAAGCAAGCCGCTTTCCATCGCGTCCAGGCCTTCAAAGCTTTCTTCAAAAAACACATCATGAAATTGTGAAATATCAATACTCATAGCTTCTTCCCACTAAATTTAAAGCGCAACTCCCCTGCAAACATAACGTAAGTCATTGTTTATAAAGGAAACTAGTGCTAGCCGAGCACTTTTCGAACCGTTGTTAACAATTGATCAGGGTTGAATGGTTTTACCAACCAACCTGTCGCCCCGGCGGCTCGACCTTCTTGCTTCTTATCAGTTCCAGCTTCTGTCGTTAGCACCAAAATAGGTGTGAACCGATAAGCTGGCAATGCCCGTAACTCTCTAGTTAGGGTAAGGCCATCCATCACTGGCATATTCACATCAGTCAGCACTAAATCAAATGACTGAGTTTTTGCAATATCCAGTGCTTGCTTCCCATCTGCCGCATCAGTCACAGTATGACCTGCGCCTTTTAATGTAAACGCGACCATTTGTCTCATAGAAGCCGAATCATCAACTGCTAAAATTTTTGCCATGGTTCGTTTTTCTCCTCATTTTTAACATCTGTTACAGATTTAACTTCTAAATTTTGTTTAACGCTTACTTTCATTCAATTAGACTTAATTGTAAATAACACAAATAATCCAAATCTAATTCAACATTTTCTCTAAACCGAGCAACTTAACACTACTGTAAAATGCATCGCTAGGCTGTTCCCATTCCAGTGGGTTACCTTGTTCTTCTGCTTCTTTAGAAAATGCATAAAGCATTTGTAGAGATGCAGCATCAACACGCTCAACCTGACTGACATTAAATGCTACCGGTTTACCTTCAGCTAACAAAGCTAGCAACTCAGCATATAAATCACCCACTCCAGCAATATTTAGTGACTCGCCACAATCGATAACTACTGTTTCTTCTTTGTCTGACATAATTCACAGTATCCTTATTACTCAATTAATAGCGAATCAGATAGTCACTATACATTTGCAGTGTCTTTGACCATCGATCGTTATGAAGACTCTGCCTATCGGTTGCAACCGAGATGGTCATTCTTGCCGCTTTCACATTGCCACTTTGCGATAATGCTAGTGGCATTTGCCGGCGTTCCTGTCTCGTCACAACTAGTTTATCCCTTGTCATAGCTTGTTTTACCCACTATTAATAAATAAAAACAAAACAACTTCTTTTATTCCTGAATATCAATAATGCAGAGACCATGCCAGCTTATTTTATCTCATGCATAATTCCAAATTTAGATCGTTACTTTGATTTACGCAACCATTGGACAGTATTTCGTTCATCATTATCCTGCTGTTCCCGCCTCAATTCAGACTGCATCTCTTCGTGCTGATATCGACCCACTAAAGATTCTAATGCCTGTTCTTTACTTCGAGTTTGCTGCCAAAGTGTTTGTGTATGTTGCAAAGTTCTGAGACTCGTTGCTACTTGTTGTTCTTGAGCATGGATGGCTTGATCCAGCTGTGCCAGAAAACCTCTTAACTCTAATATCTTCTGGGCATTCATTAGAGTATGGTCACCTTGTCGAAGCTTGATAAGGTACTCAGCTTTGTATTGCTGTAAGTCTTCTAGTTGTTGTTTATCTTTTGACCACTGTGCATTAGCCTCACCCACTTTTATCAACGCCGCGTCGGTTGCCTTAGCAGCAATATCAACAACGGGATTCAATTTCTGCGATCGTTTCATTTAAGAAGCCACATTAAGTGTAAGTGATTGATTTTTTATACTAAGTTAAAGCATAAACCCTTTTTGAAAAATCTGCATCTCATAATAAGTATCCCAGATTTCATCCAGACTTATTATGAATTATCCTTGATGAAGTACTGTCGGTGTCTGTAGTGAGCCAAATATTTGTGATGACGGTTGCTGCATTGTTGTTGTTAAATTATCAACACTTTGCTGCCAATCTACAGCTTGGTTCATGCTTTGCTTAATTAAATTTTGTAGGCTCGGGAACATGGCAATGGCATCATCAATTTTTGGATCTGAACCTGCCGCATAGGCGCCAACATTGATCAAATCCTGATTCTGACGATAGGTTGAGTACATCTGTTTAAAATATTGTGCCTGCTCTAAATGATTTTCATCTACGATTTGTGGCATCACCCGACTAATAGAAGCCTCGACATCAATCGCCGGATAGAGACCTGATTCTGCTAACTGGCGAGACAGCACAATATGTCCATCTAAAATAGCTCGGGCTGCATCAGCGACTGGATCTTGTTGATCATCGCCTTCCGTTAATACGGTGTAGATTGCAGTGATGGCACCACCACCTTCAGAACCATTGCCTGCACGTTCTACCAATTGGGGTAATAATGAAAACACAGAGGGTGGATATCCTTTTGTTGCTGGAGGCTCACCAATAGCCAGTGCTATTTCACGTTGTGCCTGTGCATAACGCGTCAATGAATCCATTAACAATAAAACCTGTTTGCCTTGATCACGAAAATATTCTGCAATACTAGTTGCCAACATTGCACCGTGCAATCTCATTAATGGTGAGTTATCAGCGGGTGAGGCCACCACAACTGCTCGAGACAACCCCTCTTCACCCAGGATGTCTTCAATAAATTCCTTAACCTCACGGCCACGCTCACCAATCAATCCCACCACGATGACATCTGCTTCTGTGTAGCGAGTCATCATGCCGAGCAATACACTTTTACCAACACCACTGCCAGCAAATAATCCCATACGCTGCCCACGCCCCACACTGAGCAAAGCATTAATAGCCTGAACTCCAACATCCAGATGCTGACGAACTGGCGCTCGCACCAAAGGATTAACCAACTTTCCATGCAAAGGCATGCTGTCTTTTACACGTAAAGGCCCTTTTCCATCCAGAGGCTTGCAGGCACCATCCACTACACGCCCTAACAAGGCATCACCGACAGGAACCTGTGAATCACTACGGATGGGGCGAACTCGAGCATTGGGAACTAAACCACGAATATCCCCTGTTGGCATTAGATAAAGTATTTCACCAGAAAAACCGACCACTTCCGCTTCTATTGGTTTTCCTCCAGCCCCTTGAACCTCACAACGACTACCAATAGGAGCCTGAAACCCCACGGCTTCAAGTGTTAAACCGACCATGCGAGTCAAGCGACCTTCGACTGATAGTACTTCAGAAGGATCGCTATCTAAACGATGCTGATGTTCTTTCAATCGTTCACGCCAATTTGCTGTTCTATCAGCGAGTGTCGTAATATCCAGCTCTGTATCAGTCTTCTGGGAGGTCATCTGATCGTTCTCCACCCAGCATTTTATTCACCACACTTTCAAGACGTGCTTCAACAGTAGCATCAATCAGTGTATCCGCTGTTTCCAAGCGACAACCGCCACGAGTCAGCAAAGGATCTTCCACCCACTGCCAACTGGCACCATCATCATCAAGTGATAATCCTTTTTTAACCAGTTCCATGTCCTGTGGATGCAAATAAATTTTGAGTTTGCGTTCACTGATCGGCAATACAGCCAATGCAGCTCGCATGGCACCTATCACGTGTTCTGGTTCAGTTTTAAGCTCACGCCGTACCAATTGCCGCGTCATCGTCGATACCAGTGACATCAGATCGTTTTCAATTTGCTGATCAAGATCTTTTAAAGGGGTGTTTAAGCTGATCATGATCTGTTCAAGATATTTTAGTTGCTGTTCAATATCAGCTTGACCCGCTTTCAGTCCAGCTTGTCGACCTTCTTCAAAACCCACATCGTAACCTTCTTGCTGAGCCTCTTTTTGTAGTTGTTCGATTTCTTCAACCGTCAAAAAAGTCTGCTGATCTCCATCAACATCTGAAACTGATACAACATGTGGTGCCTGCCAGCGCTGATAACTTGCTAACTCTTCAGATGTCACTACATCTGCTTGTGCAGTAATCAGCTCATCAGAGGAACTCTTCTCCACCGCCCCCTCCTAGCATGATCTCACCTTTATCTGCTAAATCCCGAGCTGTGACAAGAATAGCTTTCTGAGCTGCTTCCACATCACTCACACGTACAGGTCCACTGGCTTCCAGATCATCACGCAACATTTCAGCAGCCCGTTGTGACATATTATTAAAGAATTTTTCTTTCAGATTTTCGTCAGCGCCTTTCAATGCCAACAACAATTGATCGGTTTGAACTTCACGCATCAAAGTTTGCAGGCCTCGATCATCCACATCCCCAAGATTTTCAAATACAAACATGAGATCTTCAATCTTCTGTCCCAACTCAGGCTCAGCTTCTTTAATTTTCTCCATCACAGCCGATTCTACAGTTCCTTCAATAAAGTTGAGAATATCAGCCGCCGTTTTTTCTCCACCAACGGTTGCGGTTTGTCCACCAGCATTACCACTGAATTGTTTTTCCAGAATCATATTCAATTCGGTTAATGCTGTCGGTTGCACACCCTCAAGTGTCGCAACTCGAAGCAATACATTAGCTTGATCCCTGTCAGGGAACATGCCTAATACCTGTGCAGCCTGATCAGGTTCAAGAAAAGAACAGACTATTGCGATAATTTGTGGATGCTCGGTCTTAATAACTTCGTAAATACCACGGGCATCCATCCATTTTAACTGGTCTAGACCACTGGTATTCCCGCCAGATAGAATTTTATCTAATACATTTTTAGCCTTATCTTCACCCAGTGCATTGACCAGCATGGAACGAACATAATCCTGAGAACCAATGCCAAAGCCCGTTTGTTCTTCAACCCTGGTTACAAAACCAGTCAATACATCTTGTACTTCGCCTCTGGAAACATTGCTCAGAGTCGCCATTGTTGCACCGACTTTTTGCACCTCTTTGGGGTCCATGTGCCTAAGTACTTCAGCAGCATCTTCTTCACCCAATGAACGCAGAAATACTGCTGCTTTTTCAATTCCTGTTAATGTTCTTGATTCTGCCATTAGGAGTCACCACCTTTGGTCCAGTTTTTAACGACTTGTGCAACCAGAGCCGGGTCTGTCTTCACTAAATTACGGACTGTTTCTAACTGATCTTCCAAACCTTCTGAGCCAGTTGTTATTCTTTGTAACTCATTTGCATTCTGCATCGCAAATATTTGCTCAGCTGTCAGAGCACCAGCCTTATTAGGGTCGACCGGCACTTTATTCAAATCTTTAAATGCAGGACGAATGACGCCAAACACCAAGAACAATACTAGCAATCCACCCATTACCTGTTTCACCACATCCCAAAGCCAAGGTTGTTCCCATAATGGCACTTCGGGCAACTCTTCAACTGACGGTGGCACGATAAAGGCTGCATTCACAACATTCAAACTATCGCCTCGTGCTTTATTAAAACCAATTGCATCCATAATAAGTGCATTAATTCGAGTCATTTCCTGTTCTGTCAATGGACGCGATTCTACATTACCTCTTGCATCAATACTGCGACGTTCATCAACTAATACTGCCACACTTAACTTTCTAATTGCTCCAGGCGCTAAACGAGTATGACTAATAGTACGATCCAACTCAAAATTTCGGGTACTTTGTTTACTGCTACTACCCGGCTTAGCTACTGTTAATTCACCTTCTAGCCCAGTAGCTACTTCTGGAGCCATGCCATCTATAGGGGGTTGATTGCTCAACGCACCTGGAACACCTATTGGACCAACTGCACCCACTCTACTTTCTTCCTGAACCTGTTCGCTACGAACAGCTGCTATATCAGGATTAAAGCTTTCATGTGTCTGCTCTGTTACGGTAAAGTCTACATCAGCAACAACTTGAGCTCTCACCCCCTCCATGCCAACAATAGGAGATAAAATATCTTCGATACGCTGTATATAACGCTTCTCCAATTTCTGAGTATATTGCATTTGACTATCGCTCAATGCAAGCCCTTTATCACGCTCAGGTTGTGTCAATAAATTACCTTTCTGATCGACCACAGTAATATGTTCATTCGACATATTTGGCACACTAGAGGCAACCATGTGAGTAATAGCTGCAACCTGACCTCTTTCTAGATTACGGCCTGCATATAAGTTCACCACTACTGATGCACTTGGTGGCTTACGTTCACGAACAAATACTGACTGTTTCGGCACCGCTAAGTGAACGCGAGCACTGCGCACGTTATGGATTTCTGATATTGATCGAGATAATTCTTCTTCCATTGCACGCTGATATCGAGCACGCTCAACAAATTGACTGGTACCAAATCCTTGATCTTGATCCAGCATTTCCATGCCTGGTGAGGCGCTACGCGGTAAACCTTCTGCTGCTAATTTTAATCGCAGACCCTGTAGCTCTGATGATGGCACCAGAAGAACTCCTGAACTTGGATCCAATTTATAATCAATGTTTGATTGTTGCAGAATTGCTACGACTTCTGATGATTCTTTAGGCTGCATGCCACTAAACAAAACTTGATAATTAGGCGTCTGCGACCACATCAAGACATACCCACCCAACGCAATACTGGCTGCAATCGCCAGTAGAAAGCCAACTTGTTTCATAATAGGTTGACGCGATACATTCGACTGCATCTGACCTAGTGGTGTGGTTGGCAATGGCATCGTTGGTGCAGGTGCTACTGCTACTGAGTTATTTGTGACAGGTACATTTTCCATATTCTTACTCTAAGTTTAAGTCTAGTTTATCTTTAATATTGACCTTGGTGCTGAATTTATACGCTCATTCGCATCACTTCTTCATAGGCTTTCACCAATTTATTTCTCACTTGAAGTGTCGCTTCAAATGCAACAGATGCCTTTTGTGATGCGATCATAGCGTCAGCCAAACTGACATTAGGATCACCCATTTCAAATGCCGTTTTTGCTTTTCCGGCAGCTTGTTGAGTTTGATTCACCTGATCGATCGCTGATTTCATTAGGCCAGAAAAATCAACATTACTTGTACCACCAGATTGTGGATTCGCTACAGGCTGTTGGGTCGCTTGTGCCTGTGTAGCACGCATTTGAGTTAACAATTGGTTAGGGTCAATGGCATTAATCATTATCTTTCTCCGCTATATAAATGGTTTGTTATGTCTTATGCAGACTTCTTGCCAACCTTCTCAGGAATCTCAGTGCCTTCTTCTCTAAAACGAGATAATTTATATCTTAATGTGCGCTCACTAATTCCTAACTCTTTAGCTGTTGCTCTTCTGCTGCCATTATTCTTTTCTAAAGCCTCTAAAATATGTCGTTGCTCATGACTGCGTAAATCATCACCTAAATTGACTGAGGACTTGCCATTGCCCACCTCCATGACATCATTTTGTGAACTTGTCATGGTTTCAAACGCCAAATCATTGGCAGTGATGGTGTGACCTGGTTGTAAAATCAAGGCTCGTTGCAAGACATTATCTAATTCACGAACATTACCTTGCCAACTATGAGCAACCAAACTATTTTCAGCACAGGCACTAAATCCTGGTACCGATCGTTCTGACTGACGGCAATGCTTTTGTAGAACCTGATGTGCTAGCGGCATGATATCTTCTCTACGTTCACGCAATGGTAAGAGCTGCAAAGGAAATACATTTAAACGATAAAATAAATCCTCACGGAAACTGCCTGCTTCCACTTCTTCTCTCAACAGTCTATTGGTCGTTGCTAATACCCTGACATCCAATGAAATCAGTTTACGTCCACCAATGCGTTCCACTTCACGTTCCTGTAAAACTCGAAGTAATTTCGCTTGTAGGCCCAGATCCATCTCTGAGATTTCATCTAATAACAGTGTGCCCTGATGTGCTTGCTCAAACTTTCCTGCGTATGATTGACTAGCTCCTGTAAAGGCACCTTTCTCATAGCCAAACAGAGTTGCTTCAAGCATGTTTTCAGGAATGGCGGCACAGTTAATCGCCACAAAAGGATGATTATTTCTTGAAGAATTATTATGTAAAAATCGAGCAAGCACTTCCTTACCCGTTCCACTTTCCCCACTAATTAATACTGTGGCATCAGTATCAGCCACTCGTCGGGATAGCGTTAATAAGTCACGAGATGACTTATCCACCGCGACCATATCATCTGCCAGTGATGTTGTGCGAATATAGCGTTGCACTCTTTCCAGTAGATCATCAGCTTCAAAGGGTTTGATTAAATAATCGCTTGCCCCCTCATGCATGGCGTCAACCGCCCCTTGCACCGTACCATAGGCAGTCATTAATAACACCGGTAAATCTGGCATCATTTCTTTGGCTTTTTTCAATAAAGTGTGACCGTCCATCGGACGCATTTGTAAATCACTCAATAAAAGACCAATGTGTTCATTGGCAAGCTTATCTAATGCACTTTGTCCTTGATCAGTTGACGACACCTTGTAACCTGCCAACTCCAGAGTGTCACATACCGCATCCCGTAGATTACTGTCATCTTCAACAACTAAGATGGTTGCTTGATCTTGATTCATTATTTAAGCTCCTTTTTGCTTCTGTGCTTTGAGTTTGAAAGTGTCTGGAAATTGATACATAGGTAATCTAAGGCAAAATGTACTGCCTTCACCTTCATCACTTTCAAACCACAATTCACCTTTATGGGCCTTGGCAATAGATTGGACGACTGCCAACCCTAATCCTGTTCCTGAAGAACGAGTGGTGTAAAATGGAGTAAGAATTTTGGCTTGCTCTTCCTTACTGATGCCAACACCGTTGTCTTCTACGCTAATCTCAATACAGTCCACGCCTTGCTCATCTTGAACATAATCAGCAAAAATAGTAATTTCACCCTCTGGCTCACAAGCCAGTCGAGCGTTATTGACCAAATTATTTAACGAGCTGGTCAAGGCATCTTTACTGCCATAAACATAACCAGTGTTGATGGAGCTATGAACTTCTAAATGGAATTTATCTGCATTTGCCTGCGAAAGAAATTGCTGTTTAACGGCTGACAATAGCTCGCCCACTAACACTGGTGAGGTATCAGTCATATCCCCACGCGAGAATGCCAGCATATCTTTCACCAACTGCTCCATATGTGTAATGCTGTTATGTAACTTGTTAGCAAATCGCTTTTGTAATGAAGGCTCAGTATCACCTTGTATTAAAGGTGCCAGATAGAGAAGCGCTGAAGATAACGGTGTGCGAATTTGATGAGCCAGCTTGGCAGCCATTTCACCCATGGCCGATAATCGTTGTAAATGGGAAATTTTTAATTGTAGTTGACGTGTTTCAGTGACATCTTGTAACAACACGATCTGGCCCGGCTCACCCTCTAAAGGACTAGTTGAAATATGCACCAACCGCCCATTTACCAATGACATATCATGGCCATCATCCATTTTTGGTGAAAATGCACGTTCTATTACCGAAGACCAATGCTCGCCATCGAGAGGTTCACCCAGCAAATTAATTGCCGAAG
>JAOUJZ010000060.1 GCA_029882915.1 Gammaproteobacteria bacterium | reverse complement strand
TAGATAACAACGCCTTTATCAAAAGATTGTTCCATCTCTTCCACCAAAGGCATTAAGTCATCAATAAACGCTTCTACATTTTCTGAACTGTATTTTGTTCTTTCCGTCATAAAAAAACCTGCTGAGTAAGGTTAAGTAAGTCTATAAATTAATTGTTGAGGCCATCCCAAGCTTAACGCTGTTTGCTCAATAACATCACTATGTAGATATGGTGCTACAACAAGTATACCTTCAGGCTTGATCTGACTTGGGTCCTGAATGGGTCGTCCTTTATACCTACTCTGCTGTTTAGGCACACTGGCATCACATAAAGCAAAGTCAAGATCGCCCAATAGGGGTAATAAACTGAATAATTCTGCTGAGCAGCCCCAGAAAGTTAGTGCGGAGTGATGTTGTACTAGCAACGTAATCTGTTCGGCCTGTTTCAATAATGCCTGCTGAGATGAAACCACAAATGTAGCAATATCATCTCCTGACTCACAGTCTAAATCCGTGTTTACCCCACCTTTTTTTGCTAACACCATCAATGATGGGTAATCAAACTCAGGGGTCGGTAACATATCCCGACGCACAGAGATGACATTAAAGCCATGACGATTAAGCGCGGCTATTAATGCCTGAGCTGAGAAATGATATATATGTTCCCTAATGCCTATCCAGAATGCCGACCCCACAGGCTGTTTTGAGTAATGTTCTGCATCAGGTACTTCGATCAAGATATGACCACCTGATTCAAGTACACGATGTGCTTCATTTAACACCGCATCAATATCTCGAATATGCTCGAAGACGTGAAAATAGGTTAATAACTGTTGACTATCTTCAGCATATGGCAATGAAAGCGCACCACCTTGCTGAAATTGAACAACATAACCATCATCTTTTTGCTGTATTTCTGAGTTTGGCATACTTTTAATATCAACATCTACTCCGTGACCATCCGCTTGCCAACCATTAGCATTTAACCAAAGCAAGAAGCCGCCACGGCCACAGCCCACATCTGTTACTTGAACATTCGCCAAGCCATAATTTGTCATTACATCACGGTAACAGGTATATTTCGCAATATTGGCTGGAGAAGTGATATCAAAATGTGCCTTTTCTGAATACGAACACTCATCGGCATAAAAATGTGCCAGTTGTTCGTCGTCAATATTATCAACATAAATCAGGCCACAGCTGGGACAATGACAAAATTGTGCCGTGTAATTAAACACTGATGCATTAAGACCGCTATATAGCCAATCTAGAAAATGACTGCTTGATTGGTGGCATGTGGGACAAATCCTTTTATCTACCGTCATCAACTTGCTCGCTCTAGATTCATTTTTTTCAGCAGTTGCTCTCGATAAGGATCAATATTATCAACTTGAGCATGTTTAATATGACCACAGTCACGACAGACTGGGTTCGCTTTACGATCATTTTCCAAGTGCAATAGTCGTAAGGCATTCATTTTGTCTGAGGTCCATATTTCTGTCAGAGACTGCTCACGTAAATCACCAATCAATAATTTTTGATCCCAATCTGGGCAACAAGCGCTTACTGTGCCATCTGCGTTGATAGCCATGGCATAGAAAATATAGGTGCACACGCTTTTTTCTTGCAGGCTTTGCTTATACTGACCTTGTTCACTCTGAACCTGTAAACCAGTCCGTTGTTCAACATCAAACCCTGGCCAGATTGGGGCGATTTCCTCGACAAAAATACGGTCACAATAATCACCAAATGTATCAAAAAATTGTTTCTTTTGATCTTCAGTCAAATAATTCCCGGGTACTTTAATCGTCACCTCACAGTCGCCTTTATTGCTATAAAGCCACTTAATGGTGTCAATAAACTTGGGGAAATCAATATCTACCTTGGCATGCTTCTGGTATTGTTCAGAGTTGATGCCTTCTAATGAAATATTCAGTCGGTCTAATCCCGCAGTAACTAGTCGTGTTAATAAATCAGGAGAAAATAATGCACCATTGGTCGCAAGGTCTATATGCTCAACACGACCGCTGTCTTTTGCCAAAGTAATCATATCAACCAATTTTTTATTTAACAGTGGCTCACCGATTTTATTCATCCGCATTACTTTCAACGGCTGTGAAAAAGCAGACAAGTTATCAACCAACTTTTCAAATAAACCATAATTCATTGCGCTACGACGATAATCAGAATTCTTTACGAGATCTTTATGACCAGTCGGGCAAAATTGACAACGGAAGTTACATGCACTGGATGGATCTACATACAATAAAAATGGACTCTCCAACGGAATAACATCCTGTAACGCAACACGCTGTTCAAGATTCAACTTTGACTTTACTTCAGCTTTCATTATTTTCTCCGAGGTGATTGCTCACTAATGACAGTAGCGTTCATTAGGTATCGCATAGATCACTGCTCCTGTTCCACAACCGCTATGCATCCGATAAATAAACCTATAGCCAGACAATGTTTCCATTAACCATTGAGCCATTTCGTACAACCCCAATTGATTATGATACGAAGTCATTGCCACAATAGGGCGATACCTCAATAGTGCATGCTTAGCCCCTTGCAATGCATCCAGTTCAGTCCCTTCCAAATGTAACTTCATAAACGATACCGGAATGTCCAAACTATCAAAAGGAACTACATCAACTTGTTTGTTACCAATCATCGTTATCTGGGACGCATAACCCGCGCCATCAAAAAATTGACTCACAGATTTTTTTGACCCCAATGCATGATTATCTAAATGAATTTTGTTGTTATCGAGATTAGTTAGTGCCGCCAGCCTGGATTTTAATTGATTTAAATTACTGAGGTCAGGTTCAAACAGCCATAATTGTTCATAATTGAAATCCACCGCTTCAAGTAATAGCTGCGACGTCTCCCCGTGATGCCCGCCAATATCAACAAACACTTCATGATCATGCAAAACTGACTTTACTTCAGGAATCAAATAACGGTTTTCCGTCATCATGGGAGCTTCTGAAAACAGCCAGTCCTGTCGTAGATGGCGCCATGCGATAAATTGTAAGTGATAGGCTCGAGAGGCATTATCATCCCAACACTGCATAACCTGATAAATTGATTCACAGTCATCTTGTCTCAGTTCATCACAAAACCAGCCATTACTCAGGGGATGACGATCTCGATAGGCTTCTGCAATATCATAAAAATGCACTACATCATGCCAGCCATTTTCAACGAGTGCTTGTTCCAATTCTGAGTAACAGATATTTGCCACACAAACGGCCAATAAAACCTGTTGACGACGATTTATATCTACTTCGTCAGGATGGAAAATTTCAGTATTCGTCCAAAAATCATCTCGTCGATACTGTTCAGCTTGTTTATCCACCACGGCATCAATAGGTATGCCGATACGCTCAAAATACTGCTTGGCCATACGCCCCAAATTACCAGCCCCGTACAGAATTAAAGGGCGGTCGACATGACGACGCGGATCAGGAATAGATTGCTGACTAAGCTCATCAAGTAATAGCTTTGCCTGCTCGCAGTCAGGCAAATAATTAAATCGTTTTAATGTCACGATGCTAACTGCCTGGCCCATTGTGAAAGCTTTCTATCATCAGAAAAATAGCGATGAAAATGAATTGCCGATCCTTTGGTTTCCTCTTTTAGGCCATAGTGCAAATATCGATTGTCAGGATAATTAATGCCCCCATCGCTAGCAAAAACAGTCTTGTCTTCCTGACAAGATAAAAACCAGTCCACGGGTTGCTCCCCAAAAATTTTGTTAAAGTTTACAGCGTGTTTTGGGTGTTGCATGACAGCGTGATAATGCTCGGAAAATAGATTTTTCATGGTGTTTTTAGTGTGGCGTTCTTTTACCGCCTTGGCGGCTTGAAGGCCAAGTTTAGTTCGCTGCTGTGGATGTTGATGCAGCCAACCTATCGCCTCTGAAAACCCTTCAATACTATCAACAACCAGTCCCGTTACTCCGTGCTCGACAATCTCACACTCAGCTGGATTA
>JAOUJZ010000007.1 GCA_029882915.1 Gammaproteobacteria bacterium | reverse complement strand
ACGCAAGGAACGCACTGAGTGGCATCGTGTCGTGTTGCGCAACCGCCTTGGTGAAATTGCTCAGCAATATCTGCATAAAGGTTCACAAGTTTATATTGAAGGCCGCATCCAAACTCGTAAATGGCAAGATCAAAATGGGCAGGATCGCTATTCAACTGAGATTGTAGGCAATGAAATGACGATGCTGGATAGTCGTGGGGCAGGGGGAGGAAGTGCACCTGCTTATGATCAATCTTCGCCACAACAAGCTCATGCAGCCCCGCAGCCGGCATCTCCATCCGCAGGACCTGATTATGGTGCGCCACAGGGTGGTGCGGATTATCTCGATGACGATATTCCGTTCTGACCAGTACCTTTAACTAAATGTGTTGACTAAATAATTAAGGCCCCGTTTTTACGGGGTTTTTTATGCCTAGTGAATCACCTGGATACTTTCCACGTAAACCAGCTCACAAGCATGCGCCCCGGTATCATTGCGCGTTAATGAGCTCTTCCAATGCCATCCATCATCGGCCTCAGCTTGAATGAGGTAACCGTTCAATTCAACGAGTTGGCCCTGCTTGACCAGATCAATCGTATCTTCCACCAGCTCATTGGCAGGAATCAAATGCATATTAGCGCTCTGAGTTTCAATGGCCTTCCTTGGAATAGGAAACGCCTGCACTTGCCAGCGATACCATCGCCCTGATTGGGAAATATCTATCTTATCCAGTACGGTTTCATCAGACATGTCTCCCCAGCCCAGCGCTAAATCAACAGGAGATAATTCACTCTCACGCCCGAAAGAATAATTCTTTCTCGACAGGACTTTACCTTTTAGCTGAAACATCGCCAAAGGGGTAAGTCGATAGCCTTTGAAATTAAAGGGTGTGGCATGAACCAAGTCCTCCTGGACAGGGGGATCAGCCACTTTTATGCCTGGCCCCAGTACTACTGAATCATTGCCTGCCAACATCTTCCACAGCACGGCTATCGAAAATATCAAAAACAGCCATTTTTTCATTTTATTAGTGCGTTATTGGTCTGAAAATTCTTGCTCGCCCATGCGATAAGCAACAAAACGGGTATTCCCATGATCGCTGTTAACAAAAAGAATTGCTGATAGCCGAGAACCTCAACCATCGATCCCGAATAACCACCTAGTAGTTTTGGAAGCAACGTCATTAATGAGCTGAAAATTGCATATTGAACCGCAGTAAAGGAAATGTTGGTCAGGCTGGATAAAAAGGCAATAAAAGCTGCACTGGCCAGACCAGCCGATAAATTATCTGCAGAAATGACGATATATAACATCACCATGTCATGACCTGCCTGTGCCAACATCATAAATAACAAATTGGTCACGGCTGATAATAATGCACCAAGAAATAATATTCTTAGCACTCCAAAACGGACAGCTAGAATGCCTCCCAGAAAACCTCCAACAATGGTCATCAATAAACCAAAACTTTTTACCACACTGGCAATTTCAGGTTTGGTGAATCCCAAATCCTGATAAAACACATTGGAAATCACGCCTAAAACAATATCTGAGATACGATATAGTCCTACCAGCGCTAACAAGAGCCATGCCAGTGACCATCCATATCGCTGAAAGAAATCTTGCACCGGAGCAATATAGGTTTGTTTCACCATCTGTTGTTGAACAATGCCGGAGATTACAACCAGCCTGGCAATAACACCAGCAACCGCTAACGCCATTATCAAACGAAGCAACTCAACAATAAACCCGGCTAAATGAGCGCTGGATACACTTTCTGCCAAACTGGTTTTAACGATCTGTGTATAAGGCGAGCTGTAATAAAAACTGGCTACAAATCCAATTACCGACAATGTAAATAATGCTAGAAAACCCAGATAATCTTGCCGACCATGTACAAGATTTTCTTCAACCAGTGTGTCTGGTTCTTTAATCGTCAACGTTGTCATCACACCGACCAACATCATACTGGCCATTACCAGATAGGCTAATTTCCATGCCTGATAGTTATAACCATCTTGAGTGGATCCTAAATAACTGGCCAAAAACAATGCGCCTGCGCCCGCTATCAACATACCGATCCGATAACCCGCAATATAACTTGATGACATCAGTGCTTGTAATTCTATTCCCGCCGATTCAATTCGATAGGCATCCAGCGCAACATCCTGAGTAGCCGATGAAAAGCCTAATAATACCGCTGCCCAGGCCATGGCTATCAACGCATCATCCGCCGGATCAATCAATGCCATTGTGCTGATAGCCACAATAATCATGATTTGGGACAACAACAGCCATGCCCGTCTTCTGCCTAACCATCTTGTCAAACCAGGTAATGGCAATTTATCTACCAGTGGCGCCCAGACGAATTTGAATGAATAGCCCAGTGCAGCCCAGCTAAAATAGGTCACCGCAGCCCGTTCTACTCCGGCCTCGCGTAACCATAAACTGAGTGACGAAAAAATCAGCAACAAAGGCAGTCCTGCCGATATACCAAAAAACAGCATAGTCACCACTCTCGGGTGGACAAGTGCACTCACCGTTTCACGCCAGCTTTTTTGCTGATTTTTTATAGTCATGTTGTCGGTATTTTGTAATCGTAATCAATAATGAGCGGCGCATGATCTGAAAAGCGTTCATCCTTATAAATCTCAGTTGCCTGCACCGTGCCTTTCAGGCTTGGTGATAAAACGTGATAATCAATTCGCCACCCAACATTGTTTGCCCATGCCTGCCCACGATTTGACCACCAGGTGTATTGATGTTCATCCTGTTCCAATTCGCGAAAGGCATCAACAAAACCGACGTCATCAAACAAGCTGTCAAGCCAGGCTCGTTCTTCCGGTAAAAAACCTGAATTTTTTTGATTGCCTTTCCAGTTACGAATATCTTCATTTTTATGGGCAATATTCCAGTCACCACCAATAATATAATCGCGCCCGCTGGCTTTCATTTCCTTCATTTTTGCCATCATGTGATCCATGCATCGGTATTTAGCCTGCTGACGCTCTTCTTTAGATGACCCTGATGGCATATATAAAGAAATCACACTTAAATTGCCGAACTGAGCCTCAATATAGCGACCTTCAGCATCAAACTCATCATTGCCCATACCTATAATGACATCATCCGGTTTTTGACGACAATATAACGCAACGCCGCTATACCCTTTCTTTTCAGCATCATGGTAAAAACAGTGATATCCCTCTGGGCAATATAACTCATCACCCAATTGATGAATTTGCGCTTTTGTTTCCTGAATACAGATCACGTCAGCCTGTTGGTTGGGTAACCAGTCAAAAAAGCCTTTGCGACCCGCTGATCTGATTCCATTGACGTTTGCTGTAATAATTCTCATATTTCCACCCGATAAAAATTTTCGCCATCATACCAAGGAATATCCGATTAAGTCTGGACAGCTTAATAATCATCTGTAACATAGTCGCCGTTGGCGCAGGATGACTCGCTATCGTCAGAGTTGCCCGCAAAATAGGTTAGCATCAAGCGATAAAATAAGGTTTGACAACAGAAGCAGATAACGCTTTACAAATACTATAAAAATCAGGATAATGCTCGGTTCTTTACATATGAACAGCTGATTTTTAGGAGAAGCACTTTGGCAAACTCAGCACAAGCAAAAAAACGTGCACGTCAAGCGGAAGACCACCGCCAACGTAATGCAGCTCAGCGCTCAGCAATGCGCACAAGCATCAAAAAACTGCAATCAGCAATCGCTGGTGGCGATAAAGATCAAGCAACTGCTGCCTTCCAAGCTGCTGTTCCTGTTCTGGATCGCATGGCTCGCAAAGGTATTATTCATAAGAATGCCGCAGCACGCAGCAAAAGTCGTTTGAACAACGCTGTTCGCGCACTATAAAAATTCAAGCGTTTATCGCTTTTTAAAAAAAACCGGCTTTATGCCGGTTTTTTTATGTTTAAATTAATTGATTATACCTAATCGGTCACGACTAGATTATCGCGATGAACCAGTTCCGGTTCGTCTATATAACCCAGCAGGATCTCAATCTCATTACTTGGATGCCCCATGATACGACTTGCTTCATCAGCATTGTAGTTCACTAAGCCACGTGCCACTTCTCTGCCTGCCATATCACAACAAATTACCAACTCGCCACGAGTAAAGTCACCCTCTATTCCTTTAACACCAATAGGAAGTATGCTTCGTCCTTGTTGACGAACGACATTTACAGCACCGTCATCAAGCGTAATCCGCCCTTTTGGAATTAAATGTCCCGCTAACCACTGCTGTCGCGCCGTCATCGGTTCATTGTCTGGCCACAATAATGTTCCCACACCTTCTCCGGCAGCCAGATAACGTAAATTTTCAGGCACCATGCCTGACAGGATAACGGTTGCGGCACCTGATTGAGCTGCGCGACGAGCTGCTTGTAGTTTGGTTGCCATCCCGCCGCGACCTAACGCGCCACTTCCGCCACTCGCCATCGCATCCAAAGCCGGGTTGCTTGCAGCTGAAGCAGCTATCATTCGAGCGTTGGGATTAGCGCGTGGGTCAGAATCAAATAAACCGTCCTGATCGGTCAGAATCACCAACACATCAGCTTCAACCAGATTCGCTGTCATCGCTGCCAGAGTATCATTATCACCAAAGCGGATCTCTTCAGTGGCAATGGTGTCATTTTCATTAACCACAGGCAACACGCCCAACTCTAATAGACTATGTAATGCACTACGAGCATTAAGATAGCGACCACGATCAGATAAATCTGAATGTGTCAGCAGAATTTGCGCTGTATGAATGTCATGTTTTCTACATTCTGATGCATATGCCTGAATTAAGCCCATCTGACCGATACTGGCTGCAGCCTGCAGTTTATGTAACGCTTTTGGCCGTTGTGTCCACCCTAATTGCTGCATTCCTGCCGCGACTGAACCGGATGTCACGAGAACAACTTCTTTTCCCTGGACTCTCAATTGTGCAATTTCAGCACTCAACCAAGCAATGCGCTCATGATTGAGGCCTTCACCTAGACGCGTCAATAAAGCACTGCCTATCTTAATGACCCAGCGTTTAGTAGAAACGAGTTGTTGGTGTGGCGTAGTCACGCTTTACTCCTCTGCTGACTCCATTGCAGCCTGTTCATCTTGCTGTAAATTTTCAAGATAATCCATAATTTGTTCGCATAAGGCGTCACAGCCTTCGCCAGACTGTCCACTGACCTGGAACACTTTACCTTTCCAGTTCAACCGCTCTAACACTTCCTGACACAATTCGTCACGAATATCTTCGGGCACTAAATCCATTTTATTAAGAACCAGCCATTGCTCCTGACTACCAAGGGCATCACTATACTGTTCTAACTCACGATTGATAGTTTGCACACTTTCGACAGGATCTTGTTTAACATCTGCAGGGGCCATATCAACCATGTGCAATAAAAGTCTGGTGCGGGTTAAATGTCTAAGAAACTGTATTCCTAAACCCGCGCCATCTGCCGCACCCTCCACCAGACCTGGCACATCAGCAATCACAAAGCTGCGCACATCTTTCATCGTCACTACACCCAAATTTGGATACAGTGTGGTGAAAGGATAATCTGCTACTTTTGGTTGTGCTGCTGAAACTTGGCGAATAAAGGTTGATTTACCTGCATTCGGTAGCCCCAGTAGACCTACATCTGCCAATAATTTCATTTCAAGACGCAAGTGACGTTCTTCACCCGGTGTGCCATTCGATGTCTGTCGTGGAGCGCGATTAGTACTGGACTTATAACGTGCATTGCCCAGACCATGCCAACCACCTTTTGCTACCAGTAGCTTGTCACCTTCCTTGGTCAGATCCCCAATCAACTCATCAGTATCATCGTCCCAAGCTTCCGTTCCTACAGGCACCTTGATAATAAGATCTTCACCACGAGCACCACTACATAACTTGCCTTGACCATGTTCTCCACGTTGCGCTTTAAAATGTCGCTGATAGCGAAAATCAATCAGTGTGTTGACTTGCTTGTCAGCCATCAAATACAGATCGCCTCCATCACCGCCATCGCCACCATCAGGGCCACCGAAAGGAATATATTTTTCACGGCGAAAACTCAGGCAACCATTACCACCATTACCTGCATTTACTGTAATTTTCGCTTCATCTACAAATTTCATTACGCTCAACCATTCACTCTGGCCATTCAATATAAATTAATGCCCAGAAACAAAAAAGCCCCGCATCAGCGGGGCTCTTTAGCTGTTTGCCCCCAAACGGGCCAACACACTATTTTTTAATCAGCAACTACGCTAACAAAGGTGCGGTTTTTAGGACCTTTAGTCTCAAAAAGAACCTTACCTGAAGCGGTTGCAAATAAAGTGTGATCTTTACCGATACCGACATTGCGACCTGCATGGTAACGTGTACCACGTTGGCGAATAAGAATATTACCGCCTAGAACCGCTTCACCGCCGTAGCGTTTTACGCCAAGTCGTTTCGATTCCGAATCACGTCCGTTTCTAGTACTACCACCCGCTTTCTTATGAGCCATCTCTATAAATCCTCTTGTATCCTGTAATCTTAGGCTGTGATGCCAGTAATTTCGATTTCAGTGTAAGACTGACGGTGACCCATCTGCTTACGGTGATGCTTACGGCGACGGAACTTGATGATCTTAACTTTATCGCCACGGCCATTAGCCGCAACTTTTGCAGTTACTTTCGCACCATCAAGATAAGGCGCACCTACTTTTACATCAGCACCCTCACCAACCAGAAGAACTTTATCTAGTTCAACCGTATCACCGGCTTCAGCTGATAACTTCTCTACACGGAGGGTTTCACCCTCTTTAACTCGGTACTGTTTACCACCAGTCGCGACAATAGCGTACATCGCTGTCTCCAAAAATAAATATGTGTTATTGCTGGCAATCCAACAAAAGACCGGCAATTTTAGCCCCTTTCGCTTAAGAGATCAAATACTGATTTAAATATTTGCGATCAGTGTCACTGCATGAGAAAGTACGCTTTTTTAATAAGTAACATTATAGGCAGATTTAAGCTCCGTGGATATTCAATCTATCTACTCATTGATAGAAGAAGACATGACCGATGTTAACTCGATGATTCAGTCTCGATTACAGTCCGATGTCGTCTTAATCAATCAACTTGGTCATTATATTATTAATAGTGGCGGCAAGCGTTTGCGTCCAGCCCTCGCTATTTTGTGCGCTCGCGCCTGTGGTTATAAAGGCAAGCATCACATCAACCTTGCCACCATTATTGAGTTTATCCATACCGCGACCTTACTTCATGATGATGTGGTCGATAGCTCTGATCTGCGGCGCGGTCGTGAAACTGCCAATAATTTATGGGGTAATGAAGCCAGCGTTCTAGTTGGCGATTTTTTATACACCCGTTCATTTGAAATGATGGTAGAAATGGATTCCATGCGCCTGATGCACATACTGTCACACACTACCAATGTGATTGCCGAGGGTGAGGTATTACAGCTTCTTAATTGTCATGATGCTGATACCACTGAAACACGCTATCTTGAAGTCATTCATCATAAAACAGCCAAGCTATTTGAGGCTGCAGGGCAACTGGGTGCTGTCATCAGTCAGGCGAATCCAGATATTGAGGAGGCTATGGCGACTTATGCCATGCACCTCGGTAGCGCCTTTCAATTAGTTGATGATTTACTGGATTACAGCTCATCCAGTGACACTATAGGAAAAAATATAGGCGATGATCTTGCCGAGGGCAAACCGACTCTACCTTTGATCTATGCCATGCATCATGGCAACGAACAGGAGGCCAGCATCATTCGTGAAGCCATTGAACAAGGTCAGCGCGATAAAATTAATGACATCATTACCATTATTCAACAAACTGGCGCTATTGAATACACTTCACAAGCCGCACAAAAAGAAGTCAGGCAAGCTAAAGCAGCTTTATCCATTCTGGCTGACTCACGCTACAAACAAGCACTCATTTCGCTCGCTGACTTTTCAATCGAGCGCAGTTATTAATACATTAAATATTTGTGTTAGAGTACTAGCATCACAACACTGACATGATATGAGCAACCATGAAACATCATGACAAGGTATTAACGTTATGGACACAACAATAGATACGCACTCAGCTAACATTTTGATCGTTGATGACCAAGAGCTAAACGTAAAGTTATTGGAAAAAATCCTCAAACAGGCCAATTACCAAAATATTTATTCCACAACCGATGCTCGCCAAGCTCTCCCCCTATTTATCAAACATAATATTGATATTCTGCTACTGGATATCCGTATGCCACACCTCAATGGCTTTGAAGTTATGGAGCAGCTTAATGAGGTTATCAAGGATGACTATTTACCCATTCTGGTTCTTACTGCTGAGCCAACCACTGAAACACGTGCCAAAGCACTCAGTGGCGGTGCCAAAGACTTTTTGACCAAACCTTTTGATCAATTAGAAGTACTCCAGCGCATCCACAATATTCTGGAAGTGCGTTTATTACACACCCACCTCAAAGATTATAATAAAACACTGGAAGTCGAAGTTAAAAAACGCACTGAAGAACTCGAACGAAGCCGTTATGAGGTTATAGAACGTCTCGGTAAGGCTGCTGAATTTAAAGACAATGAAACCGGCAACCATGTTTTGAGGATGAGTCACTATGCACGATTACTAGCGAAAACCGCTGGCATGTCTGAAAGCGATTCTGACCTTATTTTGCTTGCAGCACCCATGCATGATATTGGAAAAATTGGTATTCCTGACAATGTGTTACTCAAACCAGGCAAACTGGACCCGGATGAATGGAAAATCATGCAAACCCATGTACAAATAGGTGCAGATCTACTGTCAGGTTGTGATGAAGTACCATTAATGAAAATGGCAAAGAATATTGCTCTTACCCACCATGAGCGATGGGATGGTAACGGCTATCCCAATGGCCTGTCCGGTGAAGATATCCCCATTGAAGGTAGAATTTGTGCCATCTGTGATGTGTTTGATGCCTTGACTTCAGAGCGTCCATACAAAGAAGCATGGTCAGTAGAAAAAGCCATGGAATTAATCCGTTCAGAAAGCGGTAAACAGTTTGATCCCTCTTTGGTTGCACATTTCGAAACTATCCTTGCAGATGTACTCGAATGTCGCTCTAAGCATATGGATACAATTACGGATAGCAGTTTATAATGGCTGACACATCACTCACTATTCTGGTCGCAGAAGACGACATAGCAACACAGACGTTATTACAGCGTTTCCTGACACGATCTGGTCACACTGTCTATATGGCAAACAATGGTGCACAGGCAGTTGAGCTTTATCAGCAACACAAGCCTGACATTATTCTCACCGATATTAACATGCCTACTATGAACGGTCTGGAAGCAATCAAAACGATCAGGCTTCAGCAACTTGATGATTTTTGGGTTCCCATCCTGATCCTGAGTGCATCCGAACAAGATCAAGACATCATTGCTGGCTTGAAATCTGGTGCAGACGATTACCTGCCAAAACCTATCAAACTTGAGGTGCTAAACGCCAAGATTGAGGCCATGCAGCGTTTGGTCACTCTTCAAAAGACTAATCTTGCCAATCAGCATATTTTAAAAGCTCTCTACGAAGAACTAGAAGAAGAACAACTATTAGCCAAAAAAGTTGGTGACAAAATTTTAGGGCATGGCGCTCTTGATCACCCCAATATTGAATACTGGTTACAACCCAACAGGTATTTTAGTGGTGATCTTATCGCTGCTGCACAATCTATTGATGACACTCTTTATGTCATGCTTGCTGACGCAACGGGACATGGTCTTAGTGCCGCACTACCAACACTGACAATCGCCCGTACGTTCCACGCCATGGCAAAAAAAGCGCTTCCGTTACCTAGCATTGTTACTGAAATGAACACATCAGCTAAAAGGTTGCTGCCCATTGACCGCTTCGTTGCCACTAATGTATTTAGAATTGATTTCAAACTCAAAACTATTGAAGCCTGGTGTGGTGGTATCCCCAAAACATTACTCATCAATCAAAGTGGCAACCTTGTTCATGACTTTAAATCTCAGCACCTTGCGATCGGCATTTTAACTTCTGAAACATTTAATGATTCAATAGAAAAATGGCAATGGGAAGAACCTATAGAACTGATTGCATATAGCGATGGGCTAACAGAAGCCACCAGTCCAGAAGGTGTATTTTTTGGCGAGAAACGGCTTCTTAACATTGTTAAGGCCACTCCTACAAAACAGCGCGTCGAACATATAAAACAAGCTGTTTTGTGTCATCTTAATGACGATCATGGGCAAGACGACATCTCGCTAATCTCTGTTTATTGTGGCTAGCTTACGTGCTTTGTTACTATTTTACTGAAAATCTCATTGGGTAAAAGTAGGCTGACTGCCTATGTAAACAGTTTGACTAGGCGTTATGCCTTAGGAATTTTAAGCCAGAAAACTGATCCTTGATCCTGTTTACTTTTCAAATCAATTTGACCACCCATCGCATTCATCAATTGACGGCAAATCACCAAACCTAATCCCGTTCCTTCGATACCAGCATTTTGGCCAACACGACTAAAAGGCGTGAATAACTGAGCTTGTTGCTGTTCTGTTAAACCAAAACCGGTATCTTTTATACCAACCAGAACAAACTTATCATCTAGAGGCTTGCACAAAATCTGTATTTTTCCGTGTTCACTATTATATTTAATAGCGTTGGATAACAAATTCAGCATCACTTGGTGCAACCGAGTTACATCGACTTTTACCTTCAATTCAGAAGGTATCGAATAGGCCAGAAACTCAATATCATGCTCTTCGATTGTTGGCATCACTTGCTTCACAGCATTATCGACAATATCATCTAACCTTGCTTCTTTAATATCAAAAGTAACTTCTCCTGCCTCTATTTTTGATATATCCAGAATGTCATTAATTAAGTTTAGCAAATGACTGCCTGCCTGCCTGATGCTAGTCATGCTATCCTGCTGAATAGGAGCTAACGGATACTCAGGATCAGTCATTATTAGTTGTGAAAATCCAAGAATGGCATTTAAAGGAGTCCTCAACTCATGACTCATTCGAGACAGGAATTCTGATTTGGCATTATCTGCCGCCTCGGCTCGTTGTCTTTGCCTAACAGATTCCATATAAAACTGTTTGGCCTGAATCAGATTGCGTACTCTGGCAATTAACTCTTCTTCAATCAAGGGTTTAATCACATAATCACTCACACCAAGGTAAAACAGTTCAATTCGGCGAGAGATATCATCAAAGCCTGTAATCGCTAGAATGGGAACATCACCTTTTTCATTATCCAGACGACGGATACGATTAGTAAGTGCCATTCCGGTCATACTTCCTTCCAGAACAATATCTGTCACTACCAAATCATAATCGTGTTGTAAATACGATTGCCATGCTTGTTCAGCCGCAGCAAATGCATCAACCACAAGACCTCGTTTAGTGAAGAGCTCTGTGATCAATTGCCGTTGTGAGGATACATCCTCAACATATAATACTCGCCCTGATATGGGTTGCTGTTGCAAGGCAAAGTGATTAATGAAATTAATCAGCTGCTGCACATCTTTTTTGTGGAAAACTTCGGTTACACCAGAAGATAAAGCGTCAACATATAAATCATCTGATTCTTCTGAGGTAAATAAAATTATCGGTATATGTTTGTAAGCAGTCGTGTTTCGGATCGTTTTAGTGAGCGAAATGCCGTCACCATCTTCCAGATACATCGACACACAGATAAAATCGAAATGCTGTGACTTCAGTTTTTCCATGCCTTGCCCCGCAGTATCACAAATAAGTGCTGTCGCATCTGATGCCGAAAAAATATCCTCTAACATTTCATGAAACAAAGATGAATTATCAATGATTAAGACTTTCATAATTTACTAGTTAGTCGCCCGGTCATTAAGAAGTTCAATTGTATAGGTTATTGATATGGAAACCAATCTACTACAATACAATGGATTAGTAACATCCTTCGCATTATTCTTTCATACAGATAGATTGTCTAATTATCAACAGCTTGACTGTGTCATGGGAATGTCTGTTTAAAGAAGCCAGAGAGGAGGATATTTAAAAGATCTCACCTTAACTTTACTGCTTTAATTAAAATCAGAGCACTGACTGAGAAAAGTCTGTAATACTTTGTAGTTTTCGCCAAGTCCGTTATTCTTTACTACTATGACTGAAATCTATCAATATCACTTATTCTTTTGCACACATGAGCGTAATGATGGCAGAGCTTATTGTCAGCAGCATAACGCTCAATCATTGCGAGACTATGCTAAACAGCGAGTTCATGAACTAAATTTAAAAAAAGTGCGGGTTAACAATGCCGGTTGTCTAAATCGCTGTGCATTAGGCCCTATGTTGGTAGTCTATCCCGAAGGGGTGTGGTATCAATATCACACTAAAAATGATATTGACGAAATCATCTCATCTCATCTGCAAAACGGCCGGATTGTGGAAAGACTGCAACAATGACACCTGATGAATATTGCCGTGACAAAACGGCCAAAAGCGGCTCCAGTTTTTACTATAGCTTTCTATTTCTTCCCGAACAGCAACGACAAGCGATCATGGGGCTCTACGCATTTTGCCGTGAAGTTGATGATACTGTTGATGAAGCAACTGATCCAAACGTTGCTCGAAGCAAGCTCGAGTGGTGGCGTCAAGAAATCCAGAATACATTCAATAACAAAGCTTCGCACCCTGTTGGCAAGGCATTGCAAACAGCCCTACAGCAGTTTGACTTGCATCAAGAATATTTCATGGAAATTATTGATGGCATGGCCATGGATTTAGATCAGTTTACCTATCTAGAGTTCAAACAACTGGCGTTGTATTGCCATCGTGCTGCTAGCGTGGTGGGCTTACTTTCCGTTGAGATCTTTGGTTATCGCAATCGTAAAACGCTGAACTACGCTGAAAATCTGGGGATGGCTCTGCAACTGACCAATATCATTCGGGATGTGCGAGAAGATGCTGAACGTGGTCGAATTTATTTACCTCAAGATGAACTGCAGCAATTTAATGTTAATACAGATGATGTACTTGCACTCAAATCAAGTCCTGAATTGATTGAACTGCTTAAATTTCAGACTGCCCGAGCACGACACTATTACCAAAAAGCCATGCAAGCCTTGCCCGATGAAGATCGTTACTCACAACGTACTGGTCTAATTATGGCCGCTATCTATGAGGCCACTCTGGATGAAATCGAACAGGATGGTTTTCAGGTTATGCGACATCGTGTTTCACTAACACCGCTTAGAAAGTTATGGATTGCCTGGCGCACTACTCGTCGAGAAAAGCGCCTGCGCCAATGCCAATGACGACATTGATAATAGGGGGGGGGTGGAGTGGTCTTGCTGCCGCTGTCACTCTCACTCAGCAGGGCCACCCCGTACATTTAATAGAATCAGCTAAACAACTGGGCGGTCGAGCACGTAATGTAAAATGGCACAATCAAACAATAGACAATGGCCAGCATCTGATGATCGGTGCTTACCACCATATGTTAGAAATACTTCAATTAATAGGTATTGAGCAGACCTCGGTATTTCACCGCCTTGCCCTAGATCTCACTATCTATGATTCTCAATATCCACCTTTGCATTTGTCCTCAAAGGGTTGGTTGCCCTGGCCGCTATCCTTAGCCTGGAATTTTATTTCCAGCACGGGTTTATCTGGATTACAACAAGTAGTTCGACTACAACTACAAATACCAGATCTATTGGCAAGCAATGATATAACAGTAAGTGACTGGCTACTTTCCTCTAAACAATCTGAACGTCTTATAAAGCAATTATGGGAGCCTTTGTGTTTAGCAACTCTAAACACCCCTATCCACCAGGCTTCTGCCCATGTAATGGCGAAGGTATTACAGGAAAGTCTAGGCAAAGGTAAAAAAGCTGCCGATTTACTTATTCCTGCTCGACCACTTGGTGATGTGTTTCCTAAGGCAGCCGCTAAATATATTAAACAACATGGTGGCGAAATTAGTCTACAAATCCGGGCAAAAGAAATTCTGATTCGACAAGGAAAGGTTCAAGGGATCATGATGGGTAATAACAGCATTATTGCTGCTAACAATATAATTGTCGCAACCAGTCCTTCACAGTGTGCTGATCTGCTTGCACCGCACATCAAATTGACTAAACCTGACGAATATCCTATTTGCACCGTCTTTTTACAATATCCAGACAATGTTCGTTTACCAACACCAATGCTTGGTATGACTGGAACATTAAGCCAATGGATATTCGACCGCAGCGAACAGTCCCCTGGATTGATGGCTGTTGTTATCAGCGCTCCCGGCAATCATGAAAAAATGTCAAAACAGGATCTGGTTCAACAAGTCTGCAAAGAAATTCATCAAAATATACCCTCACTGCCCACTCAGGCAGTACATAGTTTCGTTATTCGCGAAAAACGTGCCACCTTTGCCTGCACAGTAAATATTGAGCAAAAGCGTCCTCACTGCCAAACAGATATTCAAGGTCTGTGGTTAACGGGAGATTTTATAGCAAACGCTTTCCCTGCAACCATAGAAGGTGCGATACATAATGGTAAAATCTGTGCCCACAAGCTTCTAAATACCGATCTGTGCCTGTAGTCGAAATTGCTGTCATAGCTTGTTATACTGCTCGACAATTTATCATTAGATAAATCATCAACTTCAAAAAGGACCATAAATAATGACACATGTTCGTACGATCCTAGCCTTACTTTTCATTAGCGTTGCTCTTGTTGCCTGTGGTAAAAAAGTAAATGAAGTCAGCATTGAAACTAATATGACTGAAAAAGCAGTTGTTGATTTATTAGGTAAGCCTGATTACTCGCAAACTCGAACACTGGGTGAGTTAACATATACTCACAACGAGTGGACCGATAAAACGGGCACTCTCAGTGTGCAATTCCATAATGGTAAAGCCCAATACAGTCAATTTGTTGCCCCACAAGACCAAGACAGATGAATTACAGCGCGGCACCTGATCTACTTAACAATAATGTCATTCTTGTTACTGGTGCAGGAAATGGTATAGGTGCTTCCGTAGCAAAAAGTTATGCGCGCCACGGGGCATCCGTTATATTACTGGATAAAAATGTACCTGCTCTTGAGCAAGTCTACGATGATATTACTGTAGATGGCGTCGCCGTAACACCTGCCATTTATCCCTTAGATTTAAAAGGTGCTGCTGTTTCAGACTACCGTGACTTAGCTGAAAACATCCATAAAAACTTTGGACGTCTAGATGGATTAGTGCATTGTGCTGCTACTCTCGGTCAATTAGCCCCTGTACAACATCAAGATCCAAAAATCTGGCTGGAAACGGTACACATCAATCTGGCAGCACCTTACCTGCTAACTCATGCATGTTTACCCTTAATGCAAAAGTATGAACACGCTTCCATTATCTTCACCACTGATAACCATAAGGATAAGGCATATTGGTCAGGCTATGGAATCAGCAAGGCTGGTATTGAATCATTCAGCAAGCAACTGGCTGATGAACTTGAGTGTGATGGACGGGTTCGCGTCAACTGTATCGATCCAGGTACCGTACAAACAGAATTACATACTCGGGCATTCCCAGCCATTGATCCAACGCCATTACCCAAGCCTGATGATGTTGTAGCAGTATATTTATATCTAATGGGTAAGGACAGTCTGAAAATAAATGGTGAACTCATTTCAGCCCAATAAAAACACTGTCAAATAACTGACGACACACTGTAACATGTTGTATTGAATGCATATTTTAACCATGGCATAGTTCTAGCATATATCTAGTCAAAATGAATACTAGATATTAAGGACCTGCAATATGGAAAACCAACTTCATCCAGAAATAGCAAAATTATCACTGGTTAGCAAACACAATCATGCCATTGATTTTAACGAACCTAAACATGCTATCGAAACCGCTGAAGAAGTAGCGCTGCGTTTACCTGCTGTACTTCAAACATCACTAGAGTTAGATGAAGTTATCAATTTATTTCATAAGGAAATAAGTAAAGTCTTGCCATACGACAGCCTGCACTATCTACATCAGGCTATGCATTATGAAATTAATACCGGCAGCCGTAGTCATCACTCCTGTAACTATCGTCTTGAAATGAATAATGTGTGGTTGGGGGAAATCACCTTAACTCGCCGTAAAAAATTTAGTGACGATGATACTCAACTACTTGAAGATCTATTATGTAAACTGATTTATCCAATACGTAATTGCTTATTATTTCGTCAGGCTCAAACAGCGGCTTTGCAGGATAAATTAACTGGTCTAGGTAACCGTGGATCCTTTGATTCAAGCCTAGCTCGTGAAATCGATCTGGCACATCGTCAGCGTATACCTATGTCACTAATCGTTCTGGATATCGATCACTTTAAAGCCGTCAACGACAATTATGGCCATAGTAGTGGTGATCTGGCTTTACAAGCACTCGCTCAATCAATTACAGACACCTTGCGTCTTAGTGATATTGCTTTTCGTTACGGCGGTGAAGAGTTCACATTAATTCTAAGTAACACTGATATAGAGTCTGCACAGTTGGTTGCAGAGCGTATCCGTACCGCCGCATCACAAATAACTTGTTCTGATGGCAATCGGACTTTTGGTTTTACTGTGAGCCTGGGTATCGCACAGCTTAATCAAGCAGAAAAAGCAGCAACCCTATTTGATCGTGCCGATCAGGCCCTATATCTCGCGAAAAAAAGTGGGCGAAATCAAACCGTATGTGCAGATAGACCGATCAGTAAAGAACACTAAATTCCTGAAAAAAAGGGCTTTAAAATCAAAGCCCTTTTTTCTGAACAGTAAATTCGTTACTTTATTAATGACCACGTATCCGTGGAGAACGCTTCACTTTTGGTTTAGTTTCTTTGTTGGTTGATCTTGGGCGTGGCTTGGCCGTGGTATTCTTCAGCGGCCGCAACATCTTTTCACGCTGGGCACGCCCAGTTTTCTCAACCGCTTGTGGCTTCAAATCCACCTCTTCAAACAATCTTTCCAGATCAGCGCCCTGTAGCATCATCCAGCGCCCCATCTTAAGCTGATTAGGAATAATGACAGGTCCATAACGTACTCGCATCAAACGACTAACCTGAACTCCTTGACTTTCCCACAATCGTCGAACCTCACGGTTTCGGCCTTCCTGAATCACCACATGGAACCAACGATTAGCGCCTTCACCACCGGCTGGCTGAATATCAGAAAAATAGGCTTTGCCATCTTCTAGTTCTACGCCATCTCGCAAAGTTTGCATCATTTCTGGTGTCACTTCACCTAACACCCGAACCGCATATTCACGATCCATTTCATTGGATGGATGCATTAAACGATTTGCCAACTCACCGTCAGTGGTAAGAATAATTAAACCACTGGTATTGATATCCAAGCGTCCGACACTCACCCATCGGCCTTGTTCAGGTGTAGGTAAGGATTGGAAGATTGTTCTGCGACCTTCAGGATCTTTGCGGGTACAGACTTCACCTACTGGCTTGTTATAAAGCAATACTTGTTGAGGCTGCTGCCATAACCGTTTAGCCGACAAAGGTTTATTATCAAGTCGCATGGTATCTCCCATTTCAACCTGATCACCCAATTTGGCCACATCACCATTTACGCTGACCTTACCTTCTTTGATCCATGTCTCAATTTGACGACGTGAACCATAACCCGCCCTTGCTAGCACTTTTTGAATTCTTTCTGACATTTATGTTGTCTCCCGACATGATTATTTGAGATAAGGAAAATATCTCTTATTTATAACTTAAACCCATTGCTGTACGCACTTCATCCAAAGTATCTCGTGCAACTTCACGAGCAGACTCATTACCATCTTCAATAATTCGACGAACATCTTCAGGATGTTGACTCAAATCTTCAGCCCGTTCACGGATTGGTTTTAACTCTGCCGAAATCGCATCAATCAATGGGCCTTTGCAGTCCAGACAGCCAATACCGGCACTACGACACCCTTCCTGCACCCATTGCTTTTGATCCTCATCGGCATACACTTCATGTAACTGCCAAACTGGGCATCTATCAGGATCACCAGGATCATCACGACGAACCCGATTGGTATCGGTCGGCATCTTCTTGATTTTCTCCGCCAAAGAATCATCGGGTTCACGTAAAGCAATGGTATTGCCATACGATTTAGACATTTTCTGTCCATCCAAACCTGGCATTTTCGCTGCTGGTGTTAATAACGCTTTGGGTTCAGGTAAGATAACCTTACCGCCACCTTCCAGATAACCAAATAAACGCTCGCTATCTCCCAATGCCAAGTTTTGCTGGCTTTTTAATAAAGCCCGCGCGGTCTCCAACGCCTCTGCATCACCTTGTTCTGTATAGGCTTTTCTCAAATTCGAATACAATTTAGCATTCTTTTTACCCATCTTCTTAATCGCTGCTTCGGCTTTTTCTTCAAAGTCACTCTCACGACCATAAATGTGATTGAAGCGACGAGCCACTTCACGAGTAAGCTCAACATGCACTACCTGATCTTCACCAACAGGTACCTGACCCGCACGATAAATAAGGATATCGGCACTTTGCAGTAATGGATAGCCTAAAAATCCATAGGTTGATAAATCTTTTTCCTTAAGCTTTTCCTGTTGATCTTTATAGGTTGGCACCCGTTCAAGCCAGGAAATAGGTGTAATCATTGATAATAACAAATGTAACTCAGCATGTTCGGGGACTTTTGACTGCAAAAACAATGATACTGCTGAAGGTTCAATACCAGCGGCGATCCAGTCAATAACCATTTCCCAAACGCTGTCCTCAATGACACGACTGTCTTCATAGTGCGTAGTTAACGCATGCCAGTCTGCCACGAAAAAGAAACAATCAAATTCATGCTGCAGTTTAATCCAGTTTTTTAATACCCCATGATAATGTCCCAGATGAAGCTGCCCTGTAGGACGCATACCTGAAACTATACGACGGGACTGCAATGCTACCGTATCCAATGTGTTCTCCTAATTCCTGTCATCAGCAAAAGCTGTTTAAAGAATTGCAAATATCTGTGGTGGCAAATTAAATATGACTGCCAACAAGTTAATGAATGCGCCTATCAGTGGCCATAACACCATGCTCAGTACGCCAAAATAAAGTAATGCCAATAAAATAAAAAATCCATATGGTTCCAGTCTACTGACCTGCCATGACAAAGGCCCAGGCAATATACTGACTAAAATACGTCCACCATCTAATGGTGGTAGTGGTAATAAATTTAATATCATCAACATTGAGTTAATCAATACACCAGCAACACCCATATAAATCATGGGTTCAAACAAGGTTATACCAGACTGAAAAAGTCCCAATCCTAACTTTGCTAACAGTGCCCAAATGATCGCCATAATAAAGTTTGCCATTGGTCCAGCCAAGGCTACCCATGCCATATCAGATTTAGGTCTTCGCAAATTCTGGAAGGTGACGGGTACGGGCTTCGCCCAGCCAAAAATGAACCCTCCTACCATTAACAATAATCCGGGGATCAATAAAGTGCCAACAGGATCAATATGCTTCAGCGGGTTTAAAGTCAGCCGGCCCATCATTTGTGCAGTACGGTCACCTAGTTTTAATGCCACCCAGCCATGAGCAACCTCGTGGGCAGTAATTGCAAATAATACCGGTAATGCCCAGACAATAATTTTCTGGATAAGCGAAAAATCAGCCACCGATGAATTCCTGTCCACCCATATATGGTTGCAAAGCCTCTGGAATATGAATTCGTCCGTCCATATCCTGATGATTTTCCATCACGGCTAATAAAGTACGACCTACAGCAAGCCCTGAACCATTAAGGGTATGGACTAACTCTGGTTTTCCTGTTTCTGGATTACGCCAGCGCGCTTGTAGACGGCGAGCCTGAAAATCTTGGAAATTACTACACGATGAAATTTCCCGATAAGTTTGCTGGCTAGGTAACCACACTTCCAAATCGTAAGTTTTACTCGATGAGAATCCTAGATCACCGGTACACAACACTACTTTACGGTAGGGTAATTCCAGTTTTTGAAGTATTGTTTCAGCATGCGCTGTCAATTCTTCATGGGCTGCTGATGAATCCTCTGGTCGCACAATTTGTACCAGTTCAACCTTTTCAAACTGATGCTGGCGAATCAAACCGCGAACATCACGGCCATGTGAGCCTGCTTCACTACGAAAACACGGTGTATGTGCCACAAATTTTAGTGGTAATTGTTCATCGGCTGAAATTGTATCTCGAACAATATTGGTAACGGGTACTTCGGCTGTTGGGATCAAATACAATCCCGCATCATCAACGGCAAACAAATCGTCGGCAAATTTAGGTAATTGTCCGGTACCACGTAACGAATCTGCATTAACCAAATAAGGCACATAAGTTTCTGTGTAACCGTGTTGTTCAGTGTGGATATCCAACATAAACTGGGTCAATGCTCGTTGCAATTTTGCCAATGGACCTTTAAGCGTAACAAAACGAGCCTGACTTATTTTGGCTGCCATTTCGAAGTCCATACCATCAAGACTTGCCCCCAGATCGACGTGATCTTTAGGTTCAAAATCAAATGACTTTGGCTCACCCCAACGCAGTACTTCCTGATTGTCCTCTTCATTCACACCAGCCGGAACATCGTTCTGTGGAATGTTCGGCATGTCCATCGCCAGATCCGTGATTTTCTGTAATGCCGCAGCAAGATCAGTTTCTGCTGCCTTATGCTTATCACCCAGCCCTTCAATTTCTGCCAGTAAAGGCGCAATATCTTCGCCTGACGCCTTCGCTTTTCCGATCAACTTGGAACGACTATTGCGTTCCGTTTGCAGACTTTGCGCCTCTAGCTGTGCTTGTTTGCGTTCTTTTTCCAGGGCATGTATGGCTTCAATATCAAGCTGATAACCTCGGCGAGCTAATAATGCTGCCATCTTTTCAGGCTCATTTCGTAACAATTTAGGATCTAACATTTTAAATTCCGGATTGTGCTGACCAGCTGACAATATGATCAGCTTTAACCGTTGTTTGTATTTCTTTTAAAACTTCTGTGATGACCTCATGCAGCCAATTGACCACTCGCTGGTAATTGTCTCGTCCTTCAGAAAGGTAAATGCGAACTATGACAATATTTTGTGTACTCATAGTTGTCGCCCTATCAGCAACCCAAACCACGTTGCTCCAAGACATAACACGACACTTAGCACAACATTCAACATCCCCTTCAGCAGTTCTCCACCTTCTAATAAAATCATCGTTTCCATTGAAAAAGTAGAAAACGTGGTAAATGCACCTAGAAAGCCAATCATCAGCGCTGCACGCCATTCGACTGGCAAAATGCCACGTTCTATTATTAATGAAAATAATAAGCCAACCATTAACGAACCGATAATATTAACCAATAAAGTCCCTAATGGATAACCTCGATCAAACCAACGGTCTATGTTTGCTGAAAGGGTAAATCGCAACACCGCGCCAATTGCACCACCACCAGCTATTGCTAATAACTGTTGCACTGTACTGTCTCTGTCATGTTAAAGGGCATATAGTTTACCTTATTAAATGCATGAGCTAATAACCGATTATCGTACTGATAAAAAAGGTGCGTTTTACATCGCCTTTAACTTCAGAGTCACCCTGAGCCATCAACTTAATTCCGGATCGAGTTCGCCACTGGCATACCGCTCTGCCATCTTGCTTAACGAAATAGCTGTAATTTTACCCGCATGGCCCGCGCTCCCAAACGCTTCATAACGTGCCTGACAAATAGCCTGCATTGCTGCTGTTGATACCTGCAAGAATTTACGTGGGTCAAACACTCCCGCATTCTTTTCTTGTGCTAGAAACTGTCGGATTGATCCTGTCGATGCCATTCTTAAATCCGTATCAATATTGACCTTACGTACACCGTATTTAATGCCTTCTACGATTTCATCGACAGGTACACCATATGCCTGACCAATATCGCCACCATAAGTATTAATAATTTTTAACCACTCTTGTGGTACAGAGCTGGAACCATGCATCACAAAATGAGTGTTTGGTAATTTTTTTTGTAATGTTTTCAAATGGCTAATAGCCAATACATCACCTGTTGGTGGTTTGGTGAATTTATAGGCGCCATGGCTTGTTCCAATAGCGACAGCCAACGCATCGACCTTGGTTTGCTTTACAAACTCAACCGCCTCATCAGGATCCGTCAATAGTTGACTGTGATCTAATTTTTCTACCGCACCATGACCATCTTCTTCACCCATCATTCCGGTTTCTAAAGATCCTAAACAACCTAATTCACCCTCAACTGACACACCACAGGCATGTGCCATATCGACCACAGTTCGAGTAACTCCGGCATTGTATTCAAAGCTCGAAGGCGTTTTCATATCTTCCATCAAGGAACCATCCATCATCACCGAACTAAAACCCGACTGTATAGAACGAGCACAGATAGGTGGTGATGCACCATGATCCTGATGCATGACAACAGGAATATGTGGGTACTCCTCTATTGCTGCCAGAATTAAATGTCTAAGAAAGGGTTCTCCCGCATACTTCCGCGCACCTGCTGAACCTTGCATGATAACGGGGCTATCAACAGCATCAGCTGCCTGCATAATGGCATGAACCTGTTCCATATTGCTGACGTTAAATGCTGGTATAGCAAAGTTCTGTTCAGCCGCATAATCTAATAATTGTCTCAATGAAACGAGTGCCATTTGACCACTCCTTTAATATAACGTTATCGGTTTTACTGTCAGTTTTTACCTGACGCCTTGGGCTCAACCATATCACCAACTCGTACCAGTTTGAGTGCATTGGTACTACCAGGAGCTTCAAGATCGCCTTTGGTGATAATCACAATATCACCATCCCGCACCACGCCACGTCGCTGCAATTCTTCAATTGCCTCTTTGTTCAACGTTGCGTGGTCATTATGATCAACCGTAAAACTTACTGGATATACACCACGATATAAAGTCACTTTCCGACGAGTTGCAACATGTGGTGTTAAAGCAAAAATCGGGATGCCAGAACTGATACGTGACATCCATAATGGCGTTGAGCCTGACTCTGTTAAAGCGGCTATTGCCTTTACTTCAAGGTGGTTAGCCATATACATTGCGGCCATGGCAATGGCCTCATCCATACGCTCAAACCGACTATCTATTCTATGCCCTGATACTCGAATTTCACGCTGTTGTTCCGCTTTCAGACAAATTCGATCCATAGCCTCAATCACTTTAACTGGATTACGACCCATTGCTGTTTCACCCGACAACATGACCGCATCAGTACCATCCAGAACCGCATTTGCAACATCAAATACTTCTGCCCGAGTTGGAATTGCATTCATAATCATCGACTCCATCATCTGGGTCGCAGTAATTACCACTCGATTCAAATGCCGAGCACGTTGAATAATATGTTTTTGTACAGGTGGTAATGCCGCATCACCAATTTCAACACCCAAATCGCCACGAGCAACCATAACTGCATCGGAAGCTACAATTATTTCATCCAACACATCCAGTGCTTCCGCACGTTCAATTTTAGCTACTATGCCTCCTTGACCACCCGCATCACGTAGTAATTTTCGAGCACGGTGAATATCTTCTGCCGACCTTGGAAATGAGACCGCCACATAATCAGCTTGCATTTCAGCAGCAGTAATAATGTCCGCTTTATCTTTATCAGTCAGTGCTTCAGCAGACAATCCACCACCTTCCCGATTGATGCCTTTATTATTGGACAGCTCACCACCAATCACGACTTTACAGATAACTCGCTGGCCGTCAACATGGTCAACCCATAAAATCACACGGCCATCATCCAGCAATAATGTATCACCGCGATGAACATCCTGTGGTAATTGCTTGTAATCCACGCCGACCTGATTGTCATCGCCAGCATCAGAATCAAGCGCTGCATCCAGAATAAATTGTGCTCCTTCTTCCAGAATTATTTTTCCCGCTTTAAAGCGGGAAATACGAATTTTAGGGCCTTGTAGATCGGCTAGCACACCCACCTGATGACCATACGCTCGAGCTCTGTTGCGGACTGTTTCAGCTAATTCAAGGTGATCTTTTGCATCTCCATGCGAAAAATTCAACCGAACAACATCCATTCCAGCTTCGATTAATTCATCCAATACTTCCGGTGTGTTGGATGCTGGTCCCAACGTCGCAACAATCTTGGTTCTTCTTTTAGCTGTCAAAATTCTATCCCTCGTGATTAATTAGCGCGTGACTCCAATACTGCAACTGCAGGCAATTGTTTACCTTCCAGAAATTCTAGAAAAGCACCGCCGCCTGTCGATATATAAGAAATGTCTTCACAAACTTTGTATTTTGAAACTGCTGCCAAGGTATCACCTCCACCAGCAATGGAAAAAGCTTTAGATTCTGCAATCGCCATTGCGATTTCTTTTGTTCCTTCGCCAAACTGGTTAAATTCAAAGACACCCACAGGGCCATTCCACACAATAGTACCCGCATTTTTAAGGATGTCTGCCAATGTTTGAGCAGATTGTGGGCCGATATCAAAAATCATATCGTCATCCTGTACATCCTTAGTGGCCTTTAATGTTGCTTCTGCTGTCTCAGAGAACTCTTTTCCACACACGACATCAACAGGCACGGGAATGTCTCCTCCGCGCGCTCGCGCATCTGCAGTGAGTTTATTGCAAGTATCAATCAGATCTGGCTCGTAAAGTGACTTTCCAACATTATGACCTGCAGCAGCAATAAAGGTGTTAGCGATACCTCCACCCACGATCAGTTGATCCACCACTTTTGACAATGATTCCAATACCGTTAACTTGGTAGATACTTTTGAACCACCTACAATCGCTATCATTGGTCGCGCAGGTTCTTTTAATGCTTTACCTAATGCATCCAGCTCTCCTGCTAACAAAGGGCCTGCACAAGCTATAGGTGCATATTTTGCAACGCCATGCGTTGAGGCATGCGCACGATGAGCCGTTCCAAAAGCATCGTTCACGTAGATATCACATAATGTCGCCATTCGACGTGACAAATGTTCATCATTGGCTTCTTCACCGACATTAAAGCGGACATTTTCACACAGCACCACTTCACCTTCAGCCACCGGAATGAAATCTGGCTCTAGCCAATTCTGTTCTAAACGAACAGGTTGATCCAGTAATGCCGACAAATAGTTTGCTACTGGTGCCAAAGAATATTTTGGCTCAAACTCGCCCTCAGTAGGTCTGCCTAGGTGCGACATAATCATCACCTTGGCACCAGCTTCAACAGCCATTTTGATTGTCGCCAACGACGCATGTATTCGTGTTCCATCGGCCACCACGCCTGCCTTCAATGGCACATTTAAGTCCTGACGAATTAATACTCGTTTGCCGCGTAAGTTCAGGTCGGCCATCTTGATTACAGACATGTGATTATATTACCTCGTAACTGAATACTGATTATAGCCGCCTGATGGGCAGCTACAGAACAACCAAAGTTTACTCTCTTCATTTAAGAAGCAACTGGTTTCTATCGACTATTTTTCTTAAATTAAAGCAGGACGTATTTATGTTAGCTGCCTACCAACTCAACCAAACGCATCATATTGCAGGTGTAACCATACTCATTATCATACCAGGCAACGATTTTCACAAAGGTGCCATCTAATGCAATACCTGCATTTGCATCAAAATTCGATGGTGCTGAATGCCCACGAAAATCAGTAGAAACCACACTCTCGTCGGTATAACCTAATACACCTCTTAATTCGCCTTCAGATGCCGATTTCATCGCTGCACAGATGTCTTTATATGTTGCATCTTTGTTCAATTCTACCGTCAAATCAACTACAGACACATCGGATGTTGGTACACGGAAAGCCATTCCAGTTAATTTGCCATCCAACTCAGGCAACACTTTACCGACTGCTTTAGCTGCACCAGTTGAAGACGGAATTATATTTTCAAGAATACCTCGGCCACCACGCCAGTCTTTGCTTGATGGACCATCAACGGTTTTTTGCGTTGCGGTTGCTGCGTGAACAGTGGTCATCAAGCCACGTTTAATGCCGTAATTATCGTTTAAAACCATGGCGACAGGTGCCAATGCATTGGTAGTACACGACGCAGCAGACACAATCGCTTGGCCCGCATATTCATTATGATTAACGCCATATACAAACATCGGAGTGTGATCTTTTGAAGGTGCTGACTGAACAACTTTTTTAGCACCAGCATCAATATGCGCCTGACAAGATTTTTCCGTCAGGAAAAATCCCGTACATTCAATAACCAGATCCACATCCACTTCATCCCATTTAAGATCAGCGGGATCACGTTCAGCCGTAATTCGAATAGTTTTACCATTAACAACAAGATCACCATCTTTCACTTCGACATCTCCATCAAAGCGTCCATGTACAGAATCGTATTTCAGCATATAAGCTAAATATTCTGGATCTAGCAGATCGTTGATAGCAACAACTTCAATATCTTGGAAATCCTTTGCGGCAGCTCGAAAAGCCATACGTCCGATACGGCCAAAACCATTAATACCTACTTTAATTGTCATTCTTTCTTCTCCACCTAAAATTCTTTTAAAAACTAGACTCTAATCAGTTTAGTGAACATTCAACCTATAGTTTTTAAAGGAATTTCATGATCAGTAAAAGTAAGAATGACCAGTGGATTCTCACCCACTGGTCATCTTAGACCTACTGTAACAAGCTAAAAGTGTTAGCTATTTTCACAATACTTCTTTTACAGTTTTAACAACGTTATCAACTGTGAAGCCGAAGTGTTCCATCAATACGCCACCCGGTGCTGATTCACCGAAGGTATCAATACCAACAACACCACCTTCAAGGCCAACGTATTTGCGCCAGAAGTCAGTGACACCCGCTTCAATCGCAACACGTTTAACACCGGGCGTTAAAACGCTGTCTTTATACGCTTGATCTTGACGATCAAACACATTGGTTGATGGCATAGAAACAACACGAGCATTGATTCCATCAGCGGCCAAAGCGTCTTGTGCTTTTGCAGCCAAATCAACTTCAGAACCCGTTGCAATCAGGATAACATCGGCATTACCGTTCGCTTCTGATAATACATAAGCACCTTTGCGCATTAAATCAAAATCAGCAGCAGCATGCTTACGACCTGGAATACCTTGACGACTTAGTACCAAACTAGATGGGCCGTCGGCACGTTCAACTGAACAAGTCCACGCAACAGCAACCTCAACTGAATCAGCTGGGCGCCATACATCCATATTTGGGATGTAACGCATTGCTGATGTGTTTTCGATAGGCTGATGAGTCGGGCCGTCTTCACCTTGACCAATAGAGTCATGTGTTAACACAGCAATAGTACGTTGTTTCATCAATGCAGCCATACGCAATGCGCTTTTCGCATAGTCAGAGAACATGTGGAAAGTACCACCGAATGGAATTAAACCACCGTGTAATGCCATACCATTCATGATTGCGTACATACCAAATTCACGTACACCGTAAGAGATGTAGTTTCCAGGCTCTTTACCACTGACGTGTTTAAAGCTTGGGCAACTAGTCAAGTTAGAACCAGTCAAATCAGCAGAACCACCTAAGAATTCAGGTAATACCGGAGCTAATGCAGCAATCGATTTTTGTGATGCTTGACGAGAAGCTAGGCTTGCCGCAGCTTCATTCGTTTCAGCGATAAATGCATCTGTTGCTTGTTTCCAGTTAGCTGGTAGCTCGCCTGCCATGCGACGTTTGAATTCAGCTGCCAATTCTGGGAATTCAGCTGCATAAGCATCAAATTTAGCATTCCAAGCTGCTTCAGCAGCTGCACCAGCAGATTTAGCATCCCAACCTTCGTAAACGTCGGCAGGAATTTCAAATGGTGCATAGTCCCAACCTAACTCTTTACGTGTTAATGCAACCTCTTCCTCACCTAATGCAGCACCATGGCAGTCATGACTGCCACTCTTGTTAGGAGATCCAAAGCCGATGATTGTTTTACAGCAGATGAGTGAAGGTTTGTCTTTAACTGCCTTGGCTGCTGTGATCGCTGCGTTGATTGCATCAGAATCATGGCCATCAACAGATTGTACATGCCAGCCGTATGCTTCAAAACGCTTAACTGTATCATCTGTATACCAACCATCAATGTGACCATCGATAGAGATATTATTGTCATCCCAGAATGCGATCAAGTTACCCAGACCCCATGTACCCGCTAATGAACACGCTTCATGAGAAACACCTTCCATCAAACAGCCGTCGCCCATGAACACATAAGTGTTGTGGTCAACAATATCGTGGCCTGGACGATTAAATTGATCCGCCATCAATTTTTCAGCCATCGCAAAACCAACACCGTTGGTAATACCTTGACCTAGAGGGCCTGTAGTTGTTTCAACGCCTGGCGCATATCCATACTCAGGGTGACCCGCACATTGCGAATGCAATTGGCGGAATGTTTTAATTGAATCCATTGGCAGGTCATAACCTGACAAATGCAACAATGAATAGATCAACATAGAACCATGACCATTAGACAAAATGAAACGATCACGATCTGCCCATTCTGGATTAGTCGGGTTATGTTTCATGTGGTCATTCCACAACACTTCGGCGATATCTGCCATACCCATTGGCGCACCTGGGTGACCAGAGTTTGCCTTTTGTACTGCATCCATACTTAAAGCACGGATTGCGTTAGCTAAATGTCTACGTGTAGCCATCTACATTCTCCTATTAAAAAAATTTAAGCTGCTCGCCATTTGATCGAACAACCCATACCAGGTATTTGTTGTTGTGGACCACGACCCGTCTCAGCAACCTGTTTCATTGCCTCAAATAAATCTCGTCGTGCATCCGGTGCAGCAGCTTGTTTTCGACTTGCGTCCAAGCGACCGCGATACTGCAATTGAAGATCTTTGTTATAACCAAAGAAATCGGGAGTACACACTGCACCATAAGCTTGGGCAGTTTGCTGTGTTTCATCATACAAATAAGGGAAGGAAAAACCTTGTTCTTGTGCAACACGTTGCATGTTGTCAAAAGAATCTTCTGGATAGTCGGCCACGTCATTGGCCATGATTGCCACCGTGTTCACACCAAGCTGCTTTAACTCATTGGTGTCACGAACCAAACGATCTAATATGGCTTGGACATAAGGGCAATGGTTACAGATAAACATGACCAATAAGCCATTTTCACCGCAACAATCATCTAGTGTCCATATTTTGCCATCTGTACCAGGCAATGAAAAATCATGTGCCTGCAAGCCAAAATCACATACTGGGGTTTCTAAACTAACCATAGGCTCTCGCTTAAGTTACTGCCTCTTTTCCCAAGCCTAAATTTACTTGAAAAAGACTATATTTTGGAACTATTTTGGAACCGGCGATCATACCAGAGAACTATCAATAAAGCGAAACCAACACTAATTTAATGGTTAATATCACCAACATCATAGTCTTACAATTACTAATAAGATGTTGATCGTTCGCAAATAATCTCCGTTTACCCTCGACTAAAACTACCTCTTACTCACCACGCTATTGATAGCAACACATTTCAGCAATAACAAAAAACCAATGTTGACTAAATTACTCAGCATTGGATAATACACAGATTATATACTTACACTTTTGGAGTTCCCACTATGAGTAGTGAAATGCCTAGTCCAGTTAATTTCACCGATGCTGCTGCCAGCAAGGTGAGCGCGCTGATTAAAGAAGAGGGTGATGATCGTCTTAAGTTACGTGTATTCATCACTGGTGGTGGGTGTTCAGGCTTTCAATACGGTTTCACTTTTGAAGAAGAAGTCAGTGAAGGTGATACTCAGGTTGAAAATGGTGGTGTCACTTTATTGATTGATCCTACCAGCTATCAATATCTGGTCGGTGCTGAAATCGATTATGCAGACAGTGTTGAAGGCTCACAGTTTGTGATCCGCAATCCTAATGCAACTACAACTTGTGGTTGCGGTTCTTCATTCTCGCCTTAATTTTGAACTCTTCTATTTACCAATACAAAAGCTGGAAAAAATCTTATCTAGCAAATCCTCATTGGTAAATGTGCCGGTAATTTCGCCAAGAGCATGTTGTGCTTGGCGAAGTTCCTCTGCCAATAACTCACCAGCCCCCAATCCTTCAAGGCAATTATAGCCGGCTTCTATCGCTGAACGAGCTCGGTCTAGTGCATCAAGATGCCTTCTTCGAGCAATAAACACGCCTTCATCTAGCGGATGATAGCCGACAGAGTCACATAAATGTTTTTCTAATATTGCCATCCCTTCACCCGTTTTTGCAGATAGATAGATCGTAATCTGCTGCTGTTCTGTCACTAGCTCAATAGGATGACCCGTTTTATCTACTTTGTTACGAATGATGGTTAGTGGGATATGTTGTGGCAGTTCGGCACGGATCTGTTCATCTTTTTTCGTCATGCCATGCTCATCATCTACAATCAATAAAATATGATCGGCCTGTGCAATTTCATTTTGAGTACGGCGAATGCCTTCCTGTTCCACCACATCCGTCGAATCATGCAAACCCGCAGTATCAGAAATTCGTAAGGGCAAACCGCCAAGGTGAATTTGTTCTCGTAAAATGTCACGGGTAGTACCAGCCACATCCGTCACTATGGCTGCATCATGTCCCGCTAATTGGTTGTGAAGGCTCGATTTTCCAGCATTAGGTTGGCCGGCAAGTACCACACTCATACCATCACGTAAAAGTCGTCCTTGCTGGGCACTATTGCTTATTGAGTCGACTGTTATTAACAAGCCTTGAAGTTGTTCATCTACTGCAGCCTCAGCTAGAAAATCAATCTCTTCATCACTAAAATCAATCGCTGCCTCGACATACATCCGTAACTCTGTCAGTTGGCTTAACAGCTGGTTAACACGATCAGAAAACACCCCTTGCAGTGAACGCATTGCGCTTCGTGCTGCTTGCTCAGTGGAACTGTCAATCAAATCGGCAACCGCTTCAGCTTGTGCCAGATCCATTTTGTTGTTGAGAAAGGCTCGTTCTGAGAATTCGCCTGGGCGCGCCATTCTTGCGCCTAGACTGATGGCTCTCTGACATAATCTATCGAGCACCAAAGGATTGCCATGCCCATGCAGCTCAATGACATCTTCACCAGTAAAAGAGGCTGGATTAGGAAAAAAAAGCGTAATTCCACTATCAATGATCTCACCATCTTGATCTTTAAAATGACCAAATTGAGCGAAACGTGGCTGTGGTAACTTACCGCAGATTTTTTTAGCGATATCTGCACTTTTAACGCCGGATAATCTAACTACACCGACTCCACCACGCCCTGGAGCAGTGGCAATTGCAACAATCGTGTCCATGACCAGGTCAGGGAGCCCTTTATAATGCGCCTAATTTACGCGTAATGTGCCACTGTTGAGCAATCGATAAGATATTGTTGACCACCCAGTACAGCACTAGACCCGATGGGAAAAAGGCAAAAAATACTGTAAACACTACCGGAAATGCTTTCATCATCATCGCTTGTGCAGGATCTTGTGGTGCCGGATTTAATTTTTGCTGGAAAAACATGCTAAGGCCAAATAACACCGGCAAAATAAAGTATGGATCCATCGCCGTTAAATCATTTAACCACCAAATAAAGTCTGCCTGACGCAATTCAATGCTTTCTACTAGCACCCAGTAAAATGCCAGAAATACGGGCATTTGTACCAGTATTGGCAAACAACCACCGAGTGGATTGATCTTTTCAGTACGATATAACTCCATCATCGCCTGATTAAATTTTTGTTTATCATCACCAAAGCGTTCTTTCAAACTGGCTAATTTTGGTGTTAATTTTCGCATTGAAGCCATTGAGCGGTAACTCGCGGCAGACAGGCGATAAAATGCTAATTTAATTAAAATCGTGAGGAAAACAATGGACCAGCCCCAGTTATTAGTCAGACGGTGTATCCATTCCATAACTGTAAACAAGGGCTGAGAGATAATGGTCAATATGCCATAGTCAACCGTTAAATCCAGATTATCAGCGACCAACTCTAAGCGTTGGTGCTCTTTAGGACCCAAATACATACGAAATTTTGCTTGTGAATTTTCTCCGTCGGCCACATCCATTGTCGGCAGTTTTACACCAGCAGTATAGTTCTTCTCATTAATTGATTTACCGTAAAACCCATTCTCTTTGTCATTTTTGGCAGGAATAAGGGCCGCTACAAAATAATGTTGAATCATCGCAGCCCAACCACCCATGCCTGAATTGCTAAAGCTGGCATCATCCAGATCATCAAACTTAACTTTTTCATAGTTATTAGCTTCGCTTGAGAACACCGCACCGGTATAGGTATAAATAAAACCTGAATCATCCTGTGGACGCTTTCGGTTAAATTGGGCGTAGGGATAGGCAGAAAACTGTTCGCCACTATTATTTTCAATTTGAAAATCAACATCGACCACATAACTATCGCGGTGGAAGCGATAAGTTTTAGTAACTTTTAACCCCTCTTCAGATTGCCAATGTAAAGGCACTGTCACTGTATCCTGACCATCGATCAATTCATATTGATTTTTTTCCGATATGTATTGGTCATAATGGGTGGGCGCGGACACATCTGAGCGCAGTCCAGATTGAACCACGAAGAACTGTGAAGCGGTATCATTCAGAAACTGTACAGGAACGTCTGGTGTGCTGGATTCAACTGCATATTTTAACAATGCAAGATCCCGAATATCACCACCCTGAGTGTCAATATGCAGATCCATTACATCTGTTTTGATATGAATTTTGTTAGTAAGCGACGCTTTTACACTTTGCTCAATGTCAGGCAAGCTATCTAGTGATTTGACTACTGGCATGTCCGGTATGTCTTGCTTAGTCACAGTATCAGGAATCGATTCATTCACTGTTTCAGCTACTTGCGCTGCCTGCTGGGGACGCACATAGTCCTTTTGCCAAGCATCCCATAATAGTAATGAAACTATCAGCAAGCCAAAAATAAGAAAGGTTTTGAAATTATCCATTGTGTTTTTTTGTCTTTAATTCAGGAACAGGATCTAAACCACCAGCATGCCATGGGTGGCAACGTAAAAGTCTGCGAAAACCAAACCAGACACCGCGAAATGGGCCGAAACGGCTAATGGCTTCTATCATGTAATGTGAACAAGTGGGCTGAAAGCGACAATTTGCTCCTAACAGTGGACTGATGATTAACTGGTAACCTCGAACAAGGCCTATCAAGATTTTTTCCATTGCGCTATCACCGTTTCCCAATGCCGCTCCAATGCTGCCCTTATTTGCAATGTTTGTCTCTGAGCAATATCGGCACGGGACAACACCACAATATCTATATTGGCAAAAGCAGATTGATGCTGTCGAAATGACTCACGAATAATCCGCTTCAATCGGTTGCGCCGCGATGCCAGCTTTAGATGTTTCTTAGCTATCGCAAGCCCCAGACGAGGATGCCCTACTGAGTTCTCAACCGTTAATATCGTCAAACCACCACCACTAGTGCGCTTTGCTTGACGAAATACCCGAGAAAAATCTCTCGGGTTGTTCATTCTCATGGCCCGGCTTAATCTTGCCAAGTCATGTCTCCCTAAAATACTAGAGATATAGTTACACTGTCAGGCTTGCACGGCCTTTTGCGCGTCGAGCATTGATAATGCGACGACCACCAACAGTCTTCATGCGGGCACGGAAACCATGTGTACGCTTACGCTTTAAATTACTAGGCTGAAAAGTTCTTTTCATTTCACCAACTCCACTAAAATAATATGTTTTTCGCCGAGCCGAGAAAATCCTACCGGGGCAAAAGGGCTGAAATTATAGTGCGTTAGCCCACAGTAAGTCAAACTTTGCTTCTGGCCTGCACTGATAAGTTTATACTTGCTAAAATTAGTCATTGAAGATAACTTTAGCGGACTTGTTGTCGGCGTTATACTATAACAAATTAAAGTCCTGTTTGAACGACTAAACATCATTCCGATCATATTGAAAACCAAGGAGTTCCTGTGTCATCACCCTTATGGGAAAAATGCCTGTCCCATCTCGAAGGTGAGCTCTCAGCCCAACAGCTGAACACTTGGTTGCGCCCGTTACAAGTCATCCATACTGACAATAGCTTGCGTTTGTTAGCACCAAACTCTTACGTGCAAACATGGGTACAGGAACAACTTGAACAAAAAATTAACGATCTTGTTCACACTTTAAGCCAAGGCAAAATCAGTGCCGTGCAAATTGAGGTAGGAACCAAGCCAACAGAGTCTTCGCCAAAAAACAAAACGGCCCCAAGATCATCAAATAACACTAGCAATGCTGCTGAACCAGCCATTGGCAGTCCTATCAATCCGTTATTTAACTTTGACTCTTTCGTTGAAGGAAAATCCAACCAGATTGCGCGAGCCGCATCATTACATGTTGCCGAGGCACCTGGCACCAGTGGATACAATCCCTTATTCCTATATGGTGGTACAGGACTAGGTAAGACTCACCTAATGCTTGCTGTTGGCAATCAAATCAAAAAAAACAATCCTAAAGCTCGGGTTATTTATCTATCTTCAGAACGTTTTGTGCAAGATATGATCACCTCATTGCGTAATAATGTTATTGATCAGTTCAAGGCGCATTATCGTAGTGCCGACGCACTACTTATTGACGACATCCAATTTTTTGCCAAAAAAGAACGTTCTCAAGAAGAATTTTTTTACACCTTTAACAATTTATTAGAAGGCCAGCGTCAAATCATCCTGACATGTGACCGCTTCCCAAAAGAAGTTGAAAACATGGATGAACGTTTGCAATCACGTCTAGGCTGGGGACTTACTGTCGCCCTCGAACCGCCTGAACTGGAAACGCGCGTCGCTATTTTGATTAAAAAAGCCCAGCAACATTTGATCGTCTTACCAGAAGATGTCGCCTTTTTTATCGCTAAACGCATCCGCTCAAACGTACGTGATCTTGAAGGGGCTTTACAACGAATACTCGCTTTCTCCCGCTTCACCAATCAACCACTTTCGATTGACATGGCTCAGGAAGCCCTCAAGGATCTACTGGCCTTACATCAAAAGCTGGTCACGCTGGAAAGCATTCAAAAAACAGTTGCTGAATATTTTAAAATTCGCGTTTCCGATCTATTATCTAAAAAACGCACCCGCTCAATCGCTCGCCCTCGCCAGATAGCTATGGCATTGGCCAAAGAACTAACCAACCATAGTTTGCCCGAAATCGGTGAGGCATTTGGCGGTCGTGACCATACCACGGTACTACATGCCTGTCGCAAGGTGGCAGAGCTCAAAGAAACTGATAGCCGTATTGCCGAGGATTATCGTAATCTATTCCGAACTTTATCCAGTTAATCAAGAGAATGACCATGCAATTTACTGTTAGCCAAGAATTGATTGTCCGCCCATTACAGTTGGTCTGCAGCATCGTTGAACGACGTGCTACCTTGCCAATTCTATCAACCATCTTACTGCGTGCTCACGGCAACCAATTGTCAATGACCAGTACCGATATGGAACTGGAAATGATTGCAACCCTGCCGGTCAGCGTAGAACAAGAAGGCAAAACCACGGTTTCAGCCCGTAAGTTTCTTGATATTTGTCGCGCTCTTCCCAGTAATGCAACGATTAGTTTTCAGGCAGAGGAAAATAAAGCGGTGGTTCGTGCGGGAAAAAGCCGTTTTTCGCTATCAACACTGCCCAGTGAAGATTTCCCTGATAGTGAAGGTGCAAATTACGTTGATGAAATCAGCGTGCCACAATCTGCACTTAAGTCGTTACTTGATGAAACCAGTTTTGCAATGGCAAGCCAGGATGTCCGCTATTATCTCAATGGTTTGCTACTGGAGCGTGAAGAAAACACCCTGCGCGCTGTTGCTACTGATGGTCACCGTTTAGCGCTGGGCAGTCTGGCAACAGCCGCCACCGTGACTGAAAAAAATAGCATCATTGTGCCTCGTAAAGCCATTCTTGAATTGGGTCGCTTATTGAGTGACAGTGATGACAATGCCACCATCGCTTTTAGTAATCAACAAATCAAGGTTGAACTGCCTGATTTGCACTTTACTTCCAAACTGATTGATGGGCAATTTCCGAACTATGAACGCGTGCTGCCACTCGGTGGTGACAAAATAGTCATCGCTGAACGTGATCAATTAAAACAGGCATTGTCTCGTGCAGCCATCTTATCCAGTGATAAACACCGTAGTGTTCGCATTAATCTTGAGCCCAACTTGTTCAAAGCTACTGTAATCAATCAGGAACAAGAATCTGCCGAAGAGGAAATCAGTGTTGAGTATCAAGGCCCATCGCTGGAAATCGCTTTTAACAATGCTTATTTGCTGGACTTACTTAATGCCATGCCGGATGATAAGGTAAAAATGGTATTCAGTGATGATAACAGCAGCGTTTTAATAACACCTGCCAATGAACAATTTGAACGGCAATATGTAGTGATGCCGATGCGTCTGTAACCCCTGAGTAGTGGCGAATTAATGCCTTAATTCGCCCATTACCACTTTTTGCTCGGTCACTTTCTTCACTACATCCGAATAATACTCATCCCGAAACTCGTTGATGACTTTTTTTACATCATCATCACTGACTCCACTGCCTAACAAAACTTCTTCCGTTAATCTCAAACTGGTTTCAAGCGTTTCTGACACTGTTGTTGTCGCACCCATATTGATGAGTTCAGCACAGTGGCGTCTATCTCTGGCGCGTGCATGAATGGGCATGTCGGAATAATACTGCCTGACAGATGAAACGAGGCGGTCAACGTTTTCAGGATCCTCTAACGACACCACGATCATTTTGGCACGATCTGCCCCTGCTGCCTGCAATACTTTGACATTGCTTGCATCACCAAAAAAGACCGGAAATCCTTGTGTACGAGCTGACTTCACTCGCTCCTGTTTCAGCTCTAACGCAATATAAGGCACACCTGCTGCTGCTAACAAGGCGCCAATCCTAGCCCCAACACGACCAAATCCAGCCAAAATAATGTGTTCTTCTGCGTCATCAACAAACTCAACAATACTACTCGTTTCTGTCGTTTTAGGCGTATAAAACTTTAATAACACTACATTAATTACTTTTACCGCCAGAGGCGTTGCAACCATGGTCAACGCTATAATTAAAGTCATCATATGACTCAATTGTGTGTCCAGTACCCCTGACGCCGCAGCAAAACCAAACATGACAAAACCAAACTCTCCACTTTGTGAAAGTAATACGGCTGTTTGAAGAGAAATATCATGGCGGGTGCCACTAATTCTTGCTAACAAATACACCACCAGTGCTTTAATTGCCATCAGACCGATAGTCAAACTGATAATGGTTGCCAGCTCATTCCACAACAATTCAAAATTGATACCCATCCCAACTGTCATGAAAAACAAACCAAGCAGAATCCCTCTAAACGGTAGGATATCGGCCTCAATTTGATGCCGGTAATGTGACTCTGCCAGCATCAGACCTGCCAGAAAGGCGCCTAATGCCATCGACAAACCGACCGATTCCATAATCCATGCCACACCCAGCACTAACAATACGGCAACAGCAATAAATACTTCTGGATCCTGACTCGCGACTATTCTTCCCAGAACAGGGTTGAGTAAATAACGGCCTGCAAACAAGAGTGCGATGATGGCCAACACGGCGTAAAGAAAGTTGAAACTTGATTCAGAACTACTGGCATCAGCACCAGCCAGCATTGATACCAGTGCCAATAACGGCACAACAGCAATATCCTGCAATAACAGAATAGATAAAGTCATTCTCCCCATAGTGGTGGAAATCCCGCCTCGCTTGGCAAGTAACTGCAAACAAAATGCGGTGGAAGAAAGCGCCAGACCAAAACCAACAATAATTGCAGCCTTTTGTGTCAGCCCAAACCACACTGCGATGCCGTACAGTACTGCTGCTGTCACCAGTAACTGAGCCAAACCCAAGCCAACCACCATGTGCCTCATTTGCCATAACTTTTCAGGTTTTAGTTCTATACCCAGAATAAACAACAGAAATATGACGCCAAATTCGCCTAAATGGCGAACTTGTTCAACCTCGGTAATAAGTCCTAACCCCCAAGGCCCAAGAATAGCGCCTGCAGCCAGATAACCCAGAATGGCACCTAATCGAATGGCATGAAATAATGGAATTACAATAACTGTGGCCAGCAATAATGCCAACACATCCATAAGGTAGTGAGTACTTGCGTCTATCATATATTAACTATCCATTAGACTATGAAACGAAAGTCTCATCTTGTGTCAACATCAAACTTAGGCCTTTCTGATAGGCCTCGGCTACCTGTAAATCTTTACCTTGGGCTGCCAGCACTTCAGCCAACACCTTATATGTCTCTCCTCTTGCCCCATGATCGATACTGGCTCGCAAATACTCTTCGGCTTTTGCCCACAGTTTATTACAGCTCGCCAACCGTCCCAATGTTAATAACAACCAAGGATTGTTTTGCTTTTCTTTTAACCATTTTTCAGCTTTTGACAATTGTGATAACGAGTCTGTTTGTACGATCAGTCCATACTGATAGATTAAAGCATCGCTCCATTGCTTACGTAAATAAGCTTCGATCAGAGTTATGGCCTGCGGTGATTTATTCTGTTTCAACAGGCCTGCTACATATCTTGTCAGTAGGGCTTCAGTTTGTCGGATTTTAGCTGAGGCCTGGTTCCAGATACTATCCATTGCATCCCAATCGTGGCGCACTAAAGCTGCTTGCATTTGCCCAACAGCGGCATCAGTTGATAAAGCTTTGACTGCTGATGATTCCAATACATGGCGTTTGCGCAAATCAGGCAATACTTCTTGCACTCGCTGCCATTGATTCATATCCGAATATAGCTGCTGTAATAACTGCAATACATAGGGATGTTTTGGTGCCACTTCACGTAAATGCTGTAACGTCGCTAAGGCCTGTTCTTTTTGTCCCGCAGATAATTGCAGTTCAGCCTGCACGACACCGACAGCAACATCTGAACCCGCAGTGGTTTCATGTGCTAGTCGTAAATAATTATCTCGACGTTCAGCCGCATGTTGTTTTTGTGCCGCACGCGCTGCTGCCAAATAGTGCAACAACGGTGTCTCACTGTTTCCAGCGTGACGCGCCAAGATACCTTCTGCCTCAGCCCAACGACCTTCTTCCAAGGTAATCAAACCACGGGTCAGAGCCTGTCCCGCTCGATACTGGCGTCGAGATTGTTGCCAGGCTGCGAGTTTCTTTGGCGCCTGTTGTACGAGCACCATACTTCTTAATGTCATATAAGTTGCTATCACCAACAATAGAAAAGCCGCCAAAAAAACAACCAATGAGGTTTCAAGGCTCCAGCTACCATATTGCAATAAGACAAAACCTGGTTCAAAGTCTGCCAGCCATATAAGGCCGCCACCAACCATCAATCCCACCGCAATGATGATTAGGGTTTTCATTGTTCTGCGCCTTGTTGCTGCAACCAGACCAAAGAGGTTGAAATATCTGGCAACGCTACAGTTATTTTTTCAAGTTGCAATGATTTCACCAATTCCAAAAGCGCATCACGCTCACCACCAACAAAATATTGCTGTAACCATTGCTCAGCAGACAGCAGACTGGCATGAAAAACAGCTTCTCTGCCCGACAATAATGCCAAACGTGCTGTTTCCAATTTCAATCGAAGATTTTGATACAAAAAATACCGCTGCTCTGGCACCAATACTGCCGCAGCACCTTCCTGCTGATGTCGAATAACCACCAACGACCGAACTTGTTGCCATGCCTTTGATAATGCCGTCTTCCAATTACTTGCTATGGACGATACTGCTTCTGGACTGTCTTCCTGTTTAGAAGCATGCTCTGGCGCCATCAATATCTGGATGCTATCTACCTTATCCAGAGCGCTTTGTAATTGCACCGCCATGCCGTCAATATCCACTTTGGTAACAGATGCCAAAGCTAACTGCTCTTCTGCCAGCAAAGCTCTAAGTGGATGCAAACGATAATCTGACAATGCCTTAATACGCTCATCCGCTAATGAAAGTGCAACTTGTGCTCCTGCCACATCTGCCGCCAATAAGACTCTTTGATTGGCTGCGTTCAACAGGTATTCAACTTCCGACAGTGCCCAATAGTGCTGTACGTCACCGTTAGTTAATTGTTGACGATCCTGTAATGCTTTTAATTTTTCAGAAAATTCACTTTGTCCTGTCTGCAGTAAATCTAACTGTTGTTGTACTTTATCTCTATCCTGCTGCAAAGTGTGTTCTAACTGCATCACTTGCTCAGAGTATTTTTGAGCCTCAATCAGCTGTTGTGTCAATCCTTCAGTAGCCATTTTATGCTGAGACCACAACCAATATAAGCCCCCATTCAAGCATATCAATGCCAGCACAATTAACCAGATCGCCAAGCTATTGGCCTTATTCTCAGTGGTTTTGGCACTGTTGTCCTGTTCAACATCCTGAATAGTGTCATTGACTTCCTGTTGCTCGGTTTTATTTTCCATAGCTATTTTCCATTTCAATCAATCGCTGAATCACAGCACTGTCACTAGATTCATCTGCCACTTCAACACAATGAAATCCTTGTGTTAACGCATACTGTTTAATTCTTTCGCTCATTACCACCAGTGGCTTTGTCAATAAAGCCTTCACATCATCCTGCAATAGCCGGAGCAGATTTTCTACTCCCGCCACACTGGTACAGACCACATAATTAGCAGTCAGTGCTAATTGATATTCTGCAGCGCTCGGTGATGGCAATGAGCGCTCATATACTTCAATATACCGAATGTTAGCCCCTCTTGCATGTAAGGACTCTGCCAATAACTCACGCCCACCTTTTCCACGGACAATAAGCACATTTTGGTCATCAAGCAGTTGCAACTCTGGCATTGCCAACAAACCTTCGCTTCCTGTTGACTGCGGCGGCTGTATATCCACACGTAACCCTTTTTCACGCATACTGTCAGCAGTACCTGCACCCACAGCGGCTAACAGTGTTTTTTCGGGCAAAGGCTGCGTTAATTCACTTACAAAATGCATCACCGCATTACGGCTGATAAAAATAATCATATTTTGTTCGGATAATGCGTGTTGTGACCACTTTTCAGGTGGGATAGGCACAATGTCGATGACTGGAAAAGTAATCGCTTGTCCTCCCGCTTTCTCTACAAGTTCACAGACTGTTTTTGCCTGTTGCTCAGGGCGGGTAATTAATACTTTTTTTCCCTGAAGTGACACATTAGTCACCATACACATCGGCCAAAATCTTATCTGCACCTTGTGAAAGTAACTCCTCCGCTAACTGGATTCCAAGTGCTTGCGCATCTTCGGCCTTGCCTCTGGTTTCAGCGCGCAACATTTCACTACCATCTGGTCGCCCAACCAGTCCGCGCAACCAGACTTCACCATCATCCAAAATAGCATATCCGCCAATTGGCACCTGACACCCACCCGCTAGACGTTGGTTTAGTGCACGCTCAGCACTGACCACAGTCCAGGTTTCTGGGCAAAGCAGTGGCGCAATTAAGGCGTTAATTTCATCGTCATCAACCCGGGTTTCAATACCAACCGCACCCTGCCCAATTGCTGGCAAACTTTGTTCTGCTGTTAAGGTAGAGCGAATCCGATCGTCAAGGCCCAAACGTTTTAAACCAGCCGACGCTAAAATAATTGCGTCATAACCGCCTGCGTCCAGTTTTGCCAGACGAGTATTCACATTGCCACGTAAAGGTAACACCTCCAGATCGGGGCGTGCGGTGCGCACCTGGCATTCCCGACGCAAACTTGATGTGCCGACTCGAGCTCCCTGCGGCAGTGCTTCTAGTGACGGATAGTTATTTGAGACAAAGGCATCATAAGGATCTTCACGTCGACAAATCACCGGCAAGTGCAATCCTTGTGGAAATTCTACCGGCACATCTTTCATTGAATGAACTGCAATATCAGCATCACCTGCCAACATACCTTGCTCCAGCTCTTTCACAAACAGACCTTTACCACCTACTTTTGCCAGCGGCACATCCAGAATTTTATCGCCTTGAGTACTCATTCTCACCAGTTCCACCTGTAATCCAGGATGCAATTCAATCAAAGCATCACGTACATACTCTGCCTGCCATATCGCGAGGGGGCTTTTACGGGTGGCGATTTTTACAATTCTGTTGGTCATTTATCTGCTCATCTCTTAGCTTGAATGTGGGCTTAAAGCTTAATAATCACTATATTAAAGCTGGATTCTAGCATTTCCACCTTGATTAACGAATAACCGCGTTATAATGAGTACTTTGTTTTTATCGTCTAAAAGACTTAATGCCATGACCACAACCAGCAAAAAATTATCGTCAGCCCGACTGACCCAACCCACCAATGCCTTTGTGGAAGAGTTCACTGCATCCGTTCAATTCGACCACCGTATGTATAAACAGGACATTAAAGGCTCTATTGCGCATGCCACTATGCTGGCCAGTGTTGGTGTGTTAACCAAAGATGAATGCCAGAAAATTACCCTTGGTCTGGAAACCATTGCTACGGAAATTGACAACGGCGAATTTGAATGGTCCATTGCACAAGAAGATGTGCACATGAATATAGAGGCGAGACTGATAGCATTGATCGGTGAAGTAGGTAAAAAACTCCATACCGGCCGCTCTCGTAATGATCAGGTTGCCACCGATGTCAGATTGTATTTGCGCGACATGATTGAACCCATTCGGTCTGAATTATTCCGACTGCAGGAAGCGTTGCTTGCCGTTGCCGAGCGTGAGGCTGACACGATTTTGCCTGGATTTACTCATCTACAGACGGCTCAACCCGTCACCTTTGGCCATCACATGATGGCATGGTATGAAATGCTATGCCGTGATGCAGAACGTCTTGACGACTGTGAAAAACGGGTTAACTCTCTGCCGTTAGGCGCAGCGGCTTTAGCGGGCACTACTTTCCCAATTGATCGTGAACTGACTGCCAAATTACTTGGCTTTGATCGTATTTGCCTCAATTCTCTGGATGCTGTGAGTGATCGTGACTTTGCGATTGAATTTAACAGCTTCGCATCTCTCTTAATGATGCATCTGTCGCGGTTCTCAGAAGAACTTATCATCTGGTCCTCGGCACAATTTGATTTTGTCGATTTGGGGGATGCCTTCTGCACCGGCTCATCCATCATGCCGCAGAAAAAAAATCCCGATGTGCCCGAGCTGATTCGTGGTAAAACTAGCCGCGTTTACGGCAACTTGTTCAACTTGTTCACCTTGATGAAAAATCAGCCTCTGGCTTATAACAAAGACAATCAGGAAGACAAGGAACCACTATTCGATACCATTGACACCTTGCTCGGTTCGTTACGTGTTTATGCCGACATGATGTCTGTCATCACTGTTAAAGCCGATAATATGCGTAATGCTGCTCTTCGTGGCTATGCCACTGCTACTGACTTGGCTGATTACCTAGTGCGTAAAGGTGTGCCGTTTCGTGATGCACATGAAGTCGTTGGCCTATCTGTTGCCTATGGTATTAAACACCAAAAAGATCTGTCTGAACTGAGCTTACAAGAACTGCAAATGTTCTCAGATCAAATCAGTGATGATGTTTTTGAAATATTAACCCTCGAAGGATCGGTAGCCGCGCGTGATCATTTAGGTGGCACCGCCCCAAATCAAGTCAGAGCGGCTATCCAATTTGCACGTAGCCAGCGAAAATCTTAATGAGAAATTAAAAGCGCTCGCTATCCGGTTGTAAAATAACTGCAGCCTGATAGCGAGGCTGTCCATAGCCTAATATTTGGTTGAACTCCTTGTGCGTCACCGGTATATACAGACAATCTGTGACACTTTTATTTTCATCCCAATCAATATCAGGATCATGAAAATACACAAAAGTATCAGATATCGATACCAGGACTACCCAGTGGGGCGATTTACTTTTATTCAGCCGATAAGAGCTTATCAGTAAAACGGCCAAAGCACCTTTCTCAACCATAGGCCGCAATACTTCAACATCAATATTACCAATTTCTACCTTAATATCAGTTTGTTCAATTTCAGTCTGAAAGTCCTGATGAACCAGCTCAACAACTGATTTTTTTTCTTCACTACGCACACTATTAATAAATGGTGTATCTATGCTATTTGTTATTAATGTTGTCACAAAATTTCTTTTGTTAGCGGCCAGAGTCAGGCCTTGTGGACTGCAACCACCATGACCCGATGTCATAAAAATAGTGGTGGCTTCTCGCCATATCTGCAACTCCAGACTTCGGCTCAATTCAATACTGGGTCTTAACGTTTTCATCACCATCATCAATGAGGCGGGACCACAGGTGAAATCGGTGGTTTGTGAATAATGAGCAACATGTGGATGTACCAGCTCAGGTTGATGATGCAACACTTTCATCATTCTTACAGCGTCAGTGTGATCATCATAGTAATCACTTACTATCTCGAATGTTTTATAGCCCAGACTCTCATACAGTCTGATAGCACCCGCATTATCAGGCCTGACTTCAAGTCGTAAAAAGCTGCGGCCGTTATTCAATGCTTCGCGTTCTGCTATTTGCATTAATTGCCGAGCCAGACCACGATTACGAAACTGTTCGGCTATCGCCAGAGAATAAACACGCCCCAAGGAAGTGCCTTGGTGATAAAGCAGCAAAATGTAGCCCACAATATTAGTTTGCTCTTCTGCCACCAGCAATAAAGCGTTGGCCCTATTGATCATCCATTTGAAACTTCGTCTAGATAATTGATCGCTATCAAAACACTGATTTTCTAGCGCTACCAGTTGTGCCACATCTGCCGCTATCGCTGGTCTGAATTGAATATCGCTATTACTCACCGACGTGGTTACCTGATCCCGTTAAACTGGCTAATGCCATTTCAATCACCTGCCGCCCTCGGAATAAAACCAGCTCTTGCCATTGTTTTTCATCGGGACAGAAAAAGTCCTGCATGGCATGTTTCACTTCCAATGTTTCATCGTCCTGCCAATCTGTCACTTGCTGCTGTAGCTTTTGATCCGCCAATAAGACGCGTAACATTTCCTGATACCCAAAAGTCCCAAACTCCAGTGTTACGAAGCAGACATGATCGCCGAGAGCATGCCAGAAGTAATCATGTAAGCCCCGCTTCTCTCCTGAACTGGATGTTCCCAGAACCGGTTCAGTCACCGTGGCACCAAAAACATTCAGTGCAATATCTCTTGCTGGACTATCCATCGGATGATCACTAATGAGCTCGCCATAACCATACGGGCCGAGACCACTATGAATATCAATCACTATAATACTGTCTCGTGTTTCCGGTTTAAGCTGACCTGCTAACTGTTCTATGCATTGCCGTGACCAACTGGGTTGCTGACCACCGTAGTAAAGCGCTTTTGATTCAGAATACTGCCCCTCACTCAATACATCAAACTGCTCACGATCTTGAGCGACTATCTCAATATCAAGTTCACTACTGGCTAGTTTCTGCCAAAGATCCTCTGCCCTGAATTCGGGTAACGATGCTGAAAAATCGACAAAGTTACGGTTAATATCAATGCCTTCATGGTCATTGCGACAGGCAGATGCGAACCCCCAAGGGTTAAGCGCATGCACAACTATTACACACACATCCTGCGGTAAACGACGATATCGATTAATAAAGTCCGTCTGTATCGCCGATCCGACACCGCCTTCAACACCATGCAATCCTGAAACCAGAATCACAACCTGTTTTGCCTGAAGGTCCCCCAACCATGCAACATCACAACACAGCTTTTCTCCTTTTGGTCCTTTCAGGGGATGTTGAAATCCATTTAGCTTTGCCACTATCGGGCTGGTTTCTGCAGCACCAATAAACTGATTGCGTGCATCGAGATAACGTTGTGAAAAAACATCTAAAATAGCGCTGGCATACATAACACACGCTCTCCTAAGGAACGATTTTCCGCGAAGGATATGTGAGTTTTCAACATTAAGCTAGTCCCTAAAAACCTTTCGTGAAAATAAATCTCACCTCAAGCTAATAATATCTTTACTATTCGCATTTTAAGCAACCGATTATATAAAAGGGTTTTACCAAGAAAATGTCTAACCGTCTGATAGTAATAGAGAATAAAGAAGACTGGGCACCCTATTTCCCTAGCGTCCAGGTTGTCACTGTAGACGATTACCTGCAAAATCCGTCGCAGATGGATAGAGGGCGAGCGCAAATTATTAATCTTTGCCACAGTCTGGACTACCTCAGCCCTGGCTATTACTGCTCGATGGTTTCTGAAGCACGTGGCCATAAGGTTGTCCCTAGTCTACGTACTATCAATGATTTATCCCGTAAAAGTCTTTATGCCTATGATATTTCCGAACTCGCATTTCAATTAGACAAATTAATTTCGGCAACAAACAATGCGGAACAACTCGGTTTCGTCGTTAAAGTCTTTTTTGGTCACTGTGAAATTCCTAGTCTGCAAAAGCTTGCCCGCCAGATTTATGATCAATTTGCGTGTCCGATCATAGAAATTGAATTTAGTTATAAAGAACATTGGCAAATTCGTCGTATCGGAGCCGGTGCGATTAATAAATTGACTGAAAATGAACAAGACTCTTTTGCCAATGCGCTGGATCACTTTGATCGTAAATTGTGGCGAAAACCATCTAAGAAACGCAGTTTTCGATATGACATGGCGATCTTGCATAATCCAGATGAAAAAATCCCCCCCAGCGATAGTACTGCACTTAATAATTTCATCAAAAGTGGGCGCCGTATTGGGATTGATGTTGAACTCATCACACCTAAAGACTACATTCGGCTGGCCGAATACGATGCCTTATTTATTCGTGAAACGACCGCGACCAATAATCACACATACAAATTCGCGCGCAGAGCAGAAAGCGAAGGCCTGGTGGTTATTGATGATCCAACGTCTATTCTTCGTTGCACCAATAAAATCTATCTTAAAGAATTGCTCGCTGCCAACAACTTACCAATGCCAGACTCTTATCTGCTTTATCGTAACGACAAGGCCGGCTTGAATCGAATCTGCAATGATATTTCCTTTCCACTGGTAATGAAAATTCCTGATGGCGCATTTTCCCGGGGTATTATCAAAGTGAATTCCGAAGAAGAACTCCGCCATCATGCTATCCAGTTTTTTCAAAAATCCGCTATTGTTCTACTACAGGAATACATGTACACCGACTACGACTGGCGTATTGGTGTTTTTAACAAAAAACCCATCTTTGCCTGTCAGTACTTTATGAGTAAAGGCCATTGGCAAATCTATAACCACGACGGCAACAAAGGAACCGATAGTGGCAAATCAGCGGCTATTCCTATCAGCGAAGTACCGGATAAAGTATTAAAAATAGCCACTAAAGCTGCCAGACTCGTTGGAAATGGCCTATATGGACTCGACATTAAACAAAGTGGTGACCGGGTTGTCTTGATAGAAATTAATGACAATCCGAGCATTGATAGCGGTGTTGAAGATGCCTATCTTGGTGTCGCCCTTTATGATGACATTATGCGTGAGTTTCTACGCCGCCTTGATGCGCAAAAAGCTGGCAGACGATAAATTATGCTTGTATTCAGGATATGGAACACAGGGAAAATAAAACATACTCTGTTTTTCACCATTGCCAGCTTCTATAACACAAACAGTTTATCTGCGTTACGGTTCGTGCCAATTCAGTAATTATCCTGAAATACTGTTGAATTTTCATGCTATCGTCCCCATTTATTCTCCAACTCAATATCAGGTGAATGAAGCCCACTTCTATGGAATACAAAGACTATTACAAAATTCTCGGCGTCCCTCGTGATGTTTCAGCAGAGGATCTTAAAAAAGCCTATCGCAAGCTGGCACGTAAATATCATCCTGATGTCAGTAAAGAACCCAATGCTGAATCCAAATTCAAAGAGGTCGGCGAAGCTTATGAGGCATTAAAAGATCCTGAAAAACGTGCTCAGTATGACCAGTTTGGTAGTGGCTTCCAAAATGGCCAATCGTTTACCCCACCTCCGGGCTGGGGACAAGGTGGTGGTGGCCAGGGTAATTTCAGCAGCTTTTTTGAAAGTATGTTTGGTGGCGGTGGTGGCATGGGCGGTGATCGCTTCTTTTCCCAAGGTGAAGACGTCAATGCCAAAATTACTATCTCACTGAATGATGCGTTTCATGGTGCTAAAAAAGAAATTCGTCGGCCCAGTGGATCAAAACAAAGCGGCACCATTAGCGTAAAAGTGCCTGCAGGTATTACTTCAGGTAAAAAAATCCGTCTTGCTGGTCAAGGCACCGCTGGCATGGGTGGCCAGGCTGGAGACTTATTTCTAGAGATCGCTATAGCGCCCCATGCTCATTACCGGTTGGAAGGCAAAGATATCTTTCTTGACCTTCCCATTGCACCATGGGAAGCAGCACTAGGTGCCAAAGTCACCGTGCCTACTTTGGCAGGAAAAATTAACCTGACGATTCCCGCCGGTGCAAAAAGTGGTCAAAAAATGCGTCTGAAAGGTCGTGGCTTGCCCGGTACCGATGCCGGTGATCAATTTGTCGTGCTGCAAATTATGGTGCCGCCGGCTGACAATGACAAGGCAAAGAAACTTTACCAGAAAATGGCCGAGGAATTGAGCTTTAACCCTCGTGAAACCATAGAAAAAGCATTGTAAGGACATTCAGTATGAAAGCATTTAAAATTTCTCTCATATGGTTGGCCGGTATCACTCTGGTTGCTCAAATCGCAATCGCGGCGCTTCCCTTCAATTGGCCTAGTGACGATGGCGAAATGCCTACTCTGGCACCGATGCTAGAACGCTCAAAACCGGCTGTGGTCAATATCGCCACCCGTAGTCAGGTTCCCATACGGGATAACCCTTTGCTAAACGACCCCTTCTTTCGTCGTTTTTTTGATATTCCTGAACAACAACCCCGTCATCGCACAAAACAAAGTCTAGGATCAGGTGTTATTTTTGATGCCAAACAAGGTCTGGTCATCACCAATAACCATGTGATTCAGCGTGCGGATGAGATTACCGTCTCTCTCACTGATGGACGTACGTTTCAAGCCGAACTGGTCGGCAGTGATCCCGCCACTGACGTCGCTTTAATTAAAATTCCAACAGAGCAATTGACCGCACTGCCGCTTGCTGACTCTGACAAATTACGTGTTGGTGACTTTGTGGTGGCTATCGGGAACCCATTTGGCCTTGGTCAAACTGTTACATCGGGTATTGTCAGCGCTCTTGGACGTAGTGGTCTGGGCATTGAAGGTTATGAAGATTTTATTCAGACTGACGCTTCTATTAACCCTGGTAACTCAGGTGGTGCACTGGTTAACCTACGTGGCGAACTGGTTGGTATTAACACCGCTATTTTTTCACCTAGCCAGGGAGCAGGTAATATAGGTATAGGCTTTGCCATTCCAAGCAACATGGTCAAGCAAATTACCAATCAATTGATCGAGCATGGTGAAGTAAGACGAGCTCATCTCGGCGTACAGATGCAGGATATTACCCCTGATCTTGCTAAAGCGTTTGATATTAGCTCATCACATGGCGCTGTCGTCACTCGCGTACAACCAGGTTCTGCCGCCGATGAAGCCGGACTAAAAGTCGGTGATGTCATCACTGCGGTTGATAACAATAAGTTAATCAACGCGGATAGCCTCCGCAATACCATTGGACTCTTGATGGTTGGGGAAACCATTAAAATTGATATTTTACGTAATGGCAAACCAAAAACACTGACCGCCACCGTAAAAGAAACCGAAAAACAGGTACATCAAGGGCCAGTTCATCCAAAACTGTCTGGCGCTACGTTTGGTGATATTGAAGAAGCATCACCTCATTACGGAAAACTAAAAGGGGTGATGATTTATACAGTAAAGCGAGGAAGCCCAGCATGGTATGCCGGCTTACGAGCTGGAGACATTATCACCTCTGCCAACAAACAGGCCGTCGAAAATCTGGAAGATTTCAAACCCATGGCTCATAACGGGGAGCCACTATTGCTCAATATTACCCGTAATCAACAGGCTATGTTTTTGCTGTTGCGCTGATAAAACTGATAGCGCTGTTTCACACTTAATATTGAAACAGCGTCATTTTCATGCTGGTTTTATTTTTTGTTTTTCACTGGTCGTTTCCAGCCTGTGACTGTTCTTTGTTCACTTTTTGTTAGTGTTAGACTGCCCTCAGGTGCATTCTTGCGTAAAGTAGTGCCAGCCCCAATCGTTGCCCCATTCTCAACTGTTACCGGTGCCACTAGCTGACTATCAGAGCCAACAAAGACATGGTCACCAATCGTCGTACGATGCTTGTTGGCACCATCGTAATTACAGGTAATCACACCAGCACCGATATTCACATCACTACCCATATCAGTATCGCCAATATAGCTTAAGTGATTTACTTTTGAGCCTTCACCAATATTCGCATTTTTGATTTCGACAAAATTACCTACCTTGGCATTAGCTGACAACACGGTGCCGGGCCGCAACCGAGCAAACGGGCCAACACTCACATTAGCACCGATTTCAGATGATTCGATAATGGTATTTGGCAAGATGTGTGCACCTTCGCTGATGATCGCGTCTTTTATAATACAATTGGCATCAATTTTTACATTATCACCAATGGTGTTCGTACCCTCAAAGATCACATTGATATCAACCGTAATATCCTGCCCAACGTTCATATCGCCACGGATATCAACACGAGCCGGATCACGCAAAGTGACGCCTGCCATCATCAGTTCAGTCGCCCGTTTTTGCTGGTAGTAGCTTTCCAGTTCAGCCAGTTGCACGCGGTTATTCACACCGGCGACTTCCATTTCATCTTCACTGGTAACTGAATTAATTTCGATACCCTGCTCAACCGCCATGGCAATCAAATCGGTCAGATAATATTCGCCCTGGGCATTGTTGTTATCTAGTTTCGCTAATGTGTCATCCAGCCATTTGGCGGTGATACACATGATGCCGGTATTGACCTCATTAATCAGTTTGGTCTGTTCGTCGGCGTCTTTTTCTTCGGTAATACATAGCATCTTGTCATCGACATCGCGCACGATACGACCATAACCAGTTGGATCATCCAGCAGGGCCGTCAAGACTTTCAGGCTAGTGCTGTCGCCTTCATTAATCAGAGCCTGTAACGTCGCCAGTTCAATCATCGGCACATCACCGTAAAGTACCAGTACCTGATCACTTTTCTGGAAGAAGTCTTTGGCCTGCTCCACTGCATGGCCGGTACCATGCTGTTCATGTTGCATCACCGTATTGATGCCTTGCGCTTGCAGATAAGGCACGACTTCACTGGCGCCATTACCGCAGACCACTGCAAGTTCACACGGGTTAAGCTGTCTGGCAGTATCGATCACATGTTGTAGCAATGATTTGCCACCCAGAGTGTGCATCACCTTGGGCTTGCTCGATTTCATGCGGGTGCCTTTACCGGCTGCAAGGATAATTACGCTTAACGACATATTAGGAACATTCCATTTCAGTAATACAATGTTAGCAATTCTAACAAATATCAGATAAAAAAAAGGCCGTCTTAAGTGACAGCCTTTTTATGTTCAGGTTTTATCCACTTTAATGGCTTATTCCTGTTTTTCTCAGACGTTCAATACTACGTAGTTGCGCCATTGCTTCAGCCAATTTAACTTGTGCTTCTGCATAATCCATCTTGGCATCACTATCTTTTAGTGCACGCTCTGCATCTGTTTTCGCTTGTAATGCAGCTGCTTCATCGACATCTGTTGCTCGCATCGCTGTATCAGCCAGCACGGTTACTACATGCGGTTGAACTTCAAGCATGCCACCGGAAACATAGAACTGCTCTTCTTTTCCGTTAACCAATACTCGAACTTCGCCTGGCTTCAAACGAGTTAACAATGGTGTGTGTCGTGGATAAATACCCAACTCACCCATTACTGCTGACGCAAATACTGCTTCAACAGGACCTGAATAGATCTCATTTTCAGCACTTACGATATCAACATGTATAGTCATTGCCATGATTGAACTCCTAAAATCTTAAAGATTTTTTGCTTTCTCAACAGCTTCTTCGATGCCGCCAACCATGTAGAACGCTTGTTCTGGTAATGCATCGTAGTCACCATTCAAAATACCTTTAAAGCCGATAAGAGTATCTTTCAGTGATACATATTTACCTGGGCTACCGGTAAATACTTCAGCAACGAAGAAAGGTTGTGACAAGAAACGTTGAATCTTACGAGCACGAGATACCGTCAATTTATCTTCTTCAGATAATTCATCCATACCCAGAATCGCAATGATATCTTTCAACTCTTTATAGCGCTGTAATGTACCTTGAACGCCACGTGCAATGTCATAATGCTCATTACCAACAACCAATGGATCCAGCTGACGACTTGTAGAATCAAGAGGATCAATCGCAGGATAAATACCTAATTCTGCAATTTGGCGAGACAATACAACGGTTGCATCCAAGTGAGCAAAGGTGGTTGCAGGCGATGGATCGGTCAAGTCATCCGCAGGTACGTATACCGCTTGAATAGATGTGATCGAACCAATCTTGGTTGATGTAATACGCTCTTGTAATACACCCATCTCTTCAGCCAGTGTCGGTTGGTAACCTACCGCTGATGGCATACGACCCAACAATGCAGATACTTCCGTACCCGCCAATGTGTAACGGTAGATGTTATCAACGAAGAACAATACATCACGACCTTCATCACGGAAACTTTCAGCCATTGTCAAACCAGTCAAAGCAACACGTAGACGGTTACCAGGCGGCTCATTCATTTGACCATAAACCAGTGATACTTTATCGATAACGTTTGAGTCCGTCATTTCATGATAGAAATCGTTACCTTCACGAGTACGCTCACCTACACCAGCAAATACTGAGAAGCCATCGTGCTCAATCGCGATATTACGAATCAATTCCATCATGTTAACGGTTTTACCAACACCGGCACCACCGAACAGACCAACCTTACCACCTTTAGCAAATGGACATACCAAGTCGATAACCTTGATACCTGACTCGAGTAACTCGTTACTTGCTGCTAATTCATCAAAGCTAGGTGCTTTACGGTGAATAGGCATCTTAGTCTCTTCGCCGATAGGACCTTTCTCGTCAATCGGATGACCCAATACGTCCATGATACGACCCAGGGTTTTTTGACCCACAGGGACTTGGATTGGCTCGCCAGTGCTTGAAACAGCCGAACTACGTTTTAGTCCATCTGTGACACCCATTGCAATCGCACGGACAACACCATCACCTAATTGTTGTTGCACTTCAAGTGTAAGGCCAGTTTCTTCAACTGTTAAAGCATCATATACTTTTGGCAAGCTGTCGCGTGGAAATTCCACGTCAACGACCGCACCGATAATTTGTACAATCTTTCCAGAGCTCATCTTGCTTCCTCTTTCAATACGTTTGGGTTCTTAAACCCTGTTATTTACTTTAAACTGCAGCGGCGCCGGCAACAATTTCGGATATCTCTTGCGTGATAGCCGCCTGCCGAGCTTTGTTGTAAACCAATTGCAAGTCATCAATAAGGTCACCGGCGTTATCTGACGCACTTTTCATAGCGACCATACGTGATGCTTGTTCACACGCTATGTTTTCAACCACACCTTGATAAACTAGAGATTCGATATATCTAACCAACAGGTTATCCAATACATCTTTTGCATCTGGCTCATAGATATAGTCCCAATGATGAGACAATTCTTTGCTTGGTGCTTCCGGTTTGGCCGGCAATAGTTTCACTGTCTTATTTTCTTGAGTCATTGTGTTAACAAACTCATTAAAGACAAGGTACAAACTATCAATTCGTCCTTCACTGTAAGCATCCAGCATGACTTTAACTGCACCCACTAACTCGTGCGGATGCGGTGCATCACCCAGCTGTACTGCTTGTCCAGCATGATTCACTGGTAGACGGCTGAAAAAGCTTGCGGCTTTTTGACCAATTGTACAAACATCAATTTCGAGACCTTTATCGGTCTTTTCTTTAAAATCAACCAGTACCGACTTGAACAGGTTATTGTTCAATCCACCACATAATCCACGATCAGAAGAAACGACAATGTAACCAACGCGTTTTGATTCAGCGCGATCCTGCAAATACTCATGTTTGTATTCGGGATGCGCATAAGCCAAATGCTTAATTACGTTATGAATCTTATCTGAATAAGGACGTGTTGCTGCCATACGTTCTTGAGCTTTACGCATTTTACTCGCAGCAACCATCTCCATTGCACGCGTAATCTTCTGCGTGTTTTTGATGCTTGCTATCTGAGTCCGTATCTCTTTGCCGCTAGCCATAGCTTACGCTCCGATTACCAACTACCGGTGGTTTTAAAGCTTTCAATCGCAGCACGCATCTCGCCAGCGATATCATCATTAAAGTCACCTTTTTCGTTAATTTTAGCCATCAAGTCAGAGTGTTTAGACTTCATGTTTGATAACAATGCCGCTTCGAAAGAACCTACTTTCTCAACGTCGACATCATCAATGAAACCTTCATTAGCTGCGAACAATGACATCGCCATTTCAGCAGTTGATAATGGCTGATACTGTGGTTGCTTCATTAATTCAGTAACGCGTTGGCCACGTTGAATCTGGTTACGTGTCGCTTCATCAAGATCAGATGCAAACTGAGCAAACGCTGCCAATTCACGGTACTGAGCCAAATCAAGACGAGTACCACCACCCAGTTTCTTAATGATTTTAGTTTGAGCAGCACCACCCACACGTGATACTGACAAACCTGCATTAATCGCAGGACGAATACCAGAGTTAAACAAGTCAGTTTCAAGGAAAATCTGACCATCTGTAATCGAAATTACGTTGGTTGGTACGAAGGCAGATACGTCACCCGCTTGGGTTTCGATAATAGGTAGTGCAGTCAATGAACCTGTTTTGCCTTTCACTTCACCGTTAGTGATTTTTTCTACATAATCAGCATTAACACGTGATGCACGCTCTAATAAACGTGAGTGAATGTAGAATACGTCACCAGGATACGCTTCACGACCAGGTGGACGACGCAACAACAATGATACCTGACGATAAGCCCACGCTTGTTTAGTCAAATCATCATAAACAATCAGTGCATCTTCGCCTTTATCACGGAAGTATTCACCCATTGAACAACCAGCGTATGGTGCAATAAATTGCAACGCAGCTGAATCAGAGGCAGCAGCCGCAACAACGGTTGTGTATTCCAGTGCGCCGTGTTCTTCTAACTTACGAACCACGTTGGCAATCGATGAAGCTTTTTGACCAATCGCAACATAGATACATTTAACGCCTGTACCTTTTTGATTGATAATCGCATCAATTGCAATCGCTGTTTTACCCGTTTGACGGTCACCGATAATCAACTCACGTTGACCACGACCAACAGGAATCATCGCATCAACAGACTTCAAACCAGTTTGAAGTGGTTGGTCGACTGATTGGCGTGAAATAACGCCTGGCGCGACTTTTTCAATTGGTGCTGTACCTTGGCTGGTGATGTCACCTTTACCGTCAAGTGGGTTACCTAACGAATCGACAACACGACCCAATAGACCTTCACCGACAGGTACTTCCAAAATACGACCTGTACATTTAACACTGTCACCTTCAGTGATGTGCTGGTATGAACCTAATACCACCGCACCGACTGAGTCACGTTCCAGGTTTAATGCCATACCGTATGTATTGCCTGGGAATTCAAGCATTTCCCCTGCCATAACATCGGCTAGACCATGAACACGAACGATACCATCGGTTACACCAACAACAGTACCTTCTGTGCGAGCTTCAGTTGCCCCATCAAAGCTTTCAATACGCTTTTTAATTAGGTCACTGATTTCTGCTGAATTCAGTTGCATTTCTGTTTCCTCTATAACGGGCCGCTAGTTTATAGCGTTGGCCAGTCTGTTTAGTTTACCCAAGGCAGATCCATCAATAACCAGATCCCCTGCACGAATAATCGCACCACCTAACAAGCTTTCATCGACAGTGGTATTCAATGTCACATCTCTGCCTAACCGCGTTTTCAACGCTGCTGAGATTTTGTTTTCTTGTTCAGATGTCAACGCCCGTGCTGAGATTACATCAGCCGCTATTGTCTGCTCTGCTTCTGCACGTAATTCTTCAAAAATTACGGCAATATCTGCTAACAATTGCAAACGATTATTTTCAGCCAATAATGCTAAAAAGTTACGAGCATCTTGACTCATCAACTCTCCAGAAATATCAGCTAACAGAGTGACTACCTGCTCATCACTGACTGCTGGGCTACTAATTATGGATTGCATGTCTGGATCTGCCACACATTGCGCTAATACCGCAAGTAAGTCAGACCAAGCTTTCAACTCGCCTTTTTCTTGTGCTATTGCAAAGACTGCATTTGCATAAGGACGAGCGATTGTGATTGCTTCAGCCATCCCAAATTTCCTCTAGATCCGGCTTACCAATTCTTCTAACAAATCAGTATGTGCCTTGTCATCAATTTCACGGCTAAGAATTTTTGCCGCGCCTGCCAAAGCAACACTGCCCACTTGTGACCGAAGTTCATCTTTTGCACGATTCGCTTCTTGTTCGATTTCTGCTTTCGCAGAAGTCAAAATACGGTCGCCTTCAACACGTGCATTGTCTTTTGACTCATCAACAATCTCGTTACCACGACGTTGCGCTTGCGAAATAATTTCATTCGCTTGCTCTTTAGCCTCGTGAATCACTTGTTGAGCACGTTTTTCGGCTAATTCTTGCTCGTGTCGACCGCGCTCTGCCGCTGCCAGACCATCCGCAATTTTCTTTTTGCGCTCATCTAGTGCAGCCATGATCGGCGGCCATACATACTTCATGCAAAAAGCAACAAACAGCGCGAACGCTATCATTTGCCCAATTATTGTTGCATTAAGATTCATGTCTGTACCTCTTGTTTTATTGCTAAATAATGTGTCGTTAAAAACGAGCTATTATTTATGCAACCGCAAACAGAATGTACATTGCCAAACCTACAGCAATCATTGGAACCGCATCAACAAGACCCATGACGATGAAGAACTGTGTACGTAACATTGGGATTAATTCAGGTTGACGAGCAGCACCTTCAAGGAAACGACCACCCAAAATACCGATACCAACAGCAGCACCCAAAGCACCCAAACCCATCATTAATGATCCAGCAATATATAACAGCGCTTGTTCCATTTTTTTCCCCTACTTAATTAAAGACTAAATGAAAATTAAAAATTAAATCTAACGTAAAACTAGTGATGTTCCTGGTGAGCCATATCCAGATAAACAATCGTCAGCGTCATAAAAATAAACGCTTGAAGTGTAATGATTAAGATGTGGAAAATTGCCCAACCAATCTGTAATAGACCACCAAATGAGCCCAGAATTAACCCAGCTCCATACATGATAGCGATCAAGATAAAGATCATTTCGCCGGCATACATATTCCCGAACAGTCGAAGAGCCAGTGAAATTGGCTTCGCAATCAGCCCAACCCCTTCGAGGAAGATGTTGAAAGGCATACCCCATTTACCGAATGGCTGTAGTGTTAGTTCACCTATAAAGCCACCCAGTCCTTTCATTTTGACACTGTAGTACAGTACCAAAGCAAACACACCAAAAGCCATACCGAAGGTTGCGTTTGGATCTGTTGTTGGCACAACCTTAAAGAACACGCTATGAGGATCCATGCCAAACATATTGGTACCTGTCCATTTTGCAGCTTCAGGCACCAAATCAATCGGGAGAAGATCCATCAGATTCATCAAGAAAATCCAGATGAAGATGGTAAATGCTAATGGGGCAACCATATTATTTTGCCCGGAGAACGAACCGCGAACGCTATCGTTAATAAAGTCAATAATCCACTCGGCGAAGTTTTGTGCTCCTGATGGAACCCCTGCCTCAACCTTTTTGGCAACCCGACGAAAAAACCATGCCATTAACAAACCGAGAACAATTGACATTCCCATGGTATCAACGTTAATTGCCCAGAAGCCCATATCGGCTGCTTCTTGTGCGTTATGAGCAAGGCCCCACGAACCATCATGATGCTGACCAAAGGTCAGATTTTGAAGATGATGTCTGATATATTCTGAAGAAGTAATCGTTTCACTCGCCATTTTTGGTTTTAAGCCCGATTCAAATTTCCAAATAACAAAGTCAGCTGTGTCACTATAAATCCAGTCATCAATGGCAGTGGCGACAACGCCAAAACTGCAAATCCGATTACAAACATCACGATGGTTACTATCCATCGCTCTGCAACACAACGATACGCTTTGCGTAAATTCATACCAGCATCTGATTTTGCCTGTTTAGCTGAGCGAATCAAATGCCACCTTTGCAACAAGGTATTGACTATGGCCATGCCACCGCCAAAAAAACAGGCTATCGACGCACTGTTCCCTTGCCACAAAAGGATAATAAAAACTGTTACTACCAGCACTACAACCTGCATCTTTATAAGATGATTGATAGGTTGAACTCTTACAAGACGGTCCATAAAACTCGCTGGATTTCTAATTTTGCCTTAAGCAAACCGTAGCATTATATAGATCTGCCGATTGCTGGGTCAATGAAAATTGTTGATTTACTTTATTCTTTTTATTATTTTCTGTAGATCGGCAATATCTGAATAATCAATAACCAGTTTGCCTTTACCGCTGGCCGTATGTTTAATGACGACACGATCACCAAACTTTTCACTTATAAATGATTCTATTTTTGCGATCTCTTCCAACAGTGCATCAGGTTGGTGCAGCTTCTCTTTGACTGGCTGTAACAGTCGTCGAATTAACTGCTCTGTCTCACGCACTGACAGTCCTTTTTCGACAATATTACTCGCCGCATCTGACTGGGCAACACCTTCCAACGCTAACAATGCTCGCGCATGGCCCATTTCAATATCGCCATTTTCAACCAAACGCTTTACGTCATCATTCAGGTTACGAAGGCGAAGAAGATTTGAGACCGCAGCCCGTGAACGCCCTACCGCTTCTGCTGCTTCCTGATGGGTCAGCGAGAACTCTTCTAACAAGCGCTGTAGAGCATTGGCTTCTTCCATCGGGTTCAGGTTTTCCCGTTGAATATTTTCTATCAATGCCATCGCTATGGCACTGCGATCTGAGACTTCTCGCACCAATACTGGCACGACATCTAGGCCTGCTATTTTTGATGCTCGCCAGCGGCGCTCGCCAGCAATAATTTCATAACGACCACCATCAATTGATCGCACCACTATGGGTTGCACGAGGCCTTGCGCGCGAATTGAATCCGCCAGATCATCCAATGATTCTTCTGACATATCAACCCTTGGCTGATACTTACCAGACTGAAGCATATCCAGAGGGAAATGTTGCAGACTATTATCTAGGCTGTCATTTTCATGCTCAGCATCCGCCAGCAATGCATCCAAACCTCTACCTAATCCTCTTTTTTTGGTCGCCATCTTTTACTCACTTACTTAATTTTCAGTAACTTAGTTATTTTTCTCTCGTCGCATAAACTCACTCGCCATCGCCATATAAGCGACGGAACCGCGAGATGTTCGATCATAGCTTATCACCGGTACGCCATGACTTGGTGATTCTGCTAGGCGCACATTTCTAGGGATGATCGAGTGAAACACCTTTTTCTCAAAATGATTAATAAGCTGTCGTGATACTTGGTTAGCCAAATTATTTCGGGCATCAAACATAGTTCGTATCAAGCCTGTAACTTCTAAAGCCGGATTTGCTCGCTGCTTCACCCGTTCAATTGTTTTCAATAAAGATGACAAGCCTTCCAGAGCATAATACTCACACTGAATGGGGATAATGACCCCTTTTGATGCTACCAGTGCATTCACCGTCAACATACTCAATGATGGTGGGCAATCAATCAAGATAAAATCATATTTTTCACGTGTTGATTCCAATGCAATACGCAAACGGTGTTCCCGTAATTTAACATCCAGCAACTGTACTTCAGCAGCTGTCAGATCGGTATTTGTTGGCATCACGTCAAATGATAATTCTTCAGGCCTAACTATGGCATCAATCGCTTTGGCTTCTGCCATAATGACATCATAGCTACTGGTCGTTATGGCCGATTTATCAACACCGCAACCGGTAGAAGCATTACCCTGTGGATCAAGATCAATCAGTAATACTTTTTTGCCGCTCTCTGCCAGCGATGCCGCTAAATTAACAGCCGTCGTTGTTTTCCCTACACCGCCCTTTTGATTTGTAACCGCGAAAATATTGCCCATTTACTCAGCCTTTATCCTTAATCAATCGTACTAGATGTCGCTGACCCGAACAGTCCGGCACTTCCAATGACACGACATCTTGCACGCTAAATTCGCCGCTGATGGCCTCCAATTCTTCTTGTGGAAAAACACCTTTCATCAGCAACAAGCAACCTGCATCATCGCAATGTCGGCCAGCTAAATCAATAATGTCATCAATTGTTGAGAAAGCACGTGCCGTTACCATGGCGAACTTAGGCAAATCTGCTTGCTCGATGCGGGCATGAACCACTGTTACATTCGATAACGCTAATTCCGCCTTAGCCTGTTGTAAAAATCGGGTTTTTTTGGAATTACTATCCAATAAAGTCACGGCCAGATCCGGTCTTGCTATGGCCACTGGAATACCCGGCAATCCAGCACCAGAACCAACATCCAGCAAGCTGTTGCCGGTTAAATGAGGCAAAATAGCCAGACTATCTAATAAATGTCGACTCACCATTTCTTGTGGATCACGCACCGATGTCAGGTTATAAACCTTGTTCCACTTGATTAATAACTCAACATAATCTCTCAACTTCGCTAGCTGATCTTCAGTAAAACTCAGGCCTAATTCGTTGCAACCTTGTTGTATTTGTTCTTGTAAATTATCAACCATTTACCTGTTCACTACCCTGGTTTCCACGCTTTAAGTGAACTAATAATAATGAAATCGCAGCAGGTGTCACCCCGGAGATACGCGCTGCCTGACCTAAACTATTGGGTCTAGCCTGTTCAAGCTTCTCCCGAACTTCATTAGATAAGCCACGAACATTTTTATAATTGATATCATCCGGCAACACAGTCGTTTCATGCCGTTGCTGTCGATCAATTTCATTTTGCTGGCGATTGATATAACCCGCATATTTTGTCCGAATCACCACTTGCTCAGAAACGTCTTCAGCCACCTGAGTTTCTTCACCCAATAACGTTAACAATCCAGCATAGTCAACATTAGGCCGACGCAATAAATCCAGTGCTGAAGCCACTTTGTTTAGAGGCTCACCCAGCACCTTTTCAGCCAAAACTGGATCTGTTTTTTCAGGACTGAATTTTAATGCCTCCAAACGACTGGTTTCTTTGGCAACCGCTTCCTGTTTGGTGCTGAATACTGCCCAACGCTCATCATCAACGATGCCCAACTCACGACCAATTGGTGTCAGTCGCATATCGGCATTGTCTTCACGTAATAACAAACGGTATTCCGCCCGACTGGTAAACATACGATAAGGTTCGCGGGTTCCAGATGTAATCAGATCGTCGATCATGACGCCGATATAAGCTTCATCACGACGTGGATACCATGGGTCCAGATCACGTGCCTGCAAACCGGCATTCAAACCCGCGATTAAACCCTGAGCACCTGCTTCTTCATAACCGGTAGTGCCGTTGATCTGGCCAGCAAAGAACAAACCCGCCATATGTTTGGTTTCTAACCACGGGTGCAAATCACGTGGATCAAAAAAGTCATATTCAATCGCATAACCCGGACGGGTGATATGCGCATTTTCCAAACCTTTCATTGAGCGCACAATTTCATATTGCACATCAAACGGTAAGCTGGTCGAGATGCCATTTGGATAAACTTCACCACAATTCAAACCTTCCGGTTCAAGGAAGATTTGATGGGAAATTCGATCGGCAAAACGAACCACCTTGTCTTCAATCGAAGGACAGTAACGTGGCCCAATACCTTCAATTTCACCACTATACATCGGTGAGCGATCTAGATTGGCTCGAATCACATCATGCGTCTGCTCATTAGTATGAGTGATGTAACAGGAAACCTGATCGGGATGCTCCGAGGCTTTACCTAAAAATGAAAATACCGGTGTTGGGGTATCGCCCGGCTGCTCTGTTAAATCAGAGAAATCAATACTGTTGGTGGCAATCCGTGGTGGCGTTCCGGTTTTTAGGCGATCGACTCTAAAAGGCAGAGAACGCAGTCGATTTGCCAGTGCTATCGACGCTGGATCGCCCGCACGACCGCCTTGGTGATTCTGCAAACCAATATGAATTAAACCGCCAAGAAAAGTACCAACCGTCAACACCACTGATTTAGCCGAAAAACGTAAACCTGCCTGAGTTACCACACCAACTACTCTATCGTTTTCAACGACTAGGTCATCAACGGTTTGCTGAAATAAATAGAGATTTGGCTGTGTTTCCAGATAACCACGAACTGCAGCTTTATAACGCACTCGATCTGCCTGAGCACGAGTTGCTCTTACGGCCGGCCCTTTGCTGGCATTCAAAATACGAAACTGGATTCCGCCACGATCCGCAGCCTGCGCCATGATACCGCCCAAAGCGTCGATCTCTTTGACCAAATGGCCTTTACCAATGCCACCAATGGCAGGGTTACAACTCATCTGACCCAGTGTTTCGATGTTCTGTGTCAGCAGCAAGGTTTTCACGCCTTGGCGCGCAGAAGCCAAAGCAGCTTCCGTACCGGCATGGCCGCCACCGACAACAATGACATCGTAATGATCCTGGTAACTCATAAAATGGCTCAAATACTCATAAGCTAAAAATAATCAGTAATTTTAGCATGCACACAATTTTTTTGAGCCAAAATGATCATTATCTTCATTTTTAGTCGGGGTATAACTGACTGACTCAGCTCGATTTTTCATTATCAAAATCCATGCTATAGTCTTATCCAATCATCCTCACCCCAAAATTATCCATGAAAAAAAATACTGGAATTATGCGACCTTTTTATGCCTGCCTTTATTCATGGCAAGGCTTTCGATCTGCACTCACTCATGAAACCGCCTTTCTGCAAGAATTTATAGCTCTGATTTTACTCGGTGGCTTGAGCTTTTATCTTGATGTCACTGCTTACGAACGACTCGCAATGATCATCTGTTTGGTATTAATACTGATTGTTGAGATACTGAACTCTGCCATAGAGTCTGTCATTGATCGGGTCAGTACTGAGCACCATATCCTGTCTGGCCGTGCCAAAGACTATGGTTCATTTGCGGTATTACTCAGCATGCTGATTGCCATTGCCATCTGGGCAGTGATTTTGCTCAAAAATTAAACCTAATAGTATTTGTGCGATGCGGCAAATAGCACTTCAATAAAACAATAATAGGAAAATCGCTTCTAATGAAACATATTTCAGACGACCAAGTCGCTGACGGTCTGCTCTTGAACGGCGTTCAATATATTAATTATCTCAAACAACGGATCCAGGAAATTGCTGATGGCCAACCAGTCTGGATTAAACCAAAAATAATCTATGAAGATCCCATTCATCCCGATTCTGGTGATATTCGCCCAATGACCTGTTTTACTGATCGTGTCAAAGTAGTGAAAATCATATCAACTAATCCAATACGACAAAAACACCAATCCGTTTCTGTCGGGGTAACAATATTGCTTGATTATCAGGAAAATCACCCCATCGCCATTTTTGATGCCCCGGCCATGTCGAGTATCAGAACTGCGGCTATGGCCATTATTAGCTGCCAGTTTGCTGGTTTCGACCTTGATGATATTTATTTAATAGGTACCGGCCAAGTAGGAAAATACATCTTAAACTTGCTTAATCAACTAAACCCATCTTCTCAGGTTAAAACCTATGATAAGTCGACGCATAAAGAAGAGGTGATATTTAACTCCAAAATTGTTATTGCAGCCACAGACAGTCGTGAGGCTTTTTTAACCCCTGACAATTGCAGTGCTGATTTCATTGTCAGTGTCGGTGCAGATACCGACTTTAACCATGAGCTCACACCCGCATTTTTACAGTCTCGTAACCATATCTATGTAGATTGCCTAGACGCAAAAAACGTAGGTGACTTACCACTACTTACTAATCCTGATATCAAAGGCGATGTGTTTGATTTATTCCGCAGTAAAAATGCTGATACTTTAGTATCCGTGGGTAGCCCATTAATGGATGCATTGACTGTTGAATATTTAATGCAATCCCTATCAGGCTAATACTGTTCTCTGCGATGGGCACGTACAATAAAAAAAGCACCTAATAACACCATCGGTAACGACAAAATTTGTCCCATGGTTAACCAGTCCAAAGCCAGATATCCATATTGATGATCAGGGATACGCACAAATTCAATCATGAACCTGAATACGCCATAGCCTAATAAAAATAGACCAGAAACCGCACCCAACGGTCTTGCCTTGGCAGAATACAGCCACAAGATAATAAACAAGACCAAGCCTTCCAGCCCTGCCTCGTACAATTGAGATGGATGACGTGGCAACGGTCCACCAGTTGGAAACACCATCGCCCAAGGCACATCACTCACCTTGCCCCATAACTCCCCATTAATAAAGTTACCTATCCTGCCAGTTAATAAGCCTATCGGTACCATCGGCGCAATAAAATCACTGATGGTGAAATAGGATTTACCCGTTTTTCTGGCAAACAACCAAAAGGCCATTAACACGCCTAATAAACCACCGTGAAATGACATGCCACCTTGCCAGACTTTTAATACATTTAAAGGATTGTCAAGATTGTTAGGTAAATCATAAAACAAGGCATAGCCAAGACGCCCACCCACAATCACGCCTATCGCACCATAAAACAATAAATCTTCGACTTCCGTCACTGTCCAGCCATAACGCTCAGCCCGTACACGACCCAACCACCAGGCACCAACGAAACCCAATAAATACATCAATCCATACCAATGGATTTGTACTGGCCCTAAAGAGAGTGCCACTGGATCAATTGCTGGATAAACCATATTCATTACCGAATGAATTAAAAAGACGACTCATCATACCAAGCCCATCTAAAAATAAATAATTCACCATGGTCATTCACTTGCACATCTTAGGGGCAAATTGCTTTTTTTCTGCACCATCATGATCCAAAAAGCGGCTCTGTAAAAATCAAACTTTCCTTAACCAACTGTTTTATATGTATTTTTATTCTTGGCACGCATCCTGCGATAACCCGTTCAGTCTGAATGCAATGTGAAGCCAAATTTACACAATTCATACAGCAAATGGTTTTATTACGAGGAAATAAATAATGAAAATGAAAAAACTAACATCCCTATGCTTGGCTGGATCTCTGTTATCCGCATCATCATTTGCAATGGCATGGGAAAGTGGCAATCACTCAACTAGTGCCAATGTCGCACTAACGACTGATTATATGTGGCGTGGTTATTCTCAAACTGATAATGAGTTTTCAATGCAAGGTGGTTTTGACTACGCACATAGCAGTGGTTTGTATGCTGGCACATGGGCTTCGAATATAGACTACGCTGATGATGCTCCTCTGGAAATTGATTTCTATTTTGGTCATGCAGGAGAAACCGAAAGTGGCATTGGTTGGGATGTTGGCTTTCTGAGATATATGTATCCCGGTGAGGAATATGACTATGATGAAGTTTATGCCTTTCTGAGTTACAGCTATTTTAATATCGGCATTACCCATGGTTATGACGTTTATTCTACCAGTGAACAGGCTACCTACTACTCTGCTGGTTTCGACTACGAACTGCCCATGGGGCTAGCACTGAGCGCCGGAGTAGGCTACTACGACTACGATGAAGCCTATGCTGAACAGACCTTCGGAGCAGACGCACCAAATAGCACTGTTGATTATCGTATTGGCCTGTCCAAAGAAATGGCAGGTTTTGGCTTTGATCTAACATATTACGACATAGACAGTGATGGTGAAGAAATGTATGGCAATACTGCTGCTGATAGTCGTTTTGTATTTACCATATCTAAATCAATGTAATGCTCCTTGGCCGCCCTAACCTCTTCTCTCGGGGCGGTCTTTTTTAAAAGAGGAATAACTTATGAAACAAGTAGTAGCGATAATTAAGCCTTTTAAGCTTGATGATGTCCGCGAATCACTGTCCGATATTGGCGTACAAGGCTTAACCGTTTCCGAGGTTAAGGGCTTTGGTCGTCAAAAAGGTCATACTGAACTGTATCGCGGTGCAGAATATGTAGTTGATTTTCTACCTAAACTCAAACTGGAAATTGCTGTTGACGATAGCCTTGTCGATCAGGTTATTGAAGCAGTCACTAAAGGTGCTAACACTGGCAAAATCGGTGATGGCAAAATCTTTGTTTACCCACTAGAGCAAGTGGTTCGGATTCGCACAGGCGAAACCGGCCCTGACGCGCTATAACCGTTTGAGGAGTAACAAAAATGGAAAATCAAATCTTCCAACTCCAATATGCCATGGATACCTTTTACTTTTTGGTAATGGGTGCCCTGGTTATGTGGATGGCGGCTGGCTTCTCAATGTTAGAAGCGGGCCTAGTTCGAGCTAAAAACACCACTGAAATCTTAACCAAGAACGTTTTACTGTTCGCTATTGCCTGTACAGCCTATCTCGTTGTTGGTTATGACATCATGTATGGCGGTGGCATCTTCCTAGATGGTATCGCAGGCGGTGATAACTTGGTTCCTGATGCATTGGCAGCTTCAGCTGAAAATGGCTTCGAAGGAGCCTCTGTTTACTCCGCCGCATCTGACTTTTTCTTCCAGGTTGTGTTTGTTGCAACTGCCATGTCTATCGTCTCAGGTGCTGTTGCAGAACGCATGAAGCTGTGGGCATTTGCTGCATTTGCTGTTGTCATGACAGCGTTCATCTACCCTATGGAAGGTTTCTGGACCTGGGGTGGTGGTAGCGTATTTGGCATGTATTCTCTTGGTGACCTCGGGTTCCTTGATTTTGCCGGTTCAGGTATCGTCCATATGGCAGGTGCTTCAGCAGCGCTTGCAGGCGTTATCTTACTCGGTGCGCGTAAAGGTAAATATGGTGCTAACGGTACCGTTCATCCTATTCCTGGTGCAAACCTGCCTTTAGCAACATTAGGTACATTCATCTTGTGGATGGGCTGGTTCGGTTTCAATGGTGGTTCTGTTTTGAAACTGGGTGATATGGCTAGTGCCAACGCAGTTGCGATGGTATTCCTGAATACTAATGCTGCTGCCGCTGGTGGTGTTATCGCAGCTTTGTTTGCTGCTAAATTAATGTTTGGTAAAGCTGATTTAACCATGATCCTGAATGGCGCCTTAGCGGGTCTGGTCGCTATTACAGCAGGGCCAGATACTCCAACACCTTTAATGGCAACTGTTATCGGTGCTGTTGGTGGTACATTGGTTGTATTCTCAATCGTCGCGATGGATAAGTTTAAAATTGATGATCCAGTGGGTGCGATTTCAGTACATGGTGTTGTTGGTTTGTGGGGCCTGTTAGCAGTGCCTTTAACAAACAGTGATGCTACCTTCTTAGCACAATTGATTGGTGCAGCTACCATCTTCACATGGGTATTTGTTGTCAGCTTCATTGTCTGGTATGTACTTAAATTAGTGATGGGTATTCGCGTCACTGATGAAGAAGAATATGAGGGTGTTGATTTAATTGAATGTGGTATGGAAGCATACCCAGAGTTCACTAGCAACACTAAATAAGCTCCTTACTTAGCACCCCCTCAAAAGGGCGATCTTGAAAATTCGAGATCGCCCTTTTTATTTCTAACACTTTAAATATTTAGACTCATCACTACCGTCACTTGGTGGTGCAAACATACACCTTTTTCGCACCATAAAAGTGCAGTCCAGCACACCCGTCACAAGTGTATTACCTTTATTATCAGCACCTTAGATTGTGGCACGTTCATTGCCAAACGGTAATAACTACAGTCTGGAGAAAAACATGAAAGAAAAACTAGTGCTCATTGGTAATGGGATGGCTGGTGTCAGAACACTGGAAGAATTATTGAAGTTAGCGCCTGCTGAG
>JAOUJZ010000034.1 GCA_029882915.1 Gammaproteobacteria bacterium | reverse complement strand
TAAATTTTTCAGGCTTTGCTGGATACTGGTATTGATAAATTCGGGACTGAAGTTATAGTGTGATTCCCCATTTTCGGGATTAAAAGTTTCCCCAACCTTGGTAGCAATCATCCAGTCTTTTGGACTAACGGATAGCAGCTCGCCTAACCGTTGTTCACTATTACCATAAGCTGGGGCAGTATCAAGGAGATTAATTCCCAGCTCCCATGCTTGATCTAGAAGCGCTAAGGCTTGTTGATCATCTGGTATGCGAAAACTATGGGGGTACTTCACTCCTTTATCACGACCTAGCTTTACTGTACCCAAACCAAGCGGTGAGACCCTAACATCGGTATTGGCGAGCACTTTTCTTTGTTCCAGATATACACTCATTGAAAAGCCTTGTCCCATAAAGGTTTGCCGATAACCGCAGAGGGCAAACTTGCCACTGTTTTGTGTTGACCTGCCTGTAAATTTTCTTTTTGTAGCTGCATGATCACGCGATCAGCAAGATCAGGTGCTAAAGCCAGCTTGGTTGGCCAGGCAATATGAATATTGTTTCTTGATTCAACAAAAGCAGTATCCGGGCGAGATAAGGCAGATTGTTTGGGTTCAGCTCGATTGACCTTATGTGTCGCCCATTCAAGTTCTGGCAACTCAAACCAGGGCAAAATATCGTGTAATAAGTCTGTTGCTTCGGTTGTTAACTGCTGACCTGTTTTTCCTACACCTTGCTCCGCGATGTTGCCACCAATATACCAGACCACATTGCCATCTTCAGTGTAGTGACTGGTAATGGTGGCAATGGGTTTTGAGCCAGACCCTAAACTGTGAGCATAGATGGCGGGCAAGGCCAGTTGTTTGTTTTTAGCTTTACATAGCACCATTTGCAAGGGTCTGCGTTGCATGACTGGTTTATTTACGCCTAGCGATTGCAGCAGATTTTCGTTGCCTTCACCAGCAGTAAGAACAAAGTGTTGTGCCTGAATTTCAATCTCATCATCTAAGTGAATTGCAGTCACCATGCCCTGCTTTTGTTTCCACGTTATAGGGGCGTCACTCGATATTTTGAGAATACGGTCTTGCCATGGTTGAGCGAGAGATTTCAACACGCTGGGAATGTCCAGTACGGGTTCATCCAACTGATAGAGGGCACCTTTAAAGTCTGGATGACGGAATAAATCCGGCCGATCCTCTTCGTTGGCAACAGTTTGCATGCGGCTACTGAGTGCTTTGCTCGCGAAAAAGGACACCATTTTTGAGGATAACTGTTCCTTTGACCACAGGAGTTGATGGTAGGCGAGAACATTTACCAGTGATAGATCAATCTCACCTTCGCCAGTAAGGCAGTCTTTCCAACGAGAAGGCATTGAACTGATAGCTTGTGATGCTTTTGATAAAATCCCATTTAGCGCATATTTGCTACCACCATGGATGATGCCTTGAGAGCTTAAAGTCTGAGCATTGCCGATCATATTACTTTCTAACAATAACGAATGGAATCCCATGTTATTAAGCCGATGATGTAACCATAGGCCACCTATACCCGCGCCTATAATGACAACATCAGTGGTGAGTGTTTGTCGGGACATGTTTAAGAACTTAGTCGCTCGTCTAAAGCCTCACATAACCAATGACCGATTATGATGTGCCCTTCCTGTATCCGTGCAGTCTCGTTACAAGGGATACGGATACACTCGTCAGCCAAATCAAGTAGTTGGCCACCAGTACCTCCAGTAAAAGCACAAGTCCAGCAGCCCATTTTTTTGGCAGTGTTAAGGCCATTCATCACGTTGCTACTATTACCTGACGTGGACAAGCCGATCGCAATATCACCCTCTTTAGCGAGCGCCTGAATTTGACGATCAAAAATCGTATCAAAGCTGAAATCATTGCCATGGGCGGTGATAATAGATGTGTCGGTTGTCAACGCAATGGCCGCCAGTGGTAAACGCTGTTTGTGGTAACGAACCACAAACTCTGCGGCTAAATGCTGGGCGTCTGAGGCGCTTCCACCATTGCCAAAAAACAATACCTTATTACCGCGTTGAAGACATAAGGCAATAGTTTCAATTAAACTGGTGACTTGAGGTTCAAGCGAAAATAAGCCTTCAACCATGTTCTGGTGGCGAATAAGTGTAGATTTGAATGACACTGCTTACCTCTTATACTTGGATAGGTGATAGTATTTGCCGTTATTTATGGCAATAGTGTATCAAACCCTATCCATCATTTTCGACAAAGTACTAACTAAGTAATTTAATATGAAAAAAACAGAGTTGTATCTGAGAGAAGACCTTGCCGAACAATGGCAAGATCAGAATATTTTCTCACTGGTACAGCAACAACAAGGTGAAGAGTTTCGGAATAAAGAAGGGCGACGTACGTTACGTTTCAATTTGGCCGGAAAAAGTTATTTTCTTAAGGTTCACCAAGGTGTGGGTTGGTTGGAAATTATCAAGAATTTAATGCAGTTACGGGCCCCCGTGATTAGTGCTAAAAATGAGTGGCTTGCGATTAATTTCCTAAATAAACATCAAATCGACACTATGTCGGTTGCAGCTTATGGCGAACAAGGCATCAACCCAGCTAAAAAAGTGTCATTTTTGGTCACCGATGAACTGATTGACACTATGAGTCTGGAGTATTTAGGCCGTCAGTGGCAGCAGTCACCACCAACATTTACCACTAAAATAACCCTGATTCACAAGCTTGCGACTATTGCCAAAGTAATGCATGAAAACGGTATGAATCACCGTGACTTTTATCTGTGTCATTTTTTGTTCGATAAATCCTTTGTTGATAACAATACGATTAATGAAAGTACTCGCTTGTTCTTGATTGATCTTCATCGGGCACAAATACGCCACAAAACACCTGAAAGATGGATAGTGAAAGATTTAGGTGGACTATATTTTTCAGCGATGGATGTGCCCATGTCGCAACGGGATCTTTTTCGTTTTATCACTACGTATTCAGGATTGCCTTTGCGAGAAGCATTAACTAAACAAAAGGTATTTTGGCTTAAAGTTGATAAACGTGCGGCTAAAATGTGCGATAAGTAGTGATATATGGCTAAAGAATTTCAATCTGTGGAGCAAATAGAACATTTCCTTGCAGGGGGAAAGAAGATAACAGTGCCGTTCACATTGCAGTCTGCAAATAGTGATTATTCTTGTATTAATGTTTTAAGGTTGTTACCAGCAAAACGGTTAGTGTTGGAAGCGAATACAGGTAATCAGCATGTTGTGATTAAATTGTTTTCTCCCGATCAAAAAGGGAAGCGAGAACTTGCTAAGGAAAAACAAGGATATAAATTGGCGAAAGGTGCTGGAATAAATGTGCCTGAACAGTTATTAACGACCGATAATATGATGGGATGTTTGGCTGTTATTTACACATTTGTTGAGAATGCAGAGCCATTTAGTTTGGACGGTGTAGGCAGTTGTGCCGATCGTGTTGCTAAAATAGTAAATTTTCTGACAAATCTACATAAAAAAGGCATTTATCAGGATGATATTCACACGGATAACATCCTGATGGTAGATGATGAGCTTTATCTTATTGATTTAGGTTCTGTCGTACGTGAACAAGAGAATGGTGGCTTAAGCCAAATGTCGAGTCTGGCAAATCTTGCCAAATTGGTGGCCCAGTTCACACCAATAAAACAGGAAGCGATAATTCAAGCTATTCCAGTTTACTATCAAGCAAGAGAGTGGGCGTTTAATGATAAAGAATATACCCACTTCTTGTCGCTATTAGATAAGGCTTGGCAGAAACGTAAACGGGATTATCTGAGTAAATGTTTTAGAAACTGTACTATGACGACGTATGAGCACAGCTTTTGGTATGAGTTTGCATTTCGAACGGAATTCCTTGATAGGCTCTCTGTTGATTTAGTCAAAAATATTGAACTATTGATGGCTCGTGGTGAGGTAGTGAAATCGGGTAATTCTGCCACTGTTGTTCGGGTAGAAATTGATGGAAAACAGGTGATTATAAAACGCTATAATATAAAAAATATTTGGCATTCTTTGCGGCGTTGTTTTCGCACAAGTCGTGCAGCGGTATCATGGAGAAACGCAAATTTACTGGAGTTTATTGGCTTACCGACACCAAAACCTCTCGGTTTCATAGAGAATAGAGTTGGCTGGTTTCGTCATACAGCGTATTTCATTAATGAATATACTGAGGCGGAACAATTATTAGATGTCTACCAGCAACGGAAACCGACGGAAGGCGAATTGGAACAAATCAATAGTATCTTTGCCTTGTTGCATAAGTGCCAAATTAGCCACGGTGACTTGAAGGCGAGTAATTTACTCTTAGATGCTGGTGGTAATGTATCGATGATCGATTTGGATGCTATGCAAGAGCATAAACGTATAAAGGCATTCCAACGTACATTCTATAAAGATAAAAAACGTTTTTTGCGTAATTGGCAGGATATAGAGATAAAAGAAAAATTTCAGGCACTGATTTTTAGTAACAATAGTTAATCGTGTGCGCTCATACCTACTTTAAGTAATTATTAAGTTTAACCATGACTATAGATATAACCACAGTAACTTGTCCAATTTGCCATTCGGATTCCCGCTATGATTTTAGCAGTCGCGATCTAATGTTTGAACATTATGACCGCTATGACTATTTCAGTTGTACCAATTGCAAAGCCTTATTTCAACACCCAATGCCAACCCTTGAAGAAATTAACAGTTTTTATCCTTCTGACTATTCTGTTTTTGATCAGAAAGCTCAAGTCAGGAAAATCAGCCCGTTTAAGCAGGCAATGTTTTGGTGTAAACATGGTTACACTCAACTTAAACCTTCATGGTTATATAAACTTCTCGCTACTTTACTATCACCGCTTTATACGCTGGATAAGCCCGACTATATAGAGAACGGAAAATTACTTGATGTTGGCTGTGGCAATGGTCGTTATTTGACAACAATGCGGTCGCTTGGCTGGGATGTGCAGGGTGTGGAATTAAGCGAAAATGGTTTAAAAGTATGTCAAGAAGCTGAGTTACGGGTTCACCATGGTGATTTACTATCAGCAAAATTTCCTGCGGATACTTTTGATGTAATCACTGTGAGGCATGTTATTGAACATATTCGGGAGCCACACCCTTTTATGAAGGAATTGGCCAGAATACTAAAGCCAGGCGGCAAGCTGATTATCGAAACGCCCAACAGTAATGCATTGGGACGTGCTTTTTTAGGTGCAAACTGGTTCGCTAATGAAGTGCCAAGGCATTTGATATTGTTTTCACCAGACAATCTAATTAGGTTGGCCAAGGAATACGGCCTGAAAAAGGCTTCACTCAGACTTGACTCCACTCCTAAAATTTTCTTGAACAGTATTGATTATATAATTGACAATAAAAATAAGCCCTCGAACAAAGTTCGTTGGAAACGCTCGCTTTCGAGATTATATATATGGCTTGCACGATATACTAAACGCGGGGATGTAATTCACTCGGTCTTTAGAAAATAATGACATCAAAACTGGTTTTATTTGTTTCAAAAGAGGCGAATGCTTCCTCTACCCGTTACCGCGCTTTGCAATTTTTTCCATATTTGCATCCACATGGTTTCAAAGCTATCCATGTCACCGTGTCAGGTGGAATTCTGGCTGTTATTAAAACGCTTTGGAAAGCGAGTCAGGCTGATACTGTGGTGGTGATACGTAAAACTTTTCCACTAGTACTGACCTGGATGCTGCGATTTGTTTCTAAAAGACTAATCTTTGATCTGGATGATGCCATTTTTTGTCATAGTGACGGTTCAGCATCCAGAACACGGATGAAGCGTTTTGCTGCCATGGCAAAGAGCAGTGATCATATTTTTGCTGGCAATCAATTTCTGGCTGAAAAATCAATGATGTTTAATGATGCGGTGACAATCATACCAACTTGTTTAGATGTGTCGAAATATGATGTGATTGATAATAGATCAGAGGATTTCATTGATTTGGTCTGGATAGGCAGTAAATCCACCTCAAAATATTTAATAGATGTTTTACCTTCATTGGAAAAGGTTGCGGAACGACAACCTAAGCTAAGATTAAAAATAATTGCTGATTTTAACCTGCCAGATACTACAATGCCTGTATTATCAATCATCTGGGATGAAAAAACAGAAGCTAAAGAGCTGTGCTCTTCTCATATCGGAATTGCACCGATGAGAGATAATGACTGGACTCGAGGAAAGTGTGCACTCAAAGTCTTGCAGTATATGGCAGCAGGTTTGCCAGTAGTATCTTCAGATGTGGGTGTGAATGGAGAGGCCGTCATTGATGATGTAACGGGCTATTTGGTAACTACGGATGAGCAATGGATAACTGCAATTGAGAACTTACTAGACAATGAAGCTCAACGAGTTTCAATGGGTGAAGCAGGCCATAATCGAGTCAAACAATACTATGATATTGGCATCGTTTTTCAACGAATGCTAGCTGTTCTAAAACAGTGAATTTTGAGAAGAAGTAATACGATGAAACTTGCTGTTTGTTTGTATAAATTTTTCCCTTTTGGTGGTTTAGCACGCGACTTTCTTAGCATAATGACTATTTGTCGTGATCATGGTTATGAAGTTGACGTGTATGTAATGGAGTGGCATGGCAATGTACCGGATGGCTTTAATATTCATATTGTGTCAACGCGTGGCTGGACTAATCACGGTAAGGTTGACTCATTTATAAAACAGATCACACCACAGTTGCAAAATAATTATGATTTGGTCATTGGATTTAACAAAATGCCAGGTCTAGATTTATATTACGCGGCCGATCCTTGTTATCTTGATCGAGTAAAAAATCAGAAAACATATTTTTTCGATAAATTTGGAGGGCGGTTACAATTTTATGTTAAATGTGAACGCGCTGTTTTTGGAGCTGAAAGTAAAACGGTTTCCTTAATGATTTCTGATGTGCAACGCGATTTGTTTAAAAAACATTATGCTACACCTGCAGAGCGCATGATCATGTTGCCACCAGGTATTGATAAAGACAGAAGGCGTCCAGAAAATTGGAATGAAATTCGACAAGAGTTTCGACATGAATTCAATGTGAGTAATGATGAATTTGTGATCCTGATGGTGGGCACGGGTTTTAAAACCAAAGGAGTTGATCGGGCTATTAATGGATTAGCAACAATTCCACAAGCGTTACGAGATAAGATCAAGTTGTTTGTTGTTGGTGAAGGTAACGCAAGGCCATACCAAAAATTGGCAAGACAGTTGTCAGTGAGAGAACATGTTCAATTCTTCGGGGGACGCACAGATATACCACGTTTTTTAATAGGCGCAGATCTGTTGGTGCATCCAGCAAGAAAAGAAAATACAGGCACTGTTATTCTGGAAGCAATGGTTGCAGGTTTACCTGTTCTAGTTTCAGATGTATGCGGTTATGCAAAACATGTGACAAAATCTGATGCAGGTTTAATTGTACCGTCACCGTTTCATCAGCAGAAATTTTCCCGGCAATTAACAGAGATGCTACAAGCTGACAGATTACAACAATGGTCAGACAAGGGACTTGAATATGCTGCCAGTGAAGATTTGTATAGCATGCCTGAAAAAGCAGCACAAATTATTGAGTGTATGGCCAAAGACAATAAGCATGCAGGTTTTGCTGGTTAAGCCAGAGGAGAATAATAATTAAAACGGTATTAGTAACAGGTGGTGCTGGTTATATAGGTAGTCATATTTGTGTGGAACTACTTCAGTCGGGCTATAAAGTTGTCGTGGTAGATAACTTGTCGAATAGCTGCCGAACATCGCTCGATAGAGTTCAACAAATAACGGGCAAGTCACTGCTATTTAATCAGATCGATCTATGCGACAAAGAAAGCTTGAACAAGGTGTTTGCATCGCATCACATTGATGCTGTTATTCATCTTGCAGGCTTAAAAGCGGTAGAGGAATCCTGTGAGCAACCGTTAAAATATTATCAGAATAATTTGATTGCCAGCCTTGTATTGGTTGATGTCATGCAGCAGTTCCGAGTTGATGAGTTGGTTTTTAGTTCTTCGGCCACAGTTTATGGTGATCCAGAGACTGTGCCGGTAAACGAGAAATTTCCTTTGTCAGCGACTAATCCATATGGGCGTAGCAAGCTCATGATAGAAGAAATGTTGATGGATATTTCAAGGGCGTCACCAGAACTATTGAAAGTTGTACTCTTGCGATATTTTAACCCGATAGGTGCCCATGAAAGTGGTTTGATAGGCGAAGATCCTATGAGTACACCAAATAATTTATTGCCGTATGTTGCACAAGTTGCTGTGGGTAAATTGCAAAGAGTCTCAATCTTTGGCAGCGATTATCCAACAAAAGATGGTACGGGTATCAGGGATTATATTCACGTAGTTGATTTGGCGAAAGGTCATTTGAAAGCATTAGAGGCTTTAACCGAAGTAAAACAAGCATCAAAGGCTTATTGTAAAATATATAATCTTGGCACAGGCCATGGTTATAGTGTCATGGATGTGATCAACGTATTTAAACATGTTTCTGGTCGAGATATTCCCTATCAAGTGGTATCACGACGCCCCGGTGATGTTGCTGAGTGTTATGCCGATCCCTCTAAAGCTAATCAGGAGTTGGGATGGCAAGCTGAAAAATCACTGACAGAAATGGTTGCTGATACTTGGCGTTGGCAGAGTATGAACTCCGATGGATATGGTCATGATTGAACTACAGGCATCACAACTAGTTGGAAAAGGCTTGCACCGCGAGTGTTATGTTCACCCAGATGATGATAATTTATGTATTAAGGTGGTTGTTAATCGTGGTGAGGAAGAAACGCGCCGTGAGCAGGCTTATTACAAGTTTTTGCAAAAAAGAAATGTTATCTGGGAAATGTTACCAAAATTCTATGGTGAGGTTGATACAAATTTAGGTTCTGGCGCTGTGTTTGACCTAATACGAGATGCTGATGGTTCGGTCTCAAAAACATTGGAGCACTATATAGAATCACCTCAATTAACTGAAGTGAATTTTCAAGGATTGTTACAATCGTTGCTATCATTAAAAGAGTATTTGATTACCCAGAACATTATGACCATGACGATTAAGCCTAAAAATATTGTCTATAAAAAACAAGAAGCTCAATCTGGCTTATGCATTATCATTGATAATATTGGGAACTCAGATTTATTATCAATAAGCAGTTATAGTCGTTTTTTTGGACGTAAAAAGATAAACAGAAAATGGACGAAGTTTATTACATCCATGCAAAAGCATTATCCAGAAAATCAGTCGCTACATAGAATATTGGCAGTTATTTAATTTTTTGTAATTAAAATATCTTCCATTACCAAGTATTCCAGATCAGAGCCAAAGAACATATTTAAAGCATCGGTTGGACTGCATACCATGGGTTCGCCTCGACGGTTTAATGACGTATTGAGAACGACGCCATTACCATTGAGTTTTTCCATTTCCTCAAGCAGTGAATAATATCTGGGATTAGTTTCTTTGGAGACAATTTGTGCTCTAGCGGTTCCATCTTCATGCACTACTTCAGGAATGCGTGATTTCCAACTTTCAGCAACATCGAAGGTAAAGGTCATATAGGGACTGGGGTGTTCCGTTTGTAATATTTCAGGGGCAATCCGATCTAACATGCTTGGGCAAAATGGGCGCCAGCGTTCACGGTATTTGATTTGAGCGTTAATACGATCAGCTACGCCGGAATGATTAGGGCTGCCCAAAATACTGCGATTGCCTAAAGCACGAGGACCAAACTCCATCCGTCCCTGAAACCATGAAACAGGATTACCTGCATTGAGGATTTCGGCCGTTTGTTGAGTGACATTGTCCAGTCTGTTCCAGTTGACCTGCTTGGGGTAGTCTTCACAGGCCTTAATACATTGTTCAGTTGTATACGATGGGCCGAGATAAACGTGTTCCATTTTTTCGACGGGCACGCCAGCTTTTACGGAAGCATAACTGGCTGCACCAATTGCGGTTCCAGCATCGCTAGCAGCTGGCTGTACGAATAACTCTTTAACACCTGGCATAGCAATGATGCGTTGATTGAGTTTGACATTGAGTGCGACACCACCGGCAAAGCAGACTTTGCCAGTTTCTTTGATGATATCGCCTAGGTAATAGTTGATCAGGTGTAGAGCTGTTTTCTCCAATAAATCCTGAATGCTGGCGGCATAGTCGATATAGGGATCATCAATTTCATCACCATCACGCATTGGGCCCAGCCAGTCAATCAGTTTCTGACTGAAGAAGTAGCCCTTACCCTCTTTTTTATAGCGTCTTAAACCAACGGTATTGACCAGTTTGGTATTGACCTTGAATTCACCATTACCAAAATCAATTAGACGGGAAAAGTCGAAACGTTTTGGGTTTCCATAAGGTGCCATGCCCATGACCTTGAATTCACCATCAAGCATTTCAAAACCCAATAGCTCGGTAAGGGCACCATACATGCCACCCAATGAATCTGGATCATAGAATTCTTTAATCTTGTGGATCTTGCCATTCTCACCATAACCAAAAAATGTGGTGGCATATTCACCTTTACCATCTATGCCGATGATGGCGGTTTTTTCTTTAAAACCACTTAGGTGATAGGCGCTACTGGCATGAGCAAGATGGTGTTCAACGGGTTCAAATTTAACCCGCTTTGAGTCGATACCGAGATCATCAAGTAATTTCATTACATTGCGGTGATTACGCCAATAACGTCGATTGCCACTAAACAACGCTGTTAAGGCACGATCAGGTGCATACCAATGACGCTTGGCATAATGCCAGCGTGCGGGTGATTTCAGACCAATTTCAGCATAGGGAAAAGCTACAATATCGATTTGTTCTGGTTTAATGCCAGCTTGTTCAAGACAAAATTTAGTCGCTTCATAAGGCATTTTACCTTTGGCATGTTTGTCTCGTAAAAAACGTTCCTCCTCTGCTGCGGCAATTAATTTACCATCAATATAGAGGGCAGCAGATGCGTCGTGATTTACAGCGCCAGATAGGCCTAATACGATCATAGTGTAGTTCTTTTAAATAGCTTGTTATAAGTAATGTTAAGTATACCAACCCAATGCGGGTTGAGACTACTTGTGTTTAGCTTGAAATTTGTTCGCGATAGCTTGCCAGAGTTGTTTGGATTGATGAGATAGTTTTGTTTCGTTGACGTAGGCCTTGAAAAAATACAGCCGGTCTTTTGTTGTCCAATTTTGATCGGCATGACGGTAAAGTGTAAACAAATCTCTTATGACAGCCTGTCTATGGAATATAGTTCGTTTGAGTTTTTCCAGATCAATGAATCTGACATCCCATTGGTCATTGATTTTTTTGACGAAAATATGTTTAGGATAAAAACAATTGTGCTGAAAATGATAGTGATGCATGAGGCGTGTAGTATCAGCAATCTTTGTTAAAAGTGACTGTTTTTGATGGCGACTCATTTGGCTGATAGATTCAGAGTCCAGGGAGACGTAACCTTCTAAGGACTTGGTTATTAAGATTGCTTGCTGTTCACGCTGACCAAAATAAATCAGCTCTAAAGTAGGGATGTGTTTGTCATTTAGACGCTGGATATTATGAAATTCTTTCTGAAATGTCGCGATGCCTTTGATTGGATGAAACAGTGTTCTTGTGATGTGATTTTCCTGACGTTTTATAAAAACGACTAGTTCATCATCTGTGCTATTCAAAGAATATTTGACGACTCCGCTCCAACCTCCTCGGCGAATATTCGGTTCTTCAAACCAATCCGTTTTTAGTTTCCAAAGTTGCTGAAAGCTATCCAGATCAGCCTCAATCAAATAGTTTTTAGCGACATTATTTGGATAAAACTCACATAGACTCATATTTTTAGGGGGCTCGTGTTTTTACTGAACAGATATTAACGAACTGGTCATTGTAATTTGCTATATTTTTCAAGAAAGGCATGGTATTTCTTAATTCTGCGGTGATTTTCATGGTAGCCATCCTGAGCTGAAACGGTAGCCGCCTCCACATGATCTAGATACTTAAATATATTTCTTGCTGATATGTATGAGATTTTGTAACCGAGTGCCATTAGCTGATCTTGAGCCTCATAGCCAGGTGTACGGTTGTTCATGGCAAAGGTAAGAGCATGTTCCTTCATGATTTTTACATTCCATAATGCACAAAAGCTTTTTAAATAAACTTCATAGAAAGGCTTTGGCTGTTTGGATTTCAATCCTAAACTGAGTTTGATGCGACGACTATAGTGTTTGAAAAATCGAGTAATAAATCGCCATGCTATTCTCAGCCTTCCACGATATAACTGATCAACACAACCAACTGCTGCAATGTTTTCATTTTCAAGGCATTGTTTCATCATAGTTTCAAAGATGACTGGGTTATGGACAAAGGTATCGGTATGTAATAGAAATAAATAATCTGTAGAAATCCTATCCAGTACCAAATCAAGAGCCAACCCGTGTCCCATAAATCCAGGTTCACCATCCTCAGGCGTTCTTTCAATGAAATGAATCCAGTCTAATGAGCGAAGGTAATCTGTGCTGGCATCGTTAGAGTTATTATCGACAACCCATACCTGAACATCAGAGCCTTTAAAGGCTTTATGCAATAAGTTTAAGCAAATTGAAGTTACTTGATGCGTTTTATAATTAACCAGAACAATGCTATAGCTTGGTTTTTTAGAAGGTGATTGGTTCATAGGTATCAAATGCAAGGAATAGTGTTAAGAGCCATAAAGATTATCAATAGATATATGTTATGGGATTATGCGATATATTGTTGCGCGATCGCCACGTTTATTTTCCTGAGCATGTACAGGTTCGATAGCCATGCTTTTCAGCGAGTCTTTTAGTGCTACGTTACGACGCTTTTCTACTACAATCATATAGTTATAGTTCTGATAATTGTTAAGATTTTCTTCCTGACTAATTTCAGATGTAGATTTGTGTGTTCTGAAATAATAATCAATAAATTTATCGTCAGTGAGTACTTTACTGTAGCCGGGCAAATCCTGACTGGCCGAGATAGCGGTGTTTTTAATATAAGACTTGGAGTTTGATTGTGTGAGACCATCAACTAAACCGACTAATAATATAACGCTCACAACGGTAATATATATACGGTTTTTAGATAACCAAGCATACTCTATACCGCGGCAGATGGCGGGTAATATGAGTAACAATAAACCGAGCAAAGCCATGACAGAATAACGTGTTGATATAAAATATTCCTTAAACAGAAATGCCAGCAATATGACTAAATTGAGAGCGGTGAAATAGGCCAGTAAACGTTGATATGGAAATGATGAATAATTTTTATTCTGCCACCATGAAAACAAATAAAGGCCAACATAACCGATAGATAGTGCATTAATAAGCTTGTAAAATAACATGGTTATCAGTCCTGAAACCAATATCAGTGCACTGTATCTTTCTGAATATTTATTGAGTATCTGGTCGGCGAGGATATCGGTTTTATTACTTAGTGACGTTACAAAATTACTGGTATCAATGTAATAACTAACGGAACTGATTTTACTAAATGCGTGTGTTAGTCCAGATTGTCCTATGGTCAAAACGCTAGCAATTACAGCACAGATAAGCAGTAAATAGCTGAGTTGAAGACCCTGTTTGAGGGCAATTTTCGGATGCTGGGTGGCGAATAAATACAGTGGCAAGCCGAGCAAAAGCACTACGCCTTCTATTCGAAACAAGACCGCTACAATGGCCACTAGCTGCCAGATGGAGGCATTTTTAAGAGAGGGAGATTCCAAGAACACCATAAAGCGATAGAGGGCTAAACTGCAGAAAGCCCAATAACCGATGTCGCGAATAATAAATTCACGATATTCATTGAGCATCTGGAAACACAAGATAAATAGCGCTGCAAATGCAAGTTGGCGGCTATTAGGTAGGGTTTTGTTGCTGATAAGTATCAATGTGTCGGTTAATAAAATAAATAAAAGACTGTTTAAGACACCAGCACTTATTTGAAGAGGGAGTGTTGTCAGTTTGTGAAGGTAAGCAACAATAATAGAGAAAAAAGGCCAATCATAGAGTTTGGCCGTTTCCGTTAAGCCGCCCTGTAAAAATGCGGCAGCCATGTCCATATATAAGATGCCATCACGGTTAATAATGTCATCGCTGTAATAAGCAAAGGTCGAAAGAAACAGGCTAATCAGTGCTGTAAAGATTCTGATTTTAATGACGCTGTTAAGAGAATGTTCCATCATTATTTAGTACTTCAGTTTATTGGACTACTAGGGTTTGTTTTTTTAACAAGGGTAACTATTTGTTCATCGCTGATATCGCGCATACAACGATGATGGTGTTCAGGACAGATTCGTTGGAAACAAGGACCACATTCAACATCTATTTGCACAATATGAGCATTGCCTGCCAACGGAGGAGTGAAACTTGGTGAAGTTGGGCCATAAATAGCAATTAATGGTTTCTGTAATGCGGCAGCAATATGCATCAGGCCGGAATCATTAGAGACAACCATGTCAGCGGTAGCGAGCAGATCGATGGCATCACTTAATTCGGTTTTTCCACACAGATTAAAGATGGCTGGCTGCCTATCTGACTCAATATGACTAACAATATCATCGGCAATGGTCTGATCTGCTTGTGAGCCCAAAATAAGCACTTGCCAGTTTTGTTGAATAAGCTTGTTGGCGAGTTCGGCATAATGTGTTGCAGGCCATTGTTTGGCGGGGCCAAATTCAGCGCCTGGGCATAATATCAATCTTTTTTGTTCGGCCGTTAATGGTATTTGAAAATCTGACCTGATGGCAGTTGCTATCATTAATGGTGCTTGATAGCTGGGTGCAGCATTTGAGTGTGTTGCTGGATAGGCTAAAGATACATAACGTTGTACCATCATTGGAAAAATAGATTTATCTAATATCCGAATATCATTGAGCAAGCCGTATCGCATTTCTCCGCGCCAACCAGATCGGATAGGAATATTGGCAAACCAGGGGATGAGTGCTGATTTCCATGAGTTAGGTAATACAATTGCTTGGTCATAGTGGCGGTCACGTAAATTGTGGCCTATCTTTTTACGTTCTTTCCAGGCAAAGACACCGTGAGTAATCGGCATGATGATGGCTTGATTCACTTCAGGCATACGATCTAATAAAGGCTTGGTCCAAGCCAAGGCTAACACATCAATCAATACATCTGGGTTGTCAGCTTTTATGGCCTTAAATAAGGATTGAGCCATCACCATGTCGCCAATCCATGATGGTCCGATAATCAGGATCTTTTCAATTGGTTTAGGCATGGCATTAGTGCAAAGTGCTGTGAGCAATATAAATGAATAATGTGCCAGCCGCGATCAGCGAAATTTGTTGTAGTGTCTCAGACGGTTTGACTTTGTGGTGTAGTCCTGGAATGAGATCAGCAACTGCAACATATATAAAGCTGGAAGCGGCAATGACCAGAATATAAGGTAATAATTGTTGCATATCAGCCAAGGCAAAATACGCTAATAAGGCACCGGCTACAGTTCCAAGGCTTGATAAGATGTTGTAATACAGCGCTTTACTACGCTTAAAGCCGCTATGGAGAAGAATGACAAAGTCACCCAGCTCTTGAGGGATCTCATGGGCGGCAATGGCTAATGACGTCACAATACCTAAATGAATGTCCGTCATAAATGCGGCGGTGATTAAAATACCATCAACAAAATTGTGGATGGTGTCACCTACTAATATTAGTGTTCCGGCAGCTTTATTTTTATTGCTAATTCCATGGTCATGACCATGATGATCGTGGGTATCCAGTTCAGGTAAATGACCGTCACAATGATCGATGTGACAGTGACGCCATAGCACCATTTTTTCCAGCACAAAGAAAGTGAGTAAGCCAAGCAATAAGGTCATTCCAATATTATGGGGGTCTACAGCAAACTCATGTTCTAACGCATGAGGAATCAGCCCCAGAAATGACGCGCCGAGTAATGCGCCAACCGCAAAACTGACCAGATGAGGTACTGCGACGCTTCTATGTTTTTCAGACAGGAGTAAAAATGATGCGGCAATGATTACACTAAGCAAACCGCCAATTAAGCTAAAACCAATAATCCAGAGCAGCAATTCCATAGTATTCCAAACGGGAAAAATAATTAGCGGATCATACCTTATTTGTTAGTCTTCCAGATCATTGATGCTTGTCGTCCCGTGATATCGTCACGGCGGTAGGAAAAAAAACGATTGGGATCTGATACCGTACATAAGTCACCACCATATACAGCGGTAACATCAACAGAGTGTAGTCGCTGGCGGGCAAGCAAATAGATGTCAGCTAGAAAATGGTGTTGGTCAGTCTGTTTGAATGCCTCATCAGCATTGCAATTTTGACTGACAAAATAGTTATAGACATCCTGACCGACTTCAAATTTTTCAGGGCCAATAGCGGGGCCTAACCATGCCATAATTTCACTACCAGAACAGGAAAAT
>JAOUJZ010000006.1 GCA_029882915.1 Gammaproteobacteria bacterium | reverse complement strand
GTCCCTATCAAGTCGCTGAATGGAAAGATAATTAGATATATTTCAATTGGCACCGATATCACAGATAAGAAAGAGATGCTGAAATCTCAAGCGCTTGTTAACGATCTTTTAATGGATTCCTTAGCGGAGTTATCAAGTTATATAAAAGCCATTGATGAACATGCCAGTGTGTCAATTACAGATCTTGAGGGCAATATTTCTAAGGTGAATCAACAATTTTGTAGCATAACTGGCTACACGGAACAAGAATTGATCGGCCAGAATCATCGACTATTTTCATCGGGAATGCACTCAGATTTATTTTATAAGGAGATGTGGCAAACTATTTCCAGCGGCAAAGTGTGGCACGGCACGATTTGCAATAAGAATAAAGCCGGCAATTTTTATTGGATTGATACGGCAATTGTTCCACTGAAAGACTCAAAAGGAAAAACAACCCATTATCTTTCTGTTCGTTTTGACCTTACTGAACAAAAACTAATACACAATGAGTTGCGTGAGTTAAATGAAAGTTTGGAAGAGCGGGTAATTGCACGTACATCTGAGTTAGAGACTGCTAAAAAAGCCGCCGAAGCAGCCAATAAAGCTAAGAGTAACTTTCTGTCTAACATGAGCCATGAAATTCGAACACCAATGAACAGTATTATCGGTATGACACACCTGGTAATGCAAACAGAGTTAACGCCAAAGCAAAAGGATTATATTGAAAAGGCTAATTTATCTGCTACTCATTTACTGCACATCATTAATGAAATTCTGGACTTTTCAAAAATAGAAGCCGGAAAATTCACACTAGAAAAAGATATATTTTCCTTCGAGGAAATGAGGATTAAACTGCAAAGCATATTTTCTGAAAAGGCACTAGAGAAGGAAATCAATTTACAAATCGATTTTGATGAGATTGCTTTGTTGTATGCAGAGGGTGATATGACGCGACTAAGCCAAGTAGCAATTAATCTCATTGGCAATGCACTTAAGTTTACGAATAGAGGAGGGAGTGTAGTCGTTAGAGCAACATTACTGTCTGAAAATGAAGTCACATACAGTATCAAAATGCAATGTGAAGATACTGGAATAGGAATGACTGATGAGCAACAGAAGAAACTTTTCCAGTCTTTTCAACAAGCAGATGATTCGACTTCACGAAAATATGGTGGTACAGGATTAGGACTAGCTATATCTAAACAATTAGTGACACTAATGAACGGTAATATAGGCGTTTCGAGTGACTATGGTAAAGGGAGTACTTTCTGGTTTACCTTTGAAATTAAAAAAGTGATAGAAATACCAATGTTAGAAGACATTAAACAAAAAGATGTCAAAATGGATCTTGTTGGAAAAAAACTTCTTGTTGCAGAAGATAATCAATTTAACCAACAAGTTGCAATTGGATTTTTAGAGAAGTATGGAGTTGATGTTGTTATAGCTAATAATGGTCTGGAAGCCATTCAGGCAGTGGGAAAAGATACGTTTATATGTGTATTAATGGATATGCAGATGCCCAAAATGGATGGGTTGGAAGCAACTAAACAAATTCGGTATTTGGGGTACGATGAACTCCCTATCATAGCGATGACGGCTAATGCCTCATTAGAAGATAGAACGGCATGTTTAGATTCAGGAATGAATGATTTTATTACTAAACCAATTGATCCTGACGTGTTGTATGCAAAAATTAGAAGCTTAGTTGATAATGATGATCTCATGGGAGTAGAAGAAAAAAATGTTAGCACATTTTCGGAACAGCCAAAATCAGATAAAGATGACCAGATTATGATTGACGTATCAATATTAGCTGAAATTATTGGTAGCACTGATCACGACAAACTTGCAATGTATCTGGATAAGTTTTTGGACTCAGCTAAGGGTACGATGAATGACATTGAAGTCGCATTGCAGAATAAGGACATGGATACAGTATGTAAGTTGGGTCATAAGATTAAATCTCCTGCACGTACAGTGGGTGCATTGCAGTTTGCTGAATTGAGTCAATCTCTGGAGAAAATAGCAGGAGATGAAGCATTGGTGGACGCAAGAACTATTTTTGAAAAAATGCGTTTGCAGTTAGAACATATAGAGCATTATATAGCTGGAGGTGATTGGGTTAGTGATTAACGAGAAGAACCAGCAACAGCATACAATTTTAATTATTGATGATGATGCCTTTAATCGAGATGTGATTGAAGATAATCTGACTAGCGTTGGCTATGAGACTGTGCACGCCGAAGACGGCGAACATGCCTGGGAGATCTTATTGTCACAACAATACAGTTTCTCGACTATTTTATTAGACAGACAAATGCCTCGTCTTGATGGGATGGGCTTTCTGGAACGAATTAAAAAAGACAGTCAGTACACACACGTGCCCGTTATTTTTCAGACCTCGGTAGATGATGCCCAGAGTATCATTGAAGCGATTCAAGCTGGCGTCTATTATTATTTAACCAAACCATTTAACAAAGAAGTCTTGCTCGACATCATTGAGAGTTCTATCGAAGCATACAAAATGATGAGTCACCACTCTGCAGATGACTCACAGGAACAAGCACAAGTTTTTAACATGTTGGAATTTGCCGAGTTTAAATTCCAAACTATACAAGAAGGTAGGGTGCTAGCTTCTAAATTAGCAGATGTTTATCCCGACTATAAAGATCTTAATCTTGGTTTGACAGAACTTTTTATCAACGCGGTGGAGCATGGGAATTTGGGAATCGGCTATCAAGATAAATCGGAACTTATACGAACTCATCGTTGGCATGAAGAAATTGATAAAAGAGAAAAGTTGCCAGAAAACCGCAATAAATTTGTAAAAGTGGTGGTGCAACATTCAAAAGAGAATGTGAGTTTTCAAATTATTGATGATGGTATGGGGTTTGACTGGCAGAATTATCTGGAAATATCGCCAGATAGAGTTTTCGATCTGCATGGGCGAGGCATTGCTATGAGTAGCAAGATTAGCTTTGACTCAATTGAATATAAAGGTAAGGGCAATGAAGTTGTTGTGACGAAACATTTTGTATACTGATCCTTTCCTCCTTCTATCTAACTAGTGACTTAATGGTTAGTTTCTCTAAAAACAAATTGCTTTTACGAGTCATAAATGATGCGGATCAAGATCAACAAAAATAGCTAAAACACCACTTCTCTTTGGGCATTATTCTGTGTAGTATTAGTTATCATCAAATTATCGTTTTGATGGAGGGCGACTGTACAAAGTGTAAGTCGCTGTAATTTATCGTCAACCAAAAAGAATAAGCTTATATGTTGGAGAATTATCTGCCAATTTTGTTGTTTGTGATTATTGGAATCGGCTTTGGCATCATGCCATTGATAGCAGGTTTTGTTCTGGGACCTCGCCGCCCTGATGATGAAAAGCGTTCTACTTATGAATGTGGTTTTGAGCCATTTGAAGATGCACATATGAAGTTTGATGTGCGTTATTACCTTGTTGCTATCCTGTTTATTATTTTCGATCTGGAAATTGCCTTTTTATTCCCTTGGGCTGTTGTGCTTGATGATATTGGTGTGTTTGGTCTGCTCGCCATGTTCCTGTTTTTGGCAATATTGGTTGTGGGATTCATCTATGAGTGGAAAAAGGGGGCATTGGAATGGGAATAGAAGGTGTCCTGGAACAAGGTGTTGTTACTACTTCAGCAGATAAGTTAATCAATTGGGCACGAACTGGATCACTATGGCCGATGACGTTTGGTCTTGCCTGCTGTGCTGTTGAAATGATGCAAGCAGGTGCATCGCGTTACGATCTCGACCGTTTCGGTGTGGTATTTCGTCCCAGTCCACGTCAGTCCGATGTGATGATTGTTGCGGGTACACTGGTGAATAAAATGGCACCGGCATTACGTAAAGTATATGACCAGATGTCTGAACCACGTTGGGTTATATCAATGGGCTCCTGTGCTAATGGAGGGGGATACTACCACTATTCCTATTCAGTTGTTCGTGGCTGTGATCGTATAGTACCTGTTGATATTTATGTGCCAGGCTGTCCACCAACAGCAGAAGCTCTGATGTACGGTATTATTCAGTTACAAAAGAAAATACGTCGTACCAATACAATTGCACGGGTCAAGGAAGCCTAGCGGAACAGTCATCATGGAAGCATTACAGACGAAACTGGAACAGCACTTTTCCAAGGTGTTACTTGATTATGAGTTGTTACATGGAGAAATAACGCTTCATGTCCCTGTAGACAGTATTCTGGAAGTATGTGAGCAGTTACGTGACCAGTTTGGCTTTGATCAGCTCATGGATGTTTGTGGTGTCGATTATTCTGAATATGGCGGCTCCGCATGGGAAACCAAAGCGGCATCTGGACATGGTTTTAGCCGGGCCGTAGATGGTGAAGGTCATATGGAGCCGGTGTCGGAAGGGTATCGTTTTGCGGTGGTTTATCATCTGTTGTCAATTCAACATAACCAGCGTCTTCGTATCAAAGTTCGCCTCCAAGCGGAGTTTCCTATAATTGATAGTGTGACTGGTATCTGGAATAGTGCGAACTGGTTTGAGCGAGAAGCCTTTGATTTGTTCGGGATTTTATTTGATGGCCATAATGACCTGCGTCGTATTCTCACAGATTATGGTTTTATTGGTCACCCATTCCGTAAAGATTTTCCACTGATCGGTAACGTTGAAATGCGTTATGACGCTGAACAAAAACGAGTGATTTACGAGCCGGTCAGTATTGAAGAAAGAACATTAGTTCCGCGCGTTATCCGTGATGATAACCGTTATTATGACGAGAATAGATAATGGCTGAAATTAAGAATTACACCTTAAATTTTGGCCCACAGCATCCAGCAGCACATGGTGTATTGCGTCTTATTCTTGAAATGGACGGTGAAGTTATTCAACGTGCGGATCCACATGTGGGACTGCTGCATCGTGGTACAGAAAAACTGGCTGAAACCAAACCTTACAATCAAAGTATTGGTTATATGGATCGGCTTGATTATGTTTCAATGCTGTGTAATGAACATGCTTATGTGATGTCGATAGAAAAGCTATTGGGTGTGCAAGTACCAGAACGCGCTCAGTATATTCGAGTGATGTTTGATGAAATTACACGAATATTGAATCATTTAATGTGGTTAGGTACCCATGGCTTGGATATCGGTGCCATGACGATGTTTTTGTATTGTTTCCGTGAACGTGAAGATTTGATGGATTGTTATGAGGCTGTGTCTGGAGCAAGGATGCATGCCACATACTATCGTCCGGGTGGTGTATATCGCGACCTGCCGGATTCAATGCCTAAATATGAAGCGTCAAAATGGCACAGTGAAAAAGAAGTAAAACAAAAAAACACCAACCGAGAAGGCAGTTTATTAGATTTTATTGAAGACTTCACTGAGCGATTTCCTAACTGTGTTGATGAATACGAAACCTTATTAACGGACAATCGTATATGGAAACAGCGTACGGTAGGAATTGGTGTCGTATCACCTGAGCGGGCATTACAGCTTGGCTTTTCCGGCCCTATGTTGCGTGGTTCTGGAGTGGAATGGGATCTACGTAAAAAACAACCCTATGAAGTCTATGATCGACTGGATTTTGATATTCCAGTGGGTGTGGAAGGTGATTGCTACGATCGTTATCTGGTGCGTGTTGAAGAAATGCGACAGTCAAACCGGATTATCAAACAATGTGTTGACTGGTTACGTGCAAATCCAGGGCCTGTGATTACTGATGATGTCAAAGTGGCACCGCCAAAACGTGCGGATATGAAACAGGACATGGAAGCATTGATCCATCATTTCAAATTATTTACGGAAGGCTACTGTGTGCCTGAGGGTGAAATTTATTCAGCAGTTGAACATCCAAAGGGCGAATTTGGTATTTACATGATATCGGACGGTGCCAATAAACCATATCGACTGAAAATCCGTGCTCCTGGTTTTGCTCATTTGGCGGCGATGAATGAGATGGTGAAAGGTCATATGCTGGCAGATGTGGTGGCTGTGATTGGTACGATGGATATTGTATTTGGTGAGATTGACCGATGAGTGACATGCAATTAACAGGTGCCAAAGAACACTTATTTAATGCTGATGTTCGTCAGCAGATTGATAGCTGGGTAGCTAAATATCCGGCAGGACAAAGTCAGTCGGCAGTGATTCCAAGTTTACATATTGTGCAGGTAGCCAATGACGGTTGGTTATCACAATCAGTCATGGATGCACTTGCCAACTACCTGAGTATCCCAGCGATCAGTGTCTATGAAGTCGCCAGTTTTTATACTATGTTTGATCTTAAGCCTGTCGGTTCACATAAGGTGAATGTATGTACCAATATTTCCTGTATGTTGAATGGTTCAGAGGAAATGGTTAGCCATCTTGAAAAACGATTGGGTGTAAAGTTGGGTGAAACCACGCAAGATGGAAGGTTTACCCTGAAAGAAGTAGAGTGTCTGGGCGCCTGTTGTGGTGCACCAATGATGCAACTGGATCGGGATTATCATGAGCACCTGACGACTGAAAAAATTGATCAGATATTGGATGGAATCAAATAATGCAATTGAATCAGGTTTGTTTCCGCACCCTTCATCTCGATCAGCCATGGACGATGGAATCCTATCGCAGTGTGGGTGGTTATGAGGTTCTGGAAAAAATACTCAAACAGAAAACTCCCCCAGAAGAGATTATTGAACAAATTAAAGATTCTGCATTACGAGGTCGTGGTGGCGCGGGGTTTCCAACTGGATTGAAGTGGAGTTTTATGCCTCGCCGATTACCGGGCGAAAAATATATTGTCTGTAATTCTGATGAAGGTGAGCCGGGCACGTGTAAAGACCGAGATATTTTACGGTTTAATCCTCATCAGGTGATCGAAGGCATGATAATCGCCGGTTACACAATTGGTGCTCAGACAGGCTACAACTATATTCGCGGCGAGTTTTATGAGCCATTTGAGCGTTTTGAAACAGCCATTCAGGAAGCTAAACAGGCCGGTTATTTAGGTACGGATATTTTAGGTTCGGGCTTTAATTTTGAATTGTATACCCAGCCAGGTGCTGGAGCCTATATTTGTGGTGAAGAAACAGCATTACTGGAATCAATAGAAGGAAAAAAAGGCCAGCCACGGTATAAACCTCCATTTCCTGCTGGTTATGGACTCTATGGTCGACCAACCACAATTAATAACACCGAAAGTCTGGCTTCAGTTCCTGTCATTTTGCAAAAAGGCGGTGACTGGTTCCATGAATTGGGCACACCTAATAATGGTGGTAGCAAAATTTTCAGTGTTTCTGGGCACGTTAATAAACCGGGCAATTATGAAGTGCCGATGGGAACACCTTTTTCAGAATTATTGAAGCTGGCTGGTGGCGTACGTAACGGTAATAAATTAAAAGCAGTAATTCCAGGTGGTAGTTCGACACCTGTTATTCCCGGTGAAGCAATGATGGATGTTGCAATGAGCTACGATGGCATTAGTCAGGCCGGTTCAATGCTTGGTGCCGGTTCAGTGATTGTGATGGATGAAACCACTTGTATGGTAAAAGCACTGGAACGCATTGCGGAATTTTATTATGAAGAATCTTGTGGTCAGTGTACGCCTTGTCGTGAGGGTACAGGTTGGTTGTATCGAGTTGTGAAACGAATAGAACACGGTGAAGGAAAACAGGAAGATCTAGACCGTTTGGTGGATGTTGCCAAAAACATTAATGGTAATACTATTTGTGCATTAGGTGATGCCGCAGCAGCACCCGTAATGAGTTTTATTAAACATTTCCGTGAAGAGTTTCAATATCACATCGATCATGGTCGATGTCAGGTGTAAACCAGTGAGAATGGACCGAGTATAGAAATAGATGGTTAATATAGAGATCGACGGCATTCCACTTAAAGTGGATTCAACAAAAATGATTATTCAGGCTGCTGATGAGGCAGGTATTGATATTCCGCGTTTTTGTTACCACAAAAAACTGTCGATAGCGGCTAATTGTCGTATGTGTTTGGTTGAGGTGGATAAAGCGCGTAAGGCATTGCCTGCTTGTGCAACACCTGTAACTGAAGGCATGAAAATATTTACCCATTCCAAAACAGCCATTGCTGCTCAACGAAGTGTGATGGAGTTCTTGCTAATTAATCATCCGCTGGATTGTCCGATTTGTGATCAGGGTGGAGAGTGTGAGTTACAAGATTTATCCGTGGGCTATGGTTCTGGTGTTGGCCGTTTTAGTGAAAATAAACGTGTTGTTAAAGATAAAAATATTGGTCCACTGATTAATACTGATATGACTCGTTGTATTCATTGCACACGTTGCGTACGGTTTGGTGAGGAAATAGCCGGAATTAAAGAGCTGGGTGCAACTGGTCGTGGTGAGCATATGGAAATAGGCACCTATATCGAACATAGTCTTGCTTCTGAATTATCGGGCAATATTATTGATTTATGCCCAGTCGGGGCATTGACGTCAAAACCATTTCGTTATCGTGCTCGGGCATGGGAATTGACGGCACATCCCTCTATTGCACCTCATGATGCGATTGGATCAAATATTGAATTTCACACTCGAGGTAATGAGATATTACGGGTTGTCCCCAGAGATAATGAAAATGTCAATGAAACGTGGTTGTCAGACAGAGATCGTTTTAGTTATCTAGGGTTGAACCATGAGCAACGTGCCACTAATCCTATGATTAAACAAAATGGGAAGTGGCAACAGGTTGGCTGGGAAACAGCATTGCAGACTGCTATTGATGGCTTGAAAAAGATAAAAGCAGACTATGGCGCAGAGAAAATTGCTGGATTAATCTCGCCTTCAGCAACTCTGGAAGAAGCTTATTTATTCCAGAAGCTATTACGTGGTCTGGGGTCTAATAATATTGACCATCGTTTACGACAACAAGATTTTTCCGACCAGAATTGTGATTATGACCATGAAGAATGGTCTCTGGCAGATATAGAGCAAAGCGATGATATTGTTTTAGTAGGCTGTAATATTCGTGCGGAACAACCAATTATAGCTCACCGTGTCAGGCAGTCAGTAATGGCGGGGGCAACCGTCACTGATATTAACTTTTTTGCTTCAGATCTGCTGATGTCAGTTGATAAACAGGTTACGGTCAATGCCAAAGAAATGCTGACAACGTTGTCCGGCATTGCCAAGGCATTAATACCTCTGGCGAGAGATGAGGATACAACAGCCTGGAATGACTATCTGGACGATGTGGTGCCATCAGCTATAGAACAAACTATTGCGATGCAACTATCAAATGCCACTCAGGGGATGTTGTTCGTGGGTTCATTGGCGGTCACCCATCCACAAGCGGCCACTATAAAGGCACTGACAAACTTAATTGCAAAATTAAGTCATAGCCGCTTGATTGTACTGCCAACAGCTAATTCTATGGCGTCAGCCATTGCTAGTGCATTACCATATGTCAGTACTGCACAACAGTCTGCAAATTCAGTGGGACTTGATGCCCAGCAAAGTTGGCAACAGACTTTACCTTCTTATGTCTTATTTGGCGTAGAACCAGAACTGGATTGTGCAAATCCTGTTCTGGCTCAACAATCCCTGCAGCAAGCCAGTTTTGTTGTGTCGATGAATAGTTATGTCAGTGATACGATGTTGACTTATGCTGATGTCATATTACCGATCGCTAGTTTTGCAGAAACATCAGGCACATTTATTGGCGTTGATGGGCAGTGGCAAAGTTTCACTGGTGCGGTAACAGCGAAAGGGGAAAGTCGTCCTGGTTGGAAGGTATTGCGGGTGTTGGCGAATGTCGCCAAACTAAATGACTTTGATTATGTGTCTTCGCAAGATGTGCGAGATGACGTTCAGGATCAGATTAAGGCAACGCAGGCAATTGATAAGGCGTCTTATATTCCAACCAAGCAGAATGTTGATGTGGCACTGATGGTCATTTCAGAAGTACCGATGTATCAGAGTGATAGCGTGGTAAGGCGAAGCAGTGCATTACAACAAACGCCTAATAATCAGCGTGCATCCATTGCTAGAATGAATGCTGATGAAGCTGAGCGCTATGGTGTAAAAGAAGAGCGGTACATTACTGTGACGCAGGCTGATAATGCCATCACAGTGCCATTCGAGATTGATAATACGATTGCCGATGGTTGTATTTACATTGCTGCGGGTACTCAGAAAACATCACACCTAGGCAGTGCTTTTGGCAGTGTCAGTGTTGAACCTACAGGACAGGGAGAATAATCATGATTGATTGGGTTATTTCTAATACCTTGTTATATACGGTGATTAAGATAGCATTGATTATTGCTCCTTTAATGCTTTGCGTAGCATATTTAACGTATGCTGAGCGTAAAGTTATTGGATATATTCAAGTGCGAATTGGTCCTAATCGTGTGGGTCCATTAGGTCTTCTTCAACCAATAGCAGATGGACTTAAATTAGCATTAAAAGAAGTTATTTTTCCGGCTAAATCGAATTTGTATTTATTCCTGGTTGCCCCAGTTTTAGCTATTGGTCCCGCTCTGGCAGCATGGGCAGTGATGCCGTTTGATGCGACCTTAACCCTGGCCAATATTGATGCCGGTCTGCTTTATATATTAGCGATAACCTCTATGGGCGTTTATGGCATCGTGATCGCCGGTTGGGCATCCAATTCACGTTATGCATTTTTAGGTGCCATGCGATCAGCTGCTCAAGTCGTGTCCTATGAAATTGCAATGGGTTTTGCGTTGGTTGGTGTATTAGTTGCTGCAGGCAGTTTGAATCTGGGCGAAATTGTTTTGGCACAACAGGGCGGTATTTTTCACTGGTTTTGGCTGCCCCTATTTCCCTTGTTCGTGGTGTACTTCATTTCGGGTGTGGCGGAAACCAACCGGGCACCATTTGATGTATCAGAAGGTGAATCGGAGATTGTAGCCGGTTTCCACGTGGAATATTCAGGGATGGCATTTGCAGTATTTTTCCTAGCAGAATATGCCGATATGATTTTGATTTCCATGTTGGCTGCTGTGATGTTTATGGGGGGGTGGTTGTCTCCATTTCAGGGGATTCCTGGGCTAGAAGGACTGTTTTCGTGGGTGCCGGGATTAATTTGGTTGTTAATGAAAACCTGTATCTTTTTGTTCTTATATCTATGGTTTCGAGCAACTTTTCCTCGTTATAGATATGACCAGATTATGCGTTTGGGCTGGAAAATATTCATTCCTGTGACTCTGGTGTGGTTAATTGTTGTGTCAACAGCTCAGGTAATGGATATTGGCCCCTGGTTTACGGAAGACAATGCGACTTCATTGGCTAGTGATAGTGTTGCCCTGATTAAGGCGGCAGAATCATGAAGTCTCTACGACATTTTTTCAAAAGCTTTTTGCTTTGGGAATTGCTGTTAGGTTTGAAGCTGACAGGCCGTTATTTGTTCGCTAAAAAAATCACAGTACAGTATCCCGAAGAAAAGACACCACAATCGCCACGCTTTAGAGGGCTACATGCACTGAGACGGTACCCTAATGGTGAAGAGCGATGTATTGGATGTAAATTGTGTGAAGCTGTTTGTCCAGCGTTGGCTATTACCATTGATACAGAACCGCGTGATGACGGTTCACGTCGTACAACGCGGTATGAGATAGATTTATTTAAGTGCATCTTTTGTGGTTTTTGTGAAGAATCCTGCCCTGTTGATTCAATTGTTGAAACCCGAGTGTTTGATTATCACTTTGAACAACGTGGTGAAAATATAATGACCAAGGACAAGTTATTGGCAATGGGGGATAAATACGAAACTCAGATAGCAGCAGACCGTGTTGCTGATGCACCTTATCGATAAGGCATTACAGACTATGGAATATCTCATTTTTTATTGTTTTTCTGCCATTTTATTGTTCGCCAGTACGATGGTCATCACTGTACGAAATCCGGTACGTGCTTCATTATTTTTGATACTGGCTTTTTTTACCAGCGCTGCGATCTGGTTGCTATTAGAAGCAGAATTTCTGGCTATCACACTAGTGCTAGTCTACGTCGGGGCTGTAATGGTGCTGTTTTTGTTTGTGGTCATGATGTTGGATATTGATTTGGTGCCAATACAAGAAGGGTTCACCAAATATGTATCGTTGGGTATTTTAGTGGCCGCAGTGATCACTATTGAAATGATTGCAGTTTTAGGGGCTTCACATTTTGGTCTGGATATTATCCCAGCTCCTGTGCCTCATCCAGAAGGGTATAGCAATACCAAAGAATTGGGCATGTTGTTATACACGGTCTATGTCTATCCCTTTGAGATTGCATCAGTAATATTGACGGTGGCTATTGTGGCAGCAATTACCCTGACTTTACGTAAGAAAACCAGTAAATCTCAGGATATCTCAGAGCAGATTAAGGTGAGGCGTGAAGACAGGGTGAGATTGGTTAAAATGACTGCTGTTAGTAAGAAAGGCAGTGATGGGGAGTCACAATCATGATCGCGTTATCGGATTTCCTGATTTTGGGTGCCTTATTATTCAGTTTATCGGTAGCTGGGATTTTCATTAACCGTAAAAATATCATTATTTTATTGATGTGTATTGAGTTGATGTTGTTGGCGGTTAATCTCAATTTTGTTGCCTTCTCGCATTTTTCTGGGGATATGGCTGGGCAGGTATTTGTCTTCTTTATATTAACTGTTGCCGCTGCTGAAGCGGCGATAGGTCTGGCAATTTTAGTGGTGTTGTTCCGAAATATGAAGACCATCAATGTGTCTGAATTGGACAACTTGAAAGGGTAATTATGATGACACAGAGCTTACTCCTCACAATTGCCCTTGCTCCATTATTAGGCAGCATTATTGCTGGTCTATTGGGTAAACAAGTTGGCAAAGTAGGGGCGCATCGCGTTGCTATTGCTGGCGTTGGTATCTCATTTGCACTTTCTGTGTGGGTTTTAAAGCTAGTAGCCATTGATGGTGAGTCCTATAACCAACAGGTTTATCAATGGTTACAGGCCGGCTCATTAAGTCTGGAAGTGGGCTTTATGGTAGATGCATTGACAGCCATGATGATGGTAGTGGTCACATTTGTATCCTTGATGGTACATATTTATACCATTGGTTATATGCATGATGACGAAGGCTATGCCCGGTTCTTTAGTTACATCTCACTGTTTACCTTCTCAATGCTGATGCTAGTGATGGCTAATAACTTTATGCAGTTGTTTTTTGGGTGGGAAGCCGTTGGATTAGTGTCTTATTTATTGATCGGCTTCTGGTATAAAAAACCAACAGCAATTTATGCCAATTTGAAGGCATTTTTGGTTAACCGGGTTGGTGACTTCGGTTTCCTGCTAGGTATCGCCGGGGTATTAATGTATGCCGGCAGCTTGGATTATGTTGAGGTGTTTGCTCAGGCACCGACGATAGCTGGACAAACAATGAGTATTTTTTCGGGCTATGACTGGTCTGTGATGTCCGTCATATGCATTTTGTTGTTTATTGGAGCGATGGGGAAATCTGCGCAGGTTCCCTTACATGTCTGGTTGCCAGACTCGATGGAAGGTCCAACCCCAATTTCTGCGTTGATTCATGCGGCAACTATGGTGACTGCCGGTATTTTTATGGTGACTAGGATGTCGCCGATGTTTGAATTTTCTGAAACTGCCTTATCTTTTGTGCTGGTGATTGGTGCAATTACGGCCTTATTCATGGGCTTTTTAGGTCTGATACAAAATGATATAAAACGTGTCGTTGCTTATTCGACGTTGTCTCAATTGGGTTATATGACCGTAGCTTTAGGAGCTTCAGCCTATGCAGCAGGTGTATTCCATTTAATGACCCATGCATTTTTCAAAGCATTACTGTTTTTGGGAGCCGGTTCGGTGATTATTGCAATGCACCATGAACAGGATATTCGAAAAATGGGTGGTCTGAAAAAGTATATGCCGATCACGTATTGGACAGGATTGATTGGTTCGTTGGCCCTGATTGGCTTTCCCGGGTTTGCAGGTTTTTTCTCCAAAGACTCAATTATCGAAGCAGTACATGCTTCAGATATTGCAGGCAGTGGATTTGCATATTTTTCAGTTGTAATCGGCGTGTTTATTACCGCCCTATACAGCTTTAGATTATTTTTTATGGTGTTCCATGGCAAAGAACGTTTTGACACTCATGGCGGTCATGCACCCCATGAGTCACCAGCAGTGGTTACGGTACCTCTGATATTACTGGCTATTCCATCGGTAATAGCGGGTTTCTTAATAGGTAACATGGTATTTGGCGACTTTTTTGGGTCATCTATTTTTGTATTACCTCAGCACGATGTATTGGCTCATCATGCCGAAAACTATCATGGCATTATGGGTTTTGTATGGCACGGCCTGCAAGCATTGCCATTCTGGTTGGCTATTTCAGGTGTGGCCACAGCATATTACCTGTACATGATGAAGCCAGACATCCCTGCCCGGTTACAGCAACGATTCCAGCTGTTATATCGTGTGCTTGAGAATAAATACGGCTTTGATGATTTTAATCAAAAAGTGTTTGCTGGCGGTTCCAGATTTATTGGGCAAATGTTATGGCGAGTCGGCGATCGTGTAATCATTGATGGTGCCGTGGTTAACGGAACGGCCAGGATGGTTGGACTGGCATCAAGATTGATGCGGCATGTTCAGTCTGGTTATTTGTATCACTATGCGTTTGCGATGATTTTGGGCGTATTGTTGTTGCTCACTTTTTTTGTGGCCTAAGGAATAGAACATGTTTGCTGATTTTCCTTTATTAAGCTTGATCATCTGGCTGCCAGTTATAGGTGGTGTAGGTGTCTTGCTGAATGGTGATAACAACCCATGGGCTAGGCCTTTATCTTTACTTATTTCTGTGCTTACATTATTAGCAGCTTTGGGCTTGTATATCGGATTTGATACTACAACACACCAGATGCAGTTTGTTGAGATGGCTCCCTGGATTAGCAGTTACAACATTAACTATTATTTAGGCATAGATGGCTTTTCGTTACCGTTGATTATATTGACGGCCTTTTCCACGGTGATAGTGGTTATCGCTGGCTGGCAAGTAATTGAACATCGAACCAGTCAATATATGGCAGCTTTCCTGATCATGGAAGGATTGATGATCGCTGTATTTGCAGCATTAGACGCCATACTGTTTTATGTGTTTTTTGAAGCGATGTTGATTCCACTATTTTTGGTTATCGGGATATGGGGCGGTCCAAACAGGGTTTATGCCACCATAAAGTTTTTCCTCTATACATTGTTTGGTTCAGTGTTTTTATTATTGGCCCTACTGTATTTGCATCATGTGGCGGGAAGCTTTTCAATTCTAGACTATCAGCAAGTAAGTTTGTCGTTACAGGAACAAACTTGGTTGTTCTTTGCATTTCTTATTGCGTTTGCCGTCAAAGTCCCAATGTGGCCTGTTCATACCTGGTTACCTGATGCTCACGTTGAAGCCCCAACAGGTGGTTCAGTAATTCTGGCTGCAATCACATTGAAAATTGGTGGCTATGGTTTATTGCGATTCGCATTACCGATTGCACCAGATGCCAGTATGGCGATGGATTACTTCGTGATCAGTTTGTCATTGATTGCTGTGGTTTATATCGGCTTTGTTGCCTTGGTTCAATCTGACTTAAAGAAACTCATTGCCTATTCGAGTATCGCTCATATGGGATTTGTCACCTTAGGTTTTTTCATTGTGTTTAGAATCTTTGCCCAATCTGCAACGGGCAGTGGTGCAGTGTTGGCCGTAGAAGGGGCAATGATACAGATGATTTCACATGGCTTTATTGCAGCAGCGATGTTCTTGTGTGTGGGTGTGCTATATGACCGTATGCATACTCGCGAAATAGCCGCTTATGGTGGAGTGGTGAATACCATGCCAGTGTTTGCAGGATTCGCAGTGTTTTTTGCAATGGCTAATGCTGGTTTGCCAGGTACATCAGGTTTTGTTGGTGAATTTATGGTGATTCTGGCTGCTTTTCAAGCTAATTTTTGGTTTGCATTCCTAGCCGCTACAACATTAATTTTGGGAGCCGCTTATACCTTATGGATGGTTAAACGAGTGATTTTTGGTGAAGTAGCCAATGATAACGTTGCCCAACTGACAGATATAAATAATCGTGAATTTATCATGTTAGCTTCATTGGCTTTGATCGTATTGGTAATAGGGCTCTATCCGGCACCTATTACTGAGGTGATGCATGCCTCGGTCGAACATTTATTAACCCAAGTTTCGCAATCTAAACTTTAAGGTAACAACAAGATTATGATGTTTGAAGTATCGAATATGTCTTTTGCGCTACCAGAAATGTTTATGCTGGCAATGGCTTGTGTGATTTTACTAGTCACCGCTTTTTTAGGTAAAAAGGCCTCAAGTTATGCCTATGGATTAAGTCAGTTGACCATGATAGTGACAGCTATACTTATCTACCAGTCAGTGGGTGAAAATGGGGGGCTGACATTCGATGGAACCTATATTAAAGATGCTTTCAGTGATGTCTTAAAGCTCTCGATTTGTCTGATGAATATTGCAGTGTTGTTGTATTCAACGCACTATTTGAAAACGCGCAACTTATACAAAGGCGAATATTATGTGTTAGCGGTCTTTGCAACTTTAGGAATGATGATTATGGTGTCAGCCTATCATTTCCTGACTTTGTATCTGGGGCTAGAACTGATGTCCTTGTGTTTATATTCAATGGTAGCAATGCAGCGTGATTCAAAAGTAGCAACTGAAGCTGCGATGAAATATTTTGTGTTAGGTGCGTTGGCTTCAGGAATGCTGTTATATGGAATGTCGATTATATACGGCATCACTGGAAGCTTAGATATTGCGACCATATCGGTGCTATTGCAAGCTAGTGGTTGGAATGACACCGTGTTAAGTTTTGGCTTGGTATTCCTGGTTATTGGTATTGGATTTAAGTTGGGTGCAGTCCCATTTCATATGTGGTTGCCGGATGTCTATCATGGTGCACCCACTGCCATGACCTTGTTTATTGCTACCACCCCAAAAATTGCCGCCTTTGCGATGATGATTAGGATATTGGCAGAGGGATTGGGCGACCTTCATCAACATTGGCAGGGTATGTTGATAATGCTGTCGGTATTATCAATGATTGTGGGTAATGTGGTAGCGATTGCTCAAACCAACCTGAAACGAATGCTGGCTTATTCAACTATTTCACATGTCGGTTTTATCTTGTTGGGGATATTGTCTGGTAGCCAGGAAGGGTATGCGGCGTCAATGTTTTATGCATTGGTATATGCTGTGATGAGTCTGGGTGCATTTGGGATGATTATTCTGATGAGTCGTCAGGGTTTCGAAGCAGATAATATTGATGACTATAAAGGCTTAAGTGAACGAAATCCCTGGTATGCTTTGATGATGTTAATTTTGATGTTCTCGATGGCAGGGATCCCTCCAATGGTTGGCTTTTATGCCAAATTATCCGTCATTAAATCCGTGGTCGATATTAATTTGATAGCAATTGCAGTGGTTGCCGTGATGATGTCAGTGATTGGTGCATTTTATTATTTAAGAATGATTAAAGTGATGTACTTTGATAAACCTGTGCACGCACATGCCATAGAGGCACCAGCGGATATGCGTATATTTCTGAGTGCGAATGCGTTAGCTGTACTGGCTTTAGGACTGTTTCCAGGTTCATTAATGGCTGTTTGCGCCATCGTGTTTTCTTAAGGTTTGTTTCCATGTCCTCAGTAGTGCTTATTTTAGTGTTTTTAGTCATCGCCAACTTACCATGGATCAGTGAGCGTATACTGCTGGTTTATCCCCTTAATGGCAGTAAGTCAGTACTAGTGAGATTAATTGAGTTGATGGTGTTTTATATCGTGAGTTTGTTGATAGCCATTGCTTATGAATTACGATTCTCTGGAGAGATCTATCCACAGGGATGGGAGTTTTTTGTGACTACTTTTTGTTCGTTTCTGGTTTTGGCTGTACCAGGCGTTATCTATCGCTATCAGTGGTTACCTATGCAGAGAAAAGAAAGTATTCAGTAGTCATTTTCTAATGTTAGTGTATTTCAGAGTCGTTTTGATTGCCTAAAATAATTCCTGAATCGTTAGGAATTAAACGTTAAATTCGCCTTGTTGAAACGCGCATGAACAAGTAGTCAGTTCTATGGGCTTTGCTCACTACTAGGTGGAATTACCATTTTTCTCGTGGTTAACTGATTAAATCTTTTTAAAGGTGCATGAAAGACTAAACTAGTTTAAAATAACGCGGTTTATTTCCGTATATTCACAACACCTTACTAATTTTAGAGACAGGACAATGGCTGCAGACTTATCCAAGTATAGAAACATTGGTATCTTCGCGCATGTAGATGCGGGAAAGACTACTACGACAGAACGTATTTTAAAACTTACCGGTAAAATTCATAAGACTGGTGAAGTTCATGATGGTGAAGCAACAACAGACTTCATGGAACAAGAGCAAGAACGTGGTATTACTATTCAATCAGCTGCGACTAGCTGTGAATGGAACGGTCACCGTTTGAATGTTATTGATACACCTGGACACGTTGATTTCACTATTGAAGTATATCGTTCGTTGAAAGTACTGGATGGTGGTGTTGGTGTTTTCTGTGGTAGTGGTGGTGTAGAACCTCAATCTGAAACCAACTGGCGTTATGCCAATGACTCTGAAGTGTCTCGTATTATCTTTGTTAATAAACTGGATCGTATGGGTGCAGATTTTTACCGCGTTGTTAAGCAAGTTGAAGATGTACTCGGCGCACATCCGTTAGTGATGGTGTTGCCAATCGGCATCGAAGATGACTTCAAAGGCTGTGTTGATCTGTTAACACGTAAAGCCTGGATTTGGGACAATGAAGCAGATACAACTGCGTTCCGTATTGAAGAGCCGCCTGCAGAAATGGCTGATCAGATCGAAGAATATCGTGAAATGTTGATTGAAACAGCAGTTGAGCAAGACGATGATTTGATGGAAAAATACCTTGATGGTGTTGAGCCTTCAATTGAAGAAATCAAGAAATGTATCCGTCAAGGTACATTAAAAATGGACTTCTTTCCAACATACTGTGGCTCAGCCTTTAAAGATAAGGGCGTACAGATGGTATTGGATGCCGTTGTTGATTATCTGCCAGATCCAACAGAGGTTGATCCTCAGCCAGAAGTGGATCTAGACGGTAATGAAACAGGTGAAGTCGCAATTGTTGATCCTGCAAAACCATTACGTGCTTTGGCATTTAAAATTATGGATGACCGTTTTGGTGCGTTGACCTTTATTCGAATCTATTCTGGCGTACTAAAAAAAGGCGATACTGTTTTAAATACCTTTACCGGTAAAACAGAGCGTGTTGGCCGTATGGTAGAAATGCACGCTGATGATCGTACTGAATTAGATAGCGCACAAGCGGGTGATATCATCGCTATTGTTGGTATGAAAGACGTTCAGACAGGTCACACATTATGTGATCCTAAGAATGCAGCGACATTAGAACCAATGGTATTCCCTGATCCTGTTATCTCTATTGCGATTGCGCCTAAAGATAAAGGTGGATCGGAAAAAATGGGTATCGCTTTAGGTAAGATGATCAAAGAAGATCCTTCTTTCCGAGTAGAAACAGATCAGGAAAGTGGCGAGACTATTATCAAAGGTATGGGTGAGTTACACCTTGATATCAAAGTTGATATTTTGAAACGTACTCATGGTGTTGATGTAACAGTGGGCGAGCCTCAAGTTGCCTACCGTGAAACGATCACTCAGCGCGTTGAAGACAGTTACACCCACAAAAAACAATCAGGCGGTTCTGGTCAATTCGGTAAAATTGATTATATCGTTGAACCAGGTGAACCAGGCAGTGGATTTGTATTTGAATCAACTGTTACTGGTGGTACAGTTCCTCGTGAATTCTGGTCTGCTGTTGAAGCTGGTTTCGGAAAAATGAAAGACCGTGGTGTGTTAGCGGGTTACCCATGTTTGGACTTTAAAGTCACATTATTTGACGGTGGTTTCCATGCCGTGGATTCATCTGCTGTTGCATTTGAATTGGCTGCAATGGCTGCATATCGCCAAACAATGCCAAAAGCGGGTCCTCAGTTGATGGAACCAATTATGAAGGTGGATGTATTCACACCTGAAGATCACGTTGGTGATGTTATTGGTGACTTGAACCGTCGTCGTGGCATGATTAAATCACAAGATGCGGGTGTAACAGGTGTTCGCATTAATGGTGAAGTGCCATTGAGTGAAATGTTTGGTTACATCGGTACATTACGTACAATGACATCGGGTCGTGGACAGTTCTCTATGGAGTTCGTGCACTACAGTCCTTGTCCTCGTAATGTTGCTGAGGAAGTTATTAAAGCAGCTCAAGAGCGTGCAGCTGCAAAATAATTTAAGTTATTATTCGCGTAATAAAAAGGGGCTGATTTATCAGCCCCTTTTTTATGCTTAAAGATTTATTAGACTGCCTTTTTATGGCTGGAACTAGATTGATTAACCGTGTAGTTTTTGGTCTTCAGCTAGAACGGCCAAGATGTGTAGCATGTCTTCAGGCATGTCAACTTGCCATGATACTTCTTGTTCAGAACGAGGATGGATAAACCCGAGTAATCCAGCATGTAGTGCCTGTCTTCGAAAATTCTGTAATGCTTCGAGGCATGATTCAGATGCACCTTTAGGTAATCGTAAACGACCTCCGTATACTGGGTCACCGAGTAGTGGGTACCGGATATGAGCCATATGGACCCGGATTTGATGAGTACGCCCCGTTTCCAGTTTACAGCGAATGTGGGTATGTGCACGGTAGCGATGTTCAACCCGATAATGCGTTATAGCTGGTTTGCCTGCACCCGTTACTGCCATACGCTTACGGTCGACAGGATGACGACCAACGGGTTCATCAACTGTGCCTCCAGCTGTCATGACACCCATTGCAATAGCCTGATATTCGCGCTGGACAGTGCGAGCCTGTAATTGTGAAACCAGAGAATTATGAGCTTGCAGGGTTTTGGCAATCATTAACAAACCGGTAGTCCCTTTATCGATCCTATGCACAATACCAGCGCGAGGAATGGTCTCTAACTGTGGAGCATGATGTAATAAGGCGTTGACCAGAGTACCTTGCTGGTTTCCGGCTCCAGGATGAACAACCATACCTGCAGGTTTATTGATGATCAGTAGATCATCATCTTCATGGATGATATCGAGTTGTATTGCCTCTGCTGTCCATGTGTCATCCACAATTTCAATTTGTGCTGAAATAATAATATGTTCACCGCCTGAGACCGAATCTCTCGGTCGAAGCGATTGTTGGTCAATCAGCACATGACCTGCTTTTATCCACTTGGTGATTTGACCGCGAGAATAATCCGGGAACACTTGTGCGAGCGCTTGATCTAGACGTAAACCAGCATATTCATCAGGAATAATGCCTTCGAGTTGTAATAATTCTGACATGAGTAGTCTTTAGTAATGCATATACGTATATTATAGCGTAGGCTGTACTTATTGGCTTGATTAGGGTATTTATTATGCGCTGTATTTTGTATTACCTGAGTTTATTATGTTGCCTGATAACGAGTCCTGTCTCAGCAGATAATAGTAGAAATGGTGAATTACTAGCATCAACGTGTGCAGCTTGTCATGGTACTCGCGGACATAGTGTAGGTGGAACACCAAGTCTGGCAGGGCTGGATGAGTTACACATTATTAAGCAAATGAAAGAATTTACGAGTGCCCTGCGCCCGTCCACGGTAATGTTTCATCATGCCAGTGGTTATACTACAAAGGAAATTGAGCTGATGGCGACATATTTCTCCAGACAGATCAAACCTTAAATCAGACTTTACTTTAATAAAGTGGCACATTTATCAGCTCCAATCTTGGCTATGTCATTGACTGATAATCGGTTTAATGGCGATACCGTTTAATATTTGCTATCTGATTATTATCCTGTTAGTGTAGCCTCACCAGTCTTTTCTGGTTGGCTATTAGCTTTTTTCAATAGCGATATTAGGTGGTTAGGATAATCACCAGTTTGAATTTTTAAAATGAGAGTAATTTTGTATGTCTGAAAAAGTAACAGGAAGTGTTAAGTGGTTTGACGCAGCTAAGGGTTTTGGTTTTTTAGAGCGTGAAGGTGGCGATGATGTATTTGTTCACTTCCGTGCTATCCAGGGTGATGGTTTTAAAACCTTAGATGAAGGACAACAAGTCGAATTCACAGTTACTAAAGGTGATAAAGGCTGGCAAGCAGAAGACGTGACGGTAGTCAGTTAATCTGAAATTGTAGGCTGACATAGAGGGCAATAGAATGTTGCCCTTTGTGTTTCTTTATAGTGTTGAATTATGCTCTCGCAACGAGGGCAGGGTGAGCCAGCACGTCCATATACGTTAAGTTCTTGGGCAAAGTAGCCAGGCTTTCCGTCACTTTTTCTGAAATCTTTTAAGGTTGTCCCTCCGGCCGAAATAGCTTTATTAAGCACGTTTTTTATGGCTGCGACCAATGCAACATGATCTTTAAACGTTAAATTTTTCGCGGCTGATTTAGGATGAAGTTCAGCTAGAAATAACGCTTCATTTGCATAAATATTTCCTACCCCAACCACTACTTTCCCATTCATAATTAATGTTTTGATACTACAACACCGGGACTGACTTCGTTGCCATAGATAATCGGCCGTAAATTCTTCAGTCAGTGGCTCTGGCCCGAGATCAACAAGTAAAGGGTGCTGTTCAATAGGATCGGAAGTCCATAAAATGGCACCAAAACGACGTGGATCGGTATACCTTAGTAGATGGCCGTTATCTAACGTTATATCAACGTGATCATGTTTTTGCAGATCATTATCACCAGCCTCAATGTCCACTATGCGTAAGCGACCTGACATGCCTAAATGAATGATTAAGGTGCCGGAATTACAGTGTAGCAGTAAGTATTTAGCGCGACGTTGAATTTGAAAAATTGTCTGACCGGTCAATATGTCAGCAAGTTCTGCTGCTATAGGCCAGCGTAATGAAAATTGTCGAATTATGACTTGTGTAACAATTGCGTCTTTAAGATATGGGCTCACACCCAGACGTGTCGTTTCAACTTCAGGTAATTCTGGCATTATGGGGTTATGTTACTGGCAGGTATTAATTGCTGGAATAAAGAGGCTGGAAATTGATATTTCAATTGTTGTTGGTCAGTAATAAAGAGCGTATTTTCTGTGAACTCTACATCAAATTCTGATGCTTGCTTGATATCCTGATACCAAATTCGTATTTTGGCTGTCTTGGCTGTTGACTGATCTGTCATATTAAACGTTAATACCCGAGTAGCATAGGCATATTGCCAGAGCTCAATAAGTGTTGTGAGTTGGTCAGACGTTTGATCCAGAGACATGCTTATCCAGTGACCTTCCTTGTTTTCGATGATGACAGGATCAGCTGAAAGGTCGTTATTAGCGTTACGCACTGGTAATTCTAGTTTTCTGATAGTGTGGTTGGGGGGGATTAGTCGATTATCAATAAAACCAGTGGCATTGACATGTAATAATGGTGCGACATCATCGTCAATCAAGTGAATGACGTCATTATGTAATATATAGCGATAGTTGTTGATCGTTTCATTGTGACCGATTTTAAAAACATGGTCATTCAGTTTTAAAGTCACCTTGGCTGGAGAAAGACCATATTGCGACAGTGCATTGTCATGTGTGTCGTTGACGATTAATTGGGCATGACTGCGGGTATTTAACAGTGATAATAACAGGTCAATCCGTGTGCCATTAGCACGAGATTTAATGGGGTGAGTGACTTGCCAACCAGAAGAAGACTTTCGTAAAACAATGTCATCCGTAGTGGGCCGTGAGATGGTAATGATTTGAATTTCGTCACGGGTTATTGAGGTGAGTTTTGCAACATCATCATTGGGTTCATTTTGATTGTTGTACCAATACAGTCCAGCCACTAATAAAATGAGAATGAGATTTGTAAGATAACGGAATTTCATTGTTTACGTCGATACCACCATAAACCCAGCCCAATACTGAGTAGTAATACTGGAATAACGATTAAAAAACCAAGTCCAATGATCAGTGACTGTGTAGTTGTTAATTGAAGCTGGTTATCAATGGTAGTTTTAATTGGAATATCGATCAGGCTGTCATCTTCGGCCAACCAGTTCATTAGGGCTACGCCAAGCTCAAGATTGGAACCATTGCCGATATAGCTATTGGATAAAAAGTCCCCATCACCGATGACAGCAATACGCTGTTCTTTATTTTTTTCATCTTCCTCGACAGGTTGTACAGTTAATAAATAAGCTAGATTAAGAGGCCCACCAGTATCATTACTTACATCAAAAATAGGCGATGCTACAGTGGCTTGGGTAATTGGATCTGTTTCGCTCCATGTGTTTTCCTGACTGGTGAGGAGCGGCAGATATTGCCATGCTGAATTATCCACATTATTTTCAATGGCAACCGCTTGTGGAAATAAAGTGACACTAGTGGTAGCTGTGGCAACAGGGTGATTAGCATAATTAGTGATAAGGACAAATTGTGGATCAGTGATGCCAAGTAATTCGGCATTTGGATCGATAATTGTACCGGGTACAAATTCAATACCAAGTTGCTCGGCCAGACCAGCAAGGTATTGATGACTATCCGGTTCGGTTAACCATAATAAATTACCGCCATCAGTAATGTAATTTTTGATGATGTCAATTTCACCGGCTAACCAGGGGCGTTCAGGGCTAGCAATTACAACAGCTGCTGCATTGTTAGGGATTAGACTCTGTTCAACTAAATTTAGTGATTGAAGTTTAAAACCCTTTTGTTTGAGTTGTTCCCCCCACACACTTAAATTGAAATTGGCCTGACTGAAGGGACTACGTTCACCATGGCCTTCAATAAATACCAACCATGGTTGTTGTGCCCTCGACACGATAATTAGGGCATTAGTCAAAGACTGTTCGGACAGGTCAAAAACATGCTGTTGTTTATCATTCAGGGAGACGACCATTTCACCTTGTTGCTGGATATTTAGTTTGCGAACAATTTCTGGTGAGAAATCTGGATTTATGTATATGACATTTAACTTATCACTATGTTGTTGATAGCGTGATAGTAGTGATTCTAGTGCCGAATGGTATTCACTATCAGGGCTTATAAACACTTGTATGGTTACGTCATCATCAAGCTGTTTCAAAACATCTTTAGTTGAGTCGGATAGACTATGGCGGCTGTTTGCAGTCCAGTCTGAACGAACATTGGTTTTAAGTGTCAGCTGTGCCAATAGAGTGACAACAATAATGACTAGCACATAAAAGATGAACTGTTGTATTTGGAGTTGAAACCGTGTTTTTGGATTAATGTTCATCTTAATTAAGCCGCTGAGAGTCAAGTCGATGGATTGTTAACGCCAAAAAGGTAGTAATAACAATCAAGTAATAAGCGACATCACTACTGTTCACTTCACCTTGGAGCAAAGGCTGGTAGTGGCTAAGCAGAGATAACCAACTAAATAGAGCAGAGGATTCACCTGCCACCTGAGTGTTACCAGCCCAGTCAATGATCCAAAGTAAAAATAGGCTGGTAAAAGTTGTGATAGCAGCGATTGCAGGCTGATTGGTCAAGGATGAGAGAAATAAGCCAATAGCGGTAAAACTGGCGACTAATAAACACAAACCAAGCATACCGGCAGAAAGCAGTTTAAAGTCTAAATCGCTGCCTAAGGCGAGCGACAGAGGCATCAAGCTTATTAAAAGGAGCAGGGTAATAAAAAAGCCAATCGTGCCCAAGTATTTTCCAAACACAACTTGATGGATAGACAGAGGTGCAGACAATAATAGTGGCAAACTATCATTGCGTCGTTCCTCAGCAATAAGTCGCATGGTAATGAGAGGAGTAAGCAGTAATAAGATTGTGGCAGCGTTGCTAAATAGTGGGGAAGCAATTAATTCTGTTACGCCTGGCGCACCTGGTATAGCAGAAATTTTGGCCTGAATTTGAATAAAATAATCAATATGAGTTAAAAATAAATACGCGAGAATAATTTGGCTCAGCGCAAGTATAACCCAAGCCAGAGGTGATAAAAATAAACGGTAAAGCTCATTACGGGCAAGAATAAACATCAGGAAATCGGCTCCTGAGTTGATGATTCTTGTTGAATAATATTCATAAAAACATCTTCTAATGAATGTTGCTCTGGCGACAGTTCAGTCAGTTGCCAGTTTTCGGTAACTGCTCGATTGAGTAGTTCTTGAGTTGGGTTGCTATCTGGCTGGTAATGTAATTTGAAGCGAGTTGAATTGAGCGATTCAACAGTAATCACACCAGTGAGTTGCTGAAGTTGGGCAATATCAGGTGGAGAATTTAATGTAAGCAACAAACTGGAAGCATGCATATTATGTTCTAGCCCAGCTATGGTGTCACTGAAGATCAATTGCCCTTGATTGATAATCTGTACCCGGTCACACAATGTTTTTACTTCTGGCAATATATGAGTGGATAAAATTACACTATGTTCAGTGGCAACATCACGGATTAATTGGCGGATCTCCCGGATCTGAATCGGGTCAAGTCCCGATGTTGGTTCATCAAGAATTACTACTGCAGGTGTATGGATGATAGCCTGAGCAATGCCAACACGTTGTTGGTAGCCTTTTGATAGATTTCCAATAAGGCGGTGGGTCACATCTGTTAAGCCACAACGTTCAATAACGGTATCAGTCGCATTTTTAATGCGGGAGGAGTCTATTTGGTTAATTTGTGCACAAAAGTACAAAAACTCTTTTACCGTTAATTCCTTATAGAGTGGAGGTTGTTCAGGAAGGTAACCAATTTGTGCTTTTGCTTGTTTGGGCTCAGTTAATAAATCATAGCCATTAATGGTTATTTCACCCCGATTGGGGGCCAGATTACCACTAAGCATTTTCATGGTGGTACTTTTGCCTGCACCGTTTGGACCTAAAAATCCAAGCACCTCTCCTTTATGAATTTCAAAACTCACATTATTAACGGCGTGTTGATCACCGAAATAGCGAGATAATGATTGTGCAATTAATAATGTACTCATGATGATATTGATTATAAAGAAAATGAACGCTCAATAGTCAATTAGGTTGATAGGAAGTGCATTATTATCAGTTTGGTGTCCACCATACGGAGCTTGCTAATAAATATAGCGAATCTCAAGATATAAAAAAACCCGCCGGGAGCGGGTTTTAATAGTCATTGCGCAAGAAATCTTATTTGATCTTAGCTTCTTTATACATGACGTGTTTGCGAACAACTGGATCAAACTTTTTCATTTCCAGTTTTTCAGGCATGGTACGTTTGTTTTTATCTGTAGTGTAGTAATGTCCTGTACCAGCAGATGACACTAATTTAATTTTATCGCGCATGTTCTATCTCCTAGACTTTTTCGCCGCGAGCACGGATGTCAGTCAATACTGCGTCAATGCCTTTTTTATCAATGATGCGTAAACCATGGTTACTTACGCGAAGCTTGACCCAACGATTTTCTGATTCAACCCAAATGCGATGTGGGTGAAGGTTAGGAAGAAAGCGACGTCTTGTTTTATTATGGGCATGAGAAACATTGTTGCCGCTCATAGGACGTTTACCCGTTACCTGACATACTCTGGCCATTTTTAGAACCTGCTCCTGGTGAACATTTTTATCACGAGGAATGCGATGTGCATTCCAACTTAAAGCTACAAAGCCAGACTTTATACCATACCCTAAAATAGATGTGTAGAAGAATTGTCATTAAAGGGATGTAAGCCCCATTTCATATAGCTTGTCATACAGTAGGTTTAAATTGAGTGATCCTATTTTGCGCATCACAATTTCACCTTCTGGATTGATTAAAAAGTGGGTAGGGGTGACCCGGATATTATCAAATGCTTGCGAAATACCGGCATTTTTATCCCAAGTAATGATATAGGGTAGTTCACGTGTCTGGCGCATACTTATGATGTGATCTAACGAATCGTGAGGCATGGCGACACCAATCATGGTGAGTCCCTGTCCGGAAAAATCATTATGTAATTTGATGAGATCAGGCATTTCCTGAATACATCCGGGACAGTCGGTTGCCCAGAAGATCATTAATATCGGTTTGCCCTTATAGTCCATCAAAGAGTGTTGTTCACCATCAATATCTGTGAATGTAATATCTGGCAGTAATTGTTGATTATTATTAAGAGATCTGATTGCCAATAAACCGACTAATACGATCAGTGCAATCAGACTATATTTTTTAGCTATGTTCATTAATAGAAAAGTCTCTAATTTGGGCTGGTGAGTTGTCCCAGAGTTTCGGTTAATTTAAGGTTCTCTCGATAATCGACAGGACAGTCTATTAAGGTGACAGTGTCAGTGGCTAATGCGTTGCGTAATGCTGGCATTAATTGTTCTGTTTTTTCGATTCGAATGCCTTTGGCACCAAATGACTGTGCATACTGGACAAAATCCGGGTTGGTGAATTTTACATTACTGGTACGACCAAACTGGTTTTGTTGCTTCCATTCTATTAAGCCATAGCTTTCATCATTCCAGACGAGAATGACAATGGCGATATTAAGGCGCATTGCAGTTTCAATTTCCTGTGAGTTCATCATAAATCCGGCGTCGCCTGTGACGGCAACCACTTTACGTTCAGGATGTGCCAGTTTGGCGGCTATGGCTCCTGGTACGGCTATACCCATGCTGGCAAAACCATTAGATATAATGCATGTGTTGGGGTATTCGCAGCGGAACATACGCGACATCCACATTTTATGGGCACCGACATCACAAATTACAATGTCTTCCAGTTCCATAGCTGTACGCAGATCCCAGATGATTTTTTGAGGTTTGACTGGAAACTCCACATCTTCACGATGTTGATTCATTTCCTTTATCAAACTGTCGCGCAAGGTACGCATGGTTTTACCTTGATGGGCTGTGCTCAGTGCTGCAATACGGTTCAGACTATGATTAATATTGCCGATAACGCCGAGCACGACGCTGTAATAAGCATCAACTTCGGCATGGGTGGTGTCGATATGGATAATGGTGCGATCTCGTGACGGATGCCAAAGATAAGGGTGATATTCCACCATGTCATATCCAATACAGATAATCACATCAGCATTAGCAAAACCACAGTTGGCATAATCATTGGATTGTAAACCAACACTCCCTAATGCCATGGGATGACGAAAAGGGATTACCCCCTTAGCCATAAACGTATTAGCAACAGGAATACCGAGTTGTAGCGAAAAATCAGCTAATGCTTGTGACGCTTTTGCTCGAACGACGCCATTACCTGCAAGAATGATCGGGTTTTTAGCATTAGAAATGAGTTCAGCCGCGAGTTCAATTTGTTCTGCGGCAGGCTCTGGTGGGCGAGCATGTTTTACTCGGAGTGGTGATTCATCAATTTCCATTTCTGCAATATTTTCTGGAAATTCAATAAAGCAGGCACCGGTTTTTTCAGTCTGCGCTACTTTAAATGCTTTACGCACAATTTCAGGGATCACTTCTGGGCCTACAATACGGGTGGCATATTTTGTGATCGGTAAGAACATCGCTTCTAGATCCAGCACTTGATGTGATTCTTTATGCAGGCGATTAGTGGATGCTTGCCCAGCTATAGCAACGAGTGGTGCATGATCCATATTAGCATCAGCAACACCGGTAATTAGATTAGTCGCACCTGGTCCCAATGTGGCTAGACAGACGCCAGCACGGCCAGTCAGACGGCCATAGACATCCGCCATAAACGCAGCGCCTTGTTCATGGCGAGTGGTAATGAATTGAATTTTGGATTCAAGTAAGGCATCCATAACATCCAGGTTTTCTTCACCTGGGATGCCAAATATGTATTCAACGCCTTCATTCTCGAGACTGCGGACGAATAATTCCGAGGCCTTCATAAACAAATCCTAATGTTGATCAGGGATAGCGATACTCTATCTTGAGTATCGCTATGATTCCACTGTTATTTAAAGCCAGCAGGTGTTTGTTGGTGCCAATCAGTCGCTTGTTGGTAACGGTGAGCGATATTTAGTAAACGCGCTTCATCAAAATAATTACCAATAATTTGCAATCCTACAGGCAGTCCATCAACAAAACCGGCTGGAATGGACATACCCGGTAATCCTGCTAGATTTGTACTAATAGTATAAATATCAGCTAAGTACATGGCGACAGGATCATCGGTTTTATCCCCCAGATTAAATGCCGTTGTCGGTGCTGTTGGTCCCATGATGACGTCCACATCGTTGAATGCCTGTTGGAAATCATCGCTGATTAAACGACGGCATTGCTGTGCTTTCAAGTAATAAGCATCATAATAACCAGCAGAAAGAGCGTAGGTACCAGTCATGATGCGACGTTTTACTTCTTCGCCAAAACCTTCACCACGTGAACGCTGGTAAAGGTCTAATAAATCTTTAGGATCGTCACAACGATGTCCGAAACGAACACCATCCATACGAGAAAGATTAGATGAGCACTCGGCTGGGGCAACGACATAATAAGTAGGTACCGCCAGCCCAGTATTAGGCAGAGATATTTCCTTAATGGTTGCGCCCAGCGATTCATACATTTTGACCGCGGCTTCAATCGTTGCTGCCACATCAGGATCGAGACCTTCACCAAAATATTCTTTTGGCAAACCAATTTTCAGGCCATCCAATGAATCATTTAATGTCTCCGTGTAGTCAGGAACGTCACGTTCGACGCTGGTTGAGTCACGGTCATCAAAGCCTGCCATTTCATTAAGTAACATAGCCGCATCTTCTGCGCTGTTAGCCATTGGGCCTGCCTGATCAAGGCTTGATGCAAAAGCAATCATGCCATAACGTGAGATACGACCATAAGTTGGTTTTAGACCAGTCAAGTTGCATAGAGAAGCGGGCTGACGAATAGAGCCACCAGTATCAGTACCTGTTGCAATCGGTGCAAGTCTTGCCGCAACAGCTGCAGCAGAACCGCCCGATGAACCGCCAGGAACACGATTAGTATCCCAAGGGTTTTTTACTTCGCCATAAAAGCTGGTTTCATTGGATGAGCCCATGGCAAATTCATCCATATTAGTTTTACCCAATGTCACCATGCCCGCAGCATTGATTTTTTCTACAACGGTTGCGTTGTATGGTGCAATAAAGTTGTCTAACATTTTTGAAGCACAACTGGTACGAACACCCTGAGTACAAAAAATATCTTTATGGGCTAATGGAATGCCGGCTAATTTTCCAGCCTTATTTTGTTGTAATAATTGATCGGCAACGTGTGCTTGTTTTAACGCACTGTCATCAGTCACTGTGATGAATGCATTAAGAGTCTCATTATGTGCGTTAATACGGTCAAGATAGTGTTGGGTTAACTCAACACTGCTAAATTCACCATTGTGTAATGAAGCAGATAGTTCAGAAAGAGATTTATTGTGCATGTGTGAGCCTGTAATTTCGATGTGTTATTCAATAACTTGTGGGACAAGATAGACCCCAGCTTCAGTTTTTGGAGCAATTGACTGGAATAATTTGCGCTGGTCTGTTTCAGTGATGACATCTTGACGTAATCGTTGGTGAGCATCCAATGGGTGAGCCATTGGTGTAATGTCTGTGGTATCAGCTGCACTCATTTGTTCTACAAGGTTAAAAATATTACTTAAATCACGCGCATAGTCAGGGATATCAGCTTCATTAATGGCTAAACGTGCTAAATGCGCGATTTTTTCTATATCAGTTTTATTTAAACTCATGACAGTTCCAGATGGAAAGGTTATCAACAAGTGAGCAGTTTAAATCATTTAAGGCTTGCCCAACAGCCCAGAGCATTGATAAAGTATCGTTTTCAGCAATTAACTGTGGTTTTTTCAATGTTTGAACGTTTACGCGGAATGTTTTCTAACGATCTATCGATCGACCTTGGTACAGCTAACACACTCATATATGTGCGTGGAAAGGGCATCGTTCTTGATGAACCTTCAGTCGTTGCAATACGTCAGGAAAAAGGTCCTGGCGGCCCACGTTCAATTGCAGCAGTTGGTGTTGAGGCCAAACGCATGTTGGGTCGAACGCCAGGAAATATTACAGCGATCAGACCATTAAAGGATGGTGTCATTGCTGATTTCACTGTCACTGAAAAAATGTTGCAGCATTTTATTCGTAAGGTACATGAAGGACGATTTTTAAAACCGAGTCCACGCGTATTGGTGTGTGTCCCATGCGGATCAACACAGGTTGAACGAAGAGCTATTCGTGAATCAGCTGCCGGTGCGGGGGCTCGCGACGTATTTTTGATTGAAGAGCCAATGGCGGCGGCTATCGGTGCCGGAATGCCAGTTGAAGAAGCCAGTGGTTCAATGGTATTGGATATTGGTGGTGGAACGACTGAAATTGCAGTTATCTCATTAAACGGTATTGTTTATTCTGCCTCAGTTCGTATCGGCGGTGACTTATTTGATGAAGCGATTGTAAATTACGTACGCCGTAATTACGGTACGCTGATTGGTGATTCGACCGCAGAAAAAATTAAAAAAGAAATTGGTTCGGCCTATCCAGGCAATGAAATGAAAGAAATGGAAGTGCGTGGTCGAAATCTGGCTGAAGGTATCCCGCGTAGTTTTACCCTCAACAGCAATGAAATTCTTGAGGCATTACAAGATCCATTATCTGGCATTGTTTTAGCTGTGAAGACTGCATTGGAACAAACGCCACCTGAATTGGGTGCCGATGTGGCTGAACGGGGTATTGTATTAACTGGTGGTGGTGCTTTGCTACGCGATTTAGATCGGTTGTTAATAGAAGAAACGGGACTGCCAGCCATTGTTGCCGAAGATCCATTGACTTGCGTCGCCCGTGGTGGTGGTCGTGCATTAGAACTGATCGATGAACGAGGCACTGACATTTTCACATTTGAATAATTTGCTTGTATAGCAACATAACTTTTGCAGCTTTTTATGTAAGCTGCAAAGGTTTCTAGCTTTAGGCTGATAGACTATCAAACCTTTATTTACCCATTACCCATCATTAAACACCCGATTGCTACTGGCTCTGGTGGCATCACTGATTTTGTTTTTCCTTGATTCACGCTTGAATTACTTCTCGCCTGTTCGTAGTGTTTTGTCGACCATCGTTTATCCAATTCAAACCATTGCATCGTTACCAAGCGATGCCAGTTATTGGATTCATGATTTTTTTAAAGATCGCAAACAGTTAAGAGAAAAAAACACGATATTAGAAGCGGGGAAACTGTTAAATAGTGTTCGTCTGCAAAAATTAGAGGCATTAGAACGCGAGAATATGCGACTACGTGAACTTCTAGGCTCTTCGTTTCGCCTGCGTGAGCGAGTGTTAGTCGCGGAGTTATTAACTATCGATCTGGATCCATTTTCTCAGCAGGTAGTGATTAATAAGGGTAAACGTTATGGTGTTTTTGTAGGCCAGTCAGTGCTAGATGAAACCGGTGTAATGGGACAGGTCACAGAGGTGTCTAAATTTTCTAGTCGCGTCGTCTTGTTGACCGATCCTAGTCATGGTATCCCAGTGCAGATTAACCGTAATGGTTTACGAGCAGTAGCAACAGGGCGTGGTTTGGGAAATGATTTGCAATTAGAACACTTGCCACATAATGCTGATGTGCGTGTAGGTGACTTACTTGTGACGTCAGGATTAGGAGGGCGATTTCCTATTGGCTATCCAGTAGGCACCGTCGTTTCTATTAATTATCCTAAAGGTAAATCATTTGCTGAGATTGCTGTAAAACCAGCAGCCCATCTGGCTACAAGTAGAGAAGTATTGTTGGTATTGCCAGAGAGAAGACTTGATACGAAAAATGAGTCAACGTTCTCAGAGGAGAATCAGTAATGGCAACCTATAAAACGCCACAAGGTGGAGTAATCATCGTATTCTCAGTATTGTTTGCGATGTTGCTAATGTTATTGCCATTACCAGAAACCTTACGATTTGTGAGACCTGAGTGGGTTATCATGGTTTTGATTTACTGGGCAATGGCACTACCCAATCGTGTAGGTGTCGGTTTTGCCTGGGTAGTAGGGTTATTGATAGATGTGATGATGGGAGGCACCTTAGGTGTGCTAGCCTTTGCTTACGCTTTAGTCATTTATCTGGTGTTGGGGTTTCATCTTCAGTTGCGTCAATATCCTTTGTGGCAACAAGCTTTAAGTATTATGTCATTGGTATTATTAGTCCATATTATTGCCGTATTAATATCGCCAAGAACTGCGAGCTGGCATGTCTGGTTGCCAGCTGTGACCAGTACGATAATGTGGCCATTTGTATATGGAACATTGCGTAAGCTCAGACGTACTTTAAAAGTAAGTTGAAACATACATGTCTCGATTTGCACTGAAAGACCATTTTCGTGAAAGTCGCTTAATCAATGATCGATTGATTTTCTCTGCGATTTTTGTCGGATTACTTTTTATCGTTGTGATGGTTAGGCTTGCTGTATTACAAATTCTTGAATACGAACATTTTGACTCTTTATCGAATAAAAACCGAGTAGACATTGAGGCGTTACCACCCCAAAGAGGCCTTATTTATGACCGTAATGGTGTGGTACTGGCTGAAAATATTCCTACTTTCAGTCTGGAATTAATACCAGAAAATGTACCTAATATAGACAAAAGCTTACAGGAACTAGCAAGTTTATTTGCTATGACTGACGCTGAAATATCTGATCTCAAACAACAGATTAACCAAGAGCGTCGCTTTCGACAGGTGGTTGTAAGACAGCGTTTGACAGAACAGGAAGTCGCTATATTTTCGGTCAATCGACATCGTTTTCCTGGCATAGATGTGATTGGTAGATTGATACGACATTATCCACAAGGCGCGTTATTTTCTCATACAGTTGGCTATGTAGGCCGAATCAATGAGCGCGATCAAAAAACAATTGATGAGAAAAATTACAAAGGCACATTGCATATCGGTAAAACAGGTATCGAAAAACGCTATGAAACGTTGTTGCATGGGACAGTCGGGTACCAGCAGGTTGAGACGAATGTTCAGGGTCGTGTAGTACGTGAATTACATCGGACGGTACCTGTTTCTGGTGATGAGCTTTTCTTGCATATGGACATTAATTTGCAACGTGTTGCAGCAAAAGAATTAGGTACATTTAATGGTGCCGTGGTGGCGCTCGAACCTAAAACAGGTGGCGTTTTGGCAATGGTTAGTAAGCCTGACTTTGACGCCAATTCATTTGTATCAGGTATCAGTAGTAAAGAGTATGCGCTTTTAAGAGACTCACCAAATAGACCCCTGTATGATCGTGCCGCTCGAGGTCATTATCCTCCAGGCTCTACCTTAAAACCATTTGTGGCTCTAGCAGGATTGGAGCAGGGAGTGATTAATGAACATTCTCAAAGTACATGTCCGGGTTGGTTTACTTTGCCTGGACAGGAGCATCGCTACCGATGCTGGAAGTCACATGGTCATGGTCCTGTTGATTTGAAAAAAGCAGTGTCGCAGTCATGTGATGTATATTTTTACGAGCTGTCACATGCATTGGGTATAGATCGTATGCATAATTTTTTGGACTTGTTTGGTTTCGGTCATCGTACTGATATAGATATTCCGAGTGAAGGCATGGGACTATCACCATCAAGAGAATGGAAGCGTAATGCTCGTAATCAAGCATGGTATCCGGGAGAGACATTGATTTCAGGTATTGGACAGGGATTTAATCAAACGACACCGATTCAACTTGCCCATGCCACAGCAGTTTTAGCGATGCGTGGATTGAACATTAGTCCGCAAGTTGCACGAGCAAGCAGGAGATCAGGTCAAAGTGAACTTCAACTTATCACCAAGAAAAAGGCAGAAGCTTTACCAATGGTTAATAGAATGCATTGGGAAACCGTGATCGATTCAATGGTGGAAGTTGTTCATGGAGAACGTGGGACAGCACGACACGTAAGTGAAGGCTTATCATTTAAGGTCGCTGGTAAGACAGGAACAGCACAGGTATTTGGTATTAAACAGGATGAAGAATACGATGCTGACACATTATCAAAAAAATTACATGATCATGCTTTATTTATTGCTTTTGCCCCAGCGGATGACCCTGAATTTGTCGTTGCTGTGGTGGTAGAAAATGGTGGTAGCGGAAGTAAAACAGCTGCACCAATAGCACATAAAATGATCAAACAATATTTTAAAAACCGCTAAGTCCATTATGAATACATGCCTTCTCTCTGTTGATAGTAAAAAAAATCTTTGGAAGCACTTCAAATGAGCAGTTTAATCACTGATTACCAGAATCCCCAGCGATGGAGTATGACGAAGGCATTGAGCAAGCTGCATCTTGATGCTTTATTGTTGTTAGGATTGTTTACACTATTGAGTGCGGGTCTGATGATTTTATTTAGCGCGGGTGATCAGGATATAGATCTTTTGTTCAGACAGCTGATACGTATGAGTGCGGCTTTTGTTGTGTTACTTGTGATATCAAATGTTCACCCAGATAGAATGCGTGATTCTGCATATTGGTTATATGCTACTGGCTTGATATTGTTGGTGGCGGTACTGGTATTTGGACATGAAGGAAAAGGTGCTCAACGCTGGTTAGATTTGGGACTTTTTCGATTTCAACCTTCAGAACTAATGAAGTTGGCAGTGCCGTTATTGGTGGCAACGTATTTGGCAGAAAGACCCTTACCACCGACATTGTCACGGTTATTTGTAGGACTGGTGATGATAATTGTGCCATCATTCTTAATTGCCAGACAGCCAGATTTGGGAACGGCTTTATTAATAGCAAGTTCAGGACTGCTGGTTGTATTTTTATCGGGTATTTCCTGGCGTCTTATTATTGGTTTTCTTACTGCAAGCACCGCTGCATTACCTGTATTATGGTATGTCATGCATGATTACCAACGCCAACGTGTGTTGACATTTCTAAATCCTGAAAAGGACCCTTTAGGATCGGGATATCACATCATTCAATCAAAAATAGCGATTGGTTCAGGTGGATTATTCGGGCGAGGTTGGCTAGAAGGTACTCAGTCACAATTGGCATTTTTGCCAGAGCGTTCAACCGATTTTATTTTTGCAGTTATTGCTGAGGAATTTGGTTTACTTGGGGTTGGGCTGATCTTACTGCTTTATTTGCTAATAGCGGGAAGAGGATTATATATAGCGAGCCAGGCACAAAGTAGTTTTGCACGTTTATTGGCTGGGAGTATTTCAATGACTTTTCTGGTCTATGTCTTTGTTAATGTCGGGATGGTGACGGGGTTATTACCTGTAGTAGGTGTACCATTACCGTTAGTCAGTTATGGTGGTACATCAATGGTGACCTTATTAGCTGGCTTCGGTATCCTGATGTCCATTCATACTCACCGAAGGATGATGTCTCCGTGAAATCGCTATTGATAATTACAGCCTTGATATTGGTAACAGTCGATACTGCATATGCAAACCCCGAGCTACCTGAGCTGCCGATCTTTATCGATCAAATGCACCAAAAGCATGGTTTTGACAATAATAAGCTCACAGAAGTATTTGCTAAAGTGAAAGTAAAAGAGTCGATTCTTGAGGCTATCGCGCGACCTGCGGAAAAAAGTAAGCCATGGTATGACTACCGCAAAATCTTTATTACAGAAAAACGAATAAATGGCGGTGTGAAATTCTGGCAACAACATGCGGAAACATTGGATAAAGCTGAGCAACAGTATGGGGTTCCTGCCGAAATTATCATTGCGATATTAGGCGTGGAAACTCGTTATGGTGATAATGTTGGCAGATATCGTGTACTCGATGCATTATCCACACTGGCATTTCGATATCCACCTAGAAGTCCATTTTTCCGTTCTGAGTTAGAGCATTTTTTATTACTGACTCGTGAAGAACAGATATCTGTTCTGGATCCGATAGGTTCCTATGCCGGCGCTATGGGACTTGGTCAATTTATGCCAAGTAGTTACAGATCCTATGCTGTTGATTTTGACCAGGATGGCAAGCGTGATATTTGGACCAATCCAGCTGATGCAATTGGTAGTATCGCGAACTACTTGAAACGACATGGTTGGGTGGCGGGCGAAAGCATTGTTCATAAAACCAGTATTGTTGGACCAGCAGTGACATTGATAGCTAAAGGTATGAAACCATCTATTAGCAGACAAGAGCTAATCTCTGCAGGTATTGATGTCGAAAACCTTCCTGAAGGGATATACCCATTAGCATTGATTGAATTAACGCAGGAAAATGGTGAAGAATATTGGCTAGCAAGACAGAATTTTTATAGTATTACACGGTACAATCACAGCAGAATGTATGCAATGGCAGTGATTCAACTGGCCGAAGTTATTCGTGAACTCTACGGAAAATCATTATGATTTGGACAAAACTGAAACTGTTGGCTGTCACAGTTCTTTATTTTACGCTGGTGGCTTGTGGAAGTATTATCGAAAAACAGGATAGTGCGCCTGTAACAACGCCTGATGTGTCCTCTGTGCCTAATGCAGTGCCTCGAGATGAGCCCCGCAGTAAGTATGGTAATCCAGCACATTATGAAGTGTTTGGTAAACGTTACTACACGTTAAATACCAGCCGTGGTTATCAAGAAAAAGGAATTGCATCATGGTATGGAACCAAATTCCATGGTAAACGTACCTCAAGTGGTGAGCCTTATGATATGTATGCCATGACAGCGGCACACAAAACGTTACCCCTGCCTACTTATGTGGAAGTAACAAACCTGAATAATGGGCGTAAGGTTGTCGTAAAGGTGAATGATCGTGGCCCCTTCCATGATAATCGATTGATTGATTTGTCCTATAGTGCAGCGACAAAATTGGACATTGTTGGGAAAGGGACAGGCATGGTTGAAGTGCGTGCAATTACGATAGGTGAAGCACCGGTTACGACAGTGGCAACACCAGTAAAACAACCCATAACGAGTGACTATGCTGGGTTATATTTGCAAGTGGGTGCATTTAGTACATCATCACGAGCAGAGCAATTAAAAAACAAAATACAGCAACAGATTGGTGATGCTGTATTAATAGTGCCGTTAAATAAACCGGAAGGTTCTGTATATAGAGTCAGAATTGGGCCTTTAGCAAGTGTTGAATATGGTGATTCATTGGCATCACGACTGGTTGATTTAGGTTTTAATGATGCACATATTGTGATCGAGTAAATTATTTTTGAGAGTGGTTCATGTTTAAAATTGTAAAAACATTTTTTCTAGTCAGTTTTCTGTCCTTAGTGACAGCGTCGTATGCGGCGATTACGCCTAACCCTACAGCCCCGCAAGTAGCGGCCAAATCTTATATTTTGCAAGATTTTGCTAGTGGTCAGATACTTGCCGAGAAAAACTCGGAACAACGGTTGCCTCCAGCGAGTATCACAAAGTTGATGACGGCCTATGTGGTGTCTAATGAATTGCAAGCAGGCAATATTAGTCTTTCCGATGATGTATTGATTAGCGAAAAGGCATGGCGAATGGTGGGGTCGCGCAGCTTCATTGAAGTCAATACAAAAGTGCCGGTTGAAGTATTACTCCGAGGCATGATTATTCAATCCGGTAATGATGCTGCTGTAGCCTTAGCTGAGCATGTTGCTGGTGATGAAGAAATTTTTGCCCAAATGATGAACCAGTATGCGCAGAAATTAGGTATGTCTAATACCAATTATCGTAATTCAACTGGGTTACCAGATCCTGATCACTATACAACTGCTAAAGATATTGCCATTTTATCCACTGCAATCATCCGTGACTTCCCCGAACACTATAAATGGTATGCAGAAAAAGCATTCAGCTATAACAATATTACCCAGCATAACCGTAATAAATTGTTATGGCGGGACAGCAGTGTCGATGGGTTGAAAACAGGACATACTGAAGCCGCAGGTTACTGTCTGGCTGCATCAGCACTGCGTAATGACATGCGATTGATTTCAGTTGTGTTGGGAACAGAGAGTGAAAATGCACGTGCTCAGGAAACACAAAAATTGTTTAATTATGGATTCCGCTTTTTTGAAACGCATGATTTATACAAGGCTCAGGACAAAATCGTAGACATAAAAATCTGGAAGGGCACCGGAGACAAAGTTGATTTAGGGCTGGAAAAGGCTCTTTCTGTCACTGTACCTCGAGGCCGTTATAAGGAATTAGTGGCTACTACTAATATACAACAGTTGGTTGTCGCACCTGTTGAAGCTGGTTCATCCTTGGGTGAAGTTGAAATTCGTCTTGATGACTCATTGATCGCTAGCAAACCACTGGTTGCACTGCAAACAATAGAGCAAGGAAGTTGGTGGCGTCGATTGATCGATGCAGTTTTGATGTTGATTTGGACTTAATTTGTGAACGATGTTTTTTTAAATGGTCAATTTTTACCCGCTGACCAGGCACAAGTTTCAGTGTTTGATCGTGGTTTTTTATTAGGTGATGGGGTTTACGAAGTTATCCCTGTTTATGCTGGCCGCTGTTTCAGATTAGCAGGACATTTAGAGCGATTACAGACCAGTTTGGACGGAGTGCGGATGAAAAATCCATATTCTGATCATGATTGGCAAACTATGATTGAGCAGTTAGTAGATCGAAATGGTGGTGGTGATCAGTCGGTCTATTTGCAGGTCACTCGAGGTGTTGCTCCCCGTGACCATGTTTTTCCAACCGGGGTTAAACCAACTGCATTTGCAATGAGTAATCCACTGCAGCCTGTACCGGAAAAATATAAAAAACAAGGGGTTGCGGTAATTACTATGCCAGATATCCGCTGGCAGAACTGTAATATCAAAGCAATCACCTTATTGCCGAACAGTCTGCTTAAACAGCAAGCTCAGGATCAAGGTGCTCTGGAAGCGTTATTGATTAGAGATGGCTTCTTGACTGAAGGAGCAGCAAGTAATGCCTATGCGGTGATTGAGGGCACAATTTACACAGCGCCAAAAGATGAAAAAGTATTACCAGGTATTACACGAGAGTTGATATTGGAATTAGCGGAAGAAGCTGGGATACCCGTCATTGAGAAGGCTGTCAATGAAGCACAATTAAAGCAGGCAGATGAACTTTGGATCAGCAGTTCAACAAAAGAAGTATTGCCAGTGACATTATTAGATGGTGAACCAGTCGGATCAGGATCTCCAGGCCCAATTTGGCAGCAAATAGATGTGTTGTATCAACAATACAAACAACGTGGCACATCATGAGCGAACAAGAAAGAGAATCATTGATCGAGTTCCCGTGTGACTTTCCTATTAAAGCCATGGGGGAAACCAGTGAAGAATTCGATGCTATTGTGGTAGGTATTGTACGCCAGCATGTTGAGGATATACACGAAGGTTCAGTGGCAACAAAGCAAAGTTCTGGTGGCAAATATACTTCAGTAACGGTCACTATTCGAGCTACTAGTCAAGCACAAGTGGATGCAGTCTATCGGGATTTGAGTAGTCACGATTTAGTTAAATACGTACTGTAACCAGTAGCGATGATTATCCGTGACTTAGGATTAGTAGATTACCAGTCAATCTGTGAGGAAATGCGAGTATTTACTGCCAATCGCGATCAAAGCACGGACGATGAGTTATGGCTTCTTGAGCACACGCCGGTATTTACTCAAGGCTTGAATGGTAATGATGAACATATCCTTAATGCTAGAGAGATACCGGTAATTAAGACAGATCGTGGTGGGCAGGTGACCTATCATGGCCCAGGTCAGTTGATTGCATACGTCCTATTTGACTTAAAGCGTCAGCATATTGGTGTACGTGAAATGGTGTCACGCATGGAAAATAGTGTAATTAGCTTGCTTGCAGAATTAGGTATTGAGTCGCAATCTCGTTCAGATGCACCAGGTGTGTATGTGAATGAACGTAAAATTGCATCACTGGGCTTAAGAGTCAAACGTGGAGCTTGTTATCATGGGCTTAGTTTGAATGTCGATATGGATTTAATACCCTTTTCCTATATTAACCCATGCGGATATCAGGGTTTGGAAGTCATTGATTTGAAAAGCCTCGGCTATGAAATGAGTATGGAAATGGCAAAAAAAAGGTTTTTAACAGCGTTTGAAGGGCAGATGAAACAATGACAGACAGGGTACAAGCAAAGCGGGATGTCAGTGCACTGAAAGGCGCATCAAAAGTATCCCGAATCCCAATCAAGATAGAGCCTAGCGATCCCAAACGCAAACCAGAATGGATCAGGGCCAAAGCGCCGAATCATCCAGAAGTCATTAGACTGAAAGATCTATTACGTGAACACCAGTTGCATACGGTCTGCGAAGAGGCAGCATGCCCGAATTTAGGTGAATGTTTTACTCATGGAACAGCCACATTTTTAATTATGGGTAATATTTGTACGCGTCGTTGTCCATTTTGCGATGTCGCACATGGTAAGCCGGATCCATTGGATGAGAATGAGCCGAAGCATCTTGCTAAAACGATTGCTGCAATGGATTTAAAACACGTTGTAGTGACTTCTGTCGATCGTGATGATTTACGCGATGGTGGCTCGACACATTTTTCTCGCTGCATTGCAGAAATTCGTCAGAAGTCACCACAAACACGCATTGAGATATTGGTTCCTGATTTTCGTGGACGGATGGAAGTAGCATTAGAAAATCTGGCGGATAACCCTCCGGACATTTTCAATCACAATCTAGAAAGTATTCCTCGCCTGTATAAAGCCGTGCGCCCTGGCTCTGATTATCAATGGTCACTGGATCTGATTAAAAAATTTCAGCAGATGCATCCTGATGTGCCAACTAAGTCCGGCTTAATGCTTGGTTTGGGTGAAACGATAGAAGAAATAAAGCAAGTGATGCAAGATTTACGTGACCACGGCTGTCGTATGTTGACATTGGGACAGTATTTGCAACCTAGCCGTCATCATTTGGCTGTAGAACGATTTGTTACACCCGTTGAGTTTGACCAATTGGCAGAGGTTGCAAAACAAATGGGCTTCGAACATGTTGCCAGTGGTCCCATGGTCAGATCGTCGTATCATGCAGATCTACAGGCGCAAGGTGAACATGTTTCCTAATGGATACAGATAATGCGAGTGTTTAATTCTTTAATGAAATAAATTTTTTGGGCTGGGGAAGTGTCATGGCATTGAAACGTCGAAGTTTTATTAAAACTGCAGTTGTTGCTGGTGGTGTTGCAATGCTTCCAAAAACTGTATTTTCAAAACAGGCAGTTCGTTCGAAACAACGTGTAGTTGTTATAGGCGGAGGTTTTGCAGGTGCGACGGCGGCAAAATATATCCGAATGTGGGCTTCAGATCTCGATGTAGTTATGATTGAGCGTAATGCACAATTTGTATCGTGCCCACAGAGTAATCTGGTATTGGGTGGTATCAGGACACTTCAACAGTTAACCCATGATTACCATGGTCTGACAAACAAATATGGTGTTCAAACTGTTCAGGCTGAAGTGGTGGCTATTGATACTGATAAGCAACAGGTGAAATTACACGATGGTGTTGTTGTTAGTTATGATCGTCTTATCATCGCACCAGGGGTGGATTTTATCTATGATGATTTGCCAATGCTGGCTAATGCTGCCGCTCAGAAGAAAATACCTCATGCATGGAAAGCCGGTCCACAAACAGCATTATTAAAACAGCAATTAGTGTCGATGAAACAAGGCGGTAAGATTGTCATGACTGTGCCTGCTACACCTTTTCGTTGTCCTCCTGGTCCATACGAACGTGCGTGCCAGATAGCGTTTTATTTAAAACACTATAACCCGACTGCCAAGTTGATTATTTTGGATCAGAATGCCGATGTAGTATCAAAAAAAGCCTTGTTCAAATCTGCTTGGCAACAACTTTATCCAGACACTATTGAATATGTTGCTAATAGTGCAATTGAAGATATTGATGTATCTAAACTTCACATAGACAGCGAATTTGCCAGTATTTCTGCCGATGTACTCAATGTTATTCCTCCTCAAAAAGCGGGTAAGGTGGCGGAATTGGCGGGAGTTATCAATGTCGACCAACGTTGGTGTAAAGTTGATTTTCTTACCTATGAATCTACTGCGAAGAAAAATGTACATATCATTGGCGATGCTGTTCATGCAAAATTGCCTAAATCTGGCCATATGGCCAACGCTCAGGCTAAAGTGTGTGCTGCGGCAGTGATATCTTTATTGTCGGATCAGCAACTAGAGCAGCAACCGGTATTCAATAATACATGTTATAGTTTTGTCGATGATCATCAGGCTGGACATGTGGCTGCGGTATATCGCTATGATAAAGAGCATGCTGCAATGATGCCGATGCAAGGTGGTGGAGTGTCTAAGCTGGCAACAAAACTCGAAGGTGTTTATGCCAATGCATGGGCTAAAAATATTTGGGAAGATGTTTTAAATTGATTCAGGAACAAGCGATGATATTTAATGGACAACAGTGTTTAGGGTTTAAGTTTAAACAAAAACTTCCGGCTAATAGAGCACTGGTTTTTCCAATAACTGATAAACAATTAAAGTCATGGTTGTTAACCTTGCCGATGCTGAATGTAATGGATGCGAGCGAGCGAGTAGAACGATACCTAAGTTATATTAATCACATTACACTTCCTGATAAACAGCGATTAATGTTACTAGAAGGATTACGACCCACGGTCGCCGTCTTGATGAGCGTATTTGTGAAAGAATTTCGTGGTCATGTAATTGATTTATCAAAAAAAGGTCAGGAACTATACCGACTTGTGACCACGATAAATCAGGCCATGGCAGAAGGTTATAAATACTTGTTATACCAACGTGCAATTAAACACCCCAACTGGGTGACACGTAGAAAGTATGCACTTCTGGTTACTCGATCGCTGTTTTATTTGTCTGAACAATTGCGCCTGTCTTATTTACTCTATGCAAATGAGCCTCTAGGCGTTTGGCGTGACATGCATCGTTGTTATTTTTATGCACTAAAATTAAATATCCATCGTTATGGAATAAAGAACAAGCTCGCTTATGAGACCGATGAAGTCATATCTGCTTCAAAAGTCTATAAACGCATATTATTACAGGCAATGATTTCTCCAATTAGCTTGAAAAGTGCTCAGTTGGAACAGGTTTATCATGGTTTGAGTCCATGGGTAGATAAGATCAATATCGTAGCAGCAGATGATATTGTCGAGCTGGACACCGCTTATTTGGTCAATTATCAGTCTGACAGTGGTCCGACTAATGCACGTGAACCGAATCAAAATCACACCACTCATATTTGGCTAATCAATAATAATGATTTGATTGAGCAAATCAATAGCTGGCTTGAAGTAGGCGAGTATAAAAACTCAGAACAAGGCATTCATCTGACTAAAGAATTGTTAAATTATTTAGTACTTAATTTAAAGGCACATCCAGAATACGTATCCAATCGCATTGATACAGATGAAACAATAATGGCAGTCGTTGGATTGAGTCAGATAGAAAAAATATTAACAACAGAAGAAGAGTTGTTATTAAGCCAACAAATGATGGCTTCTTCAGATATTGATGATAAAGATCCTCACGGCAAATTATGGGGTGAAAAAGACGATTTTGATGTATGGGATGAATTGCAATTTCTCAGTATAGATGAACCGGCGATTGAAGAGCCGTCGAAAATCGAACCTGAAGATATGGCAACACATGTGGCTAAATATAATTGGAAAGTCACTAATAAAAGTCCTGGTGGTTATGGCTTGAGCTGTCAAATAGATGATGATGACCTATTATCAGTTGGAGAATTATTGTTACTTAAATCAGAGGAATTGAGTAGCGAAACGTCTAATGAATATGATACAGGCTGGCAATTGGGTACCATTTGCTGGATGCAGGCTGCAGAAGAGGGAAAATCTGTCAATCTAGGTGTTTACATACTGGCGCGGCACGTAAAAAAAATTCATGCAGTAAAACTGGATGGTAGTCATCTTGAATCAGAAAGTTGTCTATTGTTGGATGACATCACACCAGATGTGACTCCTAGCCTATTGATGTCGCGCAGTTATGCTAAAACTGGCGACGTTTTATTAGTCAAATCAATTGGAGAACCTCAAAAAGTTCATCTAGATGAAGCAGTATGGAACAGTGAAGGTTTTGCACAGTATCATTTTCATCTTTATAACGATCAAGAAGAGATAAAATCACTTCTTTTGGGATTGTAAATAGTAGTTTCTAGCAGGCCAAAAATACAAGCCTTTCATTTAAATATGTTACCCATCATAGAAAGATAAACTCTTGAAAAGACATCATTTATTGATTATGGCTGGTTGGTGATCAATATTTATTTTCCATACGTAAATACAGGTACTATATGTTTAGATCGACTTGTTACAGTATACTATTGTGCTAGATTGAATTTATCTACCGCCACCACACAGTGACTTATGGGGATGTAATGAACGATTTTTTACCTGGACTGGAAGGCGTTGCCGCTACCAAATCAGCCATTTCATTTATTGATGGCGAAAAAGGTCTATTGTCATATCGCGGTTATCCTTTGGAAACCCTAGCGGAACATAGTAGCTTTGAAGAAACTACATTGTTGTTACTTCAAGGTGAATTGCCTACTGCACATGAATTGGCGGATTTTACGGAACAATTACGTAGTAACTACCGCATTAAATACCATATCCGTGAAATGATGCGCCATTTTCCTGCAACTGGTCACCCGATGGATATGTTGCAGACGGCTGTTTCAAGTTTGGGTATGTTTTACCTAGGCAATGAATGTTTGACTGGCAGTGACGCCTGCAAGGATATTCATTATGTTCGCAATATGACTGTGAATATTATCGCTCAAATGGCTCCTCTGGTTGCTATGTGGGAACACATGCGTCAGGGCTATGATCCAATAGAACCACGTGAAGATTTATCGGTAGCTGAAAACCTGTTGTATATGTTTACTGGTAAAGAACCTGATCCATTAATGGCTAAAATTATGGACGTGTGTTTGATTTTGCATGCTGAACACACATTGAATGCATCAACCTTTTCAGCATTAGTGGCTGGCTCAACACTGGCAACACCATTCAGTGTTATTTCAGGTGCAATCGGTACCTTGTCTGGACCCTTACATGGTGGCGCTAACCAGAAAGTGGTCAGCATGCTAAAGAAAATCGGGTCTCCTGATAACGTAGAACAATGGGTTGATGATAAGCTTGCTAACAAAAAAGTAATATGGGGAATGGGGCATCGCGAATACAAAGTGAAAGATCCGCGAGCAACAATACTGCATAAACTGGTTGCAGAGTTGGTAAAAGAGCGTGGTGGTAGTCTGGATGCCATGTTTGAGACTGCAATGCGTCTAGAGGCAGTGTGTGCGGACAGACTAGGTCATAAAGGTGTCTATCCAAATGTTGATTTCTATTCAGGAATTTTATATTCAGAAATGGGGATCCCCGAAGACCAGTTTACTGCACTATTTGCAGTGGCACGTTCAGCTGGCTGGCTAGCTCACTGGCGCGAACAAATTTCTAATAACCGCATTTATAGGCCTACTCAAATCTATATAGGCAGTGATGTACGCGAATATAAGCCGTTGGCTGAACGTAGTTAATAAATGACTGTTTTACTGGCTTCGCCTTTTTGCTCTCTTACTAGTCGAGGCACAAGGTAGCCAGATAAGCTGTTTCTCAACTGAGCTACAAGCGCAATGCCTTTTTGCTCTGGCACTTCAAAATGACCCGCACCGGCAACGCGGTCGAGTAGATGCAGATAATAAGGCATGACATTAACATCACCGAGCCGTTCACTTAATGCAGTTAAACTTGCTGCACTATCATTAATCCCTTTGAGTAATACTGCCTGATTCAACATTTGACAGCCTGCAGTGCGCAAATCTTCCAGCGCCTTAGCCACTGTGTTATCAATTTCATTGGCATGGTTGGCATGCACCACCATAATCACTTTCAGTCGGGTTTTACTTATCCAGGTGAGTAACTGTGGGTCGACACGTTCTGGTAATACAATAGGTAGGCGGCTGTGAATACGCAATCGTTTAATATGTGGAATTTGTTCCAGATCATCGACTAAACTGCTTAACTTGTTATCAGTCAGTGCTAATGGATCGCCGCCACTCAAGATAATTTCATTGATGGTTGTATCGTCTTTTATTGAAAGTAAGGTTTGTTGCCACTGACGGGCTAATGGATTGCTGTCATTGTAGGGAAAATGACGACGGAAGCAATAACGACAATGAATAGCGCAGGCACCTGTAGTCAGAAGTAATGCGCGCCCTGTGTATTTTTGTAACATGCCTGGAGAGGTGACTGCCAGATGGTCGCCAACCGGATCGGTGACAAAATTTGCTACCGAAATACCTTCATCAAGTAGCGGAAAAACCTGACGCAATAGTGGATCATCAGGATCACCATAACGCATCCTGTTTACATAGCTTTGAGGGACGCGTAGCGGAAATTGTTTGATGATATCGCCGTCAATGGCATTCAGTTTATCAGCCAGACCAAGCTGTTTTAACAACACTTCAGGGTCTTTAATGGTATTGGCTAATGCAACTTGCCATGCTTGTTTTGTTACGAGTGACTGAGTTTGCGGTATCATATTAAGCTTTGATTTTTTTATAGACGACGATCGTCCCCTAAAAGAGGTTGCCATGGCAAATTTTAGTACAAATGAATTTAAATCCGGACTCAAATTTATATTAGATGGTGACCCATGCAGCATTATCGAAAATGAACTGGTTAAACCTGGTAAGGGACAGGCGTTTAATCGTGTTAAATATCGTAATCTGAAAACCGGTCGTGTCAATGAGCGTACCTTCAAATCAGGCGACAGCGTTGAAGGTGCAGATGTCATGGAAGTCGAACTGGAATATTCCTATACCGATGGTGAGTTCTGGTATTTCATGGATCCCAATACATTTGAGCAACATGCTGCAGATGAGAATGCGATTGAAGATTGTAAAAAATGGTTAAAAGAACAATATCTTTATACCGTCACATTATGGAATGGCACACCTTTATTAGTGACAGCCCCTAATTTTGTTAATTTGGCCGTGATAGATACGGATCCTGGATTGAAAGGTGACACGGCGGGTACAGGTGGCAAACCAGCAACGTTGGAAACGGGCGCGGTTGTACGTGTTCCATTATTTATGAATATCGGTGATGTATTACGCATTGATACGCGCAGTGGCGAATATGTTGAGCGAGCCAAAGATTAATGCATTGCATTTAGAATGAATGAAGATGCAAAAAATTGGCAACCTACAGCTAATATAGATACATTAAAACGGCGGGCTCAGTATTTGTCTGATGTCCGCCATTTTTTTGCTGAGCGCGATGTATGGGAAGTCGAAACACCTATATTATCTCGAGCAGCGCCTACAGCGCCGTATCTGGATAGTTTTTCTACAGACTATGTTCCGATAGGCGCACAATCAAAACAAACACATTATCTGCAAACTTCGCCCGAATTTGCGATGAAGCGATTGCTGGCGGCAGGCTCAGGATCTATCTTTCAAATTGCGCGTGTATTTCGAAATGGTGAACAAGGAAAGTATCACTCTCCTGAATTTACCATGCTGGAATGGTATCGACCTGAGCTGACATTGAACCAGTTGATGGATGAAGTGAATATACTGCTGCAACAGGTATTTGTTTTTAAACCTATTTCACGGTTAAGTTACCGTGGACTTTTTGAGTTTTATTTTAAACTTAATGTGTTTAGTTGTTCCGATGATACGATTAAACATTGCTCTCTTGAACGCATAAAAGGCTTACCTGCTGACTTTGAAACCGATCGTGATGGTTGGTTAGAATTGTTAATGAGTCACGTGGTAGAACCTAGATTGGCAGCCATGAAATTTCCTGTTTTTATCTACGATTTTCCTGCTTCACAAGCACAACTAGCCAAAGTCAAAAAGGATGAATCTGGTAATGATGTGGCTGAGCGCTTTGAACTTTATATCGATGGTGTAGAAATAGCCAATGGTTATAATGAATTATTGGATGTCGATGAATTACGACGACGGTTTAATAATGATAACCAGCAACGCCGCAGTCAGGGCAAACCTGAAATGCCAATAGATCAGCACCTGTTAGCAGCCATGCAGCATGGTCTGCCGCCTTGTTCTGGTGTCGCTTTAGGACTTGATCGTTTAATGATGCTGGCTATCAACAAGAGCTCTATTCAAAAGGTGTTGAGTTTTGATTATGAACGCGCCTGACTGTCTTTGGCTTGATGTACTAAAAAAGCATCCTTGATTAAGTATGATCAATAACAAGCCTTTTCCTTACTCTTTTCATTCATATCCTATTCATAAAGGCCTATAGTATTAATATAGAGCTACTGGTTTATATGCTGACTGATAAGCGATGTTAATCAGGAGGGTGTGATGTTGGAAATAAAACAAAATCCTGTTTATAAAACATTCATTGTGAGTTTTATTCTGTTGCTACTGGCAGGAAATATTGAAGCAGCAGACGAATATCAACAACAGCGTGATCACTTAGTTGACCTTATTAAAGAAGATGTTCAATTAAGCAGCGAATTTCTGGAAAAAGATCGACTTGATACAGCGGTGCTGGAAGCAATTCGTACAGTGCCAAGACATGAGTTTGTTCCGGGAAATCAACGTCGTTGGGCTTATAAAAATAGACCTCTTCCTATTGGCTTTGGTCAGACTATTTCTCAGCCCGCTGTGGTTGCCATCATGACCGATCTTTTGCGGTTAAAAAAAACAGATCGAGTGCTTGAAATAGGGACAGGATCTGGGTATCAGGCGGCGGTGCTGGCAGAGCTGGTGGACAGTGTATACAGCATTGAGATCGTTGATGAACTGGCTAAACGGGCTGCAATGGATCTTGAGCGCACTGGTTATGGTCAAATCTCCACCAGAAAAGGTGACGGTTATTACGGCTGGGAATCAGAGGCACCATTTGATTCCATTATTGTCACGGCGGCAGCCAGCCATATTCCTCCACCATTAATCAAACAATTAAAGCCGGGTGGTCGGATGATCATCCCTGTGGGAAGCCGATTTATGCTTCAACATCTGGTGTTAGTGATAAAAGATGCTGAAAACAATGTCACGACCAAACAGATTTTACCCGTGAAGTTTGTTCCATTGACGGGGAAACATTAACGATGGATTCCCATCTGTCCAGATCCTATTTGCTGGTTATTGCAACTGTTTCTGCCTCGGCTTTGGCGTATGAAGTGTTACTGATGCGTCTGTTTTCGATCATTCAGTGGCATCATTTTGCTTACATGATTATTAGCCTGGCTTTGTTGGGGTATGGCGTGAGTGGGGTTTTTCTAGCCTTAAATCGACAACGACTGACACGTCATTTCCCGACAGTTATTTTAGCTCATCTGCTATGTCTCAGTATCTCAATGCCCGCCTGTTTTTTGTTGGCGCAGCAGATCCCTTTTAATCCAGCTGAGATTTTATGGGATCCAGTGCAATTACTTTATTTATGCAGTGTTTATTTAATACTGACCATGCCCTTCTTTTTTGCTGCTAATGTCATTGGGCTGTCGTTTTATCAGTATCAGCAACAGGTGTCATCGCTTTATGCCTCTGACCTGTTAGGTGCGGGTGCGGGCAGTGTCGGCATTATTGTGTTGTTGTTTATGATGTTTCCGGAAAAAGTATTAATGGTATTGCTGTTTGTGGTTCTGATGTCAGCATTACTGTTATCTACCCGTACTTTTGCACAACATATCAATAGAAAAAAATGGAACAGTGCCATTATTGTTGTTGCTATAGGTGCAATGGCACTATTGCCGGATCTAGGAACACTGATTATTTCGCCCTATAAAAGCCAGAACCAGTTTCTTACTATTCCAGCCACTCGAATAATTGAGCAGCAATCCAGTCCATTGGGTTTAATTTCTGTCGTCGAAACAAAGCAAATGCCTTTACGCCATGCGCCGGGGATGAGTATCAATGCGGATGTGGAACCACCAGAACAGCTGGCGGTGTTTACAGATGGCGATAATATGTCAGCCATCACCTCTTTTGATGGCAATCTTGAACCTATTCGTTATCTGGATCAAACGACGTCTGCATTGCCCTATCATTTATCCTCTTTATCGGATGTGCTTATTCTAGGAGCAGGGACGGGCAGTGACATACTGCAGGCACGTTTTCATAAGGTGAAACATATTGATGCCGTTGAACAGAACCCACAAATTATTAATTTGATTAAGGATCGGTATGCCGATCTGGCTGGCGATATTTATTCCAGTCCAGAAGTGACGATTCACACGGCTGAAGCTCGTGGTTTTGTGATGAGTAGTGATAAAAGTTACGACCTGATTTCAATTTCATTAATGGATGCATTTGGTGCTTCGGCAGCGGGACTGTATTCAATGGCTGAGAATTATTTGTATACCGAACAGGCGATACAGAATTATCTGCAGAACTTATCTCCTGATGGCTATTTAACCCTGACACGCTGGATTAAACTGCCACCCCGTGATATGCCCAAACTGCTGGTAATGGTAAGTAATGTATTGGAAGAAAACTATGCCACAGATCCTGCACAGCAGATAATGGTGATTCGTAGTTGGCAAACCAGCACATTAATAGTGAAAAATGGCAGTATCACGGCCATTGAAATTGCAAAACTAAAACAGTTTTGCCGTGAGCGTAATTTTGACCTGGTTTTTTATCCCGGCATCAATGAGCAAGAGGCTAATCAGTTTAATATCCTGCAACAGCCTTATTTATATCAGGCGGCTGTGGAATTGCTAGGTGACCAGTATGAGGCTTTTATAGATTCCTACAAATTTAATATTCAACCGGCAACAGATGACCAGCCATACTTTTCACAGTTTTTTAAATGGCAGACGTTACCAGAAATTATTTCATTGATAGACAGTGGCGGCCTGTTTTTATTAGAAAGTGGTTATCTGTTGCTGATAGCGGCACTCTTTCAGGCGATAGTTGCCAGTGTGTTATTGATAGCATTGCCACTGTGGTTATGGAAACACAAATTGGGTATTCAGAGTGGCAGTCAGCAACACAAGCGAGTGTTGGTGTATTTTTTCTGTCTGGGACTGGCTTTTTTGTTTATTGAAATCGCTTTTATTCAGAAGTTTATTCTGATCCTTCATCACCCACTTTATGCCATTACGCTGGTATTGAGTGCTTTTCTAGTAACTGCTGGAGCAGGCAGCTATTTTTCACGGACACTGTCAGACTCTGACTCTAAATTAACGATAGTTGTGCCCGTTATGATGATTGCCGTATTGACCATCACTTACATGCTGAATTTTGATCTGATCGCCGCATTTTTGTTGCAACAAGCAGATCTAACAAAATATATGCTGTCGATTCTATTGATTGCACCATTGGGCTTTTGTATGGGAATACCGTTTCCATTGGCGCTTGCCAGGCTCAGTCAAACCCAAGCTGAACTGATTCCCTGGGCATGGGGCATCAATGGCTGTGCTTCCGTTATCAGTGCTATTTTAGCCACACTGATTGCGATGCAATTTGGGTTCAGTGTACTCATTATGCTGGCAGTGATGTTATATGGTGCTGCCGCGTTTTATTTTCCTGCTACAAAAAACGATCTCCAACTATCATTCCATTAAGCCTGGTAGCCATAAGCTTATTGCTGGAAAAGTGATTAGTAGTGCCAACACGATCAGTTGAATGGCTACAAACGGCATGATGCCACGATAGATTGATTGCAGTTTCAGTGTGGGAGGAGCACTGGCTTTAAGATAAAACAACGAAAAGCCAAAAGGCGGCGTTAAAAATGACGTTTGTAGATTTAAAGCGATCAGCAGGGCAAACCACAAGGGATCCAGTCCCATATGTATGGCAACGGGTGCGATAATTGGCACTACAATAAAACAAATTTCAATAAAATCCAGAAAGAAACCCAATACAAAGATTAACAGCATACTGAGAATCAGAAAGCTCCACTTTCCGCCGGGAAGACTGTTAAAAATATCGAATATAAGGCTATCACCACCCATACCAACAAACACCAGTCCAAACGCAGTGGCTCCAATTAGAATTAAAAACACCATGCTGGTCAGGCGAGTGGTTTGTTGGAGGGCGTCACGTAAGTTGGCAAGGTTCAATTTTTTATGGATGGTGGCAAGTAACATTGCACCCAGAGCACCAACGGCAGCAGATTCAGTTGGTGAAGCAACACCAAAAAAGATAGAGCCTAATACTGCCAGTACAAGTGCTAATGGGGGAAATAGACTTTTAGCTACTTGAACGGCAAGATGCTGATCATCGGGGACGGTTTCAATAGCCGGTGCCAACTCAGGATGGCGCCATGCTACAAAACCAATATAGGCCATATAAGCGAGAACCAGCATCATGCCCGGAACTGCCGCGGCAATAAATAACTGGCCGACAGGCACACCGATCACATCACCTAATAAAATCAGAATAATACTGGGTGGAATAATTTGACCTAAGGTACCGGATGCAGCGATAGTGCCGCTGGCAAGGCTGGGCGCATACCCATGTTTTAACATCGCAGGTAGGGCAATGACTGCCATTGTGACCACAGATGCACCTACGACACCAGTAGTTGCTGCTAATAAAGCACCGACTGCAACAACAGAAATAGCCAGGCCACCACGAACCCGGCCAAACAAACGCCCCATGGTTTCCAGTAACTCTTCAGCAATCCCTGACTTTTCCAGTATGACACCCATAAATACAAACAAGGGCACAGCCAACAGGGTGAAATTGGTCATGATTCCCCAGACTCGTAGTGGCAACAGGTTAAAAAATTCCATGCCAAGGAATGTGCCGCCAAAGGCAAACGCTACAGCGCCGAGGGTAAAGGCAACAGGAAAGCCTACCAGCAGTAGCAGGAATAACACGGCAAACATCACTAAAGCCCAAATTTCCATTATCTGGCTCCCATGCTGCTGTGGAGAAACATGATATTTCTGAGTATTTCAGCAATTCCCTGCAAGATGAGCAGGGAAAAGGCGATTAATAAACTGCCCTTAAGCAGGAACCGATAGGGCAGGCCACCGGGATCGGGTGATCCTTCATTGTAATAAAAGGCATTTTCAACAAATGGCCACGCTGCTACCAGCATCAGGATACAAAATGGTAACAGCAGGAAAAGAGTACCCAGAATATTGACCCAGGCACGATTGTTATCTGACATAAATCGGCTTTGATAGACAATATCCACTCGGACGTGCTCATCATGTTTAAGGGTATAGGCTGCACCAAGTAGAAAAATCAATGCAAACAAATGCCATTCCAGTTCCTGTAGGGCGACTGAACCTTGCTGGAACAGATAACGCATGGCAACGTCATAACAAATCAATAACACCAGAGCTAACACTAACCAGCAAGCGGTACGTCCAGTCCATTCAGTAATGGCATCAATAAAGGCAATGACAGGTTGGTATTTTGGATTCATATTTCAGTTCTGTTTGTACAAAATTTAGTAACACGAGAGTGTCCCATAAATAAACGCCAAGCTCTAGTGAAGAATGTTTTATGAAGTTTTTAAAGGAAGTGGTAAAGTAATTCCAAACATAAAACAATACTGGAGTAACGGTTATGGAAAAAGAAGAATTTAAACACAATATTTTGAGCTGTGAACAATGGGGCCGATTTATTTATATGGTTTTGTTCAGTGTCGTTCTCTATCTGATAATACCTGTCGTAGCCGTTGTGGTTATAGTGCAACTGCTTCTGGTTTTTGTCACTGGCAGTACCAATGATAATATTCGCCAGTTTTCGACTGATCTGGCTCGTTATATCAGCCAGATTATTTTGTTTTTGACATACAATGAAAACACCAAACCATTTCCATTTATGCCCTGGAAATCCGAATCGGACACTGATCAAACGCCAGGAACTGACAGTAATTCGTAATTGGTCTTTTTTATTGCCGGATATTCGTAAACTATGCTTATTGTTATTTCACCAGCTAAAACGCTGGACTTTGACACGCCACCCGTTACCAAAACGTTCAGTCAGCCAGACTACCTTGATCAATCTGCACTGCTGATAGAACAACTTAAGCAATTTTCAGCCAGTGATATTGCGTCGTTGATGAAGCTCAGTGACAAACTGGCAGGATTGAATCTGGCACGATTTCAGACATGGAAAACACCCTTTGATCTGGACAATGCCAAGCAGGCGGTTTTAGCTTTTAAAGGCGATGTCTATACAGGCCTGGATGCAGATACACTCGATGAACAGGAGTTGGCATTTGCACAACAACACTTAAGGATATTATCCGGTCTTTATGGTGTACTCAGACCTCTTGATCTGATGCAGCCTTATCGCCTTGAAATGGGCACTAAACTATCAAACAGCCGAGGCAAGGATCTGTATCAGTTCTGGGGAGAACAATTAAAAGACGCAATTGAGGCAGAACCAGAATTGGCTGATGGGGTGTTGATCAACTTGGCATCCAATGAATATTTCAAAGTACTACAAGCCAAAAAGTTCAAAGCCAGAATCATTACTCCTGTGTTTAAAGATTGGAAAAATGATCAATATAAAATGATCAGTTTTTATGCCAAAAAAGCCCGAGGACTAATGTGTCGCTACATTATTGATAATCGCATTGAAGAGCCGGAAAAAATGAAAGATTTTGATAGTGAAGGGTATCGCTTCAGTTCTGAAATGTCTCAAGGTGATGATTGGGTCTTTATTCGAGATCACGATTAAATTGTTGATGTGAAAAAACTCTTTTTAGCACTATGGCCTGAGGATAAAATCCGTAAGAAAATTGCTACGCTAAATCAGTCAATAACAAGTGATCAATTACAGAAATACAAACCAGAGAATCTTCATGTGACACTGGCATTTCTAGGTAATGTCAGTAATGAGGTTGAACAGATTGTCAGGCAGGGCACTAACGAAATTATAGCTGAACCAGTCAGTATTGTTTTTGACCAGCTGACTTTATGGCCAAAAGGCGGTATTTTGTGCCTGACCAGTGCACGGCAGCCACAATCCCTTTTAGATTTGGTCAATGCAATAAACAACATCCTGCACGAAGCCGGTGTGAGGATTGATAGTCGGCCCTATGTGGCTCATGTCACATTGGGGCGAAGAACCCAATTGAAACCGACGATCCCAGTGGAGCCAATATTGTGGAACTCAACAAGTTTCGTTTTAGTTGAGTCTGTTAGTGTGGATGATGGTGTGGAATATCAGGTCTTGCAGCGCTGGCCCTTGATTAAGACTGTAAAATAGTACGATTAGGACATCTTTTTTATTGCATGCCAGAGTGAGCGTATATTTGAGCGTAATTCAGACAAATAAAAAGTGATGATAATTTCTTCAATTGCAGCCAATAGGCAGATAAACACTGCAATACGAAATGGCTCTGAAATATCAAAAACAAATAAGAGAAAAAATGCCAGCCCCATACTAATAGCAGCGAATTTAACTAACCATGTGTGGTAACTGGTTAGTGCGCCGAATTTGATAAATCCAACGATAACAGGCAGTAAATAACTGATTATAGCGATGACGACATAGCTCAGTTCACGCTGCACAATGTCGGGCCACAACCACCAGACAGATGCCGCGATCGTGGTATAGATGACCAAGTCACCTTGACTGTCTAATAAGGCACCAAGCTCACTTTGCTGATTTAACATTCTGGCAAAAAAACCGTCGAGCATATCAGTTAAAAGAGTGACAGCCAGTAATATAAGAAATGTCTCTTGGTAACCATGCCATGCCAGCCATAACAATACCGGTGAACTAACAAAGCGGAAGCAACTTAGTAAATTAGGCAGTGTTAATAAGGCTTTTAATGATAATTTTTGTATTGTCATAGCTTAAAAGTGGCCAATAATGGCGCATGGTCTGACAGGCTTTTCCATAATGCGTGGTTAGGACGTTCGCAATGCACAGGCTGTATACCACGATAATAAATTCGATCCATGGGTAACATAGGAAACCAGGCCGGCCAGGTTTTAGCATAGCGACTGTGTAATGTACGAAACGCTTCTTTCAATTTCAGATGTTTATAAAAACGTTTTTCAGCCTGCCCCGTCCAATCATTAAAGTCACCAGCAACAATTAACGGGGCATCATGGGGAACAAATCCATCGATGCGTTTACACAGTGTGTCAAATTGGCGTCGACGTTCGGCTCCGATTAAACCCAGATGAATGCAGATGATGTGCAAATCATCGTCATGCTCAGGTAATCTAATCACTGCGTGCAACAAACTTCGACTTGCCCAAACATACGGAGATACATTGATATTTTCCCAGCTATGAAATGCATGTTTGCTGAGAATAGCATTGCCATGGTGGCCTACCTTGTAGACAGCATTCTTTCCATAAGCGACATGAGGCCAGACATCCTCAGCGAGAAAGTCTGAATGTGAGCACTCGGGCCAGTTGTGGTGTGTTTGTTCGTGTTCGGTATGTTCGCCCTGCATTTCCTGCAGAAACAAAATATCAGCACCCGTGTCTACCAGAGCTTCACGGATCTGATGCAATATAAAATGACGGTTACCAACGCTGAATCCCTTGTGGAGGTTATATGTCAGAATACGTAACTGATTTTCCTGCATAACATCCGTACTCCGTTTGATCTCTACATCTACTGTTAATAAGGTCTTTTACGTATATGTAGACGGTACAATAATGACGATAGCACGACTTCCAGTACAAAAAACAGAGCAATGCAAATAATCCCGTCTAATACCGTTAACCCAAGTTGTTGATGTAAAATAAAAATCGGCAGAAAAGATTCAGGAATGACGTCTAAAAGTCTAAATCGACTGCTTTCTATGTATCCCAATCGGCGTTTGATAAAGCTGCCAGATAAATCACCTGCCATCACCAATACGCCAAAGTGTACGCCATCATAAATACTCATACCCAGCAAAAACGCGACAAAAGTGGTGACAACAATAGAAAAAAATAATCCACGCCAGGTTTTGGTGTAACCAAATAAGGGACGTTGGTCGAAAAAAGTGAGGCCAAAATCAAGCGGCCAATTAAACCGTGCAACAAAAATATTACGAGCCAGAATGGGCATGCCATTAGCAATGATCAACAATAACAATACTTGAATTATGCATTGCCAGCATAATGAAATCGTTTGCATAGCAGTGTTGTATCAGGCCTTGATTATAAGTTAGCCATTAATGTTGGGTGCCTGAATAAAACCATCTTCCAACATTAACTCAGTTGCCTTTTCCGGATCCTGTTCATCAATAGGAACCCGGAGATAATAAGGAAGCAGTGATGGGCGTGCTGTTAATTCAATTACATCGCTATCTGTGAGACGTGAAATAACCGATTCAATCGTTTCCACAAGATTATCAGGAGCGCCGTCAGGATACTGGTCAGCCATATACTGAATGAGCTGGTCGATAGTATGCTGACCATCAGCCAGTGAAACCACCACTGCCATCCATGGATCGAGAGGGGTGACGGTATTATTTTTTTGCACATCAACGACAGAAATATTGTCATCATCAATTTTATAGACGGTATTACGTTTGAAATAGTGTGCGTGTTCCATGGCAAACTCCTGATTTATAGATAGCTGATGTGAGTGAATTTGATTATAGCAGTATCATCAATAGTAGAAATCAGTGAAGATTAGGAGTTTCCATGATGTGTAAATAGGCAATCACTATTAACATGTGACATACCATTGAATATCAAGTATGTTCATGTCCCATTGATTAAGTAAAATATTCGCTGTTTTCCTGTCAAGGCACTAGAATGAAGCTTTTTCATATATTGCCGCACAATAACAAAAGAGTCCTGAAGCCCATGTCAATCCGTCGAACTTTTTCTGTACTGTCAGTCGTATTGGTTGTTGTCGCTGTCATTTATTACGTTTATGGTGTTAGCAGTACCAATAGCAATCAAGGATCATCGGCCGCAGATGTTAGACCTGCACCAGTGGTTGAAGTGCTTGAACTGAAACCTCAGAATGCTCGATTGTGGACTAGATTTTCTGGTCGGTTGAGTGCTGTTGATAGTGCTGAAATAAAACCCTTGGTTGGAGGGGAAATTAAGAAAGTACTGTTTGAAGATGGTCAGATAGTAAAACAAGGGGATCCCTTGTTTGTTATTGATCCACGACCACATCAGGCAGCAGTTAAACGGGCTGAAGCACAATTAGCTTCAGCAAGTTCACGTGCAAAGCTGGCTGATGAAGAATTGGAACGAAGCCGTCGACTGGTTGCGAGCAAACTAGTGTCAGAGAGTGTTTATGATGCAGCAAAAAACGAGCATCAAGTCAGTGCTGCTGCCATTAGGGAAGCTGAAAGTGCACTGGTGCAAGCACAACTGAATTTAGGGTATTGTTATATTAATGCGCCATTTGATGGTCGTGTCAGTCGAGCAGAGCTGACAGTGGGCAATATTGTGGCAACTACCCCCAATGCACCGGTGTTGGCAACGCTGGTGGCAAACAAGCAATTATATGCCGAATTCAATGTTGATGAGCAAACCTATATCAAGTCAGTACGTAGTTCACAGGATACAAGAGCTATGCCGGTAGAGCTGACATTGGCAGCCGATGAAAGCGTGGTCTATAAAGGGCATGTTCATTCTTTTGATAATCAGCTCAACAGTTCAAGCGGTACAATTCGTGCCCGCGCGATTCTAGAAAATGTTGATGGCGTATTGATGCCCGGTATGTTTGCTAATGTTCGTTTAGGATCGGCGATCAAAAGTGAAGTATTACTGATCCCACAAAAAGCCGTCGGCACGAATCAGGATAAACAATTCGTTTATGTAGTCGATGCAGACAATAAGGCAAACTATCGTCAAGTCACTCTGGGCGCTCACTACAATAGTGACCGGATTGTATTGACAGGGCTGAAAGCGGGTGAACGCATAGTGATTAATGGTCTGTCTCATATTAGGCCTAATAGTGTGGTCGCGCCCAAGCAAGGCCACACTTAATTAAATGGATAGTGACTACAGTATTCACTTTTGACTTAAAGGAATTCATAGAGTACCGGCGGCCATGCCGAGGCATGAATAAAGACAATGAACTTTTCTAAATTTTTTGTAGATCGTCCTATCTTTGCTGGCGTACTGTCATTGATGATATTGATATCGGGGCTACTGGCGATGTTCCAGTTGCCGATATCTGAATATCCGAATGTTGCACCTCCTTCAGTGGTGGTACGAGCCTCATTTCCTGGTGCTAACCCTAAAGTTGTAGCTGAAACGGTTGCCAGACCGTTGGAAGAACAGTTGAGCGGTGTCGAAAATATGCTGTATATGTTTTCACAGGCTACCTCTGACGGGCGTATGACTTTGACCGTTACCTTCAAGATTGGTACTGATCCTGATTTGGCTCAGCAAATGGTGCAAAACCGTGTCTCTCAGTCATTACCTCGTCTGCCTGAAGTCACACGTCAATTGGGCATAACCGTGGTAAAAAGTGCACCGGATCTCACGATGGTAGTGCATCTTGTGTCACCCGATCAGAGCTATGATGAGCTTTACTTACGTAACTATGGCTTGATGCACGTTAAAGACGAACTGGCCAAGGTGCCGGGTGTTGGTACGGTGCGCTTGTTTGGTTCTGGCGACTACGCCATGCGGATCTGGTTAAACCCTGAGAAAGTGGCCGAACGCTTTTTGACTGCATCCGATGTGGTCAATGCGATTCGTGAACAAAATGTGCAGGTGGCGGCGGGCATGATCGGCGGTGCACCGATGACGTCGCCAATAGATGTGCAGTTACCGATTAATGCCAAGGGTCGATTAGAATCGGCGGAAGAGTTTGGCGAAATCATTATTCGTGCTAGTGAAAAAGGTGAAATTACCCGACTTAAAGATGTTGCTAGAGTTGAACTAGAAGCTGCAGATCACAGTTTGAATTCAATGTTGGATAGCCAACCAGCTGTAGCAATTCCAATATTTCAGGCGCCGGGTGCGAATGCTATTTCAATTTCTGACAACGTTCGCAAGAGCATGGAAGAAATTGCAACACGGTTCCCGACTGGTGTTGAATATCGAGTAGTTTATGACCCAACCATATTTGTGAAGCAATCGATCCGTGCTGTGATCATAACTTTACTGGAAGCATTGGCGCTGGTGGTACTTGTAGTTGTACTGTTTTTACAGACTTGGCGGGCATCAATTATTCCTTTACTGGCGGTGCCAGTGTCAATCATTGGTACCTTTGGATTAATGTGGGCATTTGGTTTTTCTATCAATACCTTGTCACTTTTTGGTTTGGTACTGGCAATAGGTATTGTGGTGGATGATGCCATCGTGGTGGTGGAAAATGTTGAACGGAATATTGAAGAAGGACTGTCGCCATTGCAGGCCAGTTATAAAGCAATGCAGGAGGTTAGTGGCCCCATTATTGCCATTTCACTGACTTTGGTGGCAGTGTTTGTACCCATTGCATTTGTCAGTGGCCTTACTGGCCAGTTCTACCAACAATTTGCATTGACGATTGCTATTTCAACGGTAATTTCAGCTATTAATTCATTGACCTTAAGTCCAGCCTTGGCAGCCCTATTACTTCGAGGTCGTGATGAACCAAAAGACAGACTAACCAGAATTATGGATGCTGTATTTGGTCGATTTTTTGGCTGGTTCAATCGTAATTTCAAACGTGCAACACATGAGTATTCTGACGGTGTTTCTGGACTGATCGGCCATAAAATGCTGGCCTTTACTATCTATGCCATATTAATCGGGATAACGGTGTTTGGTTTCAACAGCCTACCAAAGGGATTTGTACCGGGACAGGACAAACAATATCTGGTCAGTTTCGCGCAGTTGCCAGATGGCTCAACGATGGATCGCACCGAAGAAGTGATAAGAGAAATGGGCCGAATTGCACTCGACGAGCCGGGCGTGAAAAATGCTGTGCAGTTTCCAGGTTTATCAATAAATGGTTTTACCAATAGTGCTAGTGCCGGTATTGTGTTTGTCACACTGCAACCATTCGATAAACGTCAATCACCTGAGCTTTCGGCAACAGCTATTTCCGGAAAACTACAACAAAAGTTTGCTGGCATTGAAGAAGCTTTCATTGCTATTTTCCCCCCACCACCAGTACGTGGTTTGGGTACAACGGGGGGGTTCAAGCTGCAAATAGAAGACAGAGCAGATTTGGGCTATGAAAAACTGGATGAAGTCGTTCAGGCAGTGCAAAAGGAAGCATGGCAGAACCCGATACTGACCAGAGTGTATTCCAATTACAAGATTAACGTACCGCAGTTATTTGCCGATCTGGACCGTACCAAAGCCAAACAGTTGGGTCTTAACATCAAGGATATCTTCGACACCATGCAGATCTATCTGGGTTCATTGTATGTGAATGACTTTAACCAATTTGGTCGAACCTATCAGGTGATCACTCAGGCCGATGCGGAATATCGTGCCAGCCCGAATGATGCTTTGACATTGAAAGTACGCAATAACAACGGTGAAATGGTGCCACTGGGTAGCGTTATCCATATGCAGGAAAGTTATGGTCCAGAAAGTGCAGCCCATTACAATGGCTATCTGGCTGCTGATTTGAATGGCAGCGCTGCGCCGGGTTATTCCAGCGGTCAGGCACAAGATGCTATTAGCGAGATATTAGAACGGTTGCTTCCATCAGGCATGACATTCGAATGGACAGATCTAACCTATCAACAGGTGTTAAGTGGTAATACTGCGATGTATGTATTCCCATTGTGTTTATTACTGATTTTTCTGGTACTGGCCGCTCTTTATGAAAGTCTTATCCTACCGTTGGTGGTGATTTCGATCATTCCATTATCAGTCTTGTCTGCGGTGTTTGGAGTCTGGTACTCCGATGGCGATAACAATGTTTTTACGCAGATCAGCCTGTTTGTTTTAGCTGGGTTGGCCAGTAAAAATGCCATCTTGATTGTTGAGTTTGCCCGCGAGTTGGAAATACGTGGCATGGCAACGATCAAGGCTGCTATCACTGCCAGCAGAATGCGGTTACGGCCAATATTGATGACCTCGTTTGCCTTTATTATGGGGGTAGTACCAATGGTGTTTTCAACGGGTGCCGGTTCAGAAATGCGTAATGATATTGGTGTGGCCGTATTCTCAGGAATGTTGGGCGTGACCTTCTTTGGTCTATTTTTTACCCCGATTTTTTATGTGTTACTGCGTAAGCTGGAAGGAAACCGGCGTTATTATGCACATACGAATTAATTGCCACATAGACTGAAAAAAACTGATGTATTTCAGACAATGGTCGATAACCTTTTTTTAGAGACGTGTTCAACCAAGCTATGATTTTGGATGACGAACTCTTTTTTTTGCAGTCTAAAAGGCTTTTTAAGCGTTATCCATATGTATTATCGCCTGATCACATTATTGTTAATTTTGACCAGTGGCTTATTTAGTCTGATTGCTGAGGCAGATACCTTATCAACAAATATTTCTAAGTACGACTTTGAATCTATTGGTCGGTTTTCATCTTATTTTTCGGAACATCAAGACACGCCACTGCCTCTTGAACAAGCCCGTCAAGCATATGAACAAGGCCTGTTTACGCCATTAAAAGGGGATGTTTTAAATCGAGGTATAGGTAGTACAGCTCAATGGATAACTTTCACGGTCAATAACGACGGTGCTGATAGTGTCAGACGACTCGTCACTGTCGAGAACCCCTGGTTGGATTTGATCGATTTTTATGTTGTCAGAGAGCAAGAAGATACAGTACATCAGCAAACAGGCGACCAATTCACGTTTGAAACTCGTCCGGTTGAACATCGTTTCTTTGTTTTTGAGCATGATTACCAACCTGGATTAAGTCAGGTCTTTATTAGACTTGCTACAGCTGAACCGATGATGGTGCCCATATTTTTCAGCACCGAACAACAAGCCGCTAAACATGAGCTCAACAATGGTTACACCTATGGTCTGTTATACGGCGTGGTTGCCGCACTGTTGCTCTATAACCTGATTCTTTACTTAAACCTGCGTTTGCAGCGTTATTTCTATTACGTCATCTATCTGGCTTTGTTTCTGTTGACCAATATATCCTATACCGGTCATGGGTACATGCTGTTATGGCCAGACTCACCACTGTTTCAACGATGGTCAAATGTCATCTTTCTTACGATTTACTGTATTAGTGGTCTTGTATTTTCATTGTCATTTTTACATACCAAAATGTTGTTTCCACGTATCTATAAATTTGTCACAACCTCATGTGTGACTATTTTTGCAGCAGCAATTGTCCTCATATTTCTTGATATGCAGGGCAAGGCTATCGGTCTGGGTATTTTATTTGTTACCTTTTTTACCAGCACGACACTAATGCTTGCCATCATTAGTCTTAGAACAGGTCGCCGTGAAATAACCTACTTTCTTTTAGCTAGTATTGCCTCCATGGCTGGTGCATCTATAACTGCAATGACACCTTGGGGCATATTGCCCTATAACGATCTCACATTCAGGGCAACAGAAATTGGTATCGTTATAGATGTCATCCTGTTGTCCATTGCACTGGCGGAACAGTTCCGCATTGCTCAGGATGGAAAACTCAATGCCGAAAAACTATCGCGGATTGATCCATTAACAGCCATCTACAATCGCCGGGCATTTACTGAAACTGCCAGCTCAATCTGGCACGGTGCTAAACGGCATGACACACCACTATCGGTCATGTTGCTGGACCTGGACCATTTTAAAAATATCAATGATACATATGGCCATATGCATGGCGATAAAGTGCTAATACAAACAGCTGAAACCATACAGGAACTGGTTCGAGATTCAGACATTGTTGCCCGTTGGGGTGGAGAAGAATTTATTATTCTGCTGCCTGAAACAAATATTAAACAAGCAACTATACTGGCTGAACGTGTGCGTCAAAAGATTGAAACACTGCCTATCACCTTCAATTCTACGGAACTGTTTTTCACCACCAGCATTGGCGTTGCAGAAAATACTGTGGATACACCTTCAATAGAAGCGGTGATTGATCAGGCTGATAAATATCTTTACCAGGCAAAACATACGGGGCGTAATAAAGTCTGCGGACTAGCTAAGCTAGCTGATGCAGCACTGGTTTAACCTGATTAAATCACGAATTCGAAAAAGTCTAATTCTGGCTCCATGTTTTGTCGATGATAGGGTGTGAGTTATCAGTGAAATCTGTGTTAGTTGTATTTATAAATGTAATATCAGCCCTAATACTCCGAATCCCAATACCAACATAACGATTGGAACTTTCACTGTTCTTAATGCAATGAAACCCAGTATGACCATTGACATGTCTATGGGGGTATAGACAGCACTGACAAAGACAGGTTGATACAATGCCGACAGTAATAAACCAACAACAGCTGCATTGATGCCCCATGCGGCACCAGCGACTTTAGGCTGTGCTGCCAGTGATTCCCATGCACCCTGTAAAGCTAGTACTAATAAAAATCCCGGCAAAAATATGCCTGCTGTAGCAATCAACGCACCTAAAAGTGGGGTGCTAGGTGATAATTCTGCCCCTAAAAATGCAGCTAATGAAAACATTGGCCCGGGAACCGCTTGGGCAGCGGCATAGCCCAATAGAAAACGATCGGTAGCTACTGAATCGCCAATGGTTTGTTGGAGCAATGGCAGAACAACGTGACCGCCACCGAAGACAAGACTTCCTGACTGATAAAAACGAGAAAAAATATCTAAAGTTTGAGTCGTTATTGCTAATAACGGCAGTCCCAGAAAAAGCACCAAAAACAAGGCCAGCGGCACAACCTTGACTCGTTGTTGAGTCGTACTTTTGTTCAAAATGGGTTTACCTAAATTGGCACCGGCTAAGGCTGCCACAACCAAAACACTAAGCTGGGTCAACAAACCGGGCGCCCATAACAAGATAGCTGCGGTGAGGGCAGCAATACTGGTAGATAAGGTATTGTTGCAAAATGTTTTGAACATGCTGAGAGTGGCATCTGCGACAACAACAACAGCTAACAGTTTGAGTCCATGAACAATGCCGGAGAATAAATCACCCGAATGTTGATCGGTGCTGGTGGTTGCAAGAAAATAGAGCAATAAAAAAGAGGGCAGTGTGAAGCCAATGAAGGCTGCGAACCCACCCATAACACCTGCACGACGTACTCCGAGAGCAAAACCTATTTGACTGGACCCCGGTCCTGGTAAAAACTGGCTTAGTGAGATGAGTCTTGCATAAGCTTCGTCATCAATCCATTTTAGTTTTTGGACAAACGTTTTTTGGAAATAGCCAATATGTGCTGCAGGCCCGCCAAAGCTGACAAACCCCAATGTGAAAAAACGCCAAAAAACGTCCAGTGTTTTACGCATATAAATAACCTTGTTCATAGAAAAAATTGGAGTAGTGTTTTTTAGTTGAAAATTTTACTTTGAGCGAGCCTATATATGAAAGCATCAATACTTAAAACGTGTTAGTTTTTTTATTGAGTGGCACTCTGTCATATTTCCATTGATGTTTTTGTTATAGTGATGTCCGTGTATATTGGGTTACTAAGCAACACTACCAGAAAGGATATATCTCATGACTAAATTAGCATTAATAATCGTCGATCTACAGAATGATTACTTTCAGGGAGGAAAATGGGAGTTGGAAGGTACCGAAGCTGCCGCTATAAAAGCTCGTGCTTTACTCATGTGTTTCAGAGAAAATGGACTTTCAGTAGTCCATGTTCGACATGAATTCCCAACAACTGATGCGCCATTTTTTGTGCCTAATTCTGACGGTGCAAAGGTGCATTCCTCAGTACATGAAATCGATGGTGAGCCAGTTGTTCTCAAACATCAAATTAATAGCTTTAGAGATACCAATCTAAAAATGGTTTTGGATGATTTGGCTGTTGATAGTGTATTAATTTGTGGTGCGATGAGTCATATGTGCATTGATGCAGTCACACGCGCTGCAAATGACTTTGGGTATAAGTGTACTATCGCACATGATGCTTGTGCTACGCTAGCATTGGAGTTTAATGGTATTACGGTGCCGGCGAGTCAAGTTCATGCAGCTTTTATGGCTGCCCTAGGTTTTGCTTATGCAAGAGTGGCATCGACCGATGAACTCTTAGCTGAAATTAATCAGCAGTGATAAAGTTTGTATAACAACCAGATACTGATTACAATCTCTCGCCTTTGTCGGAATTTCGCATCGATTTAAGCCCTCGGTGTCCTCTATTTAAAGTTACTCAATTATTAGGAGTGCTAGCCGCTAAGCAACTCGCATTAGAGAGCATTCAGTGATTTCAAGTATTAGCACTAACTGGATAAGATTGTCCTCAAAAATGTAGGCAAAAGAGGACGAACAACATACTATGGCACATCCCAAATCATTCTGGTTATGGGAGCAAATCTAAATTTTAGGAATCGACATGAAAGAAATTACAGTTGATAGCAACCCAAGTGAAGCATTTTTAAAAGAAATGGGCGTTGCTTACTGGCCAACATGGGAAAAAGAAGTATCTGTATTCCCATGGGAATTCGTTACTACAGAAACAGCACTTATTTTAGAGGGTGAATGTGAAATGACACCTGCCGATGGTGGTCCTTCAACCACTTTCAAAGAGGGAGACTTGGTGGTATTTCCATTAGGCTATAAAGGTACTTGGGAAGTGAAAAAAACACTTAAAAAGTGCTTCAAACACAGCAACGGCAACATTGTAAAATGTACTTTTAACCGTTTGAAAAGATTGTCAAACCGTATTAAATCAATCATGAAATGAAGTTTGATTCCATTATTCCTACAATAACGGCTTCTGATATTTTGATAAGTTCATATTCTGAAGATGAATAAATATCACCTTCTTTATTACCCAGCGCTATGTCTACAGCATCAGGTTTATCATCATGGAGAAGGATAACGATTTTTTTATCTAGAGCAATGCAATCAATAGTGATTGCATCTGCTTTGATACCTTGATTACGTAAGGCTTTATCCATTACTCCCATTAATGTATCGACATTATCAAATTTGCTATAAAACGCATCATTTGCCCTAGCGACAATCTCGGATAAATTTTGTAG
>JAOUJZ010000033.1 GCA_029882915.1 Gammaproteobacteria bacterium | reverse complement strand
TCTTCCATCGCAATCGGTGCAATCAGGGTTACATCCATCTTAACGTTATCACCAGGCATAACCATCTCTACTCCAGATGGCAATTCACATGCACCAGTTACGTCAGTTGTACGGAAGTAGAACTGTGGGCGGTAACCATTAAAGAATGGTGTGTGTCGTCCACCTTCATCTTTTGACAAGATGTACACTTCTGCTTCAAATTTTGTGTGTGGTTTGATGGTCCCAGGGTGCGCCAGTACTTGACCACGATCTACTTCTTCACGCTTAGTACCACGTAGCAATACACCTACGTTATCACCCGCTTGACCTTGGTCAAGTAGCTTACGGAACATTTCAACACCAGTACATGTTGTTGTCTGTGTGTCCTTGATACCAACGATTTCAAGTTCTTCACCAACTTTAACAATACCGCGTTCAACACGACCAGTTACAACAGTACCACGACCTGAAATTGAGAACACGTCTTCAATCGGCATCAGGAATGCGCCATCAATTGCTCGTTCTGGCTCTGGGAAGTAGCTGTCCATCGCCTCGCCCAACTTGATGATTGATGGTACACCAATATCACTGGTGTCGCCTTCTAATGCTTTCAATGCTGAACCCACAATGATTGGGGTGTCATCGCCTGGGAAGTCGTATGCGTCAAGTAATTCACGTACTTCCATTTCAACCAATTCGATCAGCTCTTCATCATCAACCATGTCTGCTTTGTTGAGGTATACAATGATGTACGGTACACCTACTTGACGTGACAACAGGATGTGTTCACGTGTTTGTGGCATAGGACCGTCAGCTGCGTTTACTACCAAGATAGCGCCGTCCATTTGCGCCGCACCAGTGATCATGTTTTTAACATAGTCAGCATGGCCTGGGCAGTCTACGTGCGCGTAGTGGCGGTTTGGTGTTTCGTATTCTACGTGCGCTGTAGAGATCGTGATACCACGCTCTCTTTCTTCTGGCGCGTTATCGATATCCGCGTAGTCTTTGAAAACACCACCTTGGGCTTCGGCCATTACTTTTGTAATCGCTGCTGTCAATGTAGTTTTACCGTGATCTACGTGACCAATGGTGCCCACGTTTACGTGTGGCTTCGTTCTTTCAAATTTTTCTTTAGACATGACCAGTCTCCCCGTCAATATTATCTAGCTATAACAAAAACAAAAAAGACAAGAAAATCCCTGTCTATCCAAAATACCATGTGGAGCCCGCAATCAGAATCGAACTGATGACCTCATCCTTACCATGGATGCGCTCTACCGACTGAGCTATGCGGGCCTCATCCCAAACAAATATGGAGCGGGTGATGGGAATCGAACCCACGTGATCAGCTTGGAAGGCTGGAGTTCTACCATTGAACTACACCCGCAAACACTAACTCAATATTTAACTGTGGTGGAGGGGGGAGGATTCGAACCTCCGAAGGCGGAGCCGTCAGATTTACAGTCTGATCCCTTTGGCCACTCGGGAACCCCTCCACGAAAACAGAGCATTTTGCTGAAAACCCTATCCAATGTCAACAATAATATTGATTAAAATAATATCAATTGTTGGTGAAGGTGATTTTAACTCTCGTTTTTAATAATCACTGCCTTGCTATAGCAGCTCATAGTATACTATATCTACGCTTATATTCATTAGTACATCATACGCAGGAGTTTTATTATGGAGCAGTACCGCGGTACTACTATCCTATCTTACCGTCGTAATGGCCAGGTTGTTATTGGTGGTGATGGTCAGGTCAGTCTGGGCAACACTATTATGAAATGTAACGCTCGTAAAGTTCGTCGCCTGTACCACGATAAAGTCATAGCCGGTTTTGCAGGCGGCACCGCCGATGCATTTACCTTATTCGAACGCTTTGAGGCTAAACTTGAAAAACATCAAGGCAATTTGACTCGTAGCGCACTTGAACTTGCTAAAGATTGGCGCACCGATCGCATGATGCGGCGTTTAGAAGCATTATTAGCTGTTGCTGATAGCCAATCATCCCTTATTATTACTGGTAATGGCGATGTCATTGAACCTGAAAATGGCTTAATGGCGATAGGTTCGGGCGGGCCTTTTGCTCAATCCGCAGCGACTGCATTACTAGAAAACACAGAGCTCAGCGCCCGTGACATTGTTGAGAAAGGTCTCAATATCGCTGCCGACATTTGTATTTACACCAACCGCAATCTCACTATTGAAACATTAGAAAGCGAGTCTTAATAAATTACTATGCAAGCATTAACACCCAAACAGATCGTTCATGAACTTGATAAACATATTATCGGACAGCAAGCAGCCAAAAAAGCGGTCGCGATTGCATTACGCAATCGCTGGCGCCGAAAGCAGCTGTCATCTGAACTGCAACAAGAAATTACCCCTAAAAACATCTTAATGATCGGACCAACGGGTGTCGGTAAAACGGAAATTGCCCGTCGACTTGCCACTTTGGCTAATGCGCCGTTCATTAAAATTGAAGCAACCAAATTTACTGAAGTTGGTTATGTCGGCCGTGATGTTGATTCCATCATCCGCGACCTTGCAGAAACAGCGATGAAGATGTTGCGTGAACGAGCTATAGAAACTGTCAAAACTCGTGCCGAAGATGCAGCAGAAGATCGTATTCTTGATGCATTATTACGTCCCGCTAGAGATCAACAAAACGAAGAAGAAAGTACGACTCGCCAACGTTTTAGAAAAATGTTGCGTGAAGGCAAACTTGATGACAGTGAAATTGAATTAGAACTCAATACTCCCAGTGTCGGTGTTGAAATCATGTCGCCTCCGGGTATGGAAGAAATGACCAATCAATTGCAGGATATGTTTCAGAGCATGGGGTCATCACGTAAAACCACCCGTAAACTTACCGTTTCCAAAGCAATGCGTGCACTCAGCGAAGAAGAAGCTGTCAAATTAATCAATGAAGATGATCTGAAAATTCAAGTCATTGAAGCTGTTGAACAAAACGGCATTGTATTTCTAGATGAGATCGACAAAATTACCCATCGCAGTGAAGGTGGTAGCGGTGCGGATGTATCTCGTGCTGGCGTGCAACGTGATCTACTACCTTTAGTAGAAGGCAGCACTGTCTCAACAAAATATGGCATGCTGAAAACAGACCATATTCTGTTTATTGCTTCTGGTGCATTTCACCTCAGCAAACCATCGGATCTTATCCCCGAACTGCAAGGCCGCTTACCTATTCGAGTTGAACTTGATGCGCTTGGTGCCGATGAGTTTGTGCGCATTTTGACTGAACCTAATGCCTCACTAACAGAGCAATATACCGCGTTATTAGCAACAGAAGGTACGCAATTATCATTCACTGATGAAGGTTTGAGACGCATAGCAGAATTAGCGTGGCAAGTGAATGAACAAACCGAAAATATCGGAGCGCGCCGTTTACATACCATGCTGGAAAAATTGCTGGAAGAAGTGTCTTATAACACTGGTGATGATGCCTCAAATCATGTAACCATTGATGCAGACTATGTGAATCAACAGTTAGCTGAACTGGTTCACGATGAAGATTTATCACGTTATATTCTATAAGGTTCTATGATGGCCAATAATTTCCTCCCAACAGATATAACGTTGCACAAACAATCAAAATGTCTTGAATTGACATATGGTGATGTTCATTACACCCTGCCAGCAGAATATTTACGCGTGTATTCTCCCTCGGCAGAAGTTCGTGGGCATGGTGTTGGGCAAGAGATATTGCAAACCCATAAGGAACAGGTCGGTATTAACCAGCTTGAACCTAGTGGTAATTATGCCCTTAAAATTTATTTTGATGATGGTCATGACAGTGGATTGTTTACGTGGGATTACTTATACGATTTGGCAACAAAACAAGATAGTCACTGGCAAGATTATTTAAATCGACTTGAGCAAGCAGGTTACCAACGGCAATCAGATTAAGGCAAAACTGTGACAGACAAAAAAACCACCCATTTCGGTTATCAGCAGGTCCCCACCGAAGATAAAGTTAAACACGTAGCAGGTGTCTTTCATTCTGTTGCAGACAAGTATGATCTGATGAATGACTTGATGTCGATGGGTATTCATCGCTTATGGAAACGTTTTACGATTCACACCAGTGGTGTTAGACGTGGTGCAAAAGTATTGGACATTGCTGGAGGAACTGGCGATCTGGCATTAAAGTTTTCCAAACTAGTGGGCAATACTGGTCAGGTTATCCTAGCAGATATCAATGCCAGCATGCTTAATGTTGGTCGTGATCGACTCACTGATGAGGGTATCACTGGCAACATTAGCTATGTACAAGCAAATGCCGAATGCCTCCCTTTTCCTGATAATACATTTGACTGCATCACCATTGCCTTTGGATTACGAAATGTCACCGATAAAGATGCAGCTTTACGTTCTATGTTTCGAATATTAAAACCGGGAGGCCGGCTATTGGTGCTTGAATTTTCCAAACCTGCCGATTGGCTAGCTCCTATTTATGATAGCTACTCGTTCAAGTTGCTTCCCAAAATCGGTAAAGTGTTTTCCAATGATGAAGATAGCTATCGTTATCTCGCCGAATCTATCCGCATGCATCCAGATCAGGAAACCATGAAACAAATGATGGTCGATGCAGGTTTTGAACAGTGTGACTATCACAATATGTCAGCAGGCATTGTCGCCTTGCACAGTGGCTACAAATTTTAAATTCACATGAGTGTCGTTCTAAAACCCATTGAATTGGCCTTAAACACAGCTCTGGCACAAGATCTTGAAACCAGAGTCAGACTTGAGCAGTTTGAACATCGCTGTATTGCCATCGATATCAACGATTTCAATCAAATAATTCACGTCGCAATTAATAATCAACAATTACATCTTTCGACTGATGCTAAACATACTGTTGATCTAACCATTACTGGTAAAGCACTCACCTTAGCCAAACTTGGTCATCAGCCTGAAAGTTTATTTTCGTCCGATATTGAAATTCATGGTGATGTGCAGTTTGCCAAGCAGTTACGTGACTTACTGGAAGGTTTTGATTTCGATTGGGAAGCACAGTTAGCACGACTAACAGGCGATACACTGGCTTATCCTATTGCACACGGCATTAGACAACTGAGCAGTTGGGTAAGAAATACCCACCAATCACTCCAGGAAAACACCGCTGAGTACCTGCGTGAAGAGGTGAGGATGTTGCCAGATATATCTCAAATTAAGGATTATATGTCTGACATAGATACGCTACGTGCTGATTTCGACCGACTTGAAGCGCGTATAGGCAGACTAGAGGGTAACAAATAATGGCGTTCATCTCAGGTGATGTCAGGCTATCTCAACATCGCTTGAACGATCTGCAACAAGGATGCATATAATGAAAGTTCGACAGATTTTTCGTCTTATTCAAATCAATCATGTATTGGCTAAACACCGTCTGGATGACATTATAAAATCCACACACCTATTACGCCCACTTCGTTATCTCAGTTATTTATCACCCTATCGCTGGCACCATAGCAGCACTATTCCCCGTGGCGAACGATTACGTCTGGCTTTACAAGACCTTGGCCCAATCTTTGTTAAATTTGGACAAATACTATCAACTCGTCGTGATTTGTTACCAGATGACATTGCAGATTCACTCGCTAAGCTGCAAGATCAAGTTGCACCCTTTCCCAATGATCAGGCATTGACCATAATCCAACAGGCCTATGGCAAACCAACATTGGATGATATTTTTGCCCATATTGACGAACATCCTCTCGCCTCTGCATCAATTGCTCAGGTTCATGCTGCACAATTAATTGATGGCACTAAAGTTATCCTCAAAGTTGTTCGTCCCAATATTGAATTCAACATTCGCCGTGATATTGATTTATTACATACTCTGGCAGATCTTGCTGAACGTTACTGGTCTGAAGGCCGACGACTACGCCCTAAAGAAGTGGTCATAGAACTGGAAAAAAATCTGTTTGATGAGCTGGATATGATGCGAGAAGCATCATCAGCATCACAGTTACGCCGTAATTTTGAAGATGGGAGATTACTCTATATTCCAGAAGTTCACTGGACACTGACTAAAAAAAACATCCTGGTACAAGAACGCATTTATGGCATTCCAATTGGTGATATTGCTACACTCAAAGCCAATCATGTCAATCTGGAACGACTGGCTGAAGTTGGTGTGGAAATATTCTTTACCCAAGTATTCAAACACAGTTTTTTCCATGCAGATATGCACCCTGGCAACATCATGGTGGATGCCAGTGATCCCGAACAACCGCGCTATATTGCCGTAGACTTCGGTATCATGGGTACACTGGCTCCAGATGATCAACGTTATCTGGCCGATAATTTTCTGGCTTTTTTCAATCATGATTATCGACGGGTGGCTGAACTCCATATCCAGTCTGGCTGGGTACCTGCTGAGACACGCATTGATGAATTTGAAGCAGCTATTCGCAGTGTCTGTGAACCAATTTTTGCACGACCATTAAAAGAAATCTCATTCGGACAGTTATTGCTGCGCCTGTTCCAGACCGCCAGCCGCTTTAACATGGAAATACAACCTCAACTGGTTTTACTCCAAAAAACCCTGCTAAATATAGAAGGCTTAGGTCGCCAACTGTACCCAGAGCTGGATTTATGGAAAACAGCCAAACCCATTCTTGAGCATTGGATGCAGGAAAAAATGGGCTGGCAAGCTGCTCTCAAGACACTGCAACAAGAAGCACCTAACTGGGCAGAAACGCTACCTACTCTTCCCCGTATGTTGCATGAAATTGGCAAACAAGCTCAGGATGGTCAACTCAAAATGCAGTTGTCTTCTGACGATCTGAAACAATTGAAACAGGAAGTTCGACATGCCAGTTATCGAAGTGCCGGTGCAATTAGCGGCGCTGCCTTTATTATTGGTGCGGCGGTGATCAAAGGTCTGGATGGATATGCCCCATCCATGGTGGCGGGTATCCCCATTTTAAGCTGGGTGTTCGGTATATGGGGTGGTTTTTTGCTTTATGCCAGCCTTAGTAATAAAAAGTAATCAAATCAGGTTTTTATTGTGTATAAATTTATCGCTGCCGCTTTAGGCTACTATCTTCTGGGATTTTTCGGTGCATTTATCGGCTACTTGATTGGTAGCAGTATTGATCGCGCCAAAAATTATGGTATTGGTGGCATCAATCCACTGAGCAATGCTCACCGCAAAACCGTTTTCCTTGAAACGGTGTTTATATTAATGGGCAAACTGGCCAAATCAGATGGTCGTATCTCAAAAGATGAAATTAATCATGTCGAACAATTCATTCAAAAAATGGGCATGTCCGCAGAGCATCGCCAACAAGCCATTACCCAGTTTAAACGTGGTGCCGAAGCGGGTTTTCAAATTGACCCTACCTTAAATGAATTTATGTCCGCCTGTGGTCATACACTGCATTTAAAACAAGTCTTACTTACCTACCTTATCGTTATGGCTCTTGCAGACGGTCGCGTAGATCAGGCTGAACAGTCCTTGCTTGAACAGATAGCTGTCCGCTTGGGTTACAGTCATGGTGAATTTCAACACATGCTGGATATGGTGCTTAACCAATCACACTTTGGCCGCACGCAGACAACATCACCTTCAGCATTATCTGATGCCTACAAAGCTCTGGGCGTATCAGAAGATAGTACCGATCAAGAGGTGAAACGTGCCTACAGAAAGCTAATCAGTCAATATCATCCGGATAAGCTGATGGGTCAGGGCGTACCAGAAGACATGATTGCTGTTGCAACTGAACAAGCCAAGGAAATCCAATTGGCCTATGATCTGATAAAAAAACATCGACAAGACACACCGTAATATCAGTTGCTCTCCGCCGAAGACATAGTAACGGAATAAACTAATCCTTATTGTATTTTTATTAGTGGGTATATTTTAAAAAAGCCCGCTGATCGCACCCTCATCACTGATATCAATTCGCTCGCTCGCAGGACGTTTTGGCAAGCCGGGCATGGTCATGATGTCGCCACACAAGGCTACTACAAACTCGGCACCACGTGATAAGCGTACATCACGAATAGTAATAGTATGTCCTGATACAGCACCTAGCAATGCAGGATCGCCACTGAATGAATAGGGTGTTTTTGCCATACACACAGGGATATGACTGTGGGTTTCGCTAAACAATTTTAATTTATCATGCACTTTTTTATCTGCAACCACTTCATTGGCACCATAAAGCCGGGTTGCCACGGCAGTAATTTTGTCCCATAGAGGCAAGTCATCAGCGTACAGGAACTGGCATTCACTGGTTGGCTGATCCAGCATTGTCACTACAGCCTGAGCTAACTCTTCAGCGCCAGCACCACCTTCAGCCCAGTGTTTGGCAATAATCGCTTTTGCACCATACGATTCAACTGTCGTTTTTACCAGATCAATTTCTGCATCGGTATCCTGAACAAAATGATTGATTGCCACTATGCACTGTAAGCCAAACTGATCTTGCATATTACTCAAATGGCGCTTGAGATTTTCCATGCCACGTTCCAATGCAGACAAATCTTCGGTAGCTAAATCCTTAACCTCAACGCCACCGTGATATTTCAAGGCTTTCACCGTCGCCACGATCACGGCCATATCCGGTTTTACGCCAGCTTTACGGCACTTGATATCAATAAATTTTTCTGCTCCCAGATCGGCACCAAAACCGGCTTCTGTCACTACGTAATCACTCAACTTAAGCGCCATTTTGGTGGCAATAACAGAATTACAGCCGTGGGCAATATTGGCAAAAGGACCACCATGGACAAATGCAGGATTATTCTCCAGCGTTTGAACTAGGTTCGGTTTCAGAGCCTCTTTCAACAAGGTCGCCATCGCACCATGCGCCTTCAAGTCTTTAGCCAATCGAGCCGTTCCATCTTTCGAGTAACCGATCAGAATGTTGCCCAGTCGTTGCTTGAGTTCGCTAAGTGAATTCGATAAACAGAATATCGCCATGACTTCTGATGCCACGACAATATCAAAACCATCTTCACGCGGAAATCCATTGGCTGTGCCGCCAAGACCCACCGTGATTTGCCTCAATGCACGGTCGTTCATATCCATCACTCGACCCCAAGTGATACGACGGACATCAAGTTCAAGGGCATTACCATGATGAATATGATTGTCGATCATCGCGGCTAATAAATTATGGGCTGCTGCAATTGCGTGTAAATCGCCGGTGAAATGAAGGTTGATATCTTCCATAGGCACAACCTGAGCATAGCCACCGCCAGCTGCCCCCCCCTTCATGCCAAAGCACGGACCCATTGAGGGTTCACGCACACACACCATCGAATTTTTACCAATTCGGTTTAAGGCATCACTCAAACCAATGGTGGTGGTCGTTTTACCTTCGCCAGCAGGCGTTGGACTAATGGCTGTCACCAGAATCAATTTGCCATCTGGACGATCGGCCAGATCATTGATCACATCCAGCGAGATTTTGGCTTTATAGCGACCATAAGGATCCAGCTTAAGGGGATCTAAACCTAAACGCTGTTCAGCCAAGGGAATGATCTGTTCCATCTTTGCCTGTTGCGCAATTTCAATATCTGACATAACTTCTTCCGACTCGCTAATTTATCCGACAAGTATACTCAACTGTTATTACACACTAAAGCAATATCTAGACTTCAGCGCTATCTGATTGCTGTCCCCATCGAGGTATTAATTGATGCTCAATACCGGCTTGGTCCAGTATTCTTGCAACCACAAAATCCACAACATCAGACAATTGCGTTGGTTTGAAATAAAACCCTGGGCTTGGAGGGAGAATACAGACACCCAGACGTGCTAACTTAAGCATATTTTCCAGATGTATGGCCGAGAACGGTGCTTCTCGTGGCACCAGAATCAATTTTCGGCTTTCTTTTAACATTACATCTGCCGCCCGATTAATCAGGTTATCGCTACTACCACAGGCAATGGATGATAATGTACCCATCGTACAAGGACAGACGATCATGGTATTAACTTTATGTGATCCACTGGCTAATGGAGAGCTCCATTGCTGTTCTCCGTAAACGATCAATAAGGCAGGATCACATCGAAATTCCGCTACCAGCATTTTTTGTACATCACTAGCGCGTGCTGGCAGTTTCCAATCCAGTTCATCTGAAAAGACGATGCGTGCGGCGGATGAAATCATCAGATGAACCGTGATCCCCTGCCCCAATAAAGTTTCAAGTAAACGTTGACTATACGGTGCACCTGAAGCACCTGTTAATGCCAGTGCAATGTGTGTTTTTTCGTTCATTGCTGCTCCAATGCCATTAATAATCGCTGATGTATTCCACCGAACCCGCCATTACTCATTATTAACACCTCATCACCGGCTTGTGCTTCTGAACATATCACATCAATAATCGTATCAATGCTGTTCTCAACGGATGCCTTTGTTCCTAATTGTTGCTGAATGGATGCTAAAGACCAGTCTAATCCATTGTCTTCAAACAGTATCACTCTATCGGCAGCCTGTAAGGAGTTCGCCAAAGTCTGCTGATGGACGCCCATCTTCATAGTATTGGATCGAGGCTCAAGCACGGCAATCAACTTACCATTTTCCATTTTGGCTCGTAAACCATCGACAGTAGTAGCAATTGCAGTTGGATGATGGGCAAAATCATCATAAACTCGAATACCTCGCACTTCGCCACGCAATTCCATCCGCCGCTTAATACCAATAAAACGACTTAATGCTTCACAGGCATGGTCAAAAGTAACACCAACATGTCTTGCAGTTGCAATAGCCGCCAGTGCATTACTGACATTATGCATACCCAACATTGACCAGCTCACTGTTCCCACTTTAATGCCATGATGACTAACATCAAAATGGCTTCCATCATCAACAATCGCTTTAGCTTGTATTTCACCTAACCCTAAACCAATGGTTTGTCTCGGTGTCCAGCATCCCATTTCCAGTGTGTGTTCAATGGCAGCTTCATTAGCCGGGCTGATAATTAAACCCTCTGATGGCACTGTGCGAATCAAATGATGGAATTGCTTCTGAATGGCTGCAAGGTCATCAAATATATCCGCATGATCAAATTCCAGATTATTGATTATCAGTGTACGCGGATGGTAATGAACAAACTTGGAACGTTTATCAAAAAAAGCAGTGTCATATTCATCAGCTTCAATCACAAAAAAAGGCGTTTTTCCCAAACGAGCTGTTTCACCAAAATTTTCCGCTACACCACCAATTAAGAAACCGGGTGACATACCGGCGTCTTCAAGGATCCATGCAAGCAAGCTACTGGTGGTAGTTTTGCCATGGGTACCTGATACGGCCAATACCCAGCGATCTTTCAAGACATATTCCGCCAGCCACTGCGGGCCAGATATATAGGGTAGGCTGTTATTGAGTACATATTCGACGGCTGGGTTGCCACGTGACATGGCATTACCCATCACCACTAAATCAGGAACGGGATCAAGATGTTCGGCTAAATACCCTTGCTGTAATTCAATACCTGCGGCCGCAAGTTGATCACTCATAGGTGGATAGACATTGGCATCCGATCCTGACACTGTCATACCAAGTTCACGAGCTAATAAAGCCACCCCACCCATAAAAGTGCCGCATATACCCAGAATATGTATATGCATCTATGCTACTCCTGAGATTGCTAGGCCGACGATAAGTAATGACACAATGGTATAGGCAATCGTTAACACCGCTGCCATGCCTGGTTTGATTTCCAATGCCTGACGAAAAATATGCGCTGTTACCATCAGACTCCAGAACATCAAAGCAATCATTAATAACATGGTGAAACTGGTCAACTGTTGCTGTTCATTTGTTTGATGAAATAAAAACATCACTGGAATCCCAAGAATACCCAGACAACTGCCCGCTCCTGCCATGGCGATAACTGTTTGTTGATAACGTGCTTTAAAGCCACTAAATTTCAAGAGTAGCCATACTGCAATGATCATCACCAGCATATCGGTCAAACTGGTGAACAGACTGACATCCCAATCGTTATCAATCCGGCTAATGACCACACCCACCACAAAATATAACAGTAGTGTGATTTTCAATAATAAATGTGACGCAGGTACATCTGCAGGGCCAGCCTTAAACAGACAGATATCAAAAAAACGCTGTGCAATAATCATGTATGCAATCATACCGTGTCAGTCACCAACAACAAAGCGTTTAACTAAACCTTGCCATATTTATAGCAATAAAAAACCCGATAATGATAATCATTATCGGGTTCAATTAAATGTAGAAGCTATAAGATTAAATCAGTCGTCTATAACCAGACCCCACGGTCCTTTACCAACTTCAATCTCCATGATCGATTTATTACTTTCAGTATCAACGACTGAGACTGTATTACTGACACCGTTAGCCGTATATATTCTTGAACCATCGCGACTGATTTCTTCACCCCAAACACGTTTACCTACATCAACGGTGGTTTTAATATCCAAAGATTCTGCGTCCATTACCACGACTTTTGCCGCACGACCTAAGGTCATGTATAAGGTTTTATCGTCGGGACTCAATTTAATCGCCATTGGTTTTGATTTAGGAACATCAACAACGACTTTCTTAATGATGGTGAAAGTTTTAGTATCGATGATAGCGATCTCATTACCAATTTCACTGCTCACGTAAGCACGGCTTCCATCGCTATTAAATGCCAGACCACGAGGACGAGCAGCAACTAAAATATTAGCGACCACTTTGTGTTGTGCGGTATCAATAACATGCACCATATTAGTCGATTCACTAGTCACCAATACAATACTTCCGTCAGGAGAGACGGCTACACCTTCTGGCTCAAGTCCGACTCTGATTTCTTCAATGATTTTACCTGTCGAAGGATTAATGACGGTTGCTTTCGCGTCATCTTCATTTGATAAATACAAATTACCATTTGGGTGAACATCAAAGGTTTCAGGATCTTCACCGGCTTCCAATTTGCCAATCATTTCCAAAGTCGCCACATCGACCATACCTATTGCATTTTCTTCACTCAACGCCACGTATAAGGTTTTATGATCAGGTGATAATCCGATTCCACGTGGACGGTCACCAATATCCAATGTAGTTTCAACTTCACCGGTACGTGAATCAATTACACTCACGGAATTGCTTTTTTCATTGGTGACAAATAAGCGATAACTAGGTTCAGCCCAAGCTGTTGCACTGACCAAGATAAACGACGAGACAAGTAATTGCTTTAATTTCATTATTGTTTCCTTAAATTTTCACTCTGACTTTACATGTTGCCAACAGATATTATCAGGACAACCTTACTCTTTCCTTAAATTTTGAATATCGTTAGTTACAGCTTTTCAAGCCCAGGCTATCAAGACCACCTTTGACGCCTCGTAGTGGTGCTTCTGCAACCAGTTTATTATTTTCAACTAATAGTACTAACTGGCGTAATTGCCCTGTTTTACGAAAGGTAGCACCTTCACCTTTTTGTCCATCAAAGGCAATATCATTTTTCAGGTATTTCAACATGATAGTCGCATCGTCATTTTGGGTGCGAGCGACAGTATCAGATAACAATTTTACTGCTGCCCAGCCTGCCCAGGAATCATCGTCCATTATCACTCCATGTGCTTTTGTAAAACGGATATTAAGTTGGCTGGCCGCAAATTTTTTAAAGTCTTTATGCCAACCTTGAGCATGCGCCGTTGACTCCGGATGTTTTTTCATCCATTGCGCTAATGCATCCTGTTTCATTTTCTGGCTCGCTGAAATATTCAACAGATTGGGTAAACAAGCAGAACGCAGTTTATCTGCATCAGAGGTCAAATTGAAGATGGGCACATCGGCAAATCGTTCAGATTTAGCTATCTCTAAAACCTGATCAGCATCGCTGGCTAATAACACAGCTGTGACTGAATCCAGATGGTTCAACTCATCCACAGTTACAGGCTTCAACGTGTATTTTTGACCTAAAAACTCACCTTGGAGATTCGCTTCGTCCAGTCCTTGTTGCATCCCCAGCCAAACACTGCCTTCTGTGGGTCCTACATAATGCAATTGGACATCAATGGTAGCCGCCAACGCTGGTTGCACCAGCATACATAGCAGGGCAAATCCCCACTTTTTAAATTGTTGCATTATTTTCTCCACTTCACATTAGTTCATTAGGTGCATTAAATCTGTTAACGCATGACACAATACAATGTTTCAAATGATAACAGAACAGAAAAATCCTTAAATCTTGGAACGCATATTAACGACAAAGTTCAGGCCAGCTTAAAATTAATAATGGCGCCATTAAGTTAGCTAACAACCTGCTCTAATTTTGATAAAAATTTGGTCACCCATATTCAAGAAATCGGCCGAATGACCGATACACCTTTTGACAAGTGAAGCATCTCCATGGAAAAGATTGATGAATAAAAAAGCACAAGAATTAGAAGTTAGAACTATCATGCAAGGTTTGGAAGAATTTGCCACATTTATGAGTTTCCGTGGAAATTCAAGTGGTTTACGTATTTTAAGTGTTGAAACCGTGTCTCAGTTTGAGCAACCGAAACACGCCAATAAAAAGGCCGATATTATTAAAATACCCAACAATCGAATATCAATATCAAATAGCCATGACCAGCAACAGTTACACAAATCACTGAATTTTCAGAGCACACAAATTCATTAGACAATAAAAAAGCCCGAATTAATCGGGCTTTTTTTACAATTACCGTCAGCTTATAAATTATACCTGGCTACCATCTTCACTTATTTCCTGACCCTGTTCTTTTTCTGGTGGCATCAAGTCCGCTTTACTAACCCCCATCGTTAACACTGTATTACTGGCAATGTAAATTGAAGAATAGGTACCCACAATGATGCCTAGTAACAATGCAATTGAAAAAGCATGAATCACTTCACCACCGAATACAAACAATGAAATCACTACTAATAAAGTGGTTATTGATGTCATCAATGTCCGACTCAACGTGTCGTTCAGTGCCTGATTTACAATTTCTTCTGAACTGCCTTTTCGAACGCGCAAGAAAGTTTCACGAATACGATCAAAGACCACAATCGTGTCGTTAAGTGAGTAACCTATAATAGCTAAAATCGCCGCTAGCACGGTAAGGTCAAATTCCAATTGAAACATCGAAAAAAAGCCTAGCGTTATCAGTACATCATGCACCAGAGCTACCACAGAGCCTATCGCAAATCGATATTCAAAGCGTAATGACACATAAATCAGAATACCAATCAATGCATATAACATTGCCAAACCACCTTGTTCGGTCAGTTCCTCACCGACTTGAGGGCCAACAAACTCAACTCGTCTTACGTCAATGGCTGTAGGGTGATCAGCCTGCAATAATGCCACGACCTCATTACTTAATTCGGCCATGTTCTGACTTTCAATGACAGGTAAACGAATTAACACTTCATGCACAGAACCAAAATTTTGCACAACAGCATCACCAAAACCACCTTGCTCTAGTTTTGATCGTACTTTATCAAGTTCGGCACTTTCCTGATACGCTACTTCAATCATGGTTCCGCCAGTAAAGTCGATCCCGAAATTCAAGCCTTGCATAAACAGAGATGTAAGCGAGGTTAGCAACAATACGGCGGAAAATAACGCCGCTAGTTTGCGTTTTCCCATAAAGTTAAATTCAGTTTTTTCTTTCAAAAGTTGCATAGTGCTTACCTTAAATTGACAAGGTTGGACGGCTTTTATGTCCGTAAATCAAATTGATGACTGCTCGTGTGCCCATAATGGCAGTAAACATGGATGTCAAAATACCAAGCGATAATGTCACCGCAAAGCCTTTGATTGAGCCAGTACCGAAACCAAATAATACGATGGCGGCGATCAAAGTTGTGATGTTGGCATCTGCAATCGTTGAAAATGCCTTACCATAACCTGCCTGAATACTGGCTTGTGGACTATTACCCACACGAAGTTCTTCTCGGATCCGTTCAAAAATCAACACATTGGCATCAACTGCCATACCAACCGTCAAAACAATACCGGCGATGCCTGGCAGTGTAAGTGTCGCTTGCAACATTGAAAGCAATGCCACAATCAAAATCAGATTAGTCGCTAATGCCAAATTAGCAACACCACCAAATACTCGATACCAAACCACCATAAAGATTAAAACAAAAACAAAACCGATCATGACAGAACGGAATCCCTGATCAATATTATCCTGTCCCAAGCTTGGCCCAACAGTACGCTCTTCAACAATTTCAATTGGTGCAGCTAATGCACCGGCACGTAACAATAATGCCAGGTCGCGTGCTTCTGTGGTTGAATCCAGTCCAGTAATCTGGAATTTTTTGCTTAACTGATCACGAATAGTGGCAACATTAATAATCTCTGGTAATTGACGGCGTACTTTAACCATTTCGCCGTCTATTTCACGTGTTTCTGATTTAGATTCAATAAACACCACAGCCATTGGGTTACCAATATTGTCACGGGTGGCATTACTGAATGCCCGCGCGCCCTTACCATCCAACGTAATTGAAACAGCAGGCGTACCTGATTGAGAATCTAATGTTGAAGCCGCATTAATAATATGTTCGCCCGTCAACATGACCCTTTTTTGAAGCAGATACGGCCGACCATCACGATGATGATATAACTTCGAATTCGCCGGCACTCGGCCATTCACAGCATCTTGTACATCATGTTCAAAATCAACCAGACGAAATTCTAATGTTGCCGTTGCCCCAAGTATTTTCTTGGCTTGCGCTGTATCTTGCACGCCAGGTAATTGCACCACAATTCGATTCTCACCTTGCTGTTGCACTGTCGGTTCAGCAACGCCGAGTTCATTAATACGATTTCGTAAAGTGACAATGTTTTGCTGTAATGCCATTGAACGTGTTTCGCGTACAGCCACTTCCGTTAACTTGATCACAAGTCCCGGTGT
>JAOUJZ010000032.1 GCA_029882915.1 Gammaproteobacteria bacterium | reverse complement strand
CTGCATGCGTCTAATACGACCTTTCACTTCGGGGCTACCTTCCGCTTCTTTGCCTTCATCCTTGACTTCTTGTTTAGTCATTTTGAGCTGACGAATATGATTCCAATGTTGGAATGGCACATCAATCAAGGCGATTAAGATCAAACTGCTGGATATAGCAAAGAAGACCCAGAGCACTAAACTACCTAACGCTGACATGGCGACTTCCACTTCCTGCTTGCCGAGTGTCAATAATTGGTCACGTAAACCCCATAAGATTAGAACGGAGATGGTACCAACCAGAATAAATTTTCCTAAAGCTTTAACCAATTCGATTAATCCCTGCGGGCCAAAAATACGTTTGATCCCTTTAATTGGGTCCATTTTGTTTAATTTGACGCCCATGGCCTGCATAGAAAAATTCCAGCCGCCGATGCTGGCAGGTGCAATGAGGGCAGCCAGTGCAGTTATTGCTAAAAAAGAACCTAAATCAAAGGCTACTGTGTCGAGTGAATATAAAAGATGATGTGCTAAAGCGGCTGGATCAAACAGCTCTTTACGAGTAAAACTGAATGATTTTGTCATCACTTCAGCCACGCTACGGAGTATGCGTTCGCCCAGAAACATTAAGGCAACTGCACTGGCAATTAATACGATAACTGTTGTGAATTCTTTTGAGCGTGGAACTTGTCCTTTTTCCCTCGCATCATTCAGTTTCTTGGCCGAGGGTTGCTCCGTTTTTTCTTGACCTGATTCTTCAGCCATAAGGGCGTACCAAAAAACGTATCATTTGTAGCATCTGGTCTGACATAGTGACTAAGTGAACTGAAGCCGTGGGCAAGGTCACAAATATAATGGCAAAACCAAGAATAATAGTCATCGGGAAACCGATAGAAAAGGGACTGATTTGAGGCGCAGCTCGCGACAAAATACCAAATGCAAGGTTGACACACATCAATGAACCAATTGCAGGTAAGGCGACAATGACACCAGAGGCATACATCCAGCTAGCTTGTGAAACCAAATCACGATAACTAGTGTGAGGCAAGCCTGTAGGAGACACCGGTATGGTCACAAAACTCTCGGCAAGAACTTGAATAAGGATCAGGTGGCCATTCAGGCTCAGAAAAATCAAAGTAACAAAAATTAGATAGAATTGACTGATAACAGGAATAGTCACCCCATTTTGTGGATCAACCATGGACGCAAATCCCAATCCCATTTGCATAGCGATGATTTGTCCAGCAATGATAAAAGCATTAAACAATAACTGTAGCATAAAGCCCATGCAGGCACCGATTAGAATCTGATGGGCTACGATTAATAAACCAGTACCACTAAGTGGTTCAACTGCTGGTGCCGCATTGGGAATAGTGGGCACAATTACAATCGTAACCGCGAGTGCAATCAATAATCTACTACGAACATTGACAAAGTTACTGCTGAAAATAGGTGCTGCCATCATCAGTGCAGCGATACGGAAAAATGGCCAAAGATAACTGCCAATCAAGCCGGTTATTTCAGCACTGCTAATGATCATGGCTAGCCTATGAGAAACGGAATGTCTTCGAAAATTCGTTGGGCATAGCCGGTGATTAAACTTAACATCCACGGCCCAGCGACTACTAACACCAGAATAGTGACCAGTAGTTTTGGTATAAAACTCAAGGTTTGTTCATTAATTGATGTCGCTGCCTGAAACATGCTCACCAATAAACCTACAAATAAGGCGGGTAGCAAGATCACTGCAATTAACATAGTGATGATTTGCAGCGTTTGCTGCATGACAGTTAAAACGGTTTCAGGCGTCATTCGAGATTCTCTCCGCTAGATATAAAAGCTGGAGGCTAACGTGCCCATTAACAGTACCCAGCCATCAATGAGCACGAATAGCATGAGTTTAAAGGGGAGTGAAATGAGCATTGGCGATAGCATCATCATACCCATCGCCATCAATACACTGGCAACCACCAAATCAATAATAAGAAATGGAATGAAGATTAAAAAGCCGATTTGAAAAGCGGTCTTCAGCTCACTGGTGACAAAGGCGGGCAATAATAAGCTGAAAGGAACATCTTGAGCTGTCTCTAAATCTTGAGTTCCTGCAATGTTGGCAAATAATTCAATATCACTTTCCCGGGTTTGTGCCAGCATAAAGTTCTTGAAAGGTTGACTGGTTTTTTCAAATGCTGACGTGACCTCAATTTCACCATCTATATAGGGTTTAATCCCATTCTGATAGGCATTATCAAATACAGGATGCATGATAAAAAAGGTTAAGAATAGTGATAAACCAATCAATACTTGATTAGAAGGTGTTGATTGTACGCCCATAGCTTGACGTAAAATGGACAACACAATAATGATTCGGGTGAAAGACGTCATCATAATTAACGCCGCGGGCAGCAGCGTTAATGCAGTCATTAAGGCTAGAATTTGAAGTGTGACAGTATAATTCTGGCCGCCATCCTCACCAGTAGTGATTGTCACGGCAGGTATCCCTGGTTCTGCCATTGTGATGACAGGAAAAAACATTATCATCAACGTTATCAGCCAGCGAATCATGAGTTACCTCTTTGCTGCATTATCTGTTGTAGTTTTTCAGCAAAACGTGGGGAAGAATTACTTAAATTAGTGTCTCTAATAGGCTGGTCGAGTACATGAAGAGTGTGAATATGTTGGGTAGTGACACCGACTAAAATTTGTTGTTCTCCAACTTGTAACAATACAGCCCGTTCACGTGGTCCTAATGATAGACCGGCAATGATTTTCATTTCACCATTGGCGGTGGTGTTAAATCGTCCAGTACGACGGAGTAGCCATGCTAAAAAAGCAATACATGCTAATATCACGAGCAATCCGATCAGGGTTTCTATTAAGGCGCCTGTAGTGACTGGTGAAGATGTTAATGTTTTGGCCGTATTTGCTTTGTCGCTACTATCAGCAGCAAAAAGAACATCAGAAAACAACAAGCTATGAACTAGAAATAGAATCGTTTTCATTAGCGAAGTTTTTTGACGCGTTCATCAGCACTGATAACATCGGTCATACGAATACCAAATTTGTCATTTACTACCACTACTTCACCATGAGCAATCAATGTGTCATTAACTAACACATCCATGGGTTCACCAGCCAGACGATCTAGTTCTACGACTGAACCTTGACTGAGTTGCAATAAATTTCGAATATTGATTTTGGTACGACCAATTTCCATAGAAATAGTGACGGGTATATCCAACACCATATTCATATCAACATCTGGTTTAGGCTTAGACTCATCGTTGAGTTGAGTAACAGGAGCCGGGTCTGCTTTTTGTTCAGCACTCGCCTCGACTTCAGCCTGTTCTTCTAACGCCGCTGCCCACGGATCTTCTTCAGTACCTTCTTCAGTAGCCTGTTCTTCTAATGCATCAGCCCATTCGTCAGCGACTTCTTGATCTGTTTGTGTTTCTTCACTCATGATTAATTACCTTTCTTCCTATTGGTCTTCTTTTTTAGCTTTTTTCTTGTTTAGGTGATATTTTGGCGTTGTATCTTGAGGTTGCTCAATCAGTTCTGTGACTTTGAGTGCAGCGTGGTCGCCATGTTCACCAAATGTGGCATGGAAAAAAGGAACATCTTCGACCATGGCATGGATGGTTTCCGGCATCTCAAAGGGGAGAATATCACCTGGTTTTAAATTTAGAACCCCCTGTAGAGTCGTCTTTATTTTAGTTAATTCAGCTGTTAACTGGACTTCTGCAATCATAAGTTCTTCACGAAATACAGTAGGCCAGCGACTATCTTCAGCACTACGATCACTTTGTAATCCCGTATCCAGCAACTCACGAATAGGTTCGAGCATGGAGTATGGTAAGGTGATGTGAAGATCTCCGCCCCCACCCTCTAATTCAATATGTAAAGTAGAAACAACGACGACTTCACTAGGGCTAACAATATTGGCGAACTGTGGGTTAACTTCATGATTCAGAAATTCAAATTCAACGTCCATTACGGGTGACCAAGCTTCTTGAATATCTTTAAAACATAGTTCAAGTACTATATGGATGACTCGCAACTCAGTTGCGGTAAATTCACGTCCTTCGATACGAGCCTGAAAACGGCCTTCACCACCAAAATAATTGTCTAGAACACTAAACACCAGTTTAGGTTCAAATACGAGCAAGCCTGTGCCTCTAAGGGGATGCAGATGAACCAGATTCAAGCTGGTAGGTACAAAGAGTGTGTGAATATATTCTGAAAATTTCATCACCTGTATACCGCCGATAGAAATCTCGGCAGAACGGCGTAACATATTGAATAGATTAATACGAAGATAACGAGCAAAACGCTCATTGATCATCTCAAGGGTAGGCATTCTACCGCGGATGATGCGGTCTTCATTACCAAAGTCATACCCACGGGGTTGACCAGGATTAGTGTCTTCAACCTCGGTTTCGATCTCGCCATCGCCCATGCCTGTTAATAAGGCATCGACTTCGTCTTGTGAGAGTATATCGTGGACGGCCATCTGTGTTATTGCATCAAGAAACTGGTGAAATAAACTGCTCGTACTTTACTTGGCAGTTCATCAGGTTTAATTACTTCATTTATTTTGGCTAAAGCGGCTTTTTTCAGTGCTTTTGTACCTGTTGAGCTCAGTTCGTCATAATTTTGACCATAGAACAATAACGATAATTCATGTCTAATAGCCGGCACATGCAATTTAAAGGCACTAATTACTTTTGGATCGCGTGCCATTACTTTTAATTTAACTTGCATATAACGCACAGCACCACGACTCTGGTCAGAGAAGTTAACGATTATAGGTTCTTTGAGTGCGTAGTAGATAGGTTTTGGTTTAACAGCAGCACTCGGTTCACTATTTTCTGCTGCACTTACAGTATTGATAGCGGATGAAAATATTGCAGTCATGCAGGAAATTACGAATAGTAATGCAGTAAAACTAGCCAATATTTTCGATCGGATGCTAATTTTTTCAGCAATTTTCATGTTGTCTTGTTTTTGTTGCTTAGCCATTTGAGAAAATTCCATTAATTTTAATGTTGTTAAGCAATTAGTGTGCCTATTATTGCAGAATAAAACTTGTAAAGTAGACAGCATCGAGTTTACCAGCGCCCACTTCTTCTTTTAAAAGTGTGTTTAAGGATTGTAGTGCCGTTGCTTGTAGGGCTTTTCGACCTTCAACCGTATTGATTGATTCCAGCGTTTGCTCAGTGAATAGAGTCGTCAGACTATCCTGCAACATAGGAAGGTTAAGCTCGGCGCTAGTGATAACATCTTTATCATAAGACATGAGTGCCACTTTTATTTGTAATAAACGCACTTTCTTGTTGCTTTGTCTTTGGAAGTTAATCGTAATAGGTTCAGGTAGTTGATAATACACAGCCGCCGGCGGAGCAGTAACTTCACTTTCTGCGGAAGCTTCTTTTTCTTCGTCACCACCTAAAAAAAACATTGCCGCTACACCGACAAGTATCAGAACGACTGCCGCAATGATAATAATAATCAGCTTTTTCTTACTGCCACCGTCTTCGGTGATTTCAATATCGTCTTGTTTGTCTTCTTCAGCCATTTGAATTAAAACTCCCTTGGTTGACTAGGTGTTAGGCAATTAGCATGCCCATAATGAAGGTGGAAAAAGTAAATTTCAAATGCGAGCTTCTATGATAGAGGCAAAAAATAAGTGCATTGCTTGATATACTTTAAATATAGTTTCATATTGAATCGTTCATGGCAGAATTATGCCAAGCTTATGTTTCATATGAAAGGGGATTATTAGATTTAGTGATGGAGAAGCATGAATAATAACAAAGATTTTGATGTGGCATTATGGGATAAGTTAATGACATTACCTCAATACCTTATTCCTCAGCATACATTATCGGTGTTAATGCACAAAATCACTCAAAGCAGGGTGATCTGGTTTAAGAATCTATTTATTCGATTTATTGTCAGAGTTTACAAAGTCAATATCGGTGAAGCGGCACAGACAGAGTTGTCTGATTATCCTAGTTTTAATGCCTTTTTCACGCGAGCATTAAGGCTCGGTGTGCGTCCGATAGCACATGGAGAAACTACGGTGGTTTCTCCGGTTGATGGTTTGATTAGTCAAATTGCGGCTATAAATGCTGGTCAGATTGTTCAGGCAAAGGGTCACAATTACAGTGTGTTCGAACTGGTAGGTGGCGATGCAACGATAGCTAAGCAATTTGAGAAAGGTCAGTTTGCGACCATTTATTTATCACCCAAAGACTATCATCGTATTCACATGCCGTTGACGGGGAAATTACAGCAAATGGTGTATATCCCAGGAAAATTGTTTTCAGTCAGTCCTCGTACTGTTCGAGCTGTGCCACATTTGTTTGCGCGTAATGAACGTGTGGTAACAGTATTTGAAACTGAACTTGGGCCAATGGTAATGGTGTTGGTTGGAGCAATATTTGTCGGTAGCATGGAAACAGTGTGGGCAGGACAAATTTCGCCTCCTTATGGAAAGGAGATACGCCATTGGGTATATCAAGGAGAACAGGCGATTACCTTGCAAAAAGGCGAGGAAATGGGACGGTTTAATATGGGGTCTACTGTGGTTATATTGCTACCTGAACAAGCTGATATGTTCAAATCAGAGTTAGCTGTCGAAAGTGGCGTCATGATGGGGCAGGCGATGACCTGATTTAATCTGTGATTACTATTATTTGGTGATTGAAATGTAGCTCTATGTATGGAGGTATTGCTATGTCGATGTTACAAATGAATTCCAAACACGTGATAGATAATGCATGGCATGCTATCGACCAATCTGAAGTATTGAGCCAACTAGCAAGCTCGCAGGATGGATTAACCGCTAACGAAGCCCATGAGCGACTCATTCAAAATGGCCCTAATGTTCTACCTGAGTCGAAAACACGGGGCCCATTAATACGTTTGTTAGCACAATGTCATAATGTTTTGATCTATGTGCTGTTAGCGGCAGCCTGTATAACTGCATTACTGGCACATTGGATTGATACCGGCGTCATTATCGGGGTGGTTGTGATTAATGCCATCATTGGCTTCGTGCAAGAAGGCAAAGCAGAAGATGCGTTGCGTGCCATTAAACAAATGTTGTCATCACAGGCCTTAGTGATGCGTGATGGTAAACGCATCACAGTGCCAGCTGAAGATTTAGTGGTCGGTGACATTGTACTGTTGCAATCAGGCGATAAGGTTCCGGCTGATATTCGATTGTTGACCACCAAAAACCTGCAGATCCAAGAAGCGTGTCTGACTGGTGAGTCCATGCCAGTGGAAAAAAGCGCTAAAACTATCGCTGATGATGCTGTGCTGGGTGACAGAACATCGATGGCTTTTTCCAGTACGTTGGTCTGCTATGGCCAAGGCAGTGGTGTTGTAGTAACAACTGCTGGTGATACTGAAATTGGGCGTATCAGTGCTTTATTGGCACACGTTCAGACCATAACCACGCCTTTATTACGGAAAATGGCTGAGTTTGGTCGTTTACTTACCGGTATTATTGTTGTTATCGCCACATTGACTATGGTATTCGGTGTGTTGGTTCATGGTCACTCGGTACCTGATATGTTTTTGGCTGCCGTAGGCTTAGCTGTTGCGGCTATTCCTGAAGGGTTGCCGGCCATTATGACCATTACTCTGGCGATTGGCGTTCAGAGGATGGCTAAACGTCAGGCTATTATTCGCCTTTTGCCAGCTGTTGAATCTTTAGGTGCAGTCACAGTGATCTGTACTGATAAAACTGGCACTTTGACACGTAATGAAATGACCGTCACGGATGTGGTTACGGCGGGTGGTGGTTTATTTGACATTACCGGTGTGGGCTATGATCCTCATGGTGATTTTTTGCTTGAAGGCAAAGAAATTGACTTTATCGACCACCCGGTTTTAATGGAACTGATGCGATCAGCATTGTTGTGCAATGATGCTGTTCTTAAAAAGAAAAAGGGTGACTGGGTATTGCAAGGTGGTCCAACGGAGGGGGCATTATTAACACTGGGAATGAAAGCAGGTTTGAGCCCGGAGTTTGAACATGAAGCATGGCCGCGAACTGATATTATTCCATTTGAGTCCCAGCATCAGTTTATGGCGACACTTCATCACGATCATGCAGGGCATGGTGTGTCCTATATAAAAGGTGCACCGGAGCGGATTTTTGCGATGTGTGACTACCAGCGGAATGGCTTGCATGATGAAGCCATTGATTTGTCATACTGGCATACACAAATGGAAGCACTGGCACGGCGTGGGCAACGTGTACTTGCAATTGCGAGTAAAAAAACACCACCTGATCATCATAATTTAACTTTTTCAGATATAGAACAGAACCTAACATTACTTGGGATTGTCGGCATCATCGATCCCCCTCGGGAAGAGGCTGTTACAGCAGTCAAACAATGCCAGTCAGCGGGTATTATGGTCAAGATGATCACTGGTGATCATGCTGTGACGGCTGTAGCTATTGGCAAGAAGATGGATATTGGTGATGGTCAGAGAGTTTTATCAGGCCATGAGATCGAGGTTATGTCTGATGAAGAATTGTGTCAGGTTGTTAATGACGTTGCTATTTTTGCCCGCTCAAGTCCTGAACATAAATTACGTTTAGTACAGGCATTGCAAGCCAATGGACATGTGGTAGCGATGACGGGGGATGGTGTGAATGACGCGCCCGCTTTAAAGCGGGCTGATATAGGTACTGCAATGGGGAAAAATGGTACTGAAGTCGCCAAGGATGCTGCCGAGATGGTACTGGCAGATGATCGCTTTTCATCTATTGTTGATGCGGTGGAACAAGGGCGTACTGTTTATGACAATCTGAAAAAAGCGATTTTATTTATTTTACCGACCAATGGTGGTGAGGCGTTGATACTTATCGCAGCTATTTTAATGGGGAAAATGTTACCGATAACGCCAGTGCAAATTTTATGGGTTAATATGATTACTGCCGTCACATTAGCGTTATCTTTGGCATTTGAACCACCTGAAAATAATGTGATGTTACGATCGCCACGTGATCCTAAATCACCCATCCTGTCATCCTTATTTCTATGGCGTATTGCTTTTGTATCACTTATTCTGCTGGTAGGTACATTTGGTTTGTTTGTTTGGCAACAGGCACAAGGTGTCACAATTGAATACGCCCGAACAGTTGCAGTGAATACACTTGTAATGTTTGAAATTTTTTACCTGTTTAATTCACGCTACATTAGTGAACCAGTACTCAATAAAAACGGTTTATTAGGCAACCGTTACGTGTTGTTTGCTGTTGGAATTTTATTGCTGTTTCAGATGGCATTTACCTATCTATCCACTATGCAAGCCTTATTTGGTACCACTGGATTGGAGTGGATGACATGGGTAATTATTGTGCTAATTTCTTGTTCTGTACTATTTCTAGTGGAATTGGAAAAGTATGTAGTCAGGCGGTTTTGTCCATAGGATAAGAAAACGGAAAAATTATTTTGGATTAAAGTTATAGATAATTCATCACATCGCATTGAAATTACCGCAGTATTTAAATGTAAGTGCAAAAAAAGCCGGAATAAACTTTGTTTAATCCGGCTTTTCTGTTTTAAGAGTTTAGCTTAGATGTTATTACGCCATTGATGACAAGAATCATCAAAGATACGGTTAACTTCTTCTGGTCCCCATGTACCTGCTGGGTATGTGTGAACAAAGTCTTGTTCTTGTGACCATTTTTCAATAATTGGGTCCACTGCTTTCCAAGCAAGATCGACTTCATCAGCACGTAAAAACAGGGAACGATCGCCTAATATTGCATCCAGAATGAGAGCTTCATAGGCATCCAGTTTATGTTTTTTGTCTTCGGTTTCGACCGTTTCCAGTCCTACAGTGTGGGCAGTGATTTCAAGGCCAGGTTCTTTGGCTTGTAGTTCAATGCGAAGTGTATTGTCAGGTTGCAATCCCATGATAATCCAGTTGGCATGACTGGCACCGATATCCGTGTTTTTGAATAACTCCTGAGGTGGTTTTTTGAAACGAATAGCAATCATTGCTTTTGATTCAGGCATGCATTTCCCTGTTCGCAGGTAGAAAGGCACATCACGCCAGCGCCAGTTATCAATGTAGACCTTCATTGCCGCATAGGTTTCTGTGACACTGTTAGCCGGTGCATCATCTTCCTCAAGATAACCTTTTATTTTTTTACCGTTTACTTCTCCAGCCGCGTATTGACCACGGAAAGCATGGCTATCAACCATGTCATGGCTAATAGGACGGATGGACTTTAATACTTTTACTTTTTCATCACGTAATGACTCATCGTTTAAGTCGGCAGGGGGTTCCATTGCCACCAGAGTCATAACTTGTAGTAAGTGGCTTTGGATCATGTCACGCATGGCACCAGAACCATCATAATAACCAGCACGGCCACCAACACCTTGTTGTTCAGCATGTGTGATCTGGACATGATCGATGTAATTTCTGTTCCATAAGGGTTCTAATAACAAGTTTGCAAAACGGAATACAAAAATGTTCTGAACGGTACCTTTACCAAGGTAGTGGTCGATACGGTATGTCTGCTCTTCTGTGAAGTTTTTACGTAATATATTTTCAAGTTCAGCAGCACTCTTCTGATCGTAACCAAATGGTTTTTCAACTACCAGATGACGCCAACCGTTATCTTCTCTATTTAGGCCGACCGCAGCTAGCTGATCGCCGACGATACCAAATAATGAAGGGCTGATTGATAAATAGAACACAATATTTTGAGAGAACCCTTGAGCAGGGTCGGTCAGTAAGCTGTTCAGTTCCTGATAAGAGGCCGCATTATTGAGATCACATTTAAAATAAGAGATTTTTGACAGAAAATTCTCAAGAGCTTCTGGACTTGCACCATCACGCGCTTTATCTGAGACATATTCGGTGACTTTAGAAGTCCAGTCATTTTGACTCATGTCTGAACGACCCATACAAATAATACGAGTCTCAGATGTCAGTCTGTTTTCAATATTTAAATGATAGAGCGCAGGTAATAGTTTTTTCTTAGATAGGTCGCCCGTGGCACCAAAAATGATGATTGTACAAGGTTTCATGTTTTCTCCCGTTGCAGGCTGTGTCAAAGCCTGAGACCGTATATAATTTATTAATTGTACAATTTTTAGGAGCAAGGCGTGCGAAAAATTCTGTTTGCCAGTAGTGAAGTTCATTCTTTAATTAAGACTGGTGGTTTGGCTGATGTTTCTGCCAGTCTACCGATGGCACTACGTCAACATGATCAAGATGTTCGCATTATCATGCCTGCTTATCGTCAATGTATAGAAAGACTAACTGATACACAGACGGTAGCAATCATTAAGTTGGATGGGATTCATGAGCCCGTTGAAATTTTACAATCAACATTGCCTGATAGTGACGTCATGTTGTGGTTGGTTCATTCACCTTTTCATTTTGATCGTGATGGCGGACCTTATAGTCAGCCTCAGGGGGGCGATTGGGAGGACAATGCGGCGCGATTTTCAGTATTTTCACGCGTCATTGCTGCGGTCGCGATAAATCAAGCTGATCTGAACTGGCGACCAGATATTTTGCATTGTAATGATTGGCAAACAGGACTGGCGCCTGCATTGATTGCAGAACATCCTCACCGTCCAGCGATTATCTTCACGATTCATAATTTGGCTTATCAAGGTTTGTATTCTCGCGATGTGTTTGAAGCGCTCAATTTGCCAGAGAAACTCTGGAATAGTGAAGGATTGGAATTTTATGGTTTGATGTCCTTCATGAAAGGAGGGCTGATATACGCGGATCATATCACCACTGTTAGCCCAAGCTATGCCGAGGAAATATGCAGTTATGAGTTTGGTTATGGGCTGGAGGGGTTACTGTCATACCGTGCTCAGCAAGGGCAGTTAACGGGGATACTCAATGGCATTGACCATAATGAGTGGAACAGTGAAACTGACCCCTATATCAGCAAAACCTATTCAATTAAAACTATACGAAACAAGGCCGTTAATAAATTAGCTGTTCAACGCTATTTTTCTTTGCCGGAGAAAGAAGAGATGTTGCTGATGGGGGTAGTCAGTCGCTTAGTTTCTCAAAAAGGTATTGATCTAGCTTTGGATGCTGTTACTCATTTATTGGAGTTAGGTGCGAATATTCAACTGGTGTGTTTAGGGAGTGGTGAGCCAGCTTTTGAACAGGACTTACGCGTGTTGCGTGCCCGTTTCCCAGACAAAGTTGGCGTCGATATTGGTTACAACGAACCTTTAGCTCATCAAATTGAAGCGGGAGTGGATGTATTTCTGATGCCATCACGTTTTGAACCCTGTGGATTGAACCAGTTGTATAGCTTACGTTATGGGACTTTGCCTATTGTTCGCAATACTGGTGGTTTAGCTGATACGGTGGTAGATGCAATCGAGGAGAATCGTACCAATAACTCAGCAACCGGCTTTAAATTTGAACTTAGTACACCAGAAGCGCTGGAGGAAACGCTGTATCGAGTTATGGATTTATTCAAACGCCCACGGATCTGGCGCAAGATGATGGTGACGGCAATGGAGCAGGATTATAGCTGGGAAAACAGCGCGGCAAGTTATTTACAGCTATATGATGACTTGCTTGATTAGTTGAACAACTGAATGCTCCGGTGGGTAATAAACATAATTAATAATACTGCAATACCAAAAATATACAGACCAGCATGAACTTCAATACTGGCTATTACACCCAGTTTTACGGTGACTATCAGAATGGCCACCACCATTACATCCAGCATTGCCCAGCGACCATAGTCATGCATCAACTGAAGAAGTTTTTTTCTACGCCTAGGGTGGCTGGAGGAGGAGTGAAGTAGGTTAAACAGCAGCATGATTTTAGCGATGGGTAACAGTACGCTAAAACAGGCAATGATGATAAACAGAAAGAACTGTCCATCCAGTAACAGTTGCCACACGCCTGATAGGATTGAAAATGAGTGACTGACCACCACAAATTTGGTGATGGTCAGCATGGGGGTAATAAACCCAGTCGCTAATAGCAGTGATGTTAATGCCAATAGCCAACGTAAGTGACGGGCAGACGTGATCGTTAAATAGTTAGTCACTATTTTCCTGTATTGTAGCCCGATCTTTTTTGGACACATACCGTGGTTTGTCATCTGATTTTTTCTTTGTTTTTGCCTTGTTGGCTTTTGATTTGGGTTCTAGGCCTTTCAATTTGGCAATAGGCAACTTTGTTCCCAAATGAAATTCAATTCGTTCCAGGTTTTTCAGGTCATGGTGTTCAACTAGATTGATCGCTGTTCCGAGCTGTGCGGCACGACCGGTCCGTCCAATACGATGAATATAGACGTCACCTTTGAAGGGTAGGTCATAGTTTATAACATGAGTGATATTGGTTAAATCCAGACCGCGGGCAGCGACATCGGTGGCCACCATGACTTTGATTTGGCCCAAACGAAATTTTCGTGTTTTGTCTCGGCGTGTTGCCTGATCAAAATCACCGTGCATTACTTGAGCTGAGATATTACGTGATTGCAGCCAGTCCGTGACCTCAGCAGCACGTTCCTTTTTATTGCAAAACACAATGGCACTTTGACAGGATTCATCATTCACAAAGGCTTCTAATAATGCTTTTTTATGTTCTTTATTATCGGCAAAGTACACCAGCTGGGATACCTGGTCAGATTTTTGGTTAGCGGCATCAATTTGAATGACTTCTGCTTCCGATAACAATTCTTCTGCAAAAATTTCAATCCCACTGCCTGCCAATGTGGCTGAAAACAAACAGGCCTGGAATCCGTCAGCAATGGTTGCCAATAAAGCGAGTACATCAGGCCCCAGTCCCATATCTAACATTCGGTCAGCTTCATCAATAATGACTACATCAATATCCGATAAATCCAACGCTTCATCTGACACCAAATTGAGCAAACGACCGGGGGTGCCAATCACAATGTCACAGGCTTGGTCCAGAAATTCGACCTGTTTCGCCTGTGAAAAACCACCGGTCATAATGACGGTATTGATATCAAGATACTTACCTAATTGATTAACCACATGCTGAATCTGGAATGCCAACTCGCGTGTAGGAGCAAGCATCAAAACACGAGGTTGTTTATTGATATTAGGAGCATCAATTAACTGCTGCAAGACGGGCAAAACAAATGCTGCCGTTTTACCGGTACCGGTTGCTGCTCCAGCTAACACGTCTTTGCCTTCCAGAATAACTGGAATCGTAGCTTCCTGTACTGCCGTCGGGGTTTTGAAATCCTGTTTGGCCAATGCTTTCAACAATTGGTCATCAAGAAAAAGATCGTCAAATGTCATAATAAATTTATTCTTTAATTTGGAAGGCCATGACTTTGGCAGACAACATCATCGGGATGATTACCAGATCTTGTTTTAATAATACAGTCAGATCAGCGCTGCCTTGATCCAGTGCAATCAAAGTGATGCTGTCACCAGCAGGAGTGATGTGCAAGAGTTTCCCTACCATCCAGTCGGTCACAAAATAATTACCGTGACCATCTGCTTCGACACCATCAAGATTGCCGGCCGGCGTTTTATTGCCAAGACTTTCAATATGCTTAGTGTCAATATTAATTGTCTTCAAATGGCCTGCGATTTTGGTAGAAAAACCATCAGTCATATTGCCCCAACTACCGACAAGAAGTTTATTCCCCTCAATTAATAAGCCATTTGGCGCTTCCAGTTGATCGTCGTGCAACCAGATTTCAAACTGTCCATTACTTAGGCGATGAATGGTATTGGTCATCATGTCAGAAACGTAAACATTGCCTTTGCTGTCAGCGGCAACATCATTGAGAAATTTGGCATTGGGAGCGAGATAACGTTGACGAATTTTTTTGCTGGCAATATCAATGACGACCAACTCATTAATATCTGCGACATAAAGGCTATTGCCAACGAGTGCTAGACCTTTAGGAGCATTAAGTCCATCAAGCCAGTGTTGTTCAAGAATCTCGCCATTCAACGATAACTGAGAAATATAACCGTTACCATCCGCGTCATTGGGGCCACCATTTACGTTGGACACAAACAGTGTGTCTCGCTGAGTGTCATAGACTACCGATTCTGGCTGTTGGAGGCTACTTGAAGTTTGCCAAGCTGGCACAAGTAGGGGGGAGTGAACTTCAGTGTTTGACGTACTTGACTGACAGGCAGACAGGGTGGCGAAAAGACTTAGAATCAAGATAGTTGAGTATTTCATGGCAGTCCCAGAGAGTAGTGAAATAAAAAAACAATGATAACAGCCATAGCCTGAAAAATCCTGATGATATCCAGTGGTAAACAGGTGTGGAGGAAAGGTAAAAAAATACAAGTCTTAATATGCGAATATTCCTTATAATAAGAAAGGTTATTTCTGAAGTAAGTTACATGAATTATAGGTACGATCTTGGCTAGTTTAGGTCGATCAGATCAGTCATTAACGAGTGTGTTGCTGTCAAATAAATAGTTATTTCCAGAAATCGTGCATATAAAATTCATGATGTGACGACAATATTAATTCACTGTTTATCAGGAGTAACAACGTTGGGTAATGTGTTAGCGGTATGCATGTGCAAGAACCACCAGTTATCTAAAAAAATTGTAGATTTTATCTTTTTGGTCAAAGGTGAAGGCGTCGAAGATGATATCCATAGAGGAATAACAGTCCAACATCAACTTGGAGTTAAGGAAGATCCGACGCAGCCAAATTTAAGGCAAGTACATCTAATACAATACGAATTGATTCAAGAGCTACAGAACAAAGGCTTTGATGTTAAATCTGGCACCTTAGGTGAAAATATCACCACAGCAGGTATAGAACTTTTATCACTTCCGACAGGAACCATTGCGCACATTGGCAAGGAAGCAAAAATTGAAATTACAGGGTTAAGATTTCCGTGCGTTCAGATTAACCAATATCAAAAAGGGCTTGCAGCAGCAGTTGTAGAGCGTAATGAAAATGGAAAAATAGTGAGTAAAATTGGAGTAATGGGAGTTATTCTAAAGGGTGGGAAGGTAGAAGCCGGCGATAAAATTGAAGTGTTTTTACCACCACAACCGCACAAGCCTTTAGAGCGAGTTTAACATTAGGATTGGCTGGCTAAAACAGTTTGAATGATAAGCCAATAGCGCCCTGCCTTACCGATGGTGACGAGTACGACAAATAGGAAAAAGTTGATTTTCAGCATACCAGCGACAAAAGTAAGCGGATCGCCAATGATGGGTAGCCATGCAAATAATAAACTCCATTTCCCGTAACGCTTGAATTGATATTCGGCTTTGTTGACTTGTTGTGAAGACAAATGAAACCAGCGTTGCAAAATTAAATCCGCGCCCCAGCGTCCCAGTAAATAATTCACCATTGATCCAGCCACATTGCCAGTAGAGGCAATGAGAAGTAATGAAATAGCTGATTCACCTGATAACATTAGGGTAGTGAGGACTAACTCAGAACTGAGTGGCAAGATCGTGGCAGCTAAAAATGCCGATATGCCCAGCCCCCAAAGACCAAATTCAGAAAAGACATCCATTAGATGATGAATAAAGACAGAGTATATGATTCAAAGACTAAACATTAGCTTAGTGTTTAGTTATCCATTCATGTGCTGCCTGCTCAGCATGTTTAATTTGAGAGTCATTCATCTTTTTAATGATTTCAGCTTCATTATGTTCGGTATCCTTTGCTCCATTTTGCCTGGCAAGCAGCCACCACATATAGGCCATTACATAATCTTGCATTACTGCTAGGCCTTGATAGTACATATTCCCAAGATTAGATTGGGCGCCAGCGTGTCCTTGGTTTGCTGCTAGTTGTAGCCATTTAAGTGCTTCAGTGTGATTTTGTTCAATTCCCTGTCCTAATTTATACATAATCGCTAGGTTGTATTGTGCAACGTTATAGCCTTTTTCGGCGGCCTTCCTGAACCAAAAGGCGGCTTCTTTATAGTCTTGGGTGATTCCTTGTCCATGAAGACGCAGATATCCAAGGGTATTTTGGGCCACAATATTGCCTTTTTCGGCTGCTGCTGTGCATTTGTTTACATAGTCTTGTTGCGATAATTTGTCATTCTGACTCATGGTTCTATT
>JAOUJZ010000031.1 GCA_029882915.1 Gammaproteobacteria bacterium | reverse complement strand
ATATTGTGTTTTTCAGCTAGTTTTAGGAAATATGGGTGTAGAAGGCGGTGGCGCCAATATTTTCCGTGGCCATGACAATGTGCAAGGAGCAACAGACTTAGGTGTGTTGTCGCATACTCTGCCCGGCTATTACGGTCTGTCTGAAGGTGCATGGAAACATTGGGCGAAGGTTTGGGATATTGATCTGGACTGGATTAAAAATCGCTTTGATCAAACTAGCTACGAGAAAGAGGCCGGTAAAGCAGTAAGTCCTATGTACACTAAAGGTATTCCTGTTTCCCGCTGGATTGATGGCGTACTGGAAGATAAAGAAAATATTGCTCAAAACGATAATATTCGGGCAATGGTATTGTGGGGGCACGCCCCAAACAGTCAAACCCGTGGCCCAGAAATGAAATCGGCGATGGAAAAACTGGATTTGTTGGTGGTAGTTGATCCTTATCCTTCGATTTCTGCTGTTATGCATGATCGTGAGGATGGTGTTTATTTATTGCCGGCCTCTACTCAGTTTGAAACCTATGGTTCGTTAACGGCTTCTAATCGTTCTTTCCAATGGCGTCATAAAATCATTGAACCTTTATTTGAGTCAAAACCTGATCATGTCATCATGCATAAGTTTGCCACCAAACTGGGTATTGCAGATCAGTTGTTTAAGCACATTAAAGTCAATGGTGAAGAACCGTTGATTGAAGATATTACCCGTGAATTTAATAAGGGCATGTGGACAATTGGCTATACAGGTCAAACCCCTGAACGTCTGAAACTGCAATCTGAAAACTTGCATACCTTCAATAAAACAACGTTAAAAGCTGAAGGTGGGCCCTGTGATGGCGAATATTACGGATTGCCGTGGCCATGTTGGGGAACGCCTGACATGAAACATCCGGGTACACCGATACTTTATGACACCAGTAAATCTGTGGCTGAAGGTGGATTGACCTTCCGTGCTCGTTTTGGTGTTGAACGTAATGGTGAAAACTTGTTGGCAGAAGGGTCATTCTCAGCAGGGTCAGAAATTGAAGATGGTTATCCGGAATTCACAGCGGACATGTTGAAAAAACTAGGTTGGTGGAATGAACTGACTGCTGAAGAGAAAACACAAGCAGAAGGCAAAAACTGGAAAACAGATTTATCAGGTGGTATCCAGCGTGTTGCAATAAAACATGGTTGTGCACCATTTGGTAACGCTAAAGCAAGATCAGTAGTTTGGCAGTTCCCTGATCCTATTCCTCTGCATCGTGAACCGTTGTATACCAGCCGACGTGATTTGGTCGAGAAATACCCAACATTTGAAGATCGTCGCAGTTTTTATCGATTACCAACTCGATATGGCTCGATTCAGAAGATAGACTTTGCAAAAGACTTTCCGTTGATTATGACCAGTGGCCGTTTGGTTGAATATGAAGGTGGTGGTGAAGAAACACGTTCTAATCCATGGCTGGCAGAGCTGCAACAGGATATGTTCATCGAAATTAATCCGGCTGATGCTAATGATGTTGGTGTTAAACATGGTGAACAGGTCTGGGTTGATGGCCCTGAAGGGGGATCAATCAAGGTGATGGCATTTGTAACTCAACGAGTGGAGCGTGGCGTGGTATTTATGCCTTTCCATTTTGCGGGACACTATCAGGGGCAAGACTTGCTGGATAAATATCCTGAAGGGACAGCACCTCATGTTCGAGGTGAGTCGTGTAATACCGTATTTACCTATGGTTATGATTCAGTTACCGCGATGCAGGAGGCGAAAGCGTCTCTTTGCCGTCTCCGTGCCGTATAAGGGAGTTATATAAATGGCTCGTATGAAGTTTTTGTGTGATGCGGAACGCTGCATTGAATGTAATTCCTGTGTCACAGCATGTAAGAATGAGCATGAAGTGCCTTGGGGTGTCAATCGCCGTCGTGTGGTGACATTAGATGACGGTGTGCCGGGTGAGAAATCCATATCAGTCGCCTGTATGCACTGTAGTGATGCACCTTGTCAGGCAGTGTGTCCAGTTGATTGCTTTTACACTACCGAAGATGGTGTGGTATTGCATGATAAAGATATCTGCATTGGGTGTGGTTACTGTTTTTATGCCTGCCCATTTGGTGCACCACAATACCCACAGGAAGGTGCTTTTGGTGCTCGTGGAAAAATGGATAAATGTACTTTCTGTGCCGGTGGTCCGGAAGAAGATAACTCTGCAGAAGAATTGGAAAAATACGGTCGCAATCGCTTAGCCGAAGGCAAATTGCCATTGTGTGCTGAAATGTGTTCCACTAAAGCCTTGTTAGCTGGTGATGGCGATGTTGTATCACAGTTATTTCGTGATCGCGTTGTTCGTCGTGAAGGGCGCCCAGATACCTGGGGCTGGAATACTGCATATAAAGACTAAATGATGAAATCTTTATTTTTAATTGTCTCGCTGTTTGGGCTTACTTCCTGCTATGAAGATACCAGTGTGACATTGCATCAAGCCGGTGTTTATAAAGGCAAGATCGATAGTCATAGCCAAACTGCTGAACAACGTGAAGCCATTCTGGCAAAACGTTTTAATCTGGTACAAACAGATCGTTAACGGAATTGTAATGACAGCAAGTAGCTCAATAAATAAACGTAAAAAGATGATGTTCTGGACAGGACTCATCATGTTGTTGGCCATATTCCTGTTGCCGATGACAGGATATATTTCGACTGGTTTTGCCACTGCTGATCAAGAGGTGCAGCAAACCAATCCCCGAGCCGATTACTGGCGACTGGTCAGAGACAATTCTGAGGGCTATTCAGCCGTAACAGGTAGAGAAACGAATGAACTTATTCAGAGTAGTGGCCAAAACTGGCGTCAATTACGAAATGGCCCTATTGCCACTTTCGGTAGCTGGATTTTAGGTTTTACTTTAGCAGTATTGGCGTTATTTTATATATGGCGAGGTCAAGTGCCATTAACCCATCCTCGTACGGGCCAGACAGTTGAACGTTGGACGCTAAATGAGCGACGTATACATTGGGTGACAGCAGGTTTATTTTTAGTGTTAGCAATCACAGGGTTGAGTTTGTTATACGGTCGAGCTGTCTTGATCCCTCTGTTTGGACATCACGGTTTTTCTGCTTATGCAGAGCTTGCTAAATTAGCCCACAATATTTTGGGTCCAGTCTTTATGATTGGCTTACTGTCAATGCTTGTGCACTGGTTTAAGCAAAATTTCTTTAGCAAGGTCGATCTGGATTGGTTTAAAGCGTTTGGAGGCATGATTGGTGATAACCATCCTTCAGCGGGCAAACTGAACGGTGGTGAAAAATTGTGGTTCTGGTCATTAGCTACAGCAGGCATTGCACTGTGTTTGTCGGGACTGGTGCTTGATTTTCCGAATTTTGATCAGGAACGTGAAATTATTCAGATATCACATTTGATACATGTCATCACTGCATTGGCTTTAATTGCCTTTGCCTTTGGACATATTTATATCGGTACGGTTGGCACTGAAGGCGCATTGGAAGGTATGGTGACGGGGCAGGTTGATACAGCGTGGGCACAACAGCACCATGATTTATGGTTACAAGAGTTGCAACAACAAAAGCCAAAGTCAGATTGATGAAAATGGATCTGATCTAGATCAGTAAATCAATAGATAGAACAACTATTTATTTTTTTCCAATGTTACGGTTATAAATTACACAAACCTAACAGGAGCATACATATATGCCATTAACACATCACCCTCTGGTGCAAGAATTTCCTGAATATAAAGATCAGATCCATACGTTAAAAACTAGCAATAATTTTTTTCATCATTTGATGGAACGATATGAGCAGATTGATAAGCAGATTTATCGTATAGAAAGTGGTGAAGAACCCACTAGTGATGAATACGTAAACAGGCTTGGTAAAGAGCGCTTACAGTTAAAAGACGAGTTGTATCAAATCATTATCAAAAATAAATAATACGATAATATTCTTCAACAAAGGCCATCAAATGACTTAATTTGATGGCCTTTTGATATGTGATTTTTATAAGTGCTAATGATCTACTGTAATATTGCAGAATCTGGCTTCACAATTGGGAGTCGTCGTGGTAATTTCATTGTCTGAATATAAATCTGGTATAGACCGGTCTGGCAAATTAATAGAGAGAATATAAATGAGCGGGAAGGAAATTAGTGCTCTAAAAGAAGGCGGTAAACTGAAATTACCTAGAGCTGTAGGCAAAGGCAGGCAAGTCGATCCCAAAGCTTTGGTTGAAGTTCAGGCCTTGTTAGGTGATGAATCTCGTCAAAAGGATTTGTTGATTGAGCATTTACATAAAATTCAGGATGCCTATCAGCATATTTCAGCTGCGCATTTAGTGGCATTAGCACGTGAAATGAATCTTTCCAAAGCGGAAGTCTATGAAGTCGCAACCTTTTACCATCATTTCGATGTCGTCAAAGAGGGTGAAACACCGCCTCCTGCTTTAACTGTTCGTGTTTGTGAGTCATTGACGTGTGATATGTCGGGCGCACAAGAGCTAATAGGAACATTAGAAACTGCTCTTGGTAGTGGGGTGCGAGTTCAACGTGTACCGTGTGTAGGACGGTGTGATAAAGCACCTGTGGCTGTGGTAGGTATGAACCCGATCGAAAAGGCAGATGTTGCCAAGGTCAAACAAGCGGTTAGTAACAAAGAGATTGAGCCGGAATCATTACAATTTATTGATTATGACGCCTATATTCAGCAAGGAGGCTACAGTACTTATCAATATTGTAAGAACGGTAGTTATAAGGTAGAAAAAGTACTGGATGCGATGGATGATTCTGGCTTGCGTGGTTTGGGTGGTGCAGGTTTCCCGGCTGGCCGAAAATGGCGAATAGTGCGTGAGCAACCGGATCCTAAATTAATGGCGGTAAATATCGATGAAGGTGAACCGGGTACATTCAAAGATAAATACTACCTTGAACAAGATCCACATTGCTTTCTTGAAGGTGCACTGATTGCTGCCTGGGCTACAGGTATTAATGAGATTTATGTTTATCTTCGCGATGAATATGCGGCTATTAGACAGGTTCTTGAACAGGAAATTGTTAAATTAAAAGCTAATTTAGCAGTAGATAATCTCCCCACCATTCATTTGCGTCGTGGTGCTGGTGCATATATCTGCGGTGAAGAATCAGCAATGATCGAATCAATTGAAGGTAAACGGGGCATGCCGCGCCTTCGTCCTCCTTTTGTTGCTCAAGTGGGTCTGTTTGGCAGACCTACTTTAGAACACAATATGGAATCACTGTATTGGGTGCGAGATATTCTGGAAAAAGGTCCAGAGTGTTTGACTGACCATGGGCGTAACGGTCGTACTGGTTTGCGATCATTCTCTGTTAGTGGTCGAGTTAATAAGCCGGGTGTACATTTGGCTCCAGCTGGTATCACCATGCGCGAACTCATTGATGAATATTGTGAAGGTATGCAGGATGGACATGAGTTTTATGGTTATTTTCCTGGGGGAGCTTCTGGGGGTATTTTGCCAGCATCATTAGGCGATGTACCACTAGATTTTGATACTTTGCAAGAATATGGTTGTTTTATCGGTTCAGCTGCTATTGTGGTGTTTTCAGATAAAGATAAAGCACGTGATCTTGCTGTCAACGCGATGAAATTCTTTGAAGACGAGTCCTGCGGACAATGTACACCTTGTCGAGTAGGTACAGAAAAGGCAGTTACCCTGATGGAAAAACCGGAATGGGATCGGGATCTACTGGAAGAGTTATCTGAAGTGATGGTGGATGCATCTATTTGCGGTTTAGGCCAGGCAGCACCCAATCCGATTCGCTGTGTGATGAAATACTTCCCTGAGGAGCTGAAATAATGGCTATTAATCCAGAAGAATTATCACAACCCATTCAATTTACTTTAAATGGTGAAGCTGTCTTTGCTGAACAGGGTGAAACAATCCTTGATGTCTCGAAAAGACAAGGCATTGAGATCCCACATCTGTGTTATTCCGACAGAGAAGGAGCAGATGGTAATTGTCGTGCCTGCGTGGTTGAGGTGGATGGAGAACGTGTTCTGGCACCTTCATGTTGTCGTCAGCCAACTGAGGGTATGAATGTACAATCAGATAGCGAACGAGCAGTAAAGTCACAAAAAATGGTAGTGGAATTACTGAAATCGGATGTGTCAGAGCAGCCACATACTTTAAATTCTGAACTGGATTACTGGGCCAGTAAACTGGATATAGGCCTACCTCGTTTTGAAGCACGTCAACAACCACAACCAGATGTCTCTCATCCGGGTATTGCAGTCAATATGGATGCCTGTATTCAGTGTACCCGCTGTTTAAGAGCCTGTCGTGAGCAGCAGAACAACGATGTGATTGGTTTGGCCTTACGAGGTTCTCATGCCAGCATCGTCTTTGATCTTGACGATCCAATGGGTGAAAGTACCTGTGTGGCGTGTGGTGAATGTGTTGAAGCCTGTCCAACAGGGGCATTGATGCCGGCAAATGATGTAGGCATGGTGGAACCGGATCGTAAAGTAGATTCCGTGTGCCCATATTGTGGTGTTGGTTGTCAGCTGACTTACAACATTAAAGATGACAAAATCATTTATGTTGAAGGTCGTGATGGCCCGGCTAATAAAGGTCGTCTGTGTGTAAAAGGGCGTTATGGTTTTGACTATATTCATCATCCCCATCGCTTGACCAAACCTCTGATCCGTCGTGAAAATGCGCCTAAGTCGGCCGATTTTTCAATGGATCCAAATGATATCGATAAAGTCTTTCGTGAAGCATCATGGGAAGAAGCACTTTCTGTTGCTGCCGAAGGGTTCAATAAGATCCGAGATAATCAAGGTCCAAATGCCCTCGCTGGATTTGGTAGTGCCAAAGGCAGCAATGAAGAAGCTTATTTATTCCAGAAATTGGTTAGGACTGGCTTTAAAACTAATAATGTCGATCACTGTACTCGCTTGTGTCATGCTTCTTCGGTAGTGGCATTACTGGAATGTTTAGGTTCAGGAGCCGTGTCTAATCCGGTTGCTGATGTCGATAAAGCTGAAGTTATTGTCATCATTGGTGCGAATCCAACAGTGAATCATCCGGTTGGAGCAACATGGATGAAGAATGCCATGCGTCGTGGGGCTAAATTAGTTCTGATGGATCCTCGTACAACAGAACTGTCTCGCCAGGCGACACATCATCTGGCATTTAAGCCAGGTACTGATGTGCCGATGCTTAATGCCATCATGCATACCATCATTGAAGAAAATTTGGTCGATCCGACGTTTATTGCCGAGCGTACAGAAGGCTTTGAGGCAATGAAAGCCCATTTACAGTCCTATACGCCTGAAATGATGGAACCAATTTGCGGTATTCCTGCGGAAACATTGAAAGATGTAGCTCGACTTTATGCGACATCTAAAGGTTCAATGATTTTATGGGGTATGGGGGTTTCACAACATGTTCATGGTACGGATAATGCGCGTTGTTTGATTTCACTGGCGTTAATGACTGGCCAAATCGGTCGTCCTGGTACAGGTTTACACCCATTGCGTGGTCAGAACAATGTACAGGGTGCATCTGATATGGGCTTGATTCCAATGGTCTTCCCTGATTATCAACCGGTTAATGATGAGAAATCCCATGCTTACTTTGAAGAGTTGTGGGGCTGTGAACTTGATAATCGTCCAGGGTTGACCGTGGTGGAAATTATGCACGCTATTCACAAGGGCGATTTGAAAGGCCTTTATGTAATGGGTGAAAACCCAGCAATGTCAGATCCTGATGCTAATCATGCCCGCCAATCAATGTCCGAGCTTGAGCATATGGTCGTTCAGGATATATTCCTGACTGAAACTGCTTATTTGGCTGATGTGGTGTTGCCTGCATCCGCATTTTCTGAAAAAACAGGAACATTCACTAATACGGACAGACTAGTGCAATTAGGTCGGCAGGCGATTAACCCACCGGGTGATGCACGACAAGATTTGTGGATTATTCAGCAAATGGCACGAGGTCTGGGGCTAGACTGGAATTATAATGATGCTTCAGAAGTATTTGCTGAAGTTCGGAAGGCCGTACCTACGATGGCAGGAATGACGTGGGAACGCCTCGAAAATGAAGGAGCCATTGTCTATCCTTGCCTGAAAGAAGGTGACCCTGGTGAGCCCGTTATTTTCATGAATGATTTCCCACGTGAGAGTGGTCGCGGTAAGTTTGTGCCTGCCGATATTGTTGAACCTGATGAACGCCCCGATAGTGAATATCCATTCGTTTTGATTACCGGACGTATGTTAGAACATTGGCATACGGGCTCAATGACCCGACGCTCAAATGTACTTGATGCATTAGAGCCTGAGGCAGTGGCGACTATTAACCCGATCAGTCTGGATGAAATGGGCATCAAGCCGGGTGACTTGATTACTTTATCGACACGACGTGGTCAGATTTCAATGATTGCACGTTCAGATGAAGCGGTGCCCACTGGTGCAGTATTCATGGCATTTTGTTATTACGAAGCCGCGGTGAATAAATTATCTAATGCTGCATTAGATCCCGCTGCCAAAATACCAGAGTTTAAATATTGTGCGGTAAAAGTTACCCCGGGTGGTGAGCCTATGCAATTCCATAGTTATGGTGGTGGTCAGGCTAACAATATCCTGATGTAATCACTATATTTAGTAATAATTAAAAGGGCATCACTTGTGATGCCCTTTTTTATAACGATGTTCACATATTCTTGATAATATATGTCGTAATTAGAACTCTGCGTAAGGCGATGAATAAAATAATGAAAATCCTGATCAGTAATGATGATGGTTACATGGCTGAAGGCATCCAAACTCTAGCCAGAGTTCTGGCAAATTTAGGTGAAATAACGATGGTGGCACCTGATAGAAATCGTAGTGGTGCAAGTAATTCATTGACGCTAGAAAACCCTATACGATTAAACATGTTGGAAGATGGTATTTATCGTGTGGAAGGTACACCAACAGATTGTGTACATCTGGCAATCACAGGCTTACTGGATGAAGAGCCTGATATGGTTGTTTCGGGTATTAATGCAGGTGCAAATCTGGGTGATGATGTCTTGTATTCAGGTACTGTGGCAGCGGCAATGGAAGGACGTTTTCTGGGTTTGCCAGCGATTGCAATTTCATTGGTTGGAAATGATGCTACCCATTATGAGACTGCAGCATGGGTGGCTAAAAAATTGGTTGTTCAATTACAGACGTCATCATTACCAGCAGATACAATCTTGAATGTGAATGTACCTGATCTACCCATTGCCGAGATTACTGGATTTGAAAGCACACGTTTAGGTCATCGCCATAAGGCTGAACCTGTGATTAAAGAATTTGACCCTCGTGGACGAGCAATGTATTGGGTCGGGCCTGCGGGCGAAGAACAAGATGCCGGACCCGGTACAGACTTTGATGCTATTCGCCGTGGTGCTGTATCAGTGACACCGCTACAAATTGATTTGACACGTTATGATGCAATTGATGGTGTGTCGCATTGGCTACAAGGAGCATTCGAGTGATATCTGACCATCGAGGCATAGGCATGACCTCACAACGGACGCGAGACCGTCTGGTCGCTCGATTAAAAGATCAGGGCATTAAAAACGTAAGCGTTTTGGCCGTAATAAGAGATCTTCCTCGTCACCTGTTCGTTGATGAAGCGCTAGCAAGTCGTGCTTATGAAGACACTGCACTTCCGATAGGTCATGGCCAGACTATTTCGCAGCCTTTTATTGTAGCCAGAATGACTGAAATTTTGCTGGAAGGATTACCCAAGAATAAAGTACTGGAAGTAGGGACAGGATCTGGTTACCAGACAGCAGTGTTGTCACAGTTAGTTGAACGTGTGTTCAGCGTGGAACGTATTTCGCCGCTACAAAATCAGGCGCGAGAACGTTTTTATCAGTTAAAGCTGAATAATATCCGCCTGAAACATAGTGATGGTAGCTGGGGATGGGAAGAGAATGCGCCATACGATGGCATCATTGTGACTTGTGCACCAGAACAAATTCCAGAGGGTTTATTGAGGCAATTAGCACCTGGCGGCAGATTGGTGATTCCTGTTGGAGGTAGCTCAGGTCAATCACTTCGAGTGATAGACAGAAATGGTAATTCATTTGAAGAAACTGAGTTGGATGCGGTGAGTTTTGTACCGTTATTGACTGGACAAATTTAATGCGACTGTTTTCAGGAATTTATGCACACGTGATGCAGTGGGCACGCCATCGTCATGCTTCCTACTGGCTAGCCATGGTGAGTTTTACTGAATCCTCCTGTTTTCTGGTACCACCGGATGTCATGCTGGCACCAATGACATTAGCCAAACCTGATAAAGCGTGGTTTTACGCAGGATTAACCACATTAACATCGGTATTGGGTGGTTTATTTGGTTATCTTATTGGAGTGTATGCTTTTCAGATCATTGAACCGTGGTTACAGTCATTCGGTTATATAGATGCCTATCAATTGGCTCAGCAGTGGTTCAACCAGTGGGGATTTTGGGCGATTTTATTAGCGGGATTCACGCCTATTCCATACAAAGTATTTACCATTGCATCAGGTGTAGCCGGTATGGCGTTATTGCCATTTATTATCGGTTCTGCCATTGGTCGTGGCATGCGTTTTTTTCTGGTGGCCGGCTTAATGCGCTGGGGTGGAGAACAATTAGAGGCACAATTACATAGCTGGATTGACCGTATTGGTTGGGCAACAATTATATTGCTTGTTATAGTGTATTTAATTTTTTTTCAGACTTGAAATAGCTATTCCTTATGAGAATTGTTCTGCTATTACTGATTTTTATGCTGACATCTTGTGGTGGTGGTCAGGCAGTAGCACCAGTTGGCAGTTATGGGTATGGCAGTAAAGCTAAAACCAGCCAATCCAATGCGGGACAAGTCAAGCTGCCAACAGTATATAAAGTTAAAAAAGGAGATACTTTATATTCGATCAGCTGGCGTTATGGTATGGACTATAAAATACTGGCGAAAATTAATCACATTCGTCCACCATACCGAATTTTTGTTGGACAAAAATTACTGTTTAAATCCTATCGAAATACAGAATCCACGACTAAAAGTACTGCCACAGCAAGCAAAAAAACAACAAAAACTACCAAACCTGAACCAAAAGGCACGGCATCCAATCAACGTCTAACATGGCGTTGGCCAACAAAAGGTGAAGTGATATCGACTTATTCCAAAAGTGCTGCAGGTAGAAAAGGGATAAATATCTCAGGCAAGTCTGGTCAGCAAGTAGTTGCCGCCGCATCAGGTAAGGTTGTTTATAGTGGTAACGGTCTGCCTAGATACGGAAATTTACTGATTATTAAACACAATGATGTTTATTTAAGTGCTTATGCACATAATAAATCCCTGTTGGTCAAAGAAGGGCAATACGTTAAGTCGGGTCAAAAAATTGCCCTATTAGGAAGAACTGGTACTCAGCGAGACCAATTACATTTTGAAATCAGGCGCAATGGTAAACCAGTTGACCCAATGCGTTTTTTACCAAAGCAACGTTAACACTTAAATACGATACAATAAACGGTTTTTCTGGCGTTAGAAGTCAGGGCAAATAAATCAACATGAGGATTAAGCGTTGGAATTAGGCGCAACAATGCAACGAATCAAAGAGCTCAGAGGTCGCAGTGACGATCTCAGGGGGTATCTTTGACTATGATGGCAAAGCTGAACAGTTAGTAGAAGTCACTAGAGAACTGGAATCTCCAGCAGTTTGGGAAGATCCTGAGCGAGCGCAGAAATTAGGTCAGGAACGCTCTAGCCTAGAACGTATTGTGGCGACCCTATCTTCTCATCGAGAAGTACTTGATGATGCTAAAGATTTGTTGGAGTTGGCAGTAGAAGAGCAGGATCAAGATACCTTTGATGCGGTAACAGAAGATCTGGATGCATTGGAAAAGGGGCTGGAGAAACTCGAATTTCAGCGGATGTTTTCGGGTAAGATGGATGCAAATAATGCCTATCTTGATATTCAGTCAGGGTCAGGAGGCACTGAAGCCCAAGACTGGGCAAATATGGTGCTGAGAATGTATCTACGCTGGGGTGAGGCACAAGGCTTTAACGTTGAATTAGTTGAAGTATCTTCAGGTGAGGTGGCCGGAATTAAAAGTGCGACTATTCATTTTGAAGGTGAATATGCCTTTGGAATGTTGCGGACTGAGACGGGTGTTCATCGCCTTGTCAGAAAATCACCCTTTGATTCTGGTGCACGCAGACACACTTCCTTTTGTTCTGTATTTGTTTATCCAGAAGTGGATGAAAATATTGAAATTGAAATTAACAAAGCTGACTTGAGAGTAGACACCTATCGAGCCAGTGGAGCCGGTGGCCAGCATGTTAATAAAACCGATTCTGCGATTCGAATTACCCATATTCCGACCAATACAGTGGTGCAGTGTCAGAATCAGCGTTCACAGCACCAGAATCGCGACAATGCGATGAATCAACTACGTGCCAAATTGTATGAACTTGAGCTACTGAAGCAAAATGAAGACAAGCAGGCAGCAGAAGATGCCAAGGCCGATATTGGCTGGGGTAGTCAAATTCGTTCCTATGTACTGGATCAGTCACGGATCAAGGATTTACGTACCAATGTAGAAACAGGTAACACTCAGGCTGTACTGGACGGTGATTTAAACCAATTTATTGAAGCATCCCTGAAATCAGGACTATAAACCGAGATTAATGATGACAAACGAAATCGAACAAGACGAAAACAGACTGGTCGCTCAACGCCGTGAAAAACTGGCGGAATTACGTGAGCAAGGCAATGCCTTTCCCAATGATTTTCGTCGTAATGTAATGAATGCTGAACTATTGGCTGACTATGACAAAACATCAGCCGAACAGTTAGCTGCCGAGCCTAGGCGAGTTAAAATTGCTGGCCGTTTAATGACCAAACGCGTAATGGGTAAAGCCAGTTTTGCCAATATTCGTGATATGTCAGGTGATATGCAGCTGTATGTGAAGCGTGATGATCTGGCTGAAGGTGTGTATGCACAATTCAAACGCTGGGATCTGGGCGACATTATCGCAGCAGAAGGGGTCATGTTCCGTACTCAAAAAGGTGAATTGTCAGTGTTGGTGGATGACATTCGTTTGTTGACCAAATCGCTACGTCCACTACCGGAAAAATTCCACGGTTTATCGGATCAGGAAACCCGTTATCGTCAACGTTATGTTGATTTGATTATGAACGAAGCCAGCCGTGAAACATTTAGAATACGAACTCGAGTCATTGATGGTATTCGTCGCTTTTTGATGTCAAAAGACTATCTGGAAGTCGAAACCCCGATGATGCAGGCTATTCCCGGTGGTGCAACAGCCAGACCCTTTACGACCTACCATAATGCGCTTGATATGGACTTGTTCTTGCGTATTGCCCCCGAGTTATACCTCAAGCGTCTGGTAGTGGGTGGTTTTGAACGTGTGTTTGAAATTAACCGTAATTTCCGGAATGAAGGTTTATCTACCCGTCATAACCCTGAGTTTACTATGGTTGAGTTCTATCAAGCCTATGCAGATTATAAGGATCTGATGGATTTGACAGAAGAAATGCTACGTACAGTTACTCAAGATGTTTTGGGTACATCACAAGTACATTATCAAGGTACCGATCTGGATTTCTCAAAACCATTCCATCGTATGACGGTCAATGAATCTATCCTGCATTTTAATTCTGCTATAAAGGCTGATCAGTTGGCGACATTAGAGGCTGCAAGACAAGTGGCTGAAGGTTTGGGTATTCCACTAAAAGACAGTTATGGGTTGGGTAAGATTCAGATTGAGATATTCGAAAAAACGGTTGAACATCGATTGATGGAACCCACTTTTATTACTGCATATCCGACTGAAGTATCTCCATTGGCTCGTCGTAGTGATGAGGATCCATTTGTCACTGACCGATTTGAGTTTTTTGTAGGCGGTCGTGAAATTGCCAATGGTTTCTCAGAGTTGAATGATGCTGAAGACCAGGCAGAACGTTTTCAGGCACAAGTAGCGGAGAAAGATGCGGGTGATGATGAAGCCATGCACTTTGATGACGACTATATTCGAGCACTGGAATATGGCATGCCACCAACAGCCGGTGAGGGTATTGGTATCGATAGATTGGTGATGTTATTAACTGACGCGCCTTCAATTCGGGATGTGCTGCTATTCCCTCATATGCGTCCAGAAGTGTCTGAGTAAATTGGTAGAGTGACACTATTTCCTCTCCCAATATCAGGGAGGGGGAATGATCTTAATTTATTTTAAAGACCAAACAAGGCTAACGCTTCAGCATATTCATCGCTGTTTTCATCAAGCTCAACGACACTGATTCCAGTATCAACACCGAGCTTTTTAAAAGCAGGCACCTTTTCCAGTTCTTCTTCACTGAGTGCATGTTCAGTGTTCATATAGCTTTGTAAGTTAGCTACCTGAACAATATCAACCAAATCAGGTTGCTCACCACTGTCTCTACTAAGATCTTCATGATATGCAGCAACATCAATCAGGGCATCAGATAAGCCCCAGCTTTTCAAAATGGCTTGACCAACACGAGTATGAAGGTTGGAAATTACTGAATCAAGTGTGACTGTGTCGCTCAGCAAGTCTGGATCTTCATCAGCTTTCATCAATATCGGTAACACGCCAATATCGTGAATTAAGCCAGCCAATAAGGCATCTTCAGAAGCAATTCCAGGTTGCTTGGAAGCGAGAACCTGACTAATGGCCGCCACTTCGGTGCTGTGTTCCCAGAGATCGTGTAACCGTTTGTCCAGTCTACTTGATGTTGCCTGAAACATTTGCGCCATTACCAGACTGATGACCAGATTTCTGACTAAAGTCTGGCCAAGTCGAGAAATGGCCATCTGGACATTATCGATAGGTACTCGTCCACGATAAAGAGGGCTATTAGATACTTTTAGTAATCGAGCAGACAAGGCAACATCGGTGACGATAATTTGGGCTAAATCAGCGGCAGTTGCTTCTGGATCATCAACAACTTCACGTACACGCAACGCTACTTCTGGTAAGGTCGGTAATGTCAAAGTGCCGTTTTCTAGATCAGTCAATATTTCGTTGTAGAATACTTCTTGTTCAGTCATGTGAGCCAATTTTATAAAATGTGATTTGAAGTGTTCACCATTTTCAGTTATTTTGCTGGGTTTGCCAACCTTTTTAGCTAATTTCAGGTGCAGAGTTGAACGAAGATTTCCCCAGAATTAAACGCCTTCCACCCTATGTATTCAATATTGTAAATGATTTGAAGGCCAAAGCCCGTGCGCGAGGTGAGGATATCATTGATTTTGGGATGGGAAATCCAGATCGTCCTGCGCCCGCGCATATTGTTGAAAAATTAGTTGAAGCTGCACAAAGACCAGACACTCATCGTTATTCTGTTTCCCGCGGAATCCCGCGTTTGCGCAAAGCAATTTGTGATTGGTATCAGCGTAAATATGATGTCACTTTGGATTCTGATTCAGAAACGATTGTTACTATCGGTTCCAAAGAAGGTTTAGCGCATCTAGCTATGGCAACAGTAGGTCCTGGCGATGCAATTCTGGTACCGAATCCCGCGTATCCGATTCATCCGTATGGCTTTGTGATCGCGGGTGCTGATATTCGTCATGTGCCCTTGGTAGCAGGCGGTGATTTTTTCGCTGAATTGGAAAAATCAGTAAAAGACTCATGGCCTAAGCCAAAAATGTTGGTATTGAATTTCCCTGGAAATCCAACAACCCAGTGTGTCGATTTGGAATTTTTTGAGCGCGTTGTCGCTTTTGCCAAAGAGCATGAAATTTGGGTAGTACACGATCTAGCCTATGGTGAGATCGTCTTTGATGGCTATAAAGCACCATCGATATTACAAGTGCCTGGCGCTAAAGATGTCGCTGTAGAGTTTTATACCTTATCAAAAACCTACAACATGCCGGGTTGGCGAGTAGGCTTTATGTCAGGTAACCCTACATTGGTTGCAGCCTTGGCTCGCATGAAATCTTATCTGGACTACGGTATGTTTACGCCGATTCAGGTGGCAGCAATTGCTGCTCTGGATGGCCCGCAAGACTGTGTGGATGAGATTATTGATACGTATAAAAGACGTCGTGATGTGCTGTGTGATGGATTAAATTCTATCGGCTGGAAAGTTGAAAAGCCAAAAGCGACCATGTTTGTGTGGGCAAAGATTCCTGAGAAGTATCAAGAAATGGGATCACTGGAATTCACCAAGAAATTATTGCAAGAAGCTAAAGTAGCTGTATCACCAGGCGTAGGCTTTGGTGAATATGGTGATGATCATGTGCGTTTTGGCTTGATTGAAAATGAACATCGTACACGTCAGGCGATCCGTGGGATCCGTGACATGTTTAAGAAAGATTAGGGGGCAAAGTGCAATCAGTTAAAATTGGCGTTCTTGGTTTAGGTACGGTTGGCAGTGGTACCGTTAATGTACTTCGCCGTAATATTAAAGAGATAACGCGCCGTGCTGGACGTGATATTGAAATCAGCCGCGCTGCCGATCGTGATTTTGATACCCCTAAAAACTGCAATACTGACGGCATTGCCTTAACAATGGATGCACATGATATTGTTTGTGACCCTGAAATTCAGGTCGTTGTTGAGTTAATCGGTGGCACGGGTATCGCACGTGAGTTGGTGCTAGAAGCAATCGCTAATGGCAAACATGTGGTTACCGCTAATAAAGCATTGATCGCATTACACGGCAATGAGTTATTTGCTAGAGCACAGGAAAAAGGTGTGACTATTGCTTTTGAAGCGGCGGTTGCTGGCGGTATTCCGATTATTAAGGCGATGCGCGAAGGCTTGGCGGCAAACCGTATTGAGTGGTTAGCTGGCATTATTAATGGTACTGGCAACTTTATTCTGACTGAAATGAGGGATAAAGGACGTGACTTCGCTGATGTTCTGACTGAAGCACAGGCATTGGGTTATGCTGAGGCCGATCCCACCTTCGATGTTGAAGGTATTGATGCAGCGCATAAATTAACTATCATGGCATCAATTGCCTTTGGTATTCCGTTGCAATTTGATAAAGCCTACACAGAAGGCATCAGCAAAATTGCGCAGGAAGATGTGAAATATGCCTCTGAATTGGGCTATCGCATTAAACATTTAGGTATCGCTAAAAAAACAGCGCAAGGTGTTGAATTACGTGTCCATCCAACTTTGATTTCGCAACGTCGTTTGCTCGCCAATGTTGATGGAGTAATGAATGCGGTATTGGTAAAAGGTGATGCCGTAGGCCCAACACTTTATTATGGTGCGGGCGCTGGTTCAGAAGCGACAGCCTCAGCAGTAG
>JAOUJZ010000059.1 GCA_029882915.1 Gammaproteobacteria bacterium | reverse complement strand
TGTCTGTCCTTGGAAATGTCGGGGCATAGCGCAGTCTGGTAGCGCATCTGGTTTGGGACCAGAGGGTCGGGAGTTCGAATCTCTCTGCCCCGACCACTTTAAATACCTTTATAATATCCTTATTAATAAGAAAGAATACCAATGCGCCCGTAGCTCATTTGGATAGAGCATCGGCCTTCTAAGCCGAGGGTAACAGGTTCGAATCCTGTCGGGCGTGCCATTTTTAATTCACCTGTAGCACACCTAAATCTTATATAAAGTTGTTTAATTAATTCTTCACTTTATTTCCTTTGTAATATTGCTAGAATGCAATCTTAAGGATTAAGGTCTCATATTTCATGGTGCGTAAAAATACATTTTCTCTGTCAGGCTGGTTTCTCTCTCGCCCAAGAGAAATGAAACGACTACTAACCTTGGTCACTGACTATGTTTCAGCTATTTTTTCTTTGTGGCTAGCGTTTTCTTTACGACTAGACATTTTCTATGTACCTCCCCAAGAACAAATCTGGATATTTTTATTAGCACCAGCAATACTCATTCCCATTTTTATCCGCTTTGGATTATATAGATCGATTATTCGCTATTTGGGATTGAAAGCGTTATGGACTGTTTTAAAAGCAGTATCGCTTTATATTCTGGTGTTCTCGGTCATTGTTTTATTGGCGGGAGAATATTCTGGTCTAGTTCCTAGAACCGTATATGGGCTCAATGGATTAATAATTTTGATAATTGCTGGAGGAACTCGGCTCGTGGCTCGGTGGTGGTTTACTGACTATCATACCATGTCGAATGTGACGAGCAGGAAAAGCAAACAGTCACAACCAGTATTAATTTATGGTGCCGGGGCATCTGGAGCACAGATTGCTTCTTTATTAGGGACGGGTCATGAGCTAAATCCCGTTGGATTCATAGATGATGAGCCCGCATTACATAATCAGCATGTCAATGGACTAAGGATTTATCCATTTTCTCGTTTAAATTACCTTATTGAGAAGTATGAAGTTGGCAATATTCTTTTGGCAATGCCCTCTATTTCACGTCAACGTCGTTATCAGATTATTAGCTCTTTAGAATCTTATCCACTTCATGTTCAGACAATACCTGAGTTGACTGATATTGCTCAGGGTCGAGTTAAAGTTGCAGATATTCAGGAAGTTGATATTGCAGATTTATTAGGACGAGAACAGGTGGCACCAATACAAAGCCTTTTGCATGCCAATATTACTGATAAGGCAGTGTTGGTTACTGGGGCTGGCGGGTCAATCGGCTCTGAGTTATGTAGGCAAATTATAAAATTACAGCCGACAATGCTAGTTCTCTACGAATTAAATGAGTTTGGCTTGTATGTGATTGAAAAAGAGTTATTTCAACTTCGTGAAGATATCCCCATTATTGCGGTGCTTGGCTCAGTGCAGAATCAGCAACGGTTAGAGATGATTTGCCAGCGATTTAATATCAATACAATTTATCATGCAGCAGCCTATAAACATGTGCCTTTGGTTGAACAGAACACAACAGAAGGTATTCGAAACAATGTGTTTGGCACATTAAATGCCGCTAAGGCGGCTATTGCTGCAGGTGTTGAAACCTTTGTGTTGATTTCCACAGACAAAGCTGTACGTCCGACCAATACGATGGGTGCAACCAAGCGTTTTGCAGAATTAATATTACAAGCACTTTCAGAAGATGATGTGCAAAATCCAACGACACGCTTTACCATGGTCAGATTTGGTAATGTATTAGGATCATCCGGCTCAGTTGTTCCATTGTTTCGTGAACAAATTGCAAATGGTGGCCCAGTTACAGTTACCGACTCACGAATTATCCGCTATTTCATGACTATTCCAGAAGCCGCAGAATTAGTCATTCAGGCCGGTGCCATGGGAAAAGGTGGCGACGTTTTTGTGTTGGATATGGGAAAACCTGTCCGAATTTTAGATATGGCAAAAAGAATGATTCATCTTAGTGGGTTTATCGAAAAAGATGATGAACATCCCGATGGCGATATAGAGATTATTTATACGGGTCTCAGGTCGGGTGAGAAGCTTTACGAGGAGTTACTGATCGGTGAAAATGTCACAGCTACCGAACACAGTAAGGTTATGCGTGCACAGGAAAATATTATTCCATGGGCAACATTAAACGTAATATTGCAAAAAATAGAGCAGGCTAACAACACTGGTGACTGTCAACAAGTGAGAGACATATTGACGACTCATATTGATGGTTTTTTACCTCAGTGTGAGGTGAAGGATTGGCTTGGATAAGTACATCACGGTATAAACCTAGATACAAATAAGGTAAACTTTCTTTTATCAATGTTATAGAGTCTGAATTAGTGAAAAAGGAAGTAAATCTAATACCAACCATCCTTTGTGGTGGTTCAGGATCAAGGCTTTGGCCAGTTTCGAGAGAACAGCATCCAAAACCTTTTATTAAGTTAGATGATGGCATCAGTTTTTTGAGCAAGGCTTTCATTAGGGCTGCATCCTTACCTAACGTTAGTGAAGTGTTAACGGTAACTAACCGTGAGCTTATTTTCAAAATTGAAGATGAGTATCGAGAGTTAAACCATTCATTAGAAAAGCCCATCACCACCAATTTTATTCTTGAGCCTTTTGGTCGTAACACAGCAGCTGCTATCGCGGCTGCCTCTCTACAGGTGGCTGAAATACATGGGGAAGAGGCGATTTTGCTTGCTCTGACGGCTGACCATTTGATATCAGATCAGCATGCTTTTTCTAATGCTGTTGTTGATGCCTGTGAATTAGCTTTAAGTGGAAAAATTGTTACATTTGGTATTCAGCCAACTGCACCAGAAACAGGGTATGGCTATATAGAATCAAACGGTCATGAAGTGCTTCGTTTTGTTGAGAAACCAAATTATCATAAAGCCCAAGACTATGTTGATTCAGGAAACTTCCTATGGAATTCTGGGATGTTCTGCTTCACTGCTGGGGCAATGTTACGTGAGATGGCTGAACACAGCCCTAAAATTCTAGAACTCACTAAATATTGTTTACAACATGCCAGAAAAGTTTCAGGCGAAGGGTTTAGTCAGATAGATATTCGTCCAGAAGATTTTGAAGCTGTACCAGCTGACTCTATCGATTATGCAGTAATGGAGAAAACGCATAATGCGGCGGTAGTAGCGTGTGATATTGGTTGGAGTGATATTGGTGACTGGGGCTCATTGGGGAATTTGACAATAGCTGATAGTAACAATAATCGTATTCAGGGTGAGGCGATACTGCATGACAGCAAAAATTGCATTATCAAGAGTGAAGATAGAGTGGTGGGTGCTGTTGGAATCGAAAATCTTATTATCATTGACACAGCCGATGCACTTTTAGTTGCTGATAAAAGCCGTACACAAGATGTCAAACACATCTATGCTCAACTTAAAATTCAAGAGCATGAAACATACAAATATCATCGTACAGTACACCGACCATGGGGTATGTATACTGTTTTAGAGCAAAGTGAAGACTTTAAAATTAAGCGTATTGAAGTTAAACCAGGCGCGAAGTTGAGTTTACAGATGCATCATCATCGATGTGAGCATTGGGTTGTAATATCTGGAATAGCAAAAGTAATCCATGAAGATAAGGAATTCACATTAAATCGCAATGAATCTACCTATATCCCCGCTGAGCACAAACACCGCCTAGAAAATACAGGTGTAGAGCCCTTGATTATTATAGAGGTGCAAACAGGTGATTATCTGGGTGAAGATGACATTGTCCGTTTTGATGATACCTATGGGCGAAGTTAATGACGCTGACTTGTTTTAAAGCTTACGATATTCGTGGGCAGTTGGGTGAAGAACTTAACGACGATATTGCCTATCGTGTTGGCCGTGCTTATGCCCAATATCTGAATGCCAAAAAGGTTGTAATTGGTTGCGATATTCGCCTTTCAAGTGAATCACTTAAACACGCGCTTGCCAAAGGGTTGATGGATGAAGGTGTGGATGTTCTTAACCTAGGTATGACAGGAACAGAAGAAATTTATTTTGCTGCATTTCATTTGGATGTCGATGGTGGGATAGAAATCACTGCCAGCCATAACCCAATTGACTTTAATGGAATGAAACTGGTCAGTCGAGGTGCTAGACCCATTAGTGGCGATACGGGTCTTAAAGAAATCCAGCGTCTGGCAGAACAGAATGATTTCCCACCTACAAGTCAACAAGGCTCACTTCAAAATATATCAATTCAAGATGAGTATATTGAACACTTGCTGGGTTATATAACGTTATCAACTATCAAACCATTAAAACTGGTTGTCAATGCTGGTAATGGTGCGGCCGGCCATGTGATTGATGCGATAGAAACCAAATTTCAACGTGCGAATGTGCCGGTAGAATTTATAAAGATTCATCATAATCCAGACGGTACTTTTCCTAATGGAATTCCTAATCCATTACTTCCTGAAAACAGAGATACGACAGCCGATGCAGTTGTAGCACATGGCGCTGATATGGGTATTGCATGGGATGGT
>JAOUJZ010000058.1 GCA_029882915.1 Gammaproteobacteria bacterium | reverse complement strand
TGACCTGAGTAATACATTGGAAGGCGATATTAGTGTGTCAGTGGTGGAGGTCTTGCCGAATGGCAATATGGTCGTTCGTGGAGAAAAAGTCATGACTATCAATCAGGGCAATGAATATATTCGTATCTCCGGAATGATCAGCCCACGTGATATTGACTCTAATAATTCGATTTCTTCAAAACGTATTGCAGATGTTCAAATTGCCTATGTCGGAGATGGGCCGGTAAATGATGCCAATGTGATGGGTTGGTTAGGTCGATTCTTCATCAGTGCCTTGATGCCATTTTAAATAGGTGATGACTATGAATATTAAAACGATTTTGATTGGTCTTGCCTTAATAGTTATCTCTACAGCTGTACAGGCAGAACGTATTAAAGATCTCGCTTCTATCGCAGGAGTACGAAGTAACCAGTTGGTGGGGTACGGTTTGGTTGTGGGGTTGAATGGTACTGGCGATAAAACCAAATTTACCGGCCAAAGTTTGCGGAGCATGTTGCGTGAGATGGGTATTAATTTACCACCGGGAACCAATCCAAAAAGTAAAAACGTGGCAGCAGTTAGCATCCACGCGGATTTACCTCCTTTTGTTAAGCCGGGTCAAACAATTGATGTCACCGTGTCCTCATTAGGTGATGCAAAAAGTCTACGAGGCGGAAGCTTAATTATGACGCCGTTAAAAGGTGCTGATGGTCAGGTTTATGCCATGGCACAAGGAAATTTAGTCGTAGGTGGGTTTGGTGCCGAAGCTGGTGATGGCTCAAGAATAACAGTCAATATTCCTAGTGCTGGTCGCATTCCGAATGGCGCCACTGTTGAGCGAACTGTTCGTAATGCATTTAATGTTGGCGATCATATTATTCTGAACTTGCATCAGCCAGATTTTACAACGGCCAGTCGTTTGACGGATGCCATCAATCATACTTTAGGAAAAGGGTCAGCGCGGTCAATGGATGCATCATCTATCAAGATAAATGCACCGCGTGACCCAAGTCAGCGAGTGCCTTTTTTATCATTAGTAGAAAATCTTGAACTTAATCCGGGTGAGGCGGCAGCCAAAATTGTGGTTAATTCTCGCACAGGTACGATTGTAATTGGGCAGCATGTTCGAGTCAGTCCTGCGGCGGTAACACATGGTAATTTATCAGTCACCATTTCTGCTGCTGCTGAGGTAAGCCAGCCAAATGCATTATCAAGCGGCGAAACGGTGGTTACCCCCAACTTTGATATTACAATCACCGAAGAAGATAGTCGAATGTTTGTATTTGATCCGGGCGTATCTTTGGATGAAATCGTACGAGCAGTCAATCAAGTGGGTGCAGCGCCGGGTGATTTGGTGGCTATATTAGAAGCCCTGAAACAAGCCGGTGCTTTGAAAGCTGAGCTGGTAGTGATTTAGTCATGGCACTCAATACCCATGTTGCACAAACGGCCATTGATTTTAATGGTCTGTCTGAGCTACGTCGATCAGCAACGATCGATCAGAAAGATCAGGAAACCCTGAGACAGGTTGCCGGACAATTTGAATCATTATTTCTGAATATGATGTTGAAGAGTATGCGGCAGGCAAGTTTAGCCGATGGTATTTTTGATAGTTCACAAAGCGACATGTATCGCGATATGTCAGACCAACAGTTAGCGATGGATCTTTCAGCTAAAGGCGGCATGGGCTTGCAAGATGTCATTATGCGTCAACTAGGTGGACAATTAGGCACTAAAAAACCGGTCACAGGTACTCAAGAAAAAAGTACTGATGTGGATATCGTACGAACTAAATCAGCACTACAAGTTATGGATAACCCTGCGTTATTACAACAAGTGATGCGGGCAGCCCCCAAGAAAGTGTCTGAAAAAGATGCAGTACAAGCTAACATCACATTTAATTCGCCAGAAAGTTTTGTTAAGCAGTTATTACCTATGGCACAACAAGCGGCGAATCGAATTGGTGTTAAACCGGAAGTGATTTTGTCACAAGCAGCACTGGAAACAGGCTGGGGCAAGCATGTTATTAACAAGCCAGGTGGGAAGTCCAGTCATAATCTTTTTAATATTAAAGCGGATAGGCATTGGCAAGGTGATATTGCTGCCACCTCCACCGTTGAATATCGTGAAGGTGTTGCTGTTAAAGAACAAGCACGATTTAGATCTTATGAATCCTATCAAGATAGTTTCAATGACTATGTTGATTTTTTACAAACACAACCTCGCTATAGAGAAGCACTTCAGCAGGTAAAAAATCCTGAAGCATTCATAGATAGCCTGCATGAAGCTGGCTATGCTACGGATCCAGCGTATGCCGACAAAATAAAACGCATTATGCATGGAGCGACCTTGGCACAAGTTTCGCAAGAGCTCAAGTATTCATGAATATTGACGATAACTTGACGGATAGAGGACTCTAGACATGAGCATGTTAAACATAGGAACTTCAGCGTTATTGACAACGCAGGGATCCTTATCAACAATCAGTCATAACATCAGTAATGCGAATACTGAGGGATATTCACGCCAGCGTACAACACAAGGCACCAATATTCCGCATTATCAAGGTGGTTATTATTTCGGCTCCGGGGTTCAGATCACTGGTGTGCAACGTATATTTGATGAGTTTCTAAGTGATGAGGTCAGCAACTATACGTCACAGACATCACAGCAAGAGACTTTCTTGACGTTTGCTAAGCAGGTCGATGATTTACTGGGATCCAAGGAACTGGGTATCAACACAGGACTGGAAGAATTCTTTAATGCGATCCATGAAGTTGCGAACGATCCGACAGCCATTTCTGCTCGACAAGTGATGCTGACACAAGGTCAATTATTGGCGGATCGCTTTAATACGCTTGATGTTCAAATGCAAAGCTTTGATAAGCAAATTGATAGTCAAATATCGGTGGTAGTTGAGGATATTAATACATTAACGCGCGGTATTGCAGAGTTGAATCAAGCCATTAATGCTATGCATAGCTCGGTTGATAATCCGCCCAATGATTTGCTTGATCAACGTGATCAATTAATAAATAAATTGTCTGAATATGTTTCAGTGTCAACTGTGCGTGATGATAATGGTTCCTTGAACGTGTTTGTTGGCACAGGACAAGTGTTAGTTAGTGGCTCCACTGCCATTTCATTGAGTGTGATTGACACCACTACATCACCGGTTCGTAACTCTATTGGTTATGGCCCGGCAGCAACCGATATTTCGGCACAACTCACAGGTGGTAGTCTTGGTGGCGCACTTCAGGTTCGTTCAGAAATTATTGATTCTGTCCGATCTCAACTGAGTGATTTGGCTTTTTCTGTCGTTGATGTATTTAACACACAGCATCAGGCAGGTATTGATCTTAATGGGGCTGCGGGCGGTTTTTTCTTTGGTGACTTAGCCGCTATTGCGCCGGGCGATTATGCTGGAGCAATCAAAGTTGTGATGACCGATCCTCGTGAAATAGCCGCTTCATCAACGATTAACCCCGCTGTAGGTAATAATGAAAATGCAGCGATTTTAGCGGATTTGCAAGTAACAAAAACTCTGGTTGGGGGTACCCAAACATTTGCTGATGGGTACAGTGCACTGGTGGCAAATATTGCGACGCGAACTCATCAGGCCGACTTAGGTCTAAAATCTCAACAGGGATTGCTCAATCAAGTTAAATTACGATTTGATAGTGTATCTGGGGTTAATCTTGATGAAGAAGCGGCAAATTTGATCAAGTTCCAACAAGCGTATCAGGCCGCTTCACAGATTATTACAGTATCAAATACCGTATTTAACGCACTACTTAATGCGGTATAACGGAGGATAATATGCGTATTTCTACCAGTTATATTAGTCAACAAAATATTGATGCGATGATGAAGCAGCAGACTGATTTGGCTGCTACTCAGGCACAACTGGCAACAGGTAAGAAAATAGGTAGCCCATCGGATGATCCTGTAGCGGCCATCAAAACATTGGATATACAACGGCGACTGGGGTTATCAAATCAATATCAGGACAATGCTTCTACGGCTGAAAGTAAACTCTCTATTTCAGAAGGAATCCTTGCTCAATCTGTTGATGTTGTCCAGCGAATTCGAGAGCTTGCTGTGCAAGGTCTAAATGACACAAATAGTGCTGAAGCACGTGCAGGGATTGCAGAAGAAATCGATCAGCTTAATCAAGCCTTATTAGGTTTGGCAAATTCAACAGATGCCAATGGCGAATTTTTATTTTCAGGTTACCAAACAGATCAAAAACCATTTACATCACTCGTTTCGGGTTATGTCCCAGCATCACCGGGTGCAGGTGATGGACAGCGAAGTGTTCGTATTGGTGATGGCTACACAGTCGAAATTAATGAGCCTGGGAATAAAGTGTTTGTTTCCGCCCACGATATAAACGGAACACAATCTGTTTTTGAAACTATCAATGACTTTGTGGCTGATTTAAAAGCAAATACTGTTGGACCAGCATCAGCTAATGGCGCTTTTTTATCGAATATTGATAACTCACTAAATACGCTTCTAGATACCAGAACACGTGTTGGCGCAAGAATGAATGCAGTTG
>JAOUJZ010000057.1 GCA_029882915.1 Gammaproteobacteria bacterium | reverse complement strand
GGGAATTGCCATACCAGTTGGTAAAGATTCCTTATCCATGAAAACTGTGTGGCAGGATGACGGTGAAACCAAGTCTGTCACCTCACCCTTGTCACTGATTGTCACTGCCTTTGCACCTGTGACAGACGCTGTTAAAACCTGCACACCACAATTACGAATCGATCATGGTGATACTGATCTGATTTATATTGATTTAGGAAAAGGTCATAATCGACTGGCTGCTTCAGCGTTGGCTCAGGTTTATAATCAAGTTGGCCACCATGGCCCGGATCTGGATGATCCTGCAGCATTAAAACAATTTTTTGCTGCTATACAGCAATTAAAACAAGACGATTTATTACTGGCCTATCATGATCGAAGTGATGGTGGATTGCTGACTACGTTATGTGAAATGGCATTTGCAGGGCACTGTGGTCTGGACATTAATCTGACTGCTTTGGGTGAAGCGTTACCATTGTTGTTTAATGAAGAATTAGGGGCGGTCATTCAGGTTCGTCATTGTGACGTTGAAGATGTGTTAGCAATTCTGAGAGAACAGGATTTAGCACATTACAGTCACGTGATTGGTTCATTGCGTGATGATCAGCAGATTGTTATTACTGTTGATGGTGAACAGGTGATCAATGAGTCACGAATTACCTTACAGCAATTTTGGTCTGAAACCAGTTATCAGATGCAACGGCTACGTGATAATCCGGATTGTGCTAAGCAGGAATTTTCTGCTTTGCTAGATGATCAGGATCCGGGGTTACATGCCAGATTAACTTTTGATTCTGATGAGCATGTGGCAGCACCTTATATAGTCAGTGGTGTACGTCCTAAAATGGCGATTTTACGTGAACAGGGTGTCAATGGTCAGATTGAAATGGCAGCTGCCTTTGATCATGCCGGCTTTACCGCAATCGATGTTCACATGAGTGACATCCTTGAAGGCAGAGTTGATTTGGCTGATTTCAAAGGGTTGGTTGCTTGTGGCGGATTCTCATATGGTGATGTATTAGGTGCTGGCCGCGGTTGGGCAAGCACCATCTTGCACAATGACAGAGCCAGAAAACAGTTCAGTGATTTCTTTGCCCGTGAAGACACGTTTGCATTAGGTGTCTGTAACGGCTGTCAGATGTTGTCACAATTAAAAGAATTGATACCGGGTAGTGACCATTGGCCACAGTTTGAACGTAATCTGTCAGAACAGTTTGAAGCTCGTTTTTCATTAGTTGAGATTGTCGATTCACCTTCTATTTTGTTGCAGGATATGGCAGGTTCGGTGATGCCGATTGCAGTGGCACATGGCGAGGGCAGGGCTGACTTTAGTAAGACCGGCTCGATGGCTGATGCACAGATTGCAATGCGTTATGTTGACAATTATGGGGATGTGACCGAAAACTATCCACAAAATCCTAATGGTTCACCGGAAGGTATTACTGCTCTGACAACGATAGATGGAAGGGTTACGATTATGATGCCTCATCCTGAACGTGTGACACGTACGGTGCAACATTCATGGCACCCGGATGACTGGGGCAAAGATGGCCCATGGATGCGTTTATTCCACAATGCCCGTCGTTGGGTTGGTTGATCGTTATTTTCTTCTTAGTAATACATACACTGCTCCAGTCCCACCATCTTCGATGGGGGCGGAGCAGAATGCCAGTACGTCCTCAGTTTGTTGTAACCAGCCATTGAGTTTGGTTTTCAATATTGGTTTATTGTGTTTTGAACCCCAACCTTTTCCATGAATAACTCGAGCGCAACGAATTTGATAGCGCTTACAATCATGGATAAACCTAGCCAGTGCATCATGGGCAACAGCGATAGTCATACCATGTAAATCAAGTTCAGCCTCAATGTGAATATGACCATTACGAAGCCTTGAAAATAAACGTTCCTGAATACCACTACGGCGAAAGTTGAGGGTTTCTTCGCTGCCGACAGTATGCGGCTCATAGTCTTCAGAAAATGTATCGTGAAACACCTGGTCAAGATGTTGTTGCCGAAATTGTGGATTCGGTTTTGGAGGATTGGTAACAGGATGAATTTTATCCTGTTCAATATGCTCAATTTCACCAACTTCAGCTTTGAATAAGGCAATATCATCGTGATCTGTTTTTGATATTTCTGATTTCATAATGATTAAATAAGCATGATGATGAGTAAAGTCTTTCTGACAGTTGCTACTTTATTTTAGCATCAAGATATACAACACAAGTTTTACTTTAACAACTTTCCCCACTTGCCGAAGTGCCAAAACAGATACCTTTTTTGCGAGGGTATTGAACAATTCAACTATGTATCGCTCAGCGAATAGCCGTGCTGATGATTATCAGGCAGCAATTAAGGTATAAAACTACTCTAACTCATCCTGAACAAGGGATACAATAGTACAATCCTGCTCTGGGATAAGTTTTTTATTGGCAGTAAAGAAATGTAATGTTCCTTTGTTGGTGATAGCAAATAATGGTGTGGCACGTTTTCCGTATTGTTGTTGGTAGTCATTAAAATCAAAACTATCGCTTAACTTGGTTTGTTTAATGCCGGCACCTTGACTTACTAAACTGGCGAGCTTTGAGAATGTGACTTCACTACTAAAGAGGATCTTGGCATTGTGGCTGATATTTGTACGAGATGTACCTTCCTTGTCTTCTTTTTCGGTTAATAAGAAGAATACGTGATTACTACCAAATTCTGCACGATAACGTAAGCCAGCGAGAGCATTAAGTTCTTTTTGTGGCGTCAGAGTTAATACTTGGCCTAAACCAATCAAGTCTAAATGACGGTCAGCATGCTCCGAGACAGCATTACCGTAATAGGTATCAAGCCCTTCCATACGGGCTGCTTTAGCATTGGTCCAGCTGGTATCTGTCAAACGAGTACGGTAACCATTGTCATTGAGAGCTTTGGCTATCATACGGGCAACTGGGTTGGCTCCAATAATGAGAAAACCTTTATCATCGGGCTCAGCAACACCCAGAGTATTAGCTATAAATTTGGCTGTTGAGCCTTGTAATAAAACGGTGCCAATAATGATAGTAAAGGCAAGCGGAACTAGTAAATCAGCTTGTTGAATGCCCATTTCTTCCAGACGGAGGGCAAAAAGGGCGCTGACAGCAGCAGCGATAATTCCCCGAGGACCGATCCAGCTAATTAGTGTTTTTTCTTGCCAGCTGAGCTCCGAACCTATTGTGCAGACAAACACTTTAACCGGACGCGCTATTAGTTGAACAACTAGAAATAAGGCTATGGAAGCTAGTCCGAGGGTTTCAAATTGTGCGAAATCCAGTCGTGCTGCCAAGATGATGAATAGTCCTGAAATTAATAAGATACTTAGACTTTCTTTGAAATCCAAAATATCTTCAACGGAGACATCTTTCATATTGGCAAGCCAGATCCCCATGATAGTCACAGATAAAAGACCTGATTCCTCAGTGAGTTCATTGGATAAGGCAAAGACTGCAAAGACCAAGGTTAATGTGCCAACATTATGTAAGTATTCAGGTAATAGATGTTTACGTAAAATCAATCCGAGAAAATAACCAGCACCAGCACCTATAACACAGCCGACAGCAAGCGTTTGTCCAAAGATAATGAGAGTATGGCCTAGTGATATTGAACCGTGCCCCTGACTGGACAGGATGAATTCAAATACCAATACCGCCAGAATTGCACCGATGGGATCGATGGCGATACCTTCCCACCGTAAGATATTGGAAATAGTAGCATTGGGACGAACGGTTCTTAACATTGGAACAATAACAGTAGGTCCAGTAACCACCATCAATGCACCAAATAATAGTGATAGTGTCCAGCTGAAATTGAGTAGATAGTGTGTGGCGATAGCAATAATTGACCAAACAATTATGACGCCTAATGTCAGCAGGTTTCTGACAACTTTTTGTAAGTCACGAATTTGATCAAATTTCAGGGTGAGACTGCCTTCAAATAAGATAATGGAGACGGACAGTGACACAATGGGGAACAACAGATCACCAAATAGTTTATCAGGATTTAGCCATCCAGTGAGTGGGCCCAGAATAATGCCGGCAAGTAGCAAAAATACAATTGCAGGTAATTTGACCCACCACGCAAACCATTGACAGAGTGTAGCAATAACACCAATCATGGAGAGTGCGATAATCGAATGTTGTTCCATTTACAGGCCTAAACGGAGTTTGGCTGAGGCAGACAAGGCGAGATGATTAGCGAAATACTTCAACTTCAGCCCGTCGGTTATAGGCGCGGCCTGCTTGAGTTTTATTGGTCGAACTTGGTGTGAATTCAAGGTGGTATGAGGTGACAATTAAATTTTCAGGTACATCCTGATCTACCAGAAAGTTCTTCACGACGATGGCTCGTGCTTCGGATAAAGGTGCATTCAGTCTTCTGCGACCATGATTGTCAGTATGGCCACTGATTGAAATACGTTTGACACTACTATCAACTTTGACATAATCAGCAATTCGGCGCAGTGCGGCTTGATCCTTAAGACTCAGCTCGGCTTTTTCAAGACCAAAATAGATGGTAAGTTTTCGTATATCTTCAAAGCTATC
>JAOUJZ010000005.1 GCA_029882915.1 Gammaproteobacteria bacterium | reverse complement strand
ACCTGATTCAGTGCTCTCACTTCGCAAACACATCTGCTGCAGCTGTTATCAATGAAAAATTGATGGGGTTTATATCCGGCTATCTTATTCCACAACGTCCAGATACTCTTTTTATCTGGCAAGTAGCGGTTGGTGAACAAGCTAGAGGGCGTGGTCTTGCTACCAAAATGCTGCTCCACATTCTGGAGCGTAATAATGTGAACTATCTGGAAACAACTATCACCAAATCAAACCGAGCCTCATGGGCGTTATTTGAAGGCATGGCCAAAAAATTGAATGCCGACATACAGACATCAGTCATGTTTGACCAGGAACTGCATTTTGCTAATCAACATGATACCGAAATGCTGGTCAAACTTGGCCCGTTCAAATTAACAAGCTCATAGATACTGTTGGCTATGCCACTTAAGTCACTATACTAAGGAATAAACATGAAAATTTTTGATGAAATTGAATCGGAAGTCCAGTCATACGCGCGCTCTTTCCCACGTGTTTTTAACAAAGCGCAAGGCGAGTACCTTTACGATGAAGATGGCAATCAGTATTTAGATTTTCTTGCTGGCGCTGGCACACTCAATTACGGTCACAACAACCCTGTTTTTAAAGAAAAGTTACTGGATTATATCCACAGCGACGGCATCACACATGGTCTAGACTTACATACCAAGGCCAAAGGTGAGTTTCTTGAAACCTTTAATGAAAAGATTCTCAAGCCTCGTGGCCTTGATTACATGATTCAATTCACTGGCCCAACGGGTACCAATGCAGTTGAAGCTGCATTAAAGCTCGCAAGAAACGTGACGGGACGGGAAAATATCATTGCGTTTACAAACGGTTTTCATGGTGTCAGTCTTGGCGCATTGGCGGCAACAGGTAACTCCCATCACCGTGGTGCTGCTGGCGTTAGTCTGAGTGGTACCAGCCGGATGCCTTATGACGGTTACTTAGGTGATGACATCGATACCACCGCCTACCTTGATAAAGTGTTATCAGATTCAAGTAGTGGTATTGATAAGCCCGCCGCCGTCATCGTCGAAACCGTACAGGGTGAAGGGGGTATAAATGTCGCGAGTTTTGACTGGTTAAAAAACCTCCAAGCCGTATGCCGACAGCATGATGTATTGCTGATTGTTGATGATATTCAGGCGGGTTGCGGACGTACCGGCAATTACTTCAGTTTTGAAGAGGCTGGCATCTACCCTGATATGGTCACCATGTCGAAATCCCTCGCTGGCTATGGATTACCGTTTGCCGTGGTAATGTTCAAACCTAAACTGGATCAATGGAAACCAGGAGAGCACAACGGAACCTTTCGTGGCAATAATTTTGCTTTTGTTACTGCTAAAGCAGCCATCGATCATTATTGGTCAGATGACACATTCTCTAAAGAGGTCAAACGTAAAGGCGATTATATCGCGACTCGTCTTGCCTCAATTATTGATCGCTTTGGTGAAGGAAACTTTACCTCTCGCGGACGCGGTATGTTTCAGGGTATTAGCTGCGTCAATGGTGATCTGGCTGGAAAAATAACACATAACGCTTTTCAGCAAGGACTGATCATTGAAACCAGTGGTGCCGATGATCAAGTGGTTAAATTTTTATGTCCGCTTATCACCAGCGACGAGAACCTGAAAAAAGGACTGGATATTGTTGAACAGGCTATTAAAGAAGTCTGTGCCAAAGAAGATTCCATCCCTGAAGAATTTGATTATTTCGAAGTAGAGCAAAAAGCCGGTTAATAACACCTTATCATTTAATTTCAAATGGGTAGCAGCATGATTGTTAGACAGTTACAAGATGCAGAGAAAACAGAACGCCGCATTGTTTCGCCCGACGGCAATTGGGATAGCACACGTTTATTATTAAAAAATGACAACATGGGCTTTTCCTTTCATATCACCACGATTTATCAAGGTGCTGATTTCCAGATGCATTATCAAAATCACTTGGAATCAGTTTATTGTATTTCAGGTGAAGGGGAAATTGAGTCACTGAAAGACGGGCAGGTTTACCCAATTAGCCCTGGCACCATTTATATTCTGGATCAACACGACAAACACATATTACGTGCTTTTAAAGAAATGAAGTTAGCCTGTGTGTTTAATCCGCCGCTAAGCGGTAAGGAAGTGCACAATGCTGATGGTGCCTATGAACTAGAAGCAGAATCCATCACGACCTAGTTCAACATGAAAAATGATGCCGCGTGACTAAAACCATTTTTTCCAACGAAAAATCAGGATTTGTAAAATAACGACAGCGATCAGGATAGCAATAAACAACCAGAAAGCGGCCGGATCATCTGCTCCCGGTATTCCACCGATATTAATTCCCAATAAGCCCGTTAAAAACCCTAAAGGCAGGAATATAGCTGCCACTACAGACAACACGTACATTCGGGCATTCAATTGTTCAGAGAGCCGGCTCAACAACTCTTCCTGAGTAACTGCTGCACGTTCACGTACAGCATCAAGGTTCTCGATATGCCGAATAAGACTATCGCTGACTTCACGAATTTGAATGCGATGATCCTCTGTTATCCAGGATACTTTTTCGATCAAAAGACGGGCAAACGCATCACGTTCTGGAGCAAGATAGCGTCGAAGACTAATCGCCTGACGCCTTAGGTTAGCGAGTTCGTATCGTAAATCGCCTATTTTTCCCTCTAATACAGCATCTTCATAATCTGCAACGCTTTCTTCAAACCCACTGATTGTTGCAGACATGCCATCTACAATCAGATCCATCACTTCAACTAAAAAATCGGCACTGTTTTTTGGGCCATTTCCTTCTTTTAACTGAGCAGTGACCACGGAAACTGACCGCAACTTACGTCGACGAGAAGTGATAATACGGCCGTCATCTATCCACATCCTTAATGCAACCATATCATCAGGCTCGGCGCCCTCATTGTGGTTGATACCACGAAAAGCGATCAAAAAACCATCATTAATCATCGTGGCACGCGGTCGTGTTTCATCAACTAATAAAGCCTGAATAATGATTTGATCGAGGCCTAATTTTTCAAGCATCCAAGCTTCAGCATCAGGATGCGTATAGTCAAAATGGAGCCACAGCAATCCTTTTTCCTTGGTCCATGTAGGAATATCATCAATCGCTATTTCAGCACTGGAACCCTTGCCATCCAATATGCATGAATGGAGCAAACCATAGTCATTGGTCATAAGCAATATCCACCTTTAAAAATAACTGTATTGCGTTTTACCATCAAAGCTATCATATACAAAAGTGGCTGGAAGGTGTCCTTTACTTTTGCCGCCTGACTCACTTAATAAATGTAAAAATTAATATGTAAATGTCTATTATTTAGTGGCCTTAAATGGATAGACAACCCATTGATTGAACGTTGAAAGGGTATGTGAAGATGCATCTAAGCCAGTTTCTACCACATTTAGTAGGCATCATTTTCATCATATTGATGATTGGTTTTTTGATGAATACGTTCCGGCAACCTCAATTAGTCGGTTATATTCTGGCAGGCGTTTTGATTGGTCCTGCCGGCTTAGCATTGGCACCCGATATTGCGACTGTCGAAGAGCTAGGTGCGCTGGGGGTAACTTTGCTTCTATTTTTTATTGGTATGGAGGTTTCACCTCGCCAGTTAATCAGTGGCTGGAAAATCGCCATTCTAGGCACTTTATTTCAGATAATTATCAGTGTTCTTTGCACATGGGGTATGGGGTTATGGCTTGATTGGCCGTTGTCACGCAGCATCTTACTTGGTTTTGTTATTAGTTTGTCTTCTACAGCAGTCGTACTAAAATTACTTCAGGATCGAGGCGAGCTAGACAGTAAAGTAGGGGAAAACGTATTGCTCATCTTGCTTACGCAGGATTTAGCCGTAGTACCAATGTTGATCATTATATCTTTGCTTGGCGACAGCGCACCCTCTCATAACGATCTATTCCGCCAAATAGGCGGCGGCATTTTTCTCTTACTATTTTCAGCCTGGATTATTTCTCGCGATCAAATTCGTCTGCCATTGATTCGACATATCCGCGGTAACCATGAGATGCAGGTGTTTACAGCGCTTCTGATCTGTTTTGGCATGGCTTTTATTAGTGGAATTTTGAACCTGTCCGCAGCTTTAGGTGCCTTTATAGGCGGCATGCTTGTCGCCACTGCTAAAGAAACGGAATGGGTTCACCATGCGCTCGCCCCACTGCATGTAGTGTTTGTTGCAATATTCTTTGTCTCCGTTGGTATGTTGATTAATATAGAGTTTCTACGCGATCATTTAGCTCAGATCCTATCGCTTGCAGTGGTTGTGCTTTTCACCAATACATTTATCAATGCCACTATTCTGCGAATACTTGATAATACATGGCATGATGCTTTGTACTCAGGAGCTCTTCTGTCTCAGATCGGCGAGTTTAGTTTTATTATGGTAGCCGTTGGTCTCAATGCAAACATCATTACTCAAAATGCCTATCAGATGACCATTGCCGTCATTGCGATCAGTTTGCTCGCCAGCCCATTGTGGGCTTCATTGATTCGATGGATCGCTAATAGAGAGCAGTTCACACACTAGAACTGGCCAAAGCTCCCTATTTCACATACTTCATAACATGGTTGCACATAATTTCATGACCAACAGTTGTAACACCACTGATGAGTGGGTTATATAATTTCAGCAATTTATGTACGTGATCCCTTCATCATGTTAAATTCTCTATCCGAGATAAAAAATTGGAGTTTGCGTGAAAAGTTCTCTACTACAGAACTCACTCATCAAGGCTATTTACGCTGCATCACCAGATGGAATTCTTGTTGTTGATAACAAAGGGGGCATCCTTTCTCACAATCAACGATTTGTAGACATATGGCAAATTCCAGACGATCTGCTAAATGGACATGAGCCCGGTACTGCGATAGGGCTTGATGATGCCCCAATTTTGTCTGCGTGCCTCACTTATGTAAAGGATAAGTCTGCTTTTCTTGAACGGGTGAAAGCACTGTATGACGCTCCTGACATGAGTGACTTTTGTGAGGTTGAATTACTTGATGGCAGAATCCTGGAACGTCACTCCACTCCATTGAATGACAATAATGGTCAGTCCATAGGGCGCGCTTGGTTTTTTCGCGACATCACTGAACATAAAGAAATTAAGCATGGATTAACATTAAACCAATTCTCTCTCAATCATTCTCAAGATGCCATTTTTCGAACAGATCAAGATGGGCGGATTAGATATGTCAACGAAGCTGCTTGCAAACACCTTGGTTATTCGAGAGAAGAGTTGCTTTCCCTGTCTATACCCGATATTGACCCTGAAGTTTCCGTCGAAAGTTGGAATGCTTATTGGAAAAAAGTGAGGGTTGTTGGTTGGAGGCGATTCGAAACATCTCACAAGAGAAAAGACGGCACAATTATTCCGGTAGAAATTGTTTCTAACATCATGGAGTTTGATGATGAGCAATACAGTTTTGCTTCTGTCAGGAACATCAGCGAGCGTAAACGCAGTGAGCAAGTGTTACGTACATTAGCTGAAACGGGTGCAAAAGATGGCGAGGACATTTTCAAAATAATTGTACGTCAACTGGCGAGCTCTCATAACATGCGCTATGTCCTAATTGGACGAGTTAATCCTGTTACTCAAAATACTATTGATACCATCGCTGTGTGGGCTAATGATAATTTCGTGGATAATTTCTCTTACTCTCTGGAAGACACTCCCTGTCAAAATGTTACTCAGAGCGGTTCCTGTTTATATCCTGATAATGTTCAAGAACTATTTCCTAACGACACCTTACTAGCGGACATGCGGATAAGAAGTTATCTGGGTGTTCCACTTAAAAACAAACAACATGAAGTGCTTGGGATCATCGCCATGCTAGATGGTCACCCTATGACCGAGCAGCCTCAGACTTTAAGTCTGCTCAATAGTCTCGCAGTAAGGGTGAGCATGGAGCTTGAACGCAAGGAATCAGATGAGAAACAAGTTCTATCCGCTCGTATCTTCAATGAAACCCATGAAGGCATAATTATTACAAGTGCTGACGGCACTATTATTGATGTCAATCCTACTTTCACTGACATCACTGGCTACAGCCGTGAAGAGGCATTAGGGCAAAACTCTAGAATCCTTAATTCAGGACGACACAATGCCGAGTTTTATGCCGACATGTGGCAAACACTTATTGAACACGGTCACTGGCAAGGCGAGCTATGGAACCGCAAGAAAAATGGTGATGGTTTCGCAGAAAGGCTGACCATTACAGCATTAAAAAATGATGAGGGCGAAACCTCACATTATGTTTGTTTGTTTTCTGATATCACTCAAAGCAAACAACAACAGGAAAAACTGGAACTGATGGCACATTATGATGTGCTAACCCGGCTACCTAATCGAGTGTTATTTGCTGACCGATTCTCTCAAGCCATTGCTCATAGCAAACGAACAGAAAATTTACTTGCGATTTGTTTTCTTGATCTGGATAACTTCAAATCAGTGAATGATAACTATGGTCATAAAATAGGAGATCAGTTACTCATTGAAGTGGCCAAACGCATTCAAGCTAATATCAGAACTGAAGACACTGTTTCTCGCATGGGTGGAGATGAGTTTGCTCTACTATTAGGTGATATTGAGTCTAAAGCCCAATGTGAACGGATGCTGGAACGCATACTACAAGCCATCGCTAAACCTTTACTATATGGTCAAGCCGATGATGTCACCACCTCCATCGGCGTCACCCTATACCCAGATGATAATGCCGATTTAGATACTTTATTGCGTCATGCTGATCAGGCTATGTATCAAGCAAAAATACTCGGACGAAATCGTTATCACTGGTTCAATTCAGAGGAAGATCAAAAAACTATTGAAAAACATTATCAGCTGACCGAAATACGACAGGCCTTAACAAATAATGAATTGTGCCTGTTTTACCAGCCCAAGGTGAATATGAAAACAGGTAAGGTATTAGGTGCTGAAGCTTTGATCCGTTGGCTACACCCAGAAAAAGGACTTATCTTGCCACTGGATTTTTTGCCGTTGGTTGAAGGCACAGATTTGGAGATTCAGATTGGTGACTGGGTTATCCACGAGGCAATCCAACAACTTAACTTATGGCAACAGCAAGGCCTTGAGCTTGAAATCAGCATCAATATATCGTCATATCATCTATTGTCGCCCCCATTTATTGCTGAGCTTTACATGTCCTTAGCAAAATATCCTGATATTGACTCAAAATATATACAATTAGAAATACTGGAAAGTAGCACTTTAGGTGACCTTGGGACTATCAAGACTCTCGTCAAAACCTGTCAGAATACTTTTGGTGTTCAGATTGCGCTTGATGATTTTGGTACCGGCTATTCGTCACTGAATCATCTGAGAAGCCTATCTGCCAATACCATAAAAATAGACCAAAGCTTTGTACGAAATATGCTGGACGATCCAGAAGACTATGCCATCATTGAGGGGATAATTGGATTGGCACATGCCTTTAATCGCCAAGTGGTTGCAGAAGGGGTAGAAACCACTGAGCATGGCTTGATGTTGCTTAAAATGGGGTGTGAACAGGCTCAAGGGTATGGCATTTCTTACCCCCTTCCTGTTACTGATATTTCAGAGTGGCTGAATAACTACAGGGCAAATAAAGCATGGTTGGCCAGTGATGAAAAAGTGTCTTGTTAACTTATAAGTATATTCAATTCGGCCATTCCTTGATTCTATAGGATTTCAAAACTCTGTTACTTGCAATGTCAGCATTTCATTAACTATTCTCGTAAAAGACTCTTGATCAAGTGGTTTTAGTATCGTGCAAGTTGCACCAAATTTTTCTGCTGCTTTCATGAAATCGACTTTTCTCGATTTTCCCGATATAGCTATGATTGGGATATTAGGTTGGGATATTCTAATTTTCTTAATCAACTCAATGCCATCCATGCCGGGCATGAACACATCCGTTATTATTAAGTCGACTGGCTGATTTGTGCTTATATTTAATGCTTCTTGTCCATCATTAGCTGTCACCACTGCATTATTTGGTGTTTTAAGCCAGCTCTCGATAAGGCTCAGGTAGAACTCATCATCTTCAACCAGCAATATGGTCTTGCTCTTATCGCTCATTTTCAACCTCCCTATACGTCGCGAATACTCATCGTAAAGTAATATCAACTATCGAGCAACTTCCCTTCTACGAACACTTGATAGCCTGTGATACAACGTAATAATGGCCAAAACTATAAATTACTGCAGAATTACATAATAAAAACCCCAGCATCGGAAAGGGATCTGAGGTTTCGTATTTGTTGATACTTAGCATCGAAATCGAACCTACACGGTTCAAAGTTTAAGATTTAAAGTCTTTTAGCTTCTTTTTTACTCGCTACTTACTTACATTCAACAGTAAGGTTCTCTGTATAAATGGTCATTGGATATTCACCATAATGTGGAACGACTATTGATGACTTTTTAGTATGCTCAATAATATCGTAGTCGCTAGGACACAATTCAGCCGCTTTTTGATGGCACTTATCAATACCTGAATGGCAATTCATCATGTAGCGCTGTTTGCCATCAGAACCAACAACTGACATAGGTTCAATCGCACAACCGCCTATAAGAACAAAACTAAGAGCTATAATTTTAGCTTTCATAATACTCATTATTGAAAATGGTTTTTAATGGAGTAATGTACTATATATGTAACTCTCTTCTCAAGGTAGGTATTGCAGAGAGATTACCAACTATATGCCAGCATTATGTGCCAACAAATTCCAAAACCACTCCTAAATAGTTATAGACAGCTACTAACAACTCTTTCTAACAGATTATAAATAAAGACTCTGCAGCTTATTCTGTCGAGGTTCGATATGTTGATAATTCCGGAATCGAATCGGGGTAAAATCACTGAAAGTAGTTGCTCGTGAGGCTGGATATGAGTGAACGAATTATCCGGTTGTCTGAAGTTGTAAATAAAATTGGCCTAGGTAAGTCAACAATTTACAAGATGATATTCGAAGGCTCTTTCCCTAAGCAGATAAAGTTAGGCGCTCGTTCTGCTGGCTGGCTTGAATCGGAAATTGATGATTGGATCAGACTCAGGGTTAAGTTATCTCGTAACGAGAACCCTGAATGATCAATAAAGAAATGGAGGCTGCGGTCGGAATCGAACCGGCGTTTACGGAGTTGCAGTCCGCTGCATAACCACTCTGCCACGCAGCCCAGATATTTCTTTAGGTGACAATACCAAAAAGCCCCAACGCCTTATTGTGTCAGGGCTCTTCGAGTATTTGTTGGTACCTAGGGCCGGAATCGAACCGGCACGACCGTGAAGTCGAGGGATTTTAAGTCCCTTGTGTCTACCAATTTCACCACCTAGGCATCAAGTCGCAAGATCATACACTAATGTCGAGTTAATTTAGAAGTTTTTGTTTAAATTACTTTAGAAAATCGCTGATTGTCTTTTTGCTGAATATACCGATCAAAGGCCATGCAAATATTACGAATTAACAAGTGTCCTGCTGGTAACACCTCAATTTTCTGTTTGTCATAGCTTAATAAACCATCCTGAGCAAACTCTGTTAGCTTTGGATAAACATCAGCGAAATAGTCGGCAAAGTTAACACCCAACTCATCTTCTACCTCTGAAATATCCAGTGAAAAATGGCAAATCAACTTGGTAATCACCGTCCGGCGTATTTTGTCATCATCATTTAAAGTTATGCCGCGAAAAACGGGAAGCTCGTTATTATCAAGACTGGCTGCATAGTCTTCCAGAGTACGCTGATTTTGTGAGTAAGAATCGCCAACACTACCAATAGATGTCACACCTAGGCCAATAAGATCACATTCTGAGTGTGTCGAATAACCTTGGAAATTACGATAAAGTTTGTTTTCACGTTGTGCAACCGCCAATTCATCATCAGGCTTCGCAAAATGATCCATGCCAATATAGACATAACCTGCTACGGTGAGCTGTTGAATAGATCGTTGCAAAATTTCGAGCTTAACCTCGGGTGGTGGTATGTCTTCACTTCTCATCTGACGCTGAACTTTAAAGCGCTCTGGCATATGGGCATAGTTGAACACTGACAATCGATCAGGGCTAACAGCAATGATCTTGTCCAATGTTTCGGCAAAACTATCTGCTGTTTGGTGAGGCAGGCCATATATCAAATCAAGACTGATAGAACGAAAACCATTGGCTCTCGCAGCATCAATGACGGCAAAGGTTTCGGCCTCACTCTGAATTCTATTAACCGCTTTTTGAACTGTAGGATTAAAGTCCTGCACACCTAAACTTAAACGATTAAAACCAATTTCTCGCAACAATGCGATCGTGGCAGCATCTGCTTCGCGAGGATCAACTTCAATAGAAAATTCACCATTATCGTCATCAGCCAAATTGAAGTGCTGACGTGTAACGGTCATCAGTTCACGCATTTGTTCGTGACTGACAAATGTCGGTGTGCCCCCGCCCCAGTGCAGTTGTTCAACCACACGATCTGAATCAAATAAGGCTGCTTGCAGGGCAATTTCTTTATGTAAATTCGCCAAATATGGCACTGCGTGTTTACGGTTTTTGGTAATAATTTTATTGCAGGCGCAATAAAAACAAACGGTGTCACAAAACGGCAAATGAAAATACAACGATAATGGGCCGCCACGCTGATTAGATAGTTGAACTTGCTGCCGATAACTGTCAGCGTTAAAATTTTCGTCGAACTCAACGGCGGTCGGGTAGGATGTATAGCGCGGTCCAGCCTTATCGTAGCGTTGAATAAGATCAAGATCAAAAGTGACTGTTTGTTCCAAAGCCGTATTCCTAAAACTATTAGTTGTCGATTTTTTAATTAATTATATCGCTTTGAACCAATCAAATTTTATAAAACGACTCATTTATTGATATTAATCATACCGAGATGAAACGATGTTCGTGTTCGGGATGTTCTCGCAAGTGTTCATAATGTCGTTGAATAATAGGCAGTACTTCTTCTGGCGTATCAACAATTTGGAACAGGTTAAAATCCTCTTCCGAGATACAACCTGCTTCAAGCATCTGATCTTTAAGCCAGTCAATTAATCCGTTCCAGAATGCTGATCCATAGAGAATAACGGGAAATTGCCGGATCTTTTTAGTCTGGATAAGTGTTAACGCTTCAAAAAACTCATCCAAAGTGCCAAATCCGCCTGGAAAAACCACATAACCAATAGAATATTTCACAAACATCAATTTTCGTACAAAAAAGTATCTAAAACTCAAGCTGATATCCTGAGTAGGATTAGGCACCTGTTCCATCGGGAGCTCAATGTTTAAGCCAACTGAATGACCGCCTTGTTTGTAAGCACCTTTACTGGCAGCTTCCATAATGCCTGGCCCACCACCGCTGATCACTGAAAATTTGGCTCGAGATAAATTATGGGCAACATTGATAGCATCTTGATAATAAGTCGATTTCTCCGACAAGCGAGCACTTCCAAAAATGGAGACCGCCGGTCCAAGGTCAATGAGTGTTTCAATGCCATCAATCAATTCTGACTGGATACGGAATACACGCCACGCTTCTGAGGTTTTAAGATCTTCCACTTTTCGGCTCTCTATAACTATTGAGATAATTCAACCTGATTGAAGATAAAGAAAATCCACACTCTTTGCAATCAGCTTCCGCTTCACTTTTTCAGCCTAATCTAAATCAATATTTGCAGTGTTATCAATTCAGTTATCCAACTATCTACGGTATCATAGCGCTCTTTATTGATTTATTTGGCAGGCAGTTATGAAGGTTTTGGTCATTGGCGGCGGCGGTCGTGAACATGCGTTAGCATGGAAGTTAATCCAGTCGCCGCGTTGCACTCAAGTCTATGTTGCACCGGGAAATCCAGGAACCGCTATTGAAACAGGGATTGAAAATGTCGATATCGCTGTTGATGATATTGTTAGTTTGGTGACATTTGCTAAAGATAACAACATTGAACTGACGATTGTCGGACCAGAGGTGCCCCTAGTAATGGGTGTAGTTGATGCCTTTAATGATGCTGGTCTTCGCTGTTTTGGCCCATCACGCGATGCGGCACAGTTGGAAGCATCGAAAAGTTTTACCAAAGACTTCTTAGCTCGCCATGCAATTCCAACTGCCGCTTATCAAGTATTTACTGATGTTGCGCCCGCCGTTGACTACATTAAACAACAGGGTGCTCCGATTGTGGTTAAAGCAGATGGGCTGGCTGCCGGTAAAGGAGTGATTGTCGCCCAAACCGAACAGCAGGCGATTGATGCTGTGGAAGACATGTTATCCGGAAATGCCTTTGGCGAGGCGGGTCATCGCGTTGTCATTGAAGAGTTCATGACTGGTGAAGAGGCCAGTTTTATTGTGATGGTTGATGGAGAACATATTTTACCTTTAGCAACATCGCAAGATCACAAAGCCAGAGACAATGGTGACCAAGGGCCTAATACTGGCGGCATGGGAGCATATTCACCTGCACCAGTAGTAACACCAGCAGTACACGATCGCATTATGACCGAAGTGATTGAACCAACCGTCAAAGGAATGGCCGCTGACGGAAGACCTTATGTGGGCTTTTTATACGCAGGCTTAATGATCGATACTAACGGCGCACCACGCGTGGTGGAATACAACTGTCGCTTTGGTGATCCAGAAACACAGCCCATTATGATGCGTTTGCAATCAGACTTGGTGATGTTGTGTGAAGCGGCTTTGGATGGCAAGCTGGATACTGTTGATGTGCAATGGGATTCGCGTGCTGCTGTAGGTGTTGTATTAGCGGCTGGGGGCTACCCTGAAACATATCGCAAAGAGGATGAAATCACTGGCCTGAATAGTGACGAACAGGATGGCACGAAAGTTTTTCATGCTGGCACACGCTTAAAAAATGGTAAGGTTGTCACCGCTGGTGGCCGTGTTTTATGTGCAACTGCCTTAGGAACAACAGTTGCCGAAGCACAAAACAAGGCGTATAAAACCATCGACAATATCCATTGGCAAGATATGTATTATCGTACAGATATTGCCTACCGAGCAGTCGAAAGAGAACAGGCACACTAAATTTTATAACGTTACAGAACCTGTGTTATTTATTCTGATTCATTGTATTGTTCGGAGTAAATTTATCAGGTCTTTTTAAATTTTAAGGAGAAGACTTAATGTCTGTATCCCACCCTATTATTGCTGTCACTGGTTCATCTGGTGCAGGTACGACAACCGTTAAACAGGCATTTGAAGATATATTTCGTCGCGGCGGAATTAAACCTGTTGTTATAGAAGGTGATAGTTTTCACCGCTATGAACGTAAACAGATGCGGGAAGAAATAGCGAAGGCAGAAAAGGAAGGGCGTACCCTAACGCACTTTGGACCCGAAGCTAACTGTCTTGATGGACTGGAAAAGTTATTCCAAATCTATTCTGAATCGGGCAAAGGTGAAAGGCGTTTTTACATCCATAGTGATGAAGAAGGTATCCCATTCAATCAACCTGCGGGAACATTTACCCCTTGGGAAGAAATAGATGGCAATAATGATTTGCTATTTTATGAAGGACTTCACGGCGGGATCGTGACAGATGACGTCAATATCGCGCAATTTGTCGACTTATTGATTGGTGTGGTTCCGGTAATTAACCTGGAGTGGATTCAGAAAATTAAACGCGATTCTGCCAAACGTGGTTATTCTTCAGAAGCGATCGTGGATACCATTTTGAGAAGAATGCCTGATTACATTCACCACATTACACCGCAATTTTCTCGCACTCATATCAATTTTCAGCGTGTACCGCTGATTGATACTTCGAACCCATTTGTGATGCGTGAAATTCCTTCACCAGATGAAAGTTTGGTGGTAATTCGCTTCAAAGATCCTAAAATGGCTGATTTTCCATACTACCTCAGCATGTTAAAGGACTCATTTATGTCTCGTCCCAATAACATTGTCGTACCGGCAGTAAAAATGGGACTGGCGATGGAAATTATTTTGACACCATTTATTGAAGAAATGATGGTGAAAAAACGCCAACGTGGATAATTATAGTATCTAACATCAAGTAGAACATGAAGTATACCGCCCATTGGCGGTATCTTTTTTTAAGGTGATAAAAGAATCATGTCAAACTGGCGGATAAGACAAGCAGTAGCCACATTGAATAAGGGTGGGATAATTGCCTATCCAACTGAAGCTGTTTATGGCCTAGGTTGTGATCCCTGGGATGAACAAGCCGTTTCCCGCCTACTGACGATCAAACAACGGCCTTGGCAAAAAGGCTTGATATTGATTGCTGCTGATTTCAATCAATTACAGTCTTTTATCAATCCCGTTCCACCAGAAATTTTAAAACAGTTAGAAGCAACCTGGCCTGGACCTACAACCTGGCTACTCCCCATAAACCCTGATGTGCCTGACTATTTGTGTGGTGAACATGACACCATTGCTGTGCGAGTAACCGCGCATAAACAAACGGCTGAGTTATGTCGTAGCTTTGGCGATGCCATCATTTCCACCAGTGCAAACTTAACGGGACAACGTCCAGCCAAAACCAGTCATGAGGTTCGCTGGCAACTACCAGATATTGATTATGTATTGCCCGGGCCATGTGGTGGCGCAGATAAACCCAGTGAAATTAGAGATGCCCAAACGGGAGAACGAATTCGATGAGCCAACCTGATATTCATGCTGTTAAACAGTATTTACTAGACTTGCAGGATCACATTTGCCAGAAGATTGAGGCTACCGATAGCAAGGCGACCTTCATTGAGGATAACTGGCAACGTGAAGGTTCAGGCGGTGGAGGTGGCCGTACTCGAGTATTAACCGATGGCGCTATTTTTGAACAGGGTGGTGTTAATTTCTCACAAGTCACTGGCGACAGTTTGCCCGCCTCTGCCACAGCAAGCCGCCCCGAACTAGCCGGGCGTAGTTTTGAAGCGTTAGGTGTGTCATTGGTGATCCATCCACATAACCCTTATGTGCCAACCTCACATGCCAATGTACGATTTTTTATCGCCGAAAAAGAAGGGGAAGATCCTATTTGGTGGTTTGGTGGTGGGTATGATTTAACACCTTATTATGGCTTTGAACAAGATGTGATTGATTGGCATCAGACGGCTAAATCAGCCTGCGATCCTTTTGGAGAAGACGTTTATTCACACTACAAGAAATGGTGTGATGACTACTTTTTCTTAAAGCATCGTGATGAGCCCCGTGGTGTAGGTGGTCTGTTTTTTGATGATTTGAATGAAGGTGGCTTTGAGCAGTGTTTTAACTTTATGAAAAGTGTCGGTGACAGCTACACGGCTGCTTACCTGCCTATTGTACAACGCCGAAAAGACACTCCATTTGGTGAGCGTGAACGTGATTTCCAACTCTATCGACGTGGCCGCTATGTGGAATTTAACCTGGTTTATGACCGCGGAACATTATTTGGTCTGCAATCAGGCGGCCGCACAGAATCGATCCTGATGTCATTACCGCCATTAGTTAAGTGGCGATATAATTGGCAACCTGAACCTGACAGCCCTGAAGCTGAGCTATACAAGACATTTCTTAAGCCTCGTGACTGGCTGCTGGCAATCACTAAATAAGTTTAGTTTTCGTTCGCTAAAGACGCCAGTTGATCAGCCTGATATTCGTTAATCAGTGGCTCAACAACTTGCTCAAGATCACCATCCATAACCTCAGAAAGTTTGTATAAGGTCAGGTTAATCCGGTGATCAGTAATTCGTCCTTGCGGGTAATTATACGTACGAATACGCTCACTGCGATCACCGCTGCCCACCAGCAACTTACGGGTCTCGGCTTGTTCTGAATCTTGCTTCTCCTGTTTTGCCGCCATGATGCGTGACTGCAGGACTGACATCGCTTTGGCTCTGTTTTTATGTTGTGAACGCTCTTCCTGACACTCAACAACAATGCCTGTCGGAATATGGGTGATACGAATAGCCGAGTCTGTCGTATTAACGTGCTGCCCCCCCGCCCCTTGTGAACGGTATGTATCGACACGAAGATCGGCTGGATTAATGTCAATCTGATCGATTTCATCTGCCTCTGGAAGAATAGCCACTGTACACGCTGAAGTATGAATCCGGCCTTGGGATTCTGTCTCGGGTACTCGTTGTACCCGGTGGGCACCCGATTCAAATTTCAATTGCGAATAGACGCCATCACCAACAATACGAGCAATAATTTCCTTATAACCACCGTGCTCGCCTTCCTGCGCATTCACAACTTCTACATTCCAGCGGCGTGATTCAGCATAGCGGCTATACATACGGAATAAATCCCCGGAGAAGATTGCCGCCTCATCACCACCTGTACCAGCGCGAATCTCTAAAAAGATATTACGTTGATCGTTCTCATCCTTTGGCAATAGCAGTTTTTGCAAAGTCAGCTCTAGCTCTGCTTCTTTTTCCTGGGCAGATGCAAGCTCTTCCCTGGCCATGGCTTTTATTTCGTCATCATCTTCTGCCATCATGACTTTGGCATCATCAATGGCCGTTAACGTATTCATATATGCTGTAAAATTTGTCACGATAGGCTCAAGTTGCGCATATTCCTGCGACAAAGTACGAAACTTATTTTGATCGGCCATCGTCTCAGGCTCTGCTAGTAAGCCACTAATTTCTTCATGGCGCTCAACTAAGGTTTCTAGTTTGTGTTTAATCGATTCTTTCAAAGCTTAATCCTTGATGTTAAAGAGACTACGTGCCGCTTCAATCAAATTTATATCAGTATTAAAACCCGATTGACGTAGTTGTCTACTGGGCTCGTGCAATAATTTATTGGTTAATGTCCTGACAAGCTCATTGATAACCTGCTCTGCAGGCATACCTTGTTCAAGTTGTTTTTTTGCCTTTTCTAGCAAGCGCTCACTTTCTTTTTCTGCATTGTCGCGTATAGCTCTTATAACTGGAACGGCATCTTGTGTTCGTAACCAGCCTTCAAAATGGCCAACCTGTGTATCAATGATCTCTTCAGCTTGTAATGCTGCATCACGACGAGATTGTAAATTTTCTTCAATAATACCGTGTAGGTCATCCACACAGTAAAGGTAAATATCTTCCAGATTGCCTACTTCAGGTTCAATGTCTCGAGGTACGGCAATATCAACCATGAATATAGGGCGCCGCTTACGTTGTTTGAGTGCTCTCTCTACCGTGCCTTTACCCAAAATCGGTAATTGGCTAGCGGTAGAACTTATAACAATGTCTGCCTCCGCTATGTGTGCTGGCATCTCACTAAGGCTGATTGCATACCCATTCACCTGAGTTGCCAAACTATGTGCCCGCTCAATCGTGCGATTGGCAATGATGACACGGCCGATGCCATTGTCATACAAATGACGGGCTGCTAACTCAATGGTTTCTCCAGCACCAATTAACAAGGCTGTTGAATCTGCCAGATTAGAAAAAATTTGTTTGGCAAGACTAACCGCTGCAAAGGCTACAGAAACAGGGCTATTCCCGATGGCAGTGTCTGTGCGCACTTGCTTGGCAACAGTGAATGCATGCTGAAATAAACGGCCCAGTGATTTGTCTATCGAACCTACATGTAGCGCCTGACTATAAGCTGTTTTTATTTGGCCGAGGATCTGAGGCTCGCCCAGCACCATTGAGTCCAGCCCGCAGGCAACACGTAATAAATGACGGATCACGTCAGTGCCATGATAGTGATATATAAACTCATCCAATGAGCCGGGGGGCTGTTGGTGAAACTGGTGTAACCATTCACAAACAGCATCATGATCATAGTCGTCTGCAATATGGCAGTATATTTCCGTACGATTACAGGTTGAGACAATCACAGATTCAACCACTGCTGGACACTGCTGCAAAGAGGTAAGCGCTGCCGGCAAAACGTCAGCATTAAAAGCCAGTTGCTCACGGATATGAACAGGGGCCGTATTATGATTTATTCCATAGCTGACAAAGTGCATATTTTCTAGCAACCTCTAACCAGTTCTGGATGTATTGGCTTGTGATTCATAAAATTCGAGTTATTCATGCCTTCCTTTTGTCTCGCCCCTTTGAGGTGGCTATTAAAGGAGGAAACTCCAAACATGTTTTTCAAGTTAAAAATTGCGCAAAACAGCATCACTGCTGAGTTAAACAGTAAACCTCTGCGATGATTGTCAACACAGAATATAAATATTCTGGACACAAAATATGAATTCATGGATAGGTTAGAAGTTTCTTAGGTGATAAGTCATCATTAAAATGCTGGTAAACTCTACAGCCGTTATTAATTATTTTGTTGTTAGTTTGGTCAAAATGATACGCCATTCTAACAAAATCAATCGGTCAGGTCGTTTTATTATGGATTTATCACATGTGCAGTGGAAAAGGCTGCGCTGTTTCATTCAGCAAAGTCTTTTATTTAGTGCAACAATTTTGTTGGCAGCATGTGCATCATTCCCTCCCCAACAAATGGAGCAAGCTCCGTCTGTTGGGACTGCACATACCGAAGTAGATGTAAGTAAATCGACACAACCTGGATTACCACTTACAGCAGAACTGGTTTATTACATTTTAATGGCTGAAATCGCAGGCCAAAGAGGAGAGCTAGGTCTTGCTGTTGATTTATATGAAAAAGCAGCTGATGCTATTGACTCACCTGCTTTGGCAGGCCGTTCAACACAAATAGCTAACTTTACCCGCGATCAGAAGCGCATTAATCGGGCATTAAAACGTTGGATCGCTGTTGATCCAACTGACGCTGATGTTTATATCATGCAGGCCCCTTTCCTGATGTTACAGGGTGACTATGATGCTGTAGTCGCAGCTATTAATACTGCGCTTGAACTTGCTCCGGACAAAGCCTCTGAGTACTTGACTCGACTATCAGACAATTTGAATGAGTTGGCCACACCCGAGCAAGCCTTATCTGTAATCAAGCAGATAAAAGCATATAAAGCCAATGATCCCGAAGCCTTATTTACTTATGCCCGCTTATCTGCGTTTTACAACAACTATGATATTGCCTTACCAGCCATTGAGAGTGTGCTCAACCAACAGGAAAATCGAGAAGATGCTCTGATTTTAAAGGCCGAGATATTGCAACGCCTCAAAAAAGGCAAAGCCGCAATGTCCATTTTAAAACGTGTGGCAACCAGTAACGATGCCAGTGAGAAAGTGAGATTTGCATATGCAAAATTATTGGGCGAAAACCATAAAACACCTCAGGCACGCTTGATTTTTGAACAACTTCATAATGAACAACCTGAAAATGAAGAAGTCATCTTTGCCTTAGGTTTACTGGCATTAGAAGAAAAAGATGGCCATCAGGCAAAACAATATTTTAGCCAACTGGTCACTCTTGGTGATCGTGGCAAACAAGCTTCCTATTTTCTGGGACTGGCGGAAGAGTTAAATCATGATATTGATGCTGCTCTCATTTGGTTTGCATCCGTACCCGCAGACAGCCAAAGATTCCAAGCGGCACAGTCACGTTACGTCCATTTATTAGCTGACAATGGCCAGTTAAAAGAAGCACGTCTACACATAAAGTTACTCCGAAAAGAACATCCAGACCGCTCAGTACACTATTACTTATTTGAAGCCTCTTTTTTAAGGGAACGGGGACACGAACAAGCCGCCTTTGATATATATAGTGAAGCGTTGAAACACCACCCTGACCATATTGAGTTGCTTTATGGGAGAGCAATGGTCTCTGAACCACTGAATCGCTTAAGCGTGCTGGAACAGGATTTACTTGCCATTTTAGCCCAACAGCCAAATAATCCTCAGGCATTAAATGCGCTTGGTTATACCTTGACCGATAGGACAAACCGGCACGAGGAAGCATTGGCCTTGATCCTAAAAGCCATAGAAATTAAACCCAATGATCCATTTTACTTGGACAGTTTAGGTTGGGTTTATTATCGAATGGGCAAGCTCAATGAAGCCGTACGTTATTTAAAACAAGCCGTTGAGATTCAGGACGATCCCGAGTTTTTAGCACATTTAGGCGAAGCACTATGGCAATTAGGACAACACTCTGAAGCCAAAAAAGTCTGGCAGCGTGGGTTAAAACAAGATCCTGATAATAAGTTATTAAATCAAACGTTGCGTCTTTTTAGACGATGAAACAGTTGCTTCACCTTCGAACACTGCTTGTCATCAGCCTGACTTTTTTGGCTACAGCTTGCGTACCAGTGTGGCATCAGCGACCTGATATCAGTCCAGAAACATTATGGCAGGCAAGACGGATACAATTACTGCAACTTGATCGTTGGAAAATTCAGGGACGAACCGTCATCACTCAGCAACGCGAGGCATGGAACGCGGGTATACGCTGGCAACAAGATCACGGCACATATCAAATTAAATTACTCGGACCCTTCGCTCAAGGCGGAGTGACATTGGATGGTGATGAGGAACAGGTTGTTCTAACAATGGAAGATGGTCAGCAAGTAACATCTTCCAGTCCCGAAGCCTTAATAGCGGAAACAATGGGATTACATCTACCCGTCAGTGCCTTACGTGACTGGCTTCGCGGCCTGCCCTATGGCCAGAAAAACATTGAATTCATCAGCTACGATAATCAAGGAAGACTTACTCACCTTAAACAACAAGGCTGGGATATAGAATTTTTACGCTATGTACCTTTTGATGGCCATTCTATGCCCTCTAAAATCTTTCTCAAACATCCTGATCTCAGTCTACGACTGGTCATCACAAGCTGGGACTCTGTTCAATGACCTTTTGGCCTGCCCCAGCAAAAATAAATCTTTTTTTGCATATCACCGGCCAACGCAATGACGGTTATCATGAATTACAAACCGCATTCCAGTTTCTTGATTATTGTGATCAGCTACAATTTTTCGTGACTGAAAAAAAGGATATTCGCTTACTTACTCCGATTCCAGACGTTGATAATCAAGAAAACCTGATAGTGCGTGCGGCAACATTGCTCCAACAGCACGCGCATATAGAACAAGGCGTTGATATTACACTTGAAAAAAACTTACCAATGGGTGGCGGTTTAGGTGGTGGCAGTTCAAATGCAGCAACTACTTTAGTCGCTATGAATAAACTGTGGAATTGTCAGTTATCGACTGATGAATTAGCGCAAATTGGTCTGACATTAGGCGCAGACGTACCCATTTTTATCCATGGAAGTGCAGCATGGGCGGAAGGAGTGGGTGAGAAATTAACAGCTATATCACCGCCTGAACCTTGGTATACTGTCATTATTCCAGATTGTCACATCTCAACAGCAGAAATATTCTCTTCTCATGAATTGACACGAAATTGTGAACCTATCACAATATCGCGCTTCCTTTCGGGGGAAGGTAGAAATGTTTGTGAAGATGTAGTAAAAAAACTCTACCCGCCTGTTGCTAGGGCAATTGAATGGTTAGCACAATATGCTAAACCAAGGATGACTGGGACGGGGGCTTGTGTATTTGCTGACTTTGATAGTCAGGCAGAAGCACGACAGGTAGTGGATAACTTGCCAGAGGGTTGGCAGGGTTTTGTAGCTAAAGGCTGCAATCAATCGCCTCTCACAAAGAAGGTTTCTTAAAAAAGAAGCCATAACATGACTACAAGATGTTAAAATGAGTTTAATCTGTTGGGGTATCGCCAAGCGGTAAGGCACAAGGTTTTGATCCTTGCATTCCCAGGTTCGAATCCTGGTACCCCAGCCATTCTTTTTTTGTTTTTTGACAGAGAACTCGGCCCCTTTTACCGTGAACAAAAACAGACTTCTTCAGTTACAGGAACGCACCGCTGACACCAGCATGATGGTGTTCGCTGGTAATGCTAATCGCCAGCTGGCTGAGCGTATTGTCAAATTTCTTAATGCGCCTATTGGAAAAGCCACCGTTGAATCGTTCAGTGATGGCGAAATCATGGTTGAAATTCTTGACAATGTTCGCGGTAAAGATGTGTTCATCGTGCAGCCGACATGTATGCCAGCAAATGATAACTTGATGGAATTAATGGTCATGACGGATGCTATTCGTCGCGCATCTGCTGGCCGTATTACATTGGTAGTACCTTATTTCGGATACTCCCGTCAGGATCGCCGACCTCGCTCTGCACGAGTTGCCATCACTGCCAAAGTGGTTGCAAACATGCTCACTGGTGTCGGTGCTGATAGAGTGTTAACCGTCGATTTGCATGCAGATCAAATTCAGGGGTTTTTTGATTGCCCCGTTGATAATATATACGCATCACCAGTGTTATTGGCCGATATCTGGAAACATAAGTATCAGGATCTGGTTGTTGTCTCACCCGATATTGGTGGCGTAGTTCGAGCCCGTGCCCTAGCTAAACTTCTGGACGTAGAACTGGCCATTATCGACAAGCGTCGCCCACGTGCAAATGTTGCTAAAGTAATGAATATCATTGGTGATGTAGAAGGGCGTGTTTGTGTATTAATAGATGACATGGTTGATACTGCCGGCACATTATGTGCTGCTGCCACTGCCCTAAAAGAGAAAGGCGCATCCCGTGTGGTTGCGTATTGTACGCACCCGGTATTGTCTGGGCCTGCGGTTGAAAATATTGAAAACTCTGTTTTGGATGAACTGATCGTAACCGATACCATTCCATTACAGAAAAATGCTGAAGCCTGTAGTAAAATTCGGCCATTAAGCATCGCTGAAATGATTGCTGAGGCCATGTATAGAATTAGTAACGAGGAGTCTGTCAGCTCCTTGTATATGGATTAGCCAGTTTAAAACTTTGTTTTAGCTGGTTGTCAGAACATCATTTTAAGTGATGTTCTTTATATGCCAACCCTGGTCGCGGGTGAGGCAAAACGCCGCCAATTGGCGGCATTTTTAATGAACTAAATACTATTTGGTTCATATTTTTGGAGAAAACAATGGAAAATTTATTCGAAGTTCACGCTGAACTGCGTACAGACGAGGGGAAAGGTGCGAGCCGCCGCCTACGTCACGCAGGTAAAATCCCAGCGATTATGTATGGTGCTGATAAAGCTCCAGTATCATTGACGCTGGATCACAACCAGTTCATTCGCCACCTTGCCGAAGAAGCATTTTATGCTCATATCTTAACTTTGGTTGTTGATGGCAAGAAAAATCAGGTTGTATTGAAAGATCTACAACGTCACCCTGCAAAAGATAGAAAAATCATGCATGCTGACTTTTTGCGTGTAGATGCTAAACATGCAATGACAATGACGGTACCTTTACACTTTATCGGTGAAGATATTGCTCCTGGCGTTAAAGCTGGTGGTGCGGTTTCTCACTTGATGACAGATGTTGAGATCTCTTGCTTACCTAAAGATCTTCCTGAGTACATTGAAGTTGACCTTTCTGCACTGGAATTGGATACAAGTATCCACTTGTCTGAAATCACTTTACCAAAAGGCGTTTCTTTAACAGCGCTTTCCCATGGTCAAGAAGAACACCTGGAAGAAGGGGAACGTTCAACTTACGATCAGGCTGTCGTTAACATTCACACCCCTCGTGTTGTGGCTGATGTTGAAGTAGCTGAAGTTGAAGCTGAAGGTGAAGCTGCAGAAACAACTGAAGACTAATTCAGTCAATATTGAGAGCTGGCGGCAATGGCAAACTGGTTAATCGCCGGATTGGGCAATCCGGGCCCTCAATATGAACACACCCGACATAATGTCGGGTTCTGGTGGCTGGACCAATTGGCTCATGATTTAGGCGCAACATTCGCTGTTGACAACAAATATCATGGCCAATTGGCCCAACATCAAACTTCTGAACACAAGCTACTTCTGCTCAAACCACTGGTATTTATGAATCGAAGTGGTCAGTCAGTGGCAGCATTAGCCAATTTTTACAAAATCCCCTTAAGCAATATCCTCATTGTTCATGATGAGTTGGATCTGCCTCCGGGCACGGTGCGTTTAAAGCATGAAGGTGGTCATGGTGGTCATAATGGCTTGCGTGACATTATTGCTCAAACTGGTGGCAAAGACTTTTTACGTTGCCGTCTCGGTATTGGTCACCCTGGCGACAGCCGGCAAGTGTCTGACTACGTACTCAGCAAACCTTCGCAAGCTGATCGACAACTTATTCTGTCAGCAATAGACGATTCATTAAGGGTATTACCTGATGTGTTATCAGGTGATTTAGAAAAAGCCATGCACTGGCTACATACACAATAGGAACTATCATGGGATTTAAGTGTGGCATCGTAGGTCTGCCTAATGTCGGCAAATCAACCTTATTCAATGCACTGACTCAAGCAGGTATTGAGGCACAAAATTACCCGTTTTGTACCATAGAACCTAATGTCGGTATTGTGCCTGTTCCTGATCCACGAATGGATGCCTTGGCAGAGATTGTCAATCCTGAACGAGTCTTACCCACTACGATGGAATTTGTTGATATTGCCGGTTTGGTAGCTGGCGCATCAAAAGGTGAAGGGCTTGGAAACAAGTTTCTGGCCAATATTCGTGAAACAGATGCTATCGCCCATGTGGTGCGCTGTTTTGAAGATGAAAATGTTGTTCACGTAGCTGGCAAAATCTCACCGATAGATGATATTGAAGTCATCAATACTGAGTTGGCATTGGCGGATCTGGAAAGCGTCGAAAAAGCGATCACCAAAACAACACGTGATGCCAAAGGCGGCGACAAAACAGCCAAGGCACGACTGGCATTATTAACACAAATGCGTGACGAGCTAGATCAGGGTAACCCCGTTCGTGCCATGGGGCTGGATGAGGATCAGTTGGCGTTATTGTATGATTTACACTTACTGACCATTAAACCCACCATGTATATTGCCAATGTGGCCGAAGACGGTTTTGAAAATAACCCGGCCCTTGATGCCGTAAAAGCACTGGCAGAACAGGAAGGTGCCGTTGTTGTTAGCATCTGTGCTGCGATTGAATCAGAAATTGCAGAACTGGATGACGATGAAAAATCTGATTTTCTGCAGGAACTGGGTCAGGATGAACCGGGCTTGAACCGTGTTATTCGCAGTGGTTATGCCCTGCTTAATTTGCACACCTATTTTACAGCTGGTGTAAAAGAAGTGCGTGCATGGACGGTTCGTGTTGGAGCAACAGCCCCTGAAGGTGCTGGCGTCATCCATACCGACTTTCAAAAAGGTTTTATCAGAGCTGAAGTCATCAGCTATGATGACTTTGTTCAATACAAAGGTGAGCAAGGCGCCAAAGATGCCGGCAAGTGGCGTCTAGAAGGAAAAGACTACATTATTAAAGATGGCGATGTAATGCATTTCCGTTTTAATGTATAAGTTTCCTTTAGGTAATAGCGAGCACTCTTTTAATTGCAGTCTGCACGACAGATACTATAACGATAGTTCGCAGAGCTGATTATTGCTAAAAAAATCATGTAATTCTTGATATTTATTGGATAGCAACGTAGAATTCCCTGCTTCCGTGGCTATGTAGCTCAGTTGGTTAGAGCACATCACTCATAATGATGGGGTCGGTGGTTCGAATCCACCCATAGCCACCACCTCCTATCTTATCAAGATTCAAACACCCAAATCTGGCAAGTTAACGTAACAATCCTCATTAATAATTGTTACGCTATTTCACCTTATTCAGCAACGTCTTCACTGAAAGTGAAGCGCTCAAAACTTGCATTACTTTCGATAAGCTTGCCAAGCTTAATATTAAACTGGAAATGTTTTTTCTTTTTCGGCTTTATTTGTACAATTCGATTTGGAGAAAAGACACCAGTGACAGTAATAAGAGAAGCCGGCCGGTTAATTCGACTTATTTCTGGGATAAATATTGCTGGTAGTAGTTTATCTGTATTGTCTGTACTGTATTGAACTGCACTGGGTTCACCCTCAATAACATCTAATCCAATCTTGGTTCGGCCATCATGGTCCGTTCTTATCCATCGAATAACAGCGATCCTAATGAGCGCTTTTTCACCCTTAGAATCAAGCTCAAATACTCCAACCAAACCTTCTACAGATACATCCCGATGATCAATAACATTATATTGACTTACGAGGTAGCCAGTACCGTTTTTATTAAGAATCTCCCATGAAGAATTAGGTTTGGCGATATCCTCAGCCAGAATACTAGCATCTGTCAGACATTGGTGAACCGTTGTCAGGCCAACAGCCAAATAGGCATACTTATTACCTGTTACTGGTATTCGCGCTTGTTTTCGCTCATAGGACGTATTCAGAAAAGGAATGAGTTGTTTTAATAAATTAATATTAGCGGCGACAGATGGATCTTGAACATCTGTAAGCTTCTGAAAAAATGCATCTACTGCAATTAAAACGGGTTTAGTGTTGAGCACTAGTGCAGGGGGCTGAGCCTGATTTGCCAACATTGGAAGCACTGATGGCGTTGGAATACGATCGCTAAGGCAATTGATATAAAAATGGCCTGGCGTTGCTTTTGCGCCCATTGGTAGTGGCGTTATATCGGCGGCAGCAGCCAGTCGCCCCATGATCTTGTATGCATTTAAAATCTCTCCACTGGCAAGGCCATAGGGATTGCTAATGCTGATTAATAATAGTTGACTATAACGATCCTTAAAAGAAGACTCTGATTGCAATTGCTTGTTTACAAAAGCCGTGCTTTTCTCGACACCTGCGGCCAGAGTTAACTGATAAAGCTGGTGCAGCTCATTGAAGAGCCTCGCGGGTACGGCCCGATAGAATTTATACGCGTGAAGTGCCATATAGCTAAGCTGTTCACATGCTCTATTAACCGCCAGCAACGCAATAGACAGCGGAGTCAGGTTGGCATCTTTTTGTTCTGCCTGAATGATGATGATTTTATATCCAGTTGCCAATTCAGCCATCACTTCGGAAAAAACATTGATGAACTTATTTCGGCGAGATAAGTCTGGAAGATCTTTAGCTAACCTTGATGGCGTTAGTGAGAAAAGCAAACTGTTTAAAGGTTCTCGATAAAGATCAAGCAATAATAGCCGTTGCTGTTCATTAGTATCGTTTTGATTAAACCGTTGCAATGCTTCTAAATAAAGTTTAGTGAATGATTCAAGGTCATTATTTGGTAATCGTTTAATCCAGTGACGCAATAACCCCTCATTTAGCTCAACACTGCTTGTTCGACCCAATTGCGATGGCGTATTGAGATTCAGGGCAGGCATATTGTCTGGATGTGGAAAACTCATACTTTATACACGTTACGTTTTTTGTTTAGCAATTGTCACTACAAATGGTCATTTCAACCTTAACCATGCCACGATAAACTGTTGTTATTAAGCCTAAAGAACTCTCAATTGTGCTGCTCTCTTAGACAGCTCCAGCATAACCCAATTGACGCCATGCTTCATACAAAATAATTGCAGTAGCATTAGAAAGGTTTAAGCTACGACTATTGGCTTGCATTGGAATACGAACTTTTTGTTCTATTTTAATAGCATCAAGAATATCTGCGGGCAAACCTCGTGATTCCGGCCCAAATAACAACACATCTTCATCCTTATAATCAGGCTGGTCATGATGCTGTGACGCTTTTGTGGTACAAGCAAATAAACGTCTTGTTCCTATCCATGCCTTAAATTCAGAGAAGCCTGGGTGAATGTGGACATCAGCAAATTCATGATAGTCCAGACCAGCACGACGAAGTCGCTTGTCATCCAGCTCAAAGGCAAACGGCTGAATCAAATGAAGCTGTGCACCCACATTGGCACATAGTCGGATAATATTACCCGTATTAGGCGGAATTTCTGGTTCAAACAGAGCGATGTGTAACACCATCAAGTACCTTGAGAGCTATATGCTGTCATGTTGCTGAGTGACATCAACATACAAGGTCAATTTCTGGCCCGGTTTTAACAAACTACGGTTACTCAGGCCGTTCCATTCTCGTACTTGAGCTATGCTCACATTAAATTTCTGAGATATCTTCCAAAGTGAGTCACCACTTCGTATTTTATAACTGACTGTTCTGATTTTCTTATTGGAATCTTTTGGATTACCATTAGTCCACACCACCAGCTTTTGGCCCGGGCGTAAAATATCTCCTGGCGCTTTGTTATTCCATCCTGTTAATTTTCTAACTTCTACATTATACAGTCTGGCAATATCCCACCAGGTATCGCCTGTTTTCACTGTATGTACTTTCTTGCTGCCACGTTGCGGCGTATTTTGGCGAGTTGCCAACCGCTGACTGACGGTCAAAGGATAGTCGCTTGGCTTACCTGACGCTATTGGGATCAGTAAATGTGTGCCTACACGGATCCTGTTGCTATCAATCCCATTAGCTTCCTTAATAATCGCTATTGTCGTTTTATAATGCGCTGCAAGCACACCCAGTGAGTCACCGGATTTAACTTTGTGGCGCGTCCATTGCACACGCTTATTAGCGGGTAAATCATCCATTGCTTGTTGGAAAACATCCGCCTTTTCCAATGGAATAACCAAACGATGAGGTCCATCGGGTGTCGTTGCCCAATGGTTAAATCCGGGGTTGAGTTGATACATTTCATCTACACTGATTTCAGCGAGTTTTGCTGCCAGTGCCAAATCAATTTGACCACCTACATCAACCACCGTCAAAAATGGTGAATTATCAATTGAACTCAGTGTGAGTTCATATTTTTCAGGGTGTTTTATTAACTCGGAAACCGCCATTAACTTCGGTACATAGGCTGAAGTTTCTTTCGGCAAATCCAGCGACCAGAAGTCAATGCCCTTGCCTGCCTTTTTATTACGTCTAATGGCGCGTCCTACTGTTCCTTCCCCACAGTTATACGCTGCTAAAGCCAATTGCCAGTCGTCAAAGTCATTATGCAATTTTTGCAGGTAATCAAGTGCCGCTCTTGTTGACTCAATGATGTCACGACGACCGTCATACCACCAGTTCTGTTTCAACCCATACAACCGACCTGTTCCTGGAATAAACTGCCATATACCTGCCGCTCGACCATGAGAATAAGCAAAAGGCTGGAAACCACTTTCAACAACCGGCAATAATGCAATCTCTAGCGGCATATCACGACGCTCTATTTCATCAACAATATAATGTAAATAAGGGCGTGCACGTTCGACGACTCGATTGATATAGTCCGGGTGATTAACAAACCACTGTAATTGTCGTTGGGTATCAGCATGCAGATTGGGCTGTGAAATGGCAAAGCCATCACGGATCCGTTGCCATAAATCTGGATTTGGTGCTGGCGTTATACTCTCGGCCTCAACCTCTGTTTCAGGCACTTCTGACAGAATATTTTCTTGTTCCGCTAGCGGTTCGCCATAGGCCTCCTGCCATGTTGATTCTTCGACCTTAGCCGTAGTTTGCGACGATACTGGTTTCGATGTTTTTTCTTTCACCGTGATGAGAGAGTTACACGCGGATAACAGAGCTATCGAAAGCGAAAGAATTACAATTTTTTGATTACTGATATTCAACATGGCCGCCATTATAAATCAGTAAGGATAGACTGTCTGTTTATCTGCCAATATAAAATCTCCTTGGGAAAATTATTTCTAACGCTCCAACTTACTTTAACTTTTAAGGTGAAGTACCTCACTACAAATACTATGCAATACAATCACTGTAAACTAATGAATATCCCTTGAAGTAATGACTATCATTTTTTCAATTTGCATATCTTCCATAGTATAGGGAATACCTCCAGTAGCTAATCCAGAATGACGCAAGCCTGCAAAAGGCATCCAGTCCACCCTGAAAGCAGTGTGTTCATTAACCATTACTGCTGATGCTGCCAAACGGTCAGAGACGTACATCGCAGTATTAATGTTGTCACTATAGACTGAGGCTTGAAACGCCACATCAAGTGCATTGGCTTCTTTGATTGCCTGATCTAGATCGCTAAACGGATAAATACAGACCACTGGACCGAATACCTCAGAGGTTGACACCTTGCTATCTAAAGGTGGATTAAATAACACTGTAGGCGCATAGCAGTTATTTGGTAACGAATGGCCACCACACCTTAATTCAGCTCCAGCATCGACGGCCTGTTGTACCCAGGAACTAACTCGTACGACTTCTGTAGGCCTGATTAACGGCCCAACTTCTGTCTGATCTGATAAGGGATCACCAACAATCATGTCTTCTGCGGCGGCGGCAAGTTTGTTCGCAACATTTTGAGCAATAGATTCATGTGCAAAAATGCGTTGAACAGACACACACACTTGACCGGCATGATAAAAGCTTCCCTTAGCAAGAGCTGATATAGCAATGCCCAGATCAGCATCCTCTGCCATAATCACCGGCGCCACTCCGCCATGCTCCAATGCACAACGTGTACCGGGCGCAAGTTTGGATCGTAAATACCAGCCGACTTTTGCACTACCGATAAAACTAAAAAAAGCCACTCTTGGATCCGTCACCAGCATTTCTGTAAGTTTGTGATCTTGTGGCAAAATCACTTGACACCATTGCTCAGGTAGCCCTGCCTGATGAAAAATATCTACCAATCGGAAACACGATAACGGTGTATTTTCTGCTGGTTTCACAATGACAGGGCAACCAGCTGCAATGGCTGGTCCGACCTGATGAGCTATCAAATTAAGCGGATGGTTAAAGGCACTCACTGCAACCACGACTCCTATCGGCTCTTTATTCATAATGGTGAAACGGTGTTGTGAAACAGGATTAATGCCCATTGGAACAGGCTTACAGACATCCGTTCTTAGTGTATCCACACAAATACGAATACTGTCTATACAGCGGGTCATTTCAATTCTTGAATCAATTAAAGGTTTTCCACCTTCAAGCGCCGATCCCATCGCCAATTGCTCAGCCTGTTGTTGCATAAGAACGATAGCACGTTCAAGAATAGCTATCCGTTGAGGCACCGGAAGCCAGTTATCTCGATCGGCGAACACGGTGCTGGCCGTCTCCAGCACCTGATTAACATCATCAGCATTCGCCGTATCTACGGTTGCGATAATGTGATTGTCATAAGGTGAAGAGACCTCTAGCCGATGTTCACTTGTTTTCGTAACGCCGGCAATCATCAGTGGAAAGTGTTGAATATCAGTCATGGTGTGTTTCTCCTTATAACACGCAGATCTTTTCTTTCAGACCTTCATTCAGAATCGAATGATTCAGTGAGTAATCCACTGCCAAATCAATTAAATGAACACCTTTAGACACCAGCGCTTGTTGTAATATCTTCGCAAATTCTATGTGACTGGTAGGTCGATGACCAATTGCACCATAACTGTCTGCATACTTCACAAAATCAGGGTTACTGTAATCTAATCCATAGTCATTAAACCCCATACCCTCCTGCTTCCATTTAATCATGCCATAGGCACTGTCATTGAGAATAATCACTACTAAATCCAGATCGAGTCTAACGGCTGTTTCCAACTCCTGCGAATTCATCATAAAGCCGCCATCGCCACAAACACTAATCACTTTTTGATCAGGGTTAATCAGTTTGGCCAGCATTGCAGAGGGTAGCCCTGCCCCCATAGTTGCCAACGCATTATCAAGTAACAAAGAATTGTTTTGGTAACAAGGATAATTACGAGCAAACCAGACTTTGTAGACCCCATTATCCAACGTTAAGATGCCATCTTCATCTAAATTTTCGCGAATAATCTTAACCGCGCTTTGTGGCAGAATTGGAAACCGCTCATCATCGACATGAATAGAAAGACGCGACACCACCTCATCCTTCACACGAAAATAGTATGAAAAATCCCAATGATCCTGAGGCGTTAGCGCTTTACAAATCCGGTTAACCGAGGTTGCGATATCGCCCACCACATCAAGTTGAGGAAAATAGACCGAATCAATTTGTGCAGGAGAGAAATTGACATGAATCACCTCTGGCCCATCACTTTTCATAAAAAAAGGTGGCTTTTCTATTACGTCATGACCCACATTAATGACCAAATCAGCTCTATCAATAGCACAGTGTAGAAAATCATGATCTGATAAGGCTGCAGTTCCCAGATAGTTCACATGGCGCTCATCAATCACGCCTTTACCCATTTGAGTGTTAAAAAAAGGAATTCCCGTTTTTTCCACCAATTTTGTCAGCGCACGACTGGTTCGCTTTCTGTTTGCCCCTGCACCAACTAACAATAAAGGCATTCTGGCATTTTTGATCTTCTCAACTGCGTTTTTTATAGCCAAATTATCCGCATCTGGACGACGTATTGAGGCCACGGTATAAATGTGATCACTGGCATCTTCAGCAGCAATATCTTCGGGCAATTCGATATGTACTGCGCCGGGACGCTCCTCCATCGCAACACGAAAGGCCTCACGAACCGTTGCCGCTACAGTATTTCCATGAACAATCTGTTTGGTATATTTCGTGATCGGGCGCATCATGTTGACGATATCAACAATTTGAAACTGGCCCTGTTTGCTGGTCTTAATAGGCTTTTGGCCTGTGATCATCAGCATTGGCATACCACCAAGTTGAGCGTATGCCGCTGGCGTCACTAGGTTGGTTGCTCCTGGACCCAATGTAGACAAGCACACCCCTGGCTTCCCTGTTAACCGACCATAAGTCGCAGCCATAAAACCAGCACCTTGTTCATGGCGGGTTAATATCAACTTAATCGTAGAGTGTTGCAATGAATCCAGAAAATCGAGGTTTTCCTCCCCTGGAATGCCAAAAATATATTCGACGCCTTCGTTTTCCAAGGCCTTAACAAGTAAGTCCGATGTTTTCATGGCAGTCTGTCCTTATATATTAAGGTTTGAAGTTACGGCACACTGCTTACTGTAATACGATTTTCAGTACATTAAAAGAACATTAGGCCTTCTGTGTAGCAGGCAACATAAACCAAAAGGTTGACCCTTCTCCCTCTATGCTATCAAAACCAATACTTCCATCCATGAGTTCAACGAGGTCTTTTGTCGTCAACAGGCCTATGCCTGTTCCTTGAATATTGGAGTTTTCTTGTCCAAGCCGATCGAAAGCACTAAAAACCTTGTTTTGAAAGGCTTTAGGAATGCCCACCCCTGTATCAGTGATACTGATTTTCACTAGATTATCTTCCATGTCCTGCCAGTCTATACTCACTGAGCCGCCATTTATATTGTATTTAATTGCATTGCTTATCAGGTTTAATAAAACCTGTTTTAATTTAGTGTAATCAGCATTTACTGATAGATCTGAATCAGATAGAACATGCAATTGGACACCAGCTTTTTCAGCGTCTATCTGCATTAAAGCGATAGTATCGTTAATAATATCGGATAATGTGATACTACCCATGACAAGTTCTACCTTACCAGCCTCAATAGCAGATAAGTCCAGAACCTGATTGATAAGTTTTAATAAATGCTCTCCTGAAGCGACTATGAAATCCACACTTTCTTTTTGATTATCCGAGAGAGGCGCCTCATCTTCCATTTCCAATAATTGAGCAAAACCTAAAATGGAATTAAGCGGAGTTCGTAATTCATGACTCATTGATGAAAGAAATTCTGACTTGGCCAAACTAGATGATTCAGCAGCCACCTTGGCCCTTAAAAACTCTCTGGTTCTCTTCTCTACCTCTAGCTCCAAATCATTTGACTGTTGCTGAAGACTATCGTTAGCCTGATTTAATTCTCTGGTTTTTTCATCAACCAAATTAACAATGGTCTCATGACGCTTTAGTGTTATAGATAAAATAATTGTAAGTAATGTGCTGATAATAATGCCTGAAACCATAACCAGCAGACTGGATGTCTTTGTTTCCCTAAAAAACTCAGCATTGATGCCTTCAGCAACGATTTTCCACTCCTTATCTCCGACAAAGAATAATTCTTTATACATCAGGGTCTCTTTTTCTGTGGGGAAAGTCTGATTCCTTATTACACTGTTGCTATTTTCTACTCGCGACCTGTGATAACCCAGTAGTTGATTATTTTCTTTTACTGAAATATGAACGCCACCTTCTGGAAGGTGATCCAAGGATCGATCCATCAACGTTCGAACATCCGTGTCCATAATGATAAAGCCCCTGATGTTGGCTCTGTCTGATGGTCGAGTGTCGAACTTATGATATATAGGCAAAATAAAATGCGTTGCCCTTTGTTTGTCTTGGGGAGTGGGAACAGCAATAGAGACCAGTCCTGTTTTCTCTGAAGACAATATCCCTTTCAATATATTATCGTCTAGAGCCAAGTCAATGCCTACTAAGTCTTCATTGCCTTGCGAAGGATTGATATATAAAAGTGGATAATAAGCATTACTTTTATTGCCTTCTCTCCATTGATTTTCTATTAATTGTGAACGCTTATTTTTATGTGCAACAATGGGCGCCCATTTTAGTGCCAAAATCGAAGGGTCATTATCCATCAATCGAGATGTGAAATGCTCAAACTCTTCTCTTGTCACTTTTTCCGACGCATCGTAGAAAGCCTGCATAGCGAGTAAAGCAGCCATATTAAGTTTAATACTTTCTTCAACCGCGTGAACTCTCAGATGCGCGGCCTCTTTAAAGTTATCGTCTATTTTATTGTCGGCTTGCGATTGGACAAAGCTATAGGCAATATAGGTTGCCATAAACCCTAGAAGCAAGGAGATAATGATAATTAATCGATGAATGAACGACATATAAAATATTATATAACTTTTAAAGATTTGGCATTAGTATCACTTCCCGCATCGACAAGAATAATCCTGTTTTAACTTATATTCCAGATTCAGAGAGACTGGAAGTCAACACTGGGAGGATGTTTTTACACTATATTTTTCAATTGCTTACGGTAGCTCTTGTCATTAAATGTTGCCCGCCTCTACCTATACGGTTTTGTCTCGATTGGCAATTCAAACCAAAATGTACTGCCTTTTCCTTCAACACTTTCAAAACCGATCATTCCACCCATCAATTCAACAAGACTTTTAGTTACTAGCAATCCGACACCTGTACCTGCAATCGTCGAATTTTCTTGTCCCAATCGGTTAAATGCAGTAAACAGTTTGAAGTGAAACTCCTTTGGTATGCCTATCCCTGTATCGACAACACTAACCTTCACCATATTGGCTGCTACACACCAATTAACACTAACAGAGCCCCCTTCCTTGTTATATTTAATTGCATTACCGACGAGATTTAACAATATTTGTTTCAGCTTAATGGGATCCGCTTGTACTGACAGATCTAACTCTGAGGACACATGAGTTTTAACATTAGCTTTCTTGCTTATTACATGCATTAAAGAAAGAACATCATTAACTGCATTTCGTATCGGAACTTCTGTAATAGAAAGATCTAATGAGCCATCCTCTATTGTGGATAGATCTAGAACCTGATTGACTAAGTCCAGCAAATGCTGCCCTCCATTAATGATATAACCAACGCTCTCTTTTTGATCTTCTGTAAGAGGAGTTTGCGTGTCACTTTCTAGTAATTGGCTAAAACCTAAAATTGAATTTAGCGGTGTACGCAGCTCATGACTCATTGCAGAAACAAATTCCGACTTTACTTTATTGGCTCTCTCAGCATTTTCTTTTGATACAAGCAATGCTTCCTCAATAGTCTTTATATGCGTAATATCTGTACGAATACTAATATACTTCTCTGGCTTACCTTGATCATTTAAGAAGGGAACGATGGTTGCTTCCATCCAATAGTGAGTACCATCTTTCGCTTGGTTTTTAATTTCGCCTGTCCAAACATCACCATTGGCAATGGTATGCCACATTTCTTTATAGAATGAATTGGGGTGAAAATCTGACTTAATAACACGGTGGTTTTTTCCGAGCAGCTCATTTTCTGAGAATTGACTAATCTCGATAAACTTATCATTAACATAAGTAATATCACCTTTAACATTAGCAATGCTGACGATTGCGTGCTGATCAAGGGCTCTTTGTTGATAGATTAACTCCTGCGCTCTTTTATTTAATTCTTGTTCTAAATTTTTTGAATATTTTGTTACCTTCAAATGCGCCTTATTTAGCTCACTTGTTTTTTCCTTCACCATATTAAGAATATAAATATGTCGATTAATCATGACATAGCTGATTATTGCAATCAAACAGCTTATTAACGCCCCAACATACAGAGCTGTATGATTTTTGAGACTATGTTTAGGATAAAAAACACTATTAATACCCCTAGAAACTATAGTCCATTCATTGCCTGAAAATTCCAACGGCTCTTGGTATATCAACCTTTCATCATTTGACTGAATTCGTGAACCATGCTTCTTTTCATGACGAGAGATATGGCGGCCAACTAATTCATTCTTATTTTTTAGGTCAAGATGAATGCCGGCAGGTGGGATAGAAGCCAATGCTTGACTCATAAGAGAAGCCAGGTTTATTTTCATCATTGCAAAACCTTTAACGCTTATTGTATTGCCGCTTCTCATAGTCTTGGTAACTGTTGGCAGAACAACTACCATCTCATCAGCTCCCCCCCTTTCTTTCAAGTGAAAGACAAGCCTATTTTCGCCATCTGTCATGGCCTCCTGTATACGATAGAAGTTTGAAGATAACCAATCATTGAATTCTGTATTACCGCCCTGTAATGCAGCATCAAAAAAAATAATGTCGTGAACTGATGGAGAGCTTGGGTTGTTATTATTGCTTTTATCATTCGGCTTTATTTCGCTCCATGATAAAGTCAGGATTGACTGGTTATTCTTCAATAGTGGAAGTGTAAACGACTTAAATTCCTCTTTTGAAACAGATTGCGATGCGTCAAAAAAAGCCTTAATAGCCAGTAACGATCCATCAACATCATGAAGAAGTTGTTTAACAGCGTTGATTCTGATTTGGCTCGCCTCAACAAATCTAGCTCTGCTTTCTAAACCTGACTCTCTCTCCAAAAATGAATGAGTAAAAAATGTTGCCGTCAGCCCTGCTGACAAAACAAAGATGGGCAGCAACCGATAAAGTAAAACCATTATTCTTTTATATTCTTACAATTACTAAATTATGAATACTATCATGTGAAACTTAAGGGCTTCTTAAAAATGAAAGCCACAAACAACTTTAATTTTAAAATTGTTAGCCAAGTCTCATTTTATGACTGCAGTCACTAAAATTATTCAAGCCAAAATGATGTGAGAAATCTACGAGTTAAAAAAGAAGAGCCCGATCTACGTTAGTGAGCGATGGGGCTTTAATTTATAAGTTCGACTGATTGAGCATTAAGCTCTGAGAAAAAGATACTATAGATTCAACTCAGGCAGTATGTTTCTGGAAGTTAAGAATGAAAAATCACGCAACCCTATATGTGTAAGCCTAAGCACTCTATGCTTCCAAGCTGTATTTTATTGCCCGATATAAGCGCTTTTATAGCCAACTTAGAAAGTCTTTTTGTGTCCAGATTATTTGCTCGTATATTGACACACTGCTTTTTGATTACCTTGTCAGGCTTGCAAACAGTGTTGGCAGTTGCTCTGGGAGACGGTCGACATTATCAATAATCGTATAATTATTCATACCAAAAATACGTTTCACATAGTCATCTGCATTTAGGTCAAGGGTTAAGCAGTACGTTAAGATGCCTTGACTATAAAGCTCTTCTACTGCTTTTTTTGTGTCATGGCGTAAATGCTGAGGATCGCGTTCATCAATATCTGCTGGTTCACCATCAGTAACTAACAGTATGAGTTTTCGACGTTCTTGTTGTTTAGATAAGTGATATCCCGCATGTCTCAATGCTGCCCCCATACGAGTAGACAGGCCACCCTTCATTCCCGCTAGTCGTGACTTGGCTTCATCATTAAAATGCTGGTTAAAATCTTTAAAACGATAATATTGGATGTCATGACGGCCGTCTGATGCAAACCCATGAACCGCAAAAGGATCACCAATTCCATTGATTGCCGTTGACACTAATGTTGCTGCCTCACGCGTTAACTGTAAAACCGTTTTATCTGATCCATTAATGGTTTCATTGGTTGATTCTGATAAATCCATTAATACCACGACAGACAAGTCTCGGCTTTTGAGTACATTACGCATGGTAATCCGTGAATTAGGTTGATCACCCATACGAATCGCTATCATTGCATCAATGGCGGCATTGAGATCAATTTCGTCGCCATCTTCCATATTACGAATGCGTTGCACGCCCTCTGGCGTCAGCAGATCGATAATTTGTTTTATCCGGTGTGTGACAGGCTTATAGTTTTCTAATATGAGATTAATGTCTTCCACGTCACCTTTGGGTTGTCTACGTTCATAGACTGTGGCCCAATCAGGGCGGTGCAACTGAATTTGATAATCCCATTCTTGATAACGAAAGGGTTCCGATACCGGTTCTTTACCCCACATCTCATTAAAGCTTTTTGTATCATCCGTAAGGTCATCTTCATAAGGACGCATTTCAGTAGAACAGATCCATACTTCCTGAGCATCATCACCAGCAAGTTCACAATCAACTTCATTTGCCATTTCAATCGCGCTGACATTTCTACGTACTTGGCGCTGGCTAGCTGGTACATAGTCTACTTCCGCATCCCAGGCAAACTCCTCAAACTCCCAGACGTAACGATTATCATCTCGGTATGGAATACGAATACGTTCCAAAATACGAAGACTAGGAACTGCTTTACGACCGGCAAATAAATTAAATAATTCCAGACCCAATTGCCAGGATGACTGATTGTTATCTTGCTGCTGTGCAATTTCAGCATGGAACTTGGCAGTAAATTCATTCAGCTCTTCATCATCTGATGAAGCTGAGCTATCAAGCAGCATCAATGCCACGTGCTCCAGAACCGGCACCGTTTCATGTTCAGCGTCATTGTCTTTGTCGACAACAAGCAATGATTTCCATAAGCTTTTTAAACCGGGAAAATCTTTTATCGCCTTATACTCAACTCGGGCATCCTCCATAAACCCAATAAAAAACATTTGCGCCGGACTAAGTTGCTCGGCACTGATCGGCGATGTGGAATAACACATGTGGGCTGCCATATGGGCTGCTGTCGCCCTATATAGCTCTAGGCCAGCGATTGTATTGTCTTGCTGTTCAATATTGTCGACCGCATCAGGCATATGCATAATTCGATGCTCAATATATGGTCGAAAATCAGTGTAATCAGCGCCTGTCGGGCGTAAAAAGAAATCACGTCCCCATAATGCTCGTAAGTAAAAATTCAACTTTCTTTGCACTTTAATAAACAAAACACCACGACGTTCTTTTTGCAACATCGCTCTGGAATCCGCCGTCTCCAGATTAAAATAAGCATTTAAATTGGCAAAGTCACGTCGATAAGCCTGAGCACCAAAGTTAGCCCAACGACGTAAACCACTTAATGTGAGTTTTGATAATAATTCATCAATATGATTTAACATCGGGCGCAGGCCGCGAGCCGCTGTGGAGGCCAATTGATGGATGAAAGTAAGGTAGCCTCGCAATAACTGAGCATCGCCGAGGTTTTTTGCGGCAGTGGGTAAACTGTTAAACAGTAAGGAAATAACTTCGCCAGAGGTCATGGAAGATAGCTTCATTGCAGACGTTAAAATATCAGGAATAACATCTTCTCCACACTCTTTTACCACCAGTGGGACTTCTTGAAGATACGACACAACCAAATCGCTGCCACGACCAAGGCCAGATAAAGCCTTAGCACCGTTTATATAGTCATCCAACCCCGCTGGTGACATAACACGAGCCGCCTCTTGAAAGCTTGCCTCCAGTACATCACGCACCACAGGAGCTGACTCCTCCAGAAACTCTCGGTAATCTTCCAGTTGGATGCTCATAGCCAATACACCTTCACTTGAGTTAATTAAACTGCAACAGAAACCATAGCGGCTTCTATTGCGCTGCTTTTAACTCTTAGCCAAAGAACGTCTGAACCGCAGCGTTCAATGTGTCGCGCATATCACTGTCATCAGTCAGAGGAGTTACCATTGTCATACTGCATGCTGCCTCGGCAGAAAGTCCTTTTGCTATAAGCTGGCCTGCATATACCAGCAGACGCGTTGAAATACCTTCATCAAGGCCATGGCCTTTTAAATTACGGGCGCGATGAGCAATCTGGACCAATTTTTCTGCTGTTGGCCTGTCTACCCCAGACTCTTTGGCAACAATATCAACTTCTAAATCTTCTGCTGGATAATCAAAGTCCAAGCCTCCGAAACGCTGCTTGGTTGATTGCTTCAGGTCTTTCATCAAGCTTTGATAGCCCGGGTTATAGGAAATTACTAATTGAAAATCGTCATGCGCAGTGATCAGTTCCCCTTTTTTATCTAGCGGCAAACTGCGTCGATGGTCCGTCAATGGATGAATAACAACGGTGGTATCCTGACGAGCCTCAACGACTTCATCCAAATAACAGATTGCTCCTATTCTTGCTGCCGTTGTCAGAGGGCCATCCTGCCATTTAGTGCCATCTTTATCCAACAAAAAACGGCCAACAAGATCTGAAGCTGTCATGTCTTCATTACAAGCAACCGTAATCAATGGTTTGCCCAATCTATACGCCATATATTCAACAAATCGCGATTTACCACAACCTGTAGGCCCTTTTAACATCATCGGCATTCGCACATGATAGGCCGCTTCATAGCGCTCGATCTCATCTGCTACTGGTTGATAGTATGGTTCGTTTTCTATGATGTATTGCTGTTGATCTTTATTTGTGGACATAGCTCACCTTTGATTTTCTTCTGAAACCCCGAAACAAACTGGCTAACTACGTTTCGTCTTCTGTCTCAAATTCGCCAGACCATCCTTCAGCTTTTGCTTTAGCGATAGCTTCACCATGAATCCGTTGGTGACGGTCAAATAAAGCCTCAGGCAAATGGCTAACCAGGCAGTCATATTTATCCCATTCGGCATTCAATTTTTGCAATAATGCATCAATCCCTGCCAAATTCCAGCCCTTGCATGTTTCAGTTTCAGGAATAAGCTCAAATACCCAAGCATCTCGAATAATTTTACCAATGGTCGTCATACTACCATTGATGTCATTATCAATTCCTACATATGTATCTGGTTTATTCATAGCTTTCTTTTTAGTGAAAGCCCTCGACTTTGTCGAGGGCTTTAATAGCGTCAACTATTGTGGAGTTAAACTGTTTTACCACGATAAATAACCATAGATGCGCCTGCTGATTGTTTGAAGTTATCAAACCCCAACAAACGAACATGGTTATCAGGATGTGCCTTATGGCAGTTTTCAACCTCAGCTAATATGGCATCAACATCTGTCTCACCAAACATTGGTAGTTTCCACATGTACCAGTAGTTGCTTCGTGCATTTTCTGGTTCAGTGTGCTCAATACCAGGATTCCAACCCTTACTGACCACGTACTCAATCTGTTGGCGGATCTGTTCGCTGGTCATTGCAGGCAAGTATGAAAATGTTTCAAACTTGCGACTCGTTGTGTCACTCAGGCTTGATTTGTAATCTTGCATATCACTCATGGTGTTTACTCCAAATATAATTCTTAAATTCGTACAATTAAAGGTCAGTCTTATTTATGAGAAACGTCTAACTTATCAACCGTATCAAACTCGAATTTAATTTCTTTCCAGGTTTCCATTGCTGTCTTCAACTCAGGGCTGTGCTTAGCTGCTGCAGTTAGAATTTCTTTACCTTCTTTTTCTAACTCTACGCCTCGGTTACGAGCCTCAACACACGCTTCTACTGCAACACGGTTTGCTGCTGCGCCCGCTGCATTACCCCAAGGGTGACCTAACGTACCACCACCAAACTGTAGAACAGAATCATCACCAAAGATGCTCACCAACGCAGGCATATGCCAAACATGGATACCACCTGATGCGACAGGAATTACACCTGGCATTGAGCCCCAATCTTGATCAAAGAAGATACCGCGTGAACGATCCTCTTTGATATAAGAATCACGCATTAGATCGATCCAACCTAAGGTCGCATCACGATCACCTTCCAACTTACCTACAACGGTACCTGAATGCAGATGGTCACCACCTGACAGGCGTAAGATCTTAGTCAAAACACGGAAGTGGATACCATGGTGCGGGTTTCTGTCCAATACAGCATGCATCGCTCTATGGATATGCAGAAGCATACCGTTATCCTGACACCATTGTGCTAATTGTGTGTTCGCTGATAAACCACCTGTCAGGTAGTCATGCATAATGATTGGTGCGCCGATTTCTTTCGCATATTCAGCACGTCTCATCATTTCGTCAGATGTTGGTGCTGTTACATTCAAATAGTGACCTTTTCGTTCACCAGTTTCAGCTTCAGCTTTGTGAATAGCTTCCATTACGAAATCAAAGCGATGACGCCAGCGCATGAACGGCTGTGAGTTTACGTTTTCATCATCTTTTGTGAAGTCCAAACCGCCACGTAGGCCTTCATAACATGCGCGGCCATAGTTTTTAGCTGACAGACCCAATTTAGGTTTGATCGTACAACCCAAAAGAGGACGACCATACTTGTTCAGAATGTCTCGTTCAACTTGGATACCTTGAGGTGGTCCATTACAGGTCATTACATAGGCAACCGGGAAGCGAATGTCTTCTAGTCGAAGCGCTCGTAGGGCTTTAAAACCAAATACGTTACCGACCAATGATGTCATTACGTTGACCACTGATCCTTCTTCAAATAAATCGATAGGGTAAGCCACGAATGCATAGAATGAAGTATCGTCACCTGGAACATCCTCAATCGCGTAGGCTCGACCTTTGTAGTAGTCGAGATCCGTTAACAAGTCAGTCCATACTGTTGTCCATGTTCCTGTTGAAGATTCAGCTGCAACAGCTGCCGCTACCTCTTCACGAGGGACTCCATCTTGTGGGACAATCTTGAAACATGCCAAAATATCTGTATCTTTAGGGGTATATTCTGGCATCCAGTAAGTTTCTCGATACTCTTTTACACCTGCGTTATATTTATTTTCCGCCATTACTCGCGTCCTCTATTTATTTATGATGGTTGAATGGTGAATTCCATTCATATCAAAATTTATTTTGCTAGCTCGGTAAGTTGTGCCTGCATTCGCTAACCTCTCAGCCATATATACTATAAACACAAATAATCATTAATAAAAATTAATTTATGTTATAAAATACATATACATTTGTTTATACTAACTTTGATATGCACTTTACTTTACAGCAACTAAAACTCTTTGAGGCCGTTTCAAGAAATTCAAGTTACACGCGTGCCGCAAAAGAATTACATCTTACACAGCCTGCTGTATCAATCCAAATCAAACGGCTTGAAAATCAAGTTGGAGTACCTCTTTTTGAATTGGTCGGAAAAAAAGTATTTCCAACTGCGGCTGGAAGTAGCATGTATGAAGCATCACGAGACATTCTGGCACGAGTCGAAGAGCTAAAAACTTCAATTGAAACCTTACAAGGTGAAGTAAAGGGCCTATTAAAACTTTCTGTCGTTTCAACCACTAAATATTTCATGCCTCACCTGCTTGGTAGTTTTTTGGCCGAACATCCTGATGTCGAACCCAAATTAACCTTTACTAATCGTGCCAAAGTGATTCAACGCTTATATAGTAATGAAGTTGATTTTGTTGTGATGGGTCAAATTCTTGAGGATGACAAATTAGAAACCTCTCCTTTTTTAGAAAATATTCTTGTACCTATTGCACACCCCAATCACCCTTTGGCCAAAAGAAAGAAAATAGCTTTAACGGATCTACTTCAGGAGCGCTTTCTAGAACGTGAAATCGGCTCAGGTACTCGCATGCTTTTTGAGCGCATGCTAGCAAAACAGGGACTAGAGGTTATGCCTTATATGGAATTAGGTAGTAGTGAAGCCATTAAGCAGGGGGTTATGGCCGGTCTAGGTATTGCCGTGATCTCATTACACAGCATCCAACTTGAACAAGCGGCTAATAAACTAGTTATATTAGATGTTGAAGGTTTTCCAATAAAACGCCCTTGGTACGCTGTTCGCCTAAAAGGCAAAAAACTATCTCTGGTAGCCAAAACTTTTCTTGACTACATACTTAAAGAGAATAGAACCATCTCTCAAATCTCTAATAGTTGATTATAAATAAAAATTAAAACTACAAGACGCTCTACTGATTTGTTACATATAAAAAAGCCCCAACCCACGATAGTGAGATGAGGCTTTGATTTATATGGTGGGCCCACAGGGACTTGAACCCCGGACAAAGGGATTATGAGTCCCCTGCTCTAACCAACTGAGCTATAGGCCCTAAAGTTAATTAATCTGTATCTAAGAAGCTTCGTAGCTGGTCAGACCGCGTTGGATGACGCAACTTTCTCAATGCTTTTGCTTCGATTTGACGTATCCGCTCACGGGTTACATCAAACTGTTTTCCGACTTCTTCCAGTGTATGGTCGGTATTCATGTCAATACCAAATCGCATACGCAAGACTTTCGCTTCTCGCTCAGTTAAGCCGCCCAGCATGCCTTGTGTTGCTTCTCTCAGGCCTTCATTCATGGCTGAATCTTGTGGTGACATGACATTCAGATCTTCCACAAAGTCACCCAAGTGTGAATCTTCGTCGTCACCAATTGGCGTTTCCATTGAAATCGGTTCTTTGGAAATTTTTAGTACTTTTCGTACTTTGTCTTCTGGCATATCAACACGTTCTGCCAATTCTTCAGGTGTTGGTTCACGCCCCATTTCTTGCAACATTTGGCGAGCAATTCGATTCAGTTTATTGATAGTTTCAATCATGTGAACCGGAATTCTGATTGTGCGAGCCTGATCCGCAATTGAACGGGTAATCGCCTGTCGAATCCACCATGTTGCATAAGTCGAGAATTTGTAACCACGCTGGTATTCAAATTTGTCTACCGCTTTCATCAAGCCGATATTACCTTCTTGAATCAAATCCAGGAACTGTAATCCACGGTTGGTATATTTTTTGGCAATGGAAATCACAAGACGCAAGTTCGCTTCGACCATCTCTTTTTTGGCTCGACGCGCTTTTGCTTCTGCGATCGACATTTGACGACTAATTTCTTTGATTTCGCCAATCGTCATGTCACGATCTTCAGCAATTTCTGCCATTTTTTCTTGCGCAGACACGATAGCATCAAGATTTTTCTTAATCGTTGATGAATAGTGTTTTTTAGCTCGGATATGTTTATCTGTCCACGCTGTATTCACTTCATTTCCAGTGAATGAATCAATAAAATCACGACGATCCATACGCGCTTCATCAACAATAATCTTGGAAATAATACGTTCTTGTTTGCGAATGGTTTTAATCGTCTCACTCATTAGTGCATTCAAGGTCGACAATGTTTTTGGTGTAAGCTTGAACTCCATAAACAAATTGCTGGCCAGTTCACGTGCTGCAATCAAGTCATCGCCTGTTGCTGCCTGAACTTTTTTGTTCGCTGCACGAAGTGCTTCAAAACGTTCCCGTGCTTCCTCAGGGTCGACGCCAGCAGCTGAGTCATCATCTTCAGCATCTTCATCAACAACTTCAACTGCTTCAACTTCAGCCTCGTCAAGTTCTGAGGTTTCCTCTTCAGGAAAAATAAAGCCCTTAATCAGGTCATTAAGACGCAATTCGCCAGCTTCTACCGCATCATACTGTTCAAGAAAAGTATTAATACACGCTGGGTAGGTTGACAGCATCGCCAGACTTTCTCGAAGACCTGCTTCAATCTGTTTAGCAATAACGATCTCGCCTTCACGTGTCAGCAGTTCGACTGAACCCATTTCACGCATGTACATACGAACAGGATCTGTTGTGCGTCCGAATTCCCCATCAGAGCTTGCTAGGACGGCCGCGGCTTCATCAGCAGACACCTCATCACCTGAGGATGCAGCTTCTGCCAGCCTTTCCATTTCATCGGTATCCATGCCATCTTCATGAACCATGATACCGAGATCGCTGAACATACCAACGATATCTTCGATTTGATCCGCATCAACCAAATCTTCTGGTAAATGATCATTTATCTCGCCATAAGTAAGATAACCACGCTCTTTACCTAGAGCAATAAGTGCTTTAATGCGTGACTGTTGATCTTTCATTTGACCTCTTTATTCATCGTGTATGTTAGCTCGTGAGCAGCTGCATATTATAACGACAACCCTATATTTATGCACATATTTTATGTTTTCTGACCCATTTTTTCTAAATCAGTTATTTCTTATTTCTTCTTTTTCTTCATCCGTCAGTTGGCTAGGATGTTTTTGTTCCAAATACGCCTTACGTTGCTCGGTCGCTTGTTGCTGTAACTGTTGAACAATTCCCACCAGCTCCGGTTTTAACTGTTCTGCCGTCAGGGGTAATGATTCCTGAACCAGTCGTTGCAAATGCTCCGAGTGTTCACTCCCCCGCGATCGCTCCAATAAAGCCGCAGTATTTAAATGGGGATTCAATTGTAAAGTTTCAAGCATTGTCGATAAGATTTTTATTCCTGGGCGATCCAGTGTCGCTATCTTGTCAAACTCCCCCACCGCTGTGTATAAAACCGGATGCTGCAATAATATAGTAATGGCCATTCTGACAGGAGACGTAGCTGTCGAAATTGATCCTGCCTTTTGTTTCGTCTTGTGCTCAACAGTTATCGGTCGATCTAAATGTTTATTTAATAGTGCTACATTTGTCTGCGCTTTTTCTGCCAGACGCTGTTCTAGCATGTCGCGGTAGACACCCGCTGGAACATGCCGAAGATAAGGCTTGGCAATTTCAACCAAGCGCGCCCGACCATCCATGGAAGCAATATCCACTTGACTTTCCAAAGTATCAAAGAAAAAATCAGAATAATTTTTTGCCTGTTCGACCAAGGTATTAAATGCTGCGGCACCCTGCTCTCTAACAAGGCTGTCTGGATCTTCACCCTCAGCTAAAAACATAAATTTCAACTGGTGGTTGCCGCCCAACAATGGCAATGCATTTTCTGCTGCTCGCCATGCCGCCTCGCGACCAGCACGATCGCCATCAAAACAAAATACCACTTCAGGTGTACTGCGCAATACCAACCGCAAATGGTCAGGTGTTGTTGCTGTTCCTAGTGTCGCCACCGCATTAGTTACGCCATGTTCTGCTAATGCGATCACATCCATGTAGCCTTCGACAATCACGATACGTTCAAGTTTTCGGTTTGCCTTACGCGCCTGAAATAATCCATAAAGTTCATGGCCTTTATGAAAAACAGCTGTTTCAGGAGAGTTTAAATATTTAGGAGTGCCATCATCTAAAACGCGCCCACCAAAACCAATAACCCGCCCACGTCGATCACGAATAGGAAACATAATGCGGTTACGGAATCGATCATAAGTTCGTCCCTTATCATTACTGCTGAGTAAACCTGCTTCATTCAATTGTTTTCGAGCAAGGTCTGTTGTTCCAAACGTTCTGAGCACATTATCCCAGCCATCAGGTGCCATGCCGATATCAAATTTCTCAATGGTTGCTGCCGACAAACCACGCTGCTTCAAGTAATCAACAAATACCTCTCGCTGGGGATGTGTCTGTAGTTGATGGACGTAATACTGACTGACTTTATCCAGTAAATCGTACAGATTCTGCGTGGCTGGCGCAGGAGATAACGACTTTGTTGTGGGAACACTCATACCCACTTGATCAGCGAGTTCCTGAATTGCTTCTGGAAAACTCATTTGATCATATTCCATCAAAAACCCAATGGCAGTGCCATGCGCACCACAGCCAAAGCAGTGATAAAACTGTTTATCCGGGCTTACGGTAAAAGAAGGCGTTTTTTCGTTATGAAATGGGCAACAGGCATGGAGGTTTTTACCTGCTTTTTTAAGTGGGACGCGTGCATCAATGACATCAACAATATCGACTCGAGTCAATAAGTCATCAATAAATTGTGTTGGAATTTGACCGGCCATGACGTAACTGCCTATGGCCGACTTAATTCTATTGTAACAAGCTTACCTGTGATTAGGCTTGGCAAGCATGTCACCTTATGCCGTCAAGGCCGCCTTAACAAGACCGCTTACTGACCCCATATCTGCCCGGCCTTGAAGCTTGGGACGTAATGCATTCATTACTTTACCCATATCTGCAGGGCCAGCGGCTCCTGTTTCTGCAATAACAGCTTCAATTGCACCGGCAATTTCATCATCTGTCATCGCTGTAGGCATAAACTCTTCAATAATCGCTAATTCTGCAATTTCGACAGCAGCCAGATCATCTCGACCCGCTTCTTGGAACTGGCTTAATGAGTCACGGCGTTGTTTACACATCTTTGTTAAGATGGTGATGATGCCATCGTCATCCAGATCTTGTCGATTATCAACTTCAAACTGCTTAATCGCGGCAGTGATCTGGCGCAAAGTCGCAAGACGATCTTTGTCTTTAGCGCGCATTGCGGTCTTGACGTGCTCCTGGATCGTAACCTTTAAAGGGCTCGCTTCAGCTGGCATAGTTATCGGCTTTTAGTATAAACGGATGCGACGAGCGCTTTCGCGAGATACTTTCTTCTGATGGCGTTTAACTGCGGCTGCAGCTGCACGTTTACGTACTGTTGTTGGTTTTTCATAAGCTTGACGTTCACGAGCTTCTGCAACGGTACCTGCTTTTTCGCATGCACGTTTGAAGCGACGCAAAGCAATATCAAATGGCTCATTTTCTTTTAAGCGTACTGATGGCATTAATAAATCCTAAACAATTTTCTATGGAAAAGCCCCTAATTGTACGAAATATTAACCAGAAAGCAAAGAGTTGAATCAAAATTCTTTTAAAGAAGGCATAATATTGCTAATTATTACAACCTGAGACTGACTTCAAAATGCGGGTATTAGGCATTGAATCATCCTGTGATGAAACAGGGATTGCACTCTATGATAGCGAAAAAGGCCTGTTAGCGCACGCGCTTTATAGCCAAATTGCTTTGCATGCTGAATATGGTGGGGTTGTTCCCGAGCTGGCTTCCCGCGATCACATTCGTAAAACGCTGCCACTGATTGAGCAGGTCTTAACTGAGGCAAATCTAAATCGCTCTGAGATCGATGCCGTTGCGTATACGGCAGGCCCGGGCCTGGTTGGTGCACTATTAGTTGGCGCTGCAATTGGTCGCAGCATTGCTTGGGCTTTAGATATTCCTGCATTGGCCATCAATCATATGGAAGGACATCTACTGTCACCATTGCTGGAAGCACACCCCCCGGCTTTCCCTTTTGTGTCGTTACTGGTCTCTGGTGGCCATACTTTATTAGTCGATGTGCAGGGTGTTGGTCAATATAGTTTGTTGGGTGAATCGATTGATGATGCTGTCGGTGAAGCCTTTGATAAAACGGCAAAAATGCTAGGACTTAGCTATCCCGGCGGCCCTATTCTTGCAGCATTGGCGGAACGGGGAATCCCAGATAAATATGAGTTTCCACGGCCTATGACCAACCGTCCGGGGCTCGATTTTAGTTTTAGTGGCCTCAAAACATTTGCCATGAATACTTGGCGAAACAGTGCCCAAATGGAACAAGATAAAGCAGATATTGCTTTGGCTTTTCAGACGGCCGCAGTGGAAACGCTGGCTATCAAATGTAAGCGCGCCTTAAAACAAACGGGGCATAGCACGATCGTAGTTGCGGGAGGCGTGAGTGCTAATAAAGCCTTACGCACCCGACTTGATGCCATACCTAATGCTCGTGTTTATTATCCTCGTCCTGAGTTTTGCGGTGATAATGGTGCCATGATTGCTTTTGCTGGCGCGATGCGACAATCTGCAATGGTCAAACAAACTGTACCAACCTTCTCTGCCAAACCGCGCTGGTCACTCAATGAGCTTAGTCCGCCTTAACTATTGTTAAGACTTAGCTTCTTCACCCGCTAGCAATCGCTTAATATTGCCCTGATGTCGCATCAGTAACATTATTGCCATGACCAGAATAATCCAACGAGCCTGAACGTTATCAATCACCCATAAACTATAAACTGGTGCTAGTGATGCGGCCACGATGGCGGATAAGGACGAAATTCGGCTAAAGACAAATACCGCCAGCCAACTTAATAATATCAGGCCAGCCATCAATGGTGATAACGCTATAAAACCACCCAACGCTGTGGCCACGCCTTTCCCGCCTTTAAACTCAAAAAACACTGGATAAAGATGGCCAACAAAAGCAAAAAATGCCGTTGCAGCTAGCCAGAACGTATCAAGCTCCATGGCTCTCGCCATCACAACAGGCAGCACGCCTTTAATAACATCAATCAACAATACGGTTGCGGCTAATTTTTTACCGCCAAAGCGTAGAACATTGGTGGCCCCTGGGTTACCAGAACCTTGTGACCTAGGATCGGGCAAGCCTGCTAATTTACATAAAATAATAGCGCTAGATAAAGAACCGATTAAATACGCGCCAACAAGAACAATCAGGGGTAAAGCAAGTGTTTCAAGCATGGTATGATGCACCTTAATTTGTCATCCCGATATTATAGGGGTGTTATCAGTTATTTCCACCTTTGCGTGTAGTAAATCATGGATAAAATTTTTCTTAACGATCTCAAAATTGAGACTATTATTGGTATTTATGACTGGGAACGTGAAACGCTACAGACACTTACGTTTGACCTAGAGATGGATTGGGATATCAGGCCAGCAGCAAAAACGGATGATATTACTGCTACTCTCGATTATGGTTCAATCGCACAAACCATTGTCGGCTTTGTTGAAGCCAGCAGTTATCAGTTAATAGAAACTCTGGCTGAAGACTTATGCTCTTTATTGTTAAAAGAATATCCCATACCTAAACTTAAATTAACATTAAGCAAGCCGGTAGATCTGCACGGTCAGAATACAGCCAGAATTATGATCGAGCGCCAAAAATCATGACAGGATCGCCAGCGGGTTATTTACTCGGCATTGGTAGCAATATTGAGCCACATCACAATATTGCCCGCATTGTTAACCTATTGCTCGATCACTTCCCTCAACTCACGCTAAGTCGTGTGCTTAAAATCCCACCAATCGGCATGAACAGTCATCAAGATTTTCTTAACGTGGTGGCATTTGTTGAAACCGAGCTCACAGAAGCTGAACTCAAATCGATTTGTAACGATATAGAAATACAACTTGGCAGAAACCGTGATGATCCAAGCCGTAAAATAAAAGATCGGCCTGCAGATCTGGATATTCTGACTAAGGCACAATTTCCAGATGATGGACAACTCTCTGCAAGCAGTATCACTGATGAATATTTTCTCTACCCCCTATTAGATGAGATTAACGCTTATTTATCAGGAAACAACCACTCACTACAACAAGAAGGTGTAGAAATTATCATAAATAACTTAACGTTTGGACAGACGGCGACCACCATCCACAGGAATGCTGGCACCAGTAACAAACGGGTTATCTAACAGGCTTTTTACAGCTAGATATACTGGCTCTGCTCCACCCTCTTTTTCCAATAGTGTTTCATCTAACATTTGTTGTCGTATCGCTTGCGTGTGATGCTCAGCAAATAATACCGGTCCAGGTGCCACCGCATTGACTTTAATATTTGGGGCAAATTTTTTGGCTAAAACAAGCGTCATATTATGTAAGCCTGCTTTGGTCGTGCCATAAATGTCAAAGCGTGGCGTTGGATTTTCAACATTAATATCGGTGATATGAATAATGTCTGCTGGATTGCCGTCCTCACCCTGTAGTAATGGTTGCAAGCTCTGATTAATCAAAAATGGCGCCATCATATGAACGTTAAAAAACTGTTCATATTGTTCTGCCGCCACCACTAAGTCTGCCGCTGTTGGCTCAAATGATGAGGCATTATGGATCAGCGCTCTAAAACTACTGCAACAGTGTTGCAGTGCCTTCACAAAATCCAATATGGTGGCTCTATTGTCCAGTTGTGCCTGTATCGTCAAAATGCCCAAGTCCTGCAACGCTTGGATCTCAGCGGTAGACGTACGATAATGAGCGATGACTGTATAGCCGTCCTCGTGTAGTCTTTTAACGAGATGATACCCAACACGACGACCGGCTCCTGTGACTAAAATTGCATTTTCTAACACCTGGATACCCTTAAACTGATGACTGTGTCTGACAAATTACCTGCTCCTGACACTATTGCGCAACAGCATAGTGAACAACTACTTGCCCTTATCCAACAAAAAATAGTCGACGCAGGAGGAAAAATCAGTTTTGCCGAATATATGCAGCTCTGCCTTTATGCCCCAGGATTAGGTTACTACAGTGCTGGAAGCTATAAGCTGGGACAGAAAGGTGACTTCACCACTGCCCCTGAAATTTCACCACTTTTTTCACGCACACTAGCTCACCATGTTAATGATGTTTTTCAACAACTCAAGAAAAAAGATATTTTGGAATTCGGTGCAGGTAGCGGCAAAATGGCTGCTGATATCTTAACTGAACTATCCGTGCTTCAAGCTTTACCCGATTACTATTACATTATCGAAACAAGTGCTGACTTACGACAAAGACAGCAACAGACAATATCATCTAGAATCCCTCACCTCGCTGAAAAAGTCGTCTGGCTGGACAAGATGCCTCATCAGTTTGTGGGTGTAGTGCTTGCAAATGAGGTCTGTGATGCCATGCCTGTGCATTGCTTACGTTTTAAAGATGGCAAGGTAAGCGAGCGACATATTGAAAGTGATGATTCAAAATTACAATGGTGTGACGGTTCATTATCTCACTCACATTTGGCCCATCGAGCCGCCGAAATTAAGTCTTTAATAGATAGTGACAGTAATTATATTACCGAAATAAACTTATCCGCCGAAGCTTGGCTTGCCAGCCTTGCTGAAAACATTCAACAGGGTGCAATATTTATTATTGACTACGGGTATCCCCAAAGCAGTTATTACCACCCTCAACGAACTAGCGGCACGCTAATGTGCTATTTCCAACATCAGGGGCATGACAATCCTCTCATTCTGCAAGGACTACAAGATATTACTGCCCACGTTGATTTCACTGCACTGGCGCAATCTGCTGTTGATAATGGCCTGCAGGTAGCAGGATTCCAGTCTCAAGCTGATTTTTTACTTGCTGGAGGTATCACAGAGCTAAATCATTCCTTTAGTCATGATGGGCTGGCTTTAATGCAGCAAGCCTCTCAAATTAAGCGATTGACCTTACCTTCTGAAATGGGTGAAAACTTTAAAGTATTAAGCCTAACTAAAGACATCGATCACCTACTGCCCCGGCTGCAGCTGGGTGATCGGCGTTATAGTTTATAGGGTACAAAAAAGGGAGCTGAAGCTCCCTCTCTTAGATATATGTCCAAAGATTGGCTTTTAAGGTTTGGACTTCAATTCCTCAATTTGCTGCTTTAAACGCTCAATTTCATCGCTCAATTCAAACAGAATTTCCTTGATATTACTGACATCATGACGCAAGTTGCCAGTTGCCTGCTTACTACGGGCAACATCTTCCAGCAATTCAGGGCTGACATCACCAGTATCACCTTCTTTACGTTCTTTTGCAGTTGCAAGTACCGTCGCAATATCAATGACCAACCAATCTGTACGTTCTTTACCTGTTTCAGGATCAAGATAATAGGACTGGCCTTTATCCAAGACCACTCGAATATTTGGCTTTGAATCTGCTAAACGTGTGCCTGGCAATAAAGGATGAAGACGACGATCAATTTCCTGGCCTGTGGCTCTATCTTTTTCTCGAAATTCTTCATGAACCAAACCGAATATAATATTAAGGCGACCACCACTTATAAATACCCGACCCGAATTAGTCTTGCGCTCTTTAGCAATCGCCCCACGGTGAGCACCAATAGTAACAAAATTAATATCTTCTTCCGGCTGTGCCTGCCCTAAACCATTTGCTATCGCTGTACTCAGTATTTGTAATTCACCAATAGAAAACAGTGGATCTTCAACCTGCTTAAGCACAACACGTTTTGAGACATATAGTGAGCTCAGCACTGTGCGAAGCTCTTCAGCAGTCAACGCAGCTGGGTGTTCATTTGCTAAACCAGCCATATCACGATTAACAATTTTGACGTATTGCAGGTTTGACTCCCACAATGTATGTCCGTCCTGTCCTAGTAAAATATCGGCCTCTGATGCTGGTTTGTCAGGTGTAAATAAGCCTCCGCCACACCCAGACATCCCTGTTAATAAAACCAAACTGACAGCGATAATACCGCCAAATTTAACAAACTGCCGCATACGATTTTCCTCTTTAATTATTTGGTATTGATGCAAGGTGGCCGGCTTCTGCCTTTTGCTCCCTGCAAAGTAACGCTTGTACAGCCTCACGCGGATCGTACCCTTCAAATAAAATCTTGCATACCTGTTCAACGATTGGCATTTCAATTCCAGCCTGCTGAGCACGCATCAATACTTCACGGGCTGCATGCATTCCTTCCACAGTTTTTCCGACTTCCGTCAGCGCCTTTTCAACCGTTAAACCTCGGCCAATTGCCAATCCGAGCTGACGGTTTCGACTTTGATCATCGGTACAGGTCAAAATCAAATCGCCAATGCCCGATAAACCCATCATGGTTTCAGTTCTCGCCCCTAGGCTAGCTGCCAAACGTAAAATTTCAGCCATTCCGCGGGTAATTAATGCTGCCCGGGCATTTGCGCCATATCCCAGTCCATCCGAAATACCTGCACTGATTGCCAATACATTTTTCACTATGCCGCCAATCTGTACTCCCAACACATCATCGGTTGTATAGACTCTTAAGGCAGGACAGTGCATCGCTGAAGCTAACGCTTGAGAAAAAAGGTCGTCCGCGGAAGCAATCGTCACCGCTGTCGGCAACCCTTTTGCCACTTCAGCGGCAAAAGAGGGGCCAGAAATAACAGCTAGCGGATGTGATTCACCCAATATTTCTGCGGCCGTGTCATAAAGAAATCGGCCTGTTTCAGTTGTTAACCCTTTTGTTGCCCAACTCACTGGTGTGCCATCTTCAATCAATGGTTGCAGCACATTTAAGGTATCACTAAACGCAATACTGGGCACAGCAATCAGAACATGATTACCAGCCGTTACGGCTTGCTCAAAATCACCAATGATATTTAAGGTGTCTGGAAAACGTAAACCGGGTAAATAACGTTCATTACTGTGCGTTTTTTGCATCTCTTCCATCTGCACCGCATCGCGTCCCCACAACAACACCTCATGGCCGTTTCTGGCAATAGCCATCGCCAAAGCCGTGCCCCACGCACCGGCACCAATGACGGTTGTAGGAAAAAGCGGAAAGGGTTGTGCTGACAACGGTCTGATCCTAAACGGTTAGTGTGTTGTTTCTTGTGCCGCTGCAGCTTGTTGTTTGGCTTGTTCCATTTGGTTCATATACACAGCATCGAAATTAACCGGAGCAAGTACTAGCTGCGGAAAGCCACCCTTTAATACGATATCTGAAACCACTTCACGGGCAAAAGGGAATAACGTGTTTGGACAATAACTGCCGATCAGCGGACCCATTTCTTGATCGCTGTATCCAGTTAGTGAGAATACGCCCGCTTGTTTCACTTCAACCAGAAATGCCACTTTATCGCCCACTTTCGCTGTTACGGTGACGGTCAATGTGATTTCGTGATTATCATCATCAATGCGGTTATATTCATTGCCCAACTGCAGATCTAGTTCTGGCGCCCATTCTTCACGGAAGATATCCGGTGAATTTGGTGTTTCAAATGAAATATCTTTTGTATAAATTTTTTGAATAACAAAACGAGCTTGTTGCTGTTCCGTTGATGCTGCTTTTTCTTCTGCCATGATGCTTCCTGATTGGTTTAAGACTGAGCCAACAGGCTATCCAGTCGTTGAGATTTATTAATAGCCACCAGATCAGTGTATCCACCAATGGCCTCGTTATTTATGAATATTTGCGGCACTGTGCGCTGCCGACTTTTTTTCATCATTTCTTGTCGCTTAGCGGGCTCTAAATCGACACGAATTTCTGTGTACTCCACGCCCTTTCGCTCCAATAACTGCTTGGCCATAACACAATAAGGACAATGAGCAGAGGAGTATACTTCAACTTTAGCCACGTTAAACCAGCCTACATTTTAACTAAATAGAGGAAGCTTGGCTTCTTTCCAAGAGTTTAAGCCACCAGTCAAAACATGGACGTCTGAAAAACCATTAACTCGTAATTGCTTGGCCGCTGAACGGGCACGCTGGCCACTTGCGCACACCAGAATAATCGGTTGTTCAGGATCCTTCAGTGTCTTCAAATTATCCGGCAACGTCGACAAAGGCATGCTAAGCGAATCAGCAATATGCTCTTTGCTATATTCTGACGCTTCTCTGATATCTAAAAACAAGCCTTTGCGTTGGTTTACCATCTGGATTGCCTGTGTTGTCCCAACAGGATTGATACCAGATATTTTACTATTTAATGACTCTGACATCAGCATTGAAGCCAACACGACAAAAATCGTGACCAATATCCAGTGATTTATAATAAATTCACTTACGTTTTCCATATATAACCTTAAAAATTAGAAGCGGTTCTAAATCACAGTCCGTCAGAGCAAAACACGTCGCGCATCATTTCAACAAGTCGCAGTGTTCGATCGTCTTTCACTCGGTAGTAAATTCGATTAGCATCTCGTCGTGATGCTAAAATATCTTTATCTCTTAACTTGGCCAAATGTTGAGAAACGTTGCTTTGGGTTGTGCCCACATGGTCAACAATGTCCTGAACAGCCATTTCTTGTTCACCAACCGCACACAAAATCTTCAAACGCAAAGGATGTGACATTGCCTTTAATGCAAAAGCAGCACGCTCAATATCACTATCATGTGTAATAAGATCCGATTTTTCTGCTTGGGCCACGACTTTCACCAAATAATTGTGTGACTGCAATTAGTCACAAAAGCTCATATAATACACGGCATTTTCCATCATTTGCATGTATTACAAAGAACTTTACTGTTAAACCGCACTTTTTCAAGTTATAAGGACGATTCTATGAGCCACCCTCACCGCCCATTAGCGCTAATTATTTTAGACGGTTGGGGTTACAGTGAAGATCCAAAGTTCAATGCCATTCTTGCCGCAAAGACCCCGGTTTGGGATCATCTATGGCAGGATTATCCTCATACGTTGATTAGTGCTTCAGGTGCAGGGGTTGGTCTGCCGGGTGAACAAATGGGCAACTCAGAGGTTGGACATCTCAATATAGGGGCTGGTCGAGTGGTTTATCAGGAATTCACCCGCGTCAGCCGAGCGATACGTACCGGCTCATTTTTTACCAATCGCACACTCACCCATGCCGTTGATCTGGCTCTCGAAAATGACAAAGCCGTGCATGTACTGGGCTTACTGTCTGCCGGCGGTGTTCACAGTCATGAAGAACATATTCATGCCATGGTCGAATTGGCAATTAAACGTGGTGTAAAAAAAGTTTACGTCCACGCTTTTCTCGATGGTCGAGATACCCCTCCCAAAAGCGCCCAAGCTTCAATTTCTGCCATGGAAGAGAAGTTCAAACAATTGGGAGGAGGACAGTTTGCTTCTGTAATCGGACGCTTTTATGCACTGGATCGTGATCAACGTTGGAAACGTGTTGCCAAAGCCTATCATTTAATCACCGATGGAAGAGGAGAATTCCTGGCTCCGGATGCCACCACTGCCCTGAGCATGGCTTACCAGCGTGATGAAACTGATGAGTTTGTCAAAGCAACCAGCATTCTTTCTCCCAACGGACAAACCATTACCGTCGAAGATGGTGATGTCGTGGTCTTTATGAATTTTCGCTCTGATAGAGCTCGCGAATTAACCAACAGTTTCATCGATACTGAGTTTGATAATTTTGAACGTGAACGAACCATTAAGCTGGGTGAATTCGTTACCTTAACAGAGTACAAAAAAGACTTCACTGCTCCCATTGCTTTTCCATCTGAAAAGCTCAACAACGTGCTTGGTGCTTATGTTGCATCACTAGGCTTACGCCAACTCCGAATTGCTGAAACCGAAAAATATGCCCATGTCACTTTTTTCTTTAATGGTGGCAGAGATCAGCCCTTTGAAGGAGAGGATCGTATTCTAATACCCTCGCCAGACGTTGACACTTATGATTTGCAGCCAAGTATGAATGCACCGGAAGTTGCCGATCAATTGGTCAAAGCCATCAACAGCAATAAATACGATATGATTATCTGTAATTTTGCTAATGCTGATATGGTGGGTCATAGCGGTAATTTTGAGGCGGCTGTCAATGCAATTGAAACTCTGGATAATTGTCTGGGGCGTGTTTGGTCCGCCTTAAAACAGGTCGGCGGAGAAATGATTGTCACTGCTGATCACGGTAATGCTGAATTGATGATGGATGAAGATACCGGACAAGCACATACGGCGCATACTAACAATCCTGTTCCACTTATTTATGCCGGACGCAAAGGCTCTTGCGTTGACCATGGTACTTTAGCAGACATCGCTCCGACACTGTTGTCTCTGATGGATTTACCTATACCCAGTGAAATGGGCAAACATTTGCTCGTTAATCTAAACTCGACCGATAGTCATAACTAGCCGCTTTAATTCACGTGCAAATCTACTTTTTCCTTACCCTGATGATTGCCTTTCCAGCCTCTATATGGGCTGATACAAAATCAACTCAACGACTTGAAAATGTGCAATCAGAAATTCAATCTCTGTCTAAAGAGCTGGGGCAGACCAAAACAACAAAAAAAGCGCTTTACCAACAACTCAAAAAGCAAAGTCAGGCCATATCAAAAATCAACCGTGAATTGCACCACCTTGATAAACAGCTCCAGCAACAGGCAAAACAGCTTCAGACATTAAAACAGCAGCAACAAGAGCAGCAATTATCACACGGTCAGCAATTACAAGCACTATATGATCAACTTCGAGCAGCCTATATCAACATTCAACCTAATTATTTAAAAGTACTGCTGAGCCAGCATAACCCCTCTAGCTTAAGCAGAACCGATGTATATTTTCGTTATTTTCATCAGGCTCGTCAGCAACAACTGGAAAACATCAGCGTAACATTACAGACATTGACTAATAGCCAGCAGCAAATACAAACTGCACAGCAACGCTATCAACAGCTTTATGTCCAAAATCAACAGCAGCGACAAGCACTACAAAAAACGAATAAGCAACGGCTTGCAACGCTAAAACAACTGGATATAAAGATAAACGCTCAAGGGGGACGCCTAACCGCACTGCAAGAAGAGGAGCTATCCCTTCAAGCATTGTTGAAATCACTCTCACAGAAAAAAAGCGTTACGCACTCACCCAAAAAATTGAACTCTTCCGCATTTGCCAGTCGCAAAGGCTCGCTTGACTGGCCCATTCAAGGTAAAGTCATAGCCAGCTATGGTAGCTCAAGAAATCTTGGTAAACTCACTTGGCAAGGCATTATGATTAAAGCCGAGGCTGGCAAAGAGGTGATCTCTGCGGCTCAGGGTAAAGTGGTGTTTTCAGACTGGTTGCGAGGCTTTGGTTTATTATTGATCCTTGACCATGGAGATCAATATATGACCTTATATGGCAACAACCAAACACTACTTAAAGAAGTAGGTGATACTGTCAATGCTGGAGAAGTCATCGCTTTAAGTGGCGATCAGGGCATCCGCCAATATGCTGGTTTGTATTTTGAAGTTAGACATAAGGGAAACCCTACCAATCCTGCGAATTGGTTAGGAAAACAAGGTTAATAATGATATTCAGTAGGGAAAAGCTATGAGTTTTTTTAAACGTGATCTTGGTTTAATTGGTGCCGGTGCCGCTCTTGGTGCATCACTGATATTTGGCCAAATGGTCTTTGCCGACAAAACACCGAGCAAACCAGATCTGCCACTGGAGGAACTCCGTGCTTTTTCTGAAATTTTTGGCCGGATAAAAAACAATTATGTAGAGCCAGTAGAAGACAAAGAACTATTACAAAATGCCATCCGCGGTATGCTATCAGGTTTAGACCCCCATTCCACCTATCTCGATCTTGAAGACTTTAAAGAATTACGTGAAGGCACTACCGGTGAATTTGGTGGCCTTGGAATTGAAGTCACCATGGAAGACGGTTTCGTAAAAGTTGTATCACCCATTGATGACACGCCGGCAGCGCGGGCCGGCATTCTTTCAGGTGACTTAATTATCCGTCTGGATGACACACCAGTTAAAGGGCTGTCACTAAGTGAAGCTGTCGATATAATGAGGGGTGAGCCTGATAGTAAGCTTTTACTTACAATCATTCGGGAGGGCGTAGATAAACCGCTAAAAATTGAACTTATTCGTGCCATCATCAAGGTCAAGAGTGTCAAACATAAAATGCTTGAGCCCGGCTATGGATATATCCGCATAAGCACCTTCCAGTCCCGTACTGGTCCAAGTCTGAAAGAAGCCCTCACCGCTCTTAAAGCTGAAAATGATGGCAATTTGAAAGGACTGGTACTCGACTTACGCAATAATCCAGGCGGTCTGCTAAATGCTGCCGTCGAGGTTTCCGACACATTTATCACCAAAGGCCTGATTGTGTATACCGATGGTCGGGTTGAAGATGCTAAACAGCAATTTAACGCCAAACCCAACGATCTTCTTAAAGGTGCGCCTCTGGTCGTTCTGGTTAATGGTGGCTCAGCTTCGGCCTCGGAAATTGTTGCTGGTGCATTACAGGATCATCGACGCGCCATCATTCTAGGGTCTAAAACATTTGGTAAGGGCTCCGTACAGACCGTAATGCCTTTAACCAATGATACCGCAGTAAAAATGACTACTGCGCGCTATTTCACGCCTTCTGGTCGTTCCATTCAGGCTGAAGGTATTGTTCCTGACATTCAAATAGAGGCTGTAAAAGTTTCGTCCACAGAAACTAGCGAATTTACGCCTTTGCGAGAGCAAGACTTGTCTGGGCACCTTGAAAACGGTAATGTCACTGATGACGCAAAAGCTAAGGATGCTGACAATAAGATAAATGCAACTCCACTGGCGGTCACTGATTATCCGTTATCTGAAGCATTAAACTTACTTAAAGGGGTTAATATTTTAAACCCTTGAGCCTGGAGATAGCTTATGCCTAACGTGTTGATACCTCTGGCTAAAGGTTATGAAGAACTTGAAGCCGTCACGATAATAGATTTATTACGCCGAGCAGAAATCACGGTTATTACGGCTAGCCTCGAACAACAAACTGTTGTAGTTGCCAGTCGGGGTGTTCGTATGGTGGCTGACACTACGCTAGACAAGGTTATCTATGATGATTTTGACATGATCATCTTGCCTGGAGGCTTGCCTGGCGCCACTCATTTGAATGACGATATTCGAATTCACGCCATATTAAAAAGGCTGCATCAATCCAGTAAAGCCGTTGCAGCCATCTGTGCTGCGCCTATTGTGCTGGCAAATGCCGGTTTATTAAATGGCAAACGCGCTACCTGCTATCCAGGCATCTTAAATACCAATGATTGGCCTGAAATTACACTATCAGATGATGCAGTAGTTATTGATGATAACATTTTAACGTCAAGAGGCCCTGGCACTGCGATGGATTTTGCCTTAGCTATTATTGAATTTCTCACCAACCACACTACTCGTAACGAAGTTGAGATCGGCCTAGTTCGTTCAGCCTGATTGCTTCATGTTTTTTAGGAATAGACCATGTCTTCAATGAACTTATCAGAACTGTCCATTTTACTGATTGAGCCCTCTTCCATGCAGCGAAAAGTCATCTTGACTCACCTGAAAGAGGAGGGTATCAACAACATTGACGGCGTGGCTACCGGTTCTGAAGCACTGAAATTTATTAGCCAATACCCACCAGATTTAATCATCAGTGCAATGTATTTGCCAGACATGACAGCGTCAGAATTACTAACGACTATTCGTAGTACTGATGACCTGCAAGACATTAACTTCATGCTGGTATCCAGTGAAACCGACTTTACCGCACTAGATCCAATTCGACAGGCTGGCGTGGTTGCTATTCTACCAAAACCGTTTGATCATAAAGATCTTCGGCGAGCTCTACATACTACGATTGAATACATCGCCCCTGAAGAATTAGAGCTGGAAAATTATGACATTGCTGAACTGCAGGTGCTGGTAGTTGATGACAGTACCACAGCGCGAAATCATGTTATCCGTGTACTAAAAAGCTTGGGTGTTCAACATTTATCCACCGCGACCAATGGTGCTGAAGCGGCACAGATATTAACTAACTCCACTTTTGATCTGATCGTCACTGATCTTAATATGCCTGAAATGGATGGCCAACAATTAATTGAGTTTGTTCGTAATGAACTGAATAACACCTTTGTGCCTATTCTGATGGTCACCAGCGAAGCAAATGAAGCCCGGTTAGGTAACGTCCAGCAAGCTGGAGTATCCGCTATTTGTGATAAGCCTTTTGAACCCCAGTCAATTAGAGAACTTCTATACCGAATACTTGATGAACAAGGTTAACGGCTTATATATCTAAAGCCGTCTTCTTTCCCTCAATCCCAACGGTTGTGCAAACCGTATCGTTAATTAAAAACTTCTTGTAAGAGTGGGGGAGCAACACGTTTATCCTGCTACTACCGTTTTAGCTTTAATGGCTTGATGGATCTGTTCTGCAAATTTTAATTTTAATTCTGATGTGCGTTGTCGCCGCTCACATAATGCACTGCGAAACCCAAGGTAATCAGCATCCAAAGGCCGCATTTGCTGAATATCTTCATACCGTAACGCACCTGCCAACCCGCAGATCATATTATGTTGATGCACTGCTTTTACAAATCGTGCCAGTTGCAACAAATCCCAGTGGTCCTGCAAATGTTGTCCATTTTTGATTGCGGTATCAATCATCACACCATAAAAGCCACTCGCTTTTAATAATGGTAATAATGCACTGACATCCGATGTTTTATCTGCAAAAAATACCGCGATCACTGGAGTTCTTAATTTCTTGATTGTATTTGCAAGACCAATAATACAGTTCGTTAGATTGTCGTCCGTAAGCAGCCCAACCTTTATATAGTCAACGCCAGAACTGGCCATTTTGATCATGGCAGTATTGATTAAGTCAGCCCGCATCGGTAAGTCACCAATGGTTGCACTGGTATGACAACGTCCTGCTATCAACTTCACGATCTGGCTAACCGTGTTCACGGTTAAGGCGCCCAATGCACCTTGTGACGGGTTTTTCATGTCCAGAATATCTGGCAGTATCGGCAGCAGGGTTTGTGCTTCTTCCAACGACTGTACGCTGGCCAACCATTTACTCATTGTCTAATTCAATTCCAGCTTCATTGATTTTAGTCATCAGCCATCCCCAGGCCTCTCGCTCTCTTGGTCCCGCCGTCTTTTCTATTGCAATTGATAGATACGCAATCTCCTGTTGAATTTTTTCAACAGGCAACATTGTGAGTCGACTAACTAGCACTGCCGCTTCAATAACTGCGCTTTGAGCTCTGTTAAACCCTCTAAAAGATGCATGATTCACATCAGTAACCAGTGCACCTGTAAAACAAGCACGAGGATCATCATCATCAAAAGCGATGATTTCCAGTTCAGTATGGGCCAATGCCTGCTTAAGATATTGGCCTTCAATGTGTTGGCAGGGCTGAGTAGGCCATTCTCGTCGTCCTGTTAATGATCCTGCAAAGACCCGGACATCATCGGTATATGAAATACTGCACTGTCGGTGTTGTTTTAAATTGTCATAAGTCTGAGAGGGCTTGAAAGGCTTTATCAAAAAGTGGCCATTTACTTCGCTTATTCCCATTGGTGCGGAATGAGGGGATCTTTTATGGTCTAATGTAGTGACAATGACTTCATGAACCTTGCTTTCAAGCTGTGCCACATTTTTTCCCCGACGTCATTGTTGAACCTTCTGTTTTTTGCTTGGTAATGTTTTGTTCTTGTTTCGTTACTGCACACCCCCATTCCAGCTCCTCATCCTGGGTATAACGCTTGCCAAGTTGCCACGCTATTTGTGCTCTGGCCAGTTCAGCCCCTAGATAAAAAGCATGACCGGTATCCCCTTTTAAATCCAGTTGTGGGTAGAAAGCAAAAGGATCGATGTCCTGCATCACACCGTCACGATTGAACATGTGAATACCTTGTTCAGCCACTTTTATCCGATAGTTCGGATCTTTAATCTGTTTTGCTAACGCTGTGATTTCTTCTGAACTATCAGGAAAAGGACGTCGTTCATGTGAAACAAGCAATTCATTTGTAATATCACGCGGCAGACTATTGTCTTCTCGGGCAGAAAACATCATTCTTCGAGCCACATCTGCTTGTTTTATTGCTGTTCGTGCGTGAGGACTTACTTCGGTTGTAAGTACGTTATTTATATTAAGTTCAGAAATAATTCCAAATAATATTGCATTGACCCCACTAGTATCGGCATCCGTTAGTTCTGTCAGGTTGCCCACTCCCATCATCATGGGAGCATCAGGATAGCGTTGCCGTAGATCATGATAACGAACTATAGAGTCGGTTAGCCCAAAATGAATAGGATCAAGGATAGGATCAGCGATCCATGGACGATTAATTTTATCCATTAACTCCATGGCCCTCTCCAAGGAGGCCAGAGAACCCGGCTCTGCTGGAACCAATATTGGCACTGCATCTGCTTCTTCTGCCAAATGATAGGTTTTTTCTGTCAAACTTAACAGATAATCAGCGCCCACTTTTCCGGCTCGGCGTAAATCATCCAACGCCAGCGAATCTACACTGACTTTATAGCCTGCCTCATGTAACGCAATGATGGCGTCTTCCATATGAGGAAATTTTTCTGTCGGCAGGCAACCAATATCAATAACATTCGCTCCACAGTCGCGATAATAGTTCGCACGATCCAGAATGCCATCAATATCGCGCTCTGGAGCATCGACTATTTCAGCAAAGATATTAACGTCATATCGGCTCAAATCTGGTTGCTTGCGTTCACGTCCAAAAAATAATGGCAAATCTTTAACTTCTTCTGGTCCTCGCACAACTTCTACTCCCAACTGTTTGCTGAGAGCTTCAAGATCGCCTCTGCAACGACCGGGAACGATGATTTTGTCACTCTCTGCAATATCCTCTGTTGTTAGCCTGCGCCCAATCATCTTTTCAGTCATCAACGCTGCTACCGACACGCCTATTTGATGAATGCGATATTGAAAAGGAACCGGCTCCATTTGGTTAAGCACATTACGCAAGCTCGGCTCGGCCAATTTACCTGTCAGGAATAATAGCTTTTCAGCCATATTTTAATTAATTTCGTCCAGTCGAACGCGCAGTGCTGATAATAGCTTTTCTGGGTTCTCAACAACCGTTGTAGCTTCAAATGAACGTAGCTTATGCGTATGCGCTAAATCAACTTCCCGCGGCCAAACCTTAACTATCCGATCAGGTGCAGGTGTATCCATCTCAGGCTCTGTATCACACGCCAAAATGATACTTGGAATGCGGCACTTGCCAGCCTGCGCGTAAACATTGGTCACCAAAGTGTCAGATAACCCCAATACCATTTTGGCAACGGTATTAGATGTGGCTGGTGCGACGACTAGGGTGTGGTAATCGCCACGATAAAAAAGCCCGACAGGCGGAGAGCTGGCTGCACGATCGCGATACACCCTACCATTACTATTTATTGCCTTTGGGTCATGGCCGTACATCCGAATCACTTCTTCCCCAGCTCGACTGTAAAACAAATCAACATCATCTAAATCACGAACGATATCCAAACATTCTTCCAAATAGTGTCCTGAGCCAGTGACGGCCCATGCTAAACGTGATCTTTCAGGTCGTGATTGCATCAAGATACCTTTTTGTAACTTTCCGTCTGCAAAGTTTGCCAGACTATTATGTCGGAGTAAAAATTAAGATAGAGTTTACAGCCTTTTATAAGATAGAATTAAACTAACAATCATGGATCCATTGGAGTTGAACAATATGGCATCAACAGAAAATAAACTACCAAAAATTGTGGTGGTTGGTGGTGGGGCAGGCGGACTTGAGCTTGTCACCTCTTTAGGCAGAAAGCTCGGTAAGAAGGGAAAAGCTGAAATCACTCTGGTTGATAGTACACATACTCATATCTGGAAGCCCTTATTACATGAAGTTGCGGCCGGAACTATTGACTCCCATGAAGATGAAATTGAATACCTTGGTCAGGCGATGTGTAGCGGTTTTCGTTTTCGCCTTGGCCGTATGGATGGTCTTGACCGTGTAAACAAACATATCAGTGTCGCCCCCACACACAATGCTAAAGGTGATGAAATCATTCCTCGTCGTAATTTTGATTACGATTACCTGGTCATCGCCGTAGGTAGTATTAGTCATGACTTTGGCATTAAAGGTGTTGCTGACCATTGCCTGTTTCTGGATACAACCACTCAGGCAGAATTCTTTCAATCACAACTGCTAGAAGCGTACTTGCGCGCACATACTCAAGGCAAGCCTGTTGATAAAGGCCAACTTGATATTGCCATTGTCGGCGCAGGAGCCACTGGTGTTGAATTAAGTGCTCAGTTACACGAGGTATCACACTTGCTGACCGCTTACGGTTTGGATGAGGTTAAACCTACCGACGTCAAAATAAGCATCATTGAAGCGGCCAATCGTGTATTGCCTGGGCTTCCTGAAAACCTGTCTCAGGCCACTGAAAATGAGCTTTCAAAACTGGGGGTTGATGTATTAACCAATGAACGAGTAATTGAAGTCACCAGTGAAGCAATAAAAACTGAAAGTGGTAAAGTGATTCCTGCCGCCATCAAGGTATGGGCAGCGGGCATCAAGGCCCCTGAGTTCCTTAAAGACATAGACGGTCTTGAAACCAACTGGATGAACCAACTTGTGGTTCAGCAAACCCTTCAAACCACGCTAGATGATGATATCTATGCCATTGGCGACTGTTGTGCCTGTAAATGGCTAGGACAAGACCAGAATGTTCCACCACGCGCTCAAGCAGCACACCAAATGGCTTCGCTTGTTCACAAGTCCATCACTCATCGTATGGCCGATAAATCTATACCTGAATATACCTACCATGACTATGGTTCTCTAGTTTCTTTAGGCAGATACAGTACTGTCGGCAATATGATGGGGAGCCTGAGTAAAGGCAGCTTAAAAGTAGAGGGTTTTATTGCCAGAATAATGTACCTGTCACTGTATAAAATGCATCAGGTTGCCTTGTTCGGGCTGTTCCGGGTAGCGATGCTATCACTATCACACATATTCCGTCGTAGTGTTCACCCTAAAATCAAGTTACATTAACAAAACAAAAAAAGCCCTTATCATTGGGCTTTTTTATCTTTCACTGCCTATTATCCCTATTTGGCAATCATCTTTTAAGTGACATTCGTTCGGAAATTCCTGTTCCCGCCATATGATGTTTAATTGCAGCCGCAAGGTGTATCACAATTAAAGCGATGAATAGGAATGCCAAACACTCATGTAGTTCGGTGAACGTTTCTCGCATAGCAGAATCGGCCTCTGCTATGCGGGGCAATGTTATACCCCAGAACTTGGTGTCGTATTTACTGAACATGGATTGAGCATAACCCGATAAAGGCATTGCCACCATAACCAGATAAAGCAGGCCGTGAACGACTCCAGCAGCTCTCTGCTGCCATTTCTCTATGCTATCTGGTAGAGCAGGGGCCTTATGAGTTAAACGCCAGAATACACGCAATATAATAAGCATGGCGACCGTCAGCCCCATAGATTTATGTAATAGAAAGTAAAATGCCCTAACACTTTCCTCACCTGGCGGTAATTCAGATTGTTTTGGTAGTTCAACCATAAACAACCCCAGACCAATCATGAGAAAAATAATCGCTGCAATCAACCAGTGCAGAATAATCTGTACACGATCATATCGGGCAACATCGTTCGTCATTCTCTCTCTCCAAAATCAATTTAATATGTCCAATAACAACAAAGGTCATAATAATGACTACTATGACCTTTGTGTGTGGCAATAATTCCTGTTTCGAAATTAAATATCCAGATTGGTTGCCTGCAAAGCGTGTGTCTCAATAAACTCTCGCCGAGGTTCAACATTATCGCCCATTAAGGTGTTAAACGTTTCATCGGCTGCAATCGCATCTTCAATCTTCACCTGCAATAGTCGACGCTTGCTTTTATCCATGGTTGTTTCCCATAGCTGATCGGGGTTCATTTCGCCTAGCCCCTTATAACGTTGCACGTTTTGGCCGCGACGCGCTTCTGCCAATAACCAAGTTACCGCTTGAGCAAAATCTGTGACAGCTTCACTCCGATCACCACGCTGTACACGTGCATCCGCCGTAAACAGTCCGTTGATCTTGTCTGCAAACGTAAGAATGCGCTGATATTCAGTGCTAGCAAAAAACTCACCTGGAATATGGTAGTCCGTACTTATGCCGTGACGACTAAAACTAATATTTATGTATAACGCCTCTTCAACGTCTTTCCTTGCAACTGATAACTGGTAACTGGTACCCGTTGGCAGATTACTGTTTAGCCGCTGCTCAATCTTGACCAACCACGAAGTCATTGCAGATGTATCAGATAGATCAGGTATAGCAGTCTGATAAATCAGTTGCTCTAAAAATGCAGGGTAATAATGGCTGGACAGTCGACCCATAATCAACCTAACCATTTGATATTCATCAACTAATACTTTCAACGCATTGTCTTTTATCGCGTCAGCAGATTCGCTCGGATAAAGCTCCGCATTACTCAAGGCTAATTCTGTTAAATAATGCTCCATTTCAGCATCATCCTTTACATAGCGCTCTTGCTTACCCTTCTTGATTTTATATAACGGTGGCTGGGCAATATAAATATGGCCACGCTCTACCAATTCTGGCATTTGGCGATAAAAGAAAGTTAATAACAAGGTGCGAATATGTGACCCATCAACATCCGCATCTGTCATGATAATTATGTGGTGGTAACGTAATTTTTCCGGATCATATTCATCTCGACCAATACCACAACCTAAAGCAGTAATTAAGGTTCCAACTTCGGCAGAACTAATCATCTTGTCAAATCGTGCCCGTTCGACATTAAGGATCTTTCCTTTCAGCGGCAGAATAGCCTGAGTACGGCGATCGCGTCCTTGTTTGGCGCTACCGCCAGCAGAATCACCCTCCACTAGAAATAATTCGGACAGGGCAGGGTCACGCTCCTGACAATCGGCCAGTTTTCCTGGTAAGCCTGCAATATCTAAAGCGCCCTTGCGGCGAGTCAACTCACGCGCCTTACGAGCAGCATCACGTGCTCGTGCGGCATCGACCATCTTGTTTGCAATTAGCTTGCTGTCTATTGGATTTTCTACCAGATAGTCGTGGAAATGCTCATTAACCAATGATTCAACTATAGATCTTACTTCAGATGAGACCAGCTTATCTTTAGTTTGTGATGAAAACTTTGGATCTGGCACTTTTACTGATAATACTGCCGTCAAACCTTCGCGGGCATCATCGCCACTTGTTGTGACTTTTGATTTTTTTGCTAGCCCTTCTGATTCAATATACTGATTAAGCGTTCTCGTCAGTGCTGCTCTAAAACCAGCCAAATGAGTACCGCCATCACGCTGAGGAATATTATTAGTGAAGCAATAAATATTTTCCTGATATGAATCATTCCACTGCATCGCCAACTCAACCGTGACATCGTCCTTAGCACCACTAATACTGATGATAGTTTCATGGACAGGCGCTTTGTTTTTATTTAGATGCTCAACGAATGCCTTTATGCCACCTTCATAGTAAAACACTTCCGTGCGATCATCGCGTTCATCAGTTAAAACAATGCGAACGCCGGAGTTCAAGAAAGCCAGTTCTCTAATTCGCTTGGCTAGAATAGAGTACTCAAACGTAATATCCGAAAATGTTTCTTCACTAGGCCAAAACTGGATTTTTGTGCCTGTAGTGTCAGACTCTCCGCCTTCTTGAATCGGGGCATCTGGCACACTATCAGTATAACTCTGAGTGTAAATTTTATTATTACGACGAATTTCTAAGGTTAATTTTTTAGACAATGCATTAACAACTGACACGCCCACACCATGCAAACCGCCTGATACTTTATAAGAATTATCGTCGAACTTACCTCCAGCATGCAGTACGGTCATAATAACTTCTGCAGCGGAGACACCTTCTTCCTCATGCATATCAACAGGGATACCGCGGCCATTATCTGATACAGAAACCGAGTCATCAGGATGAATGCGAACATTAATTTCACTGCAGTGCCCAGCCAGTGATTCATCAATAGCATTGTCCAAAACCTCGAACACCATGTGATGTAATCCGGTGCCATCATCAGTATCACCAATATACATGCCGGGTCTTTTTCTGACGGCATCTAAGCCTTTTAAAACCTTAATATTTGACGAGTCGTATGTGTTTTCTTCGGTTGTCATAATTTATCCATTAATACAGGATTATTTGTCCAGACAGTCATTCTACCACATCATGATAACGTTTCATCTTTGTTGGAAACCACACCTTGTTTCACGTGAAACACTGCATTCTGCTCTGTTGTTTTAATGCTTTTAGATAAAGAAAGATCCGTACTGGTAATGAAGGATTGGGCATGCAGATTAGCAAGCTCGGTGAGCACAAGCATTTGATGCTGGTCGTCTAATTCAGAACTAATATCGTCTATAATAATGATGCCGATTTCAGACATTGCGGCATTGCCTTTAGCAATACTGTTGACCACAACCGCTTGCTGCTGCGCCATACACAAAGCCAGAAAAAAAAGTTTTTGCTGGCCACGAGAAAAGATGGTTGACGGATCAGAATCATTGACCTTGAATGTCCAATCAGCAGCATGACACCCTGATCGTGTATAGGCGAGTTGCTTATCCCTTTCAACCGTAGTCGAAAGCACATCTTTGAGACTCTGTTCTTTTTGCCAGCCTGATTGGTATCTGAGTGAATAAGTTGCACTTAGGTATTCAGGACATAAGCGAGAGAATATGGCTTTGAAATGGTCCAATAGAGATTCTAAATATTGCTGCCTAAGCCGTGATATTTGCTCGCCATGATTTGCAAGATGGTTATCCCAGAGCTGTATTTCATCGTTTTGTTTACACTGGCGTAGCGCAGAATTTCGTTGCTGTAATACTCTTCTATAGGATTGCCAATGATAATTAAAGTCTGGTTCCACGTGAAACACACCCCAGTCTAACAATTGTCGGCGATAACGAGGACCTTGCTCAAAAAACTGATGGCAATTGGCAGGAATCATTTGTAATGGAAGTTGAGATGCAAGTTCTGAAAGCTTTTTTACTCGAGCGCTATTGAGGCGAATTTGCAAACCATCAGTAAGATCAAAAAGCAATCCAACTGGGATATCATTTTTTATTTTCGCGACAATCTGCAATTTCTGCTGTCCGAATTGAACGGCATTTTTTAATGTGCGTGTTCTGAAAGAGCGACCTAGAGCAAGCAAGTGGATGGCTTCAAGCAAGGTGGTCTTTCCTGAACCATTATCACCTAATATCAAATTAATGCCATGTGCTGGCCGAATAGTAACATCAGATATGTTGCGCAAGTTTGAAATGGTTAGTTGGTTCAGCACCAGCAAGTCCATGAAAGCAAGTATGAAGCAGAATACTTTACTGGAAAATCAGATCCCTATAAAGAAGTGTTTACGGTAACAGTTGCGGCAACTGCTTTGTAAGGGCCTGCTTCTCATTTACCATATCACAACTTAACGCATAGCCGAGTAGATTATTATCCTCGCCTAAAAACAAGCCTTTTATGCCCGAACGTCCAGCGGGTGCCATTTCAAAATGCCAGTTACCTGTAACACATGATGATGGAGGTGGAGCAAGAACAAGAGGGTAGCTTGGCATTTTCACCATTATAGGCATAGCTGGATAATTAACAGCTGTCAGTGTGCCAATACTATTTGCTAATGTTTTTGCTAACGCTTTTGCAGCAGCAATGATGGGCGCGATATACAATAAATTGTGCCCAGCAACTTGCGCACAATCTCCTAATGCAAAGATATCTTCTTGATTGGTCTGTAAGTAATTATCCGTAACAATACCCTGATCAACAGCCAGACCAGATCTTTCAGCCAACCCAACATTTGGTCGAAGTCCAACCGCGGAAACGACCAAATCTGTTTTTATCACTTCTCCATTCGAGAGTGTAAGTTCATAACCATGATCGCAAAAATTAATTTTTGAAGCGGTTAAGTTTAGGTGCCAATCTACTCCTGCCTCTGCAAATGCTATTTTAAGATCGACAGCTACCCGCTCAGGTAAGAGTGAGCTCATCGGGTAGGGGTCTGGACCAATAATGGATACATTGAAACCTGAATTAATTAAGTCATTGGCAAATTCACAACCTATTAAACCCGGACCAATTAATGTAATGTGCTTGGCCTTAGTCAGCTTTTCTCTGAAGAGTGTGTAGTCAACCAAATTATTGATTGAAAGCACTTCACTTTCAGCATCGCCAACAATGGGAGCGCGAACCGGATCTGCGCCGACAGCGAGGACAAGTTTTTTATAGCTAATGGCTCTATCATTGTTAATGATTATAGCTTTTGTTTTCGGATCAATCCTACGCACTGTCTGGTGGGTAATAATTTGTGTATTTAATGTGCTTTCCATTGTGCTCGCATCAAACATCGCTATCTGATCAGCGGCTTTGCCTTTAGTTAGCGCATTGGATAACAGCGGCTTAGGGTAACTGCACCCATCATCGGCTGTGACAAGCAATAATGGAGTCTGGGTATCCAATTTACGAAACTCACGTGCGATGGTGTAACCAGCGATACCCGTGCCAACAATAATCACTGGGGTCATATTATGTTTTCATTATAATTTAACAATATCTACAAACTAGTAAAACTAATTCAGAACATGTTTAGATAGCGATCATTTCAAAATCGTCTTTACCGACACCACATTCCGGACACTCCCAGTCGTCAGGAATATCATCCCAACTTGTGCCAGCTGCAATACCTTCTTCGGGCAGTCCCTTAGCTTCATCATAAATAAAACCACAGACTACACATTGCCACTTTCTCATAGGTCTACCCTCTATATTTAATTTATCTGGATCATCTTTTAATCGATACGATCATTGTAAAGACTATCACCAGACATTTTATGATAATTTAAGACTAAGTGATTATTTATATTTTATTAAGTGGAAAAGACGATTATGAATTTACCCACACTAAGGCAGTTACAATATTTAACCGCTGTTGTTGAATTAAAACATTTTGGACACGCAGCCGAGCGTTGCTTTGTAACTCAGTCAACACTGAGTGCGGGCATACAGGATCTTGAAAGCCTGCTAGCTGCACCCTTACTAGAAAGAACCAATCGGAAAGTCATGCCAACAGCATTAGGGTTAGAAATTGCTGAACGTGCGCGACACATTCTGTCGCTATCAGCAGATTTAGTCGACTTAGCGCTGTCCGAACATAACCCACTAACAGGAAGACTGCGAATAGGCGTCATTCCGAGCATAAGTCCTTTTTTACTTCCCAAAGTGCTTCCAGCCATTCGTGAACAGCTCCCCGAGCTTGAACTGGTATTGATCGAAGATCAATCGGAACGATTATTAAAACAGCTGCGGGCCGGTGATATTGATCTTTCTATTATGGCTTTTCCATTTGATATTGGAGATTTAAAACATGCAATTTTTGCAAGTGAACCTTTTTGGGTTGCGCTGCCCAAATATCACCATCTAGCATCACAAAAAACCATTAGTGCTGAACAAATACCCGTTAATGAACTGCTGCTGTTATCCGAGGGCCATTGCTTACGTGAACACGCACTCTCAGCATGTCAGTTGCCCGCCACCACTCATAGAACCAGCTTTCAGGGAACCAGCCTATATACTCTGATTGAAATGGTTGCAGGAGGGCTGGGTATAACCTTGCTACCTGAAATGGCCATTAACTCAGATATGGTTCGTCATGCCGATATTTGTATACGGCCTCTTGTAACAACAGAACAAAATCCTGTACGTGAATTAGGTTTGGTCTGGCGGCCGAGCTACAGACGCGTCACGACGGTTGAGCAGCTAGCAAATACCTTCGCGGGCGCACTTCATGAGAGTGATCATTCTGTACGAGCATAAAAATGACGAAGTTTGATAAATGCTGACTCGATGCTGCTGTCTGTATAAGATGGTCGGAAGGTTGCGTAAACTCGTCCCTTGGGATCAACCACAAAGATATGATGTTCCTGCTCAATTTTATAGCTGCCATCGGCATAGTCTGTTTGAAGAAACAATGCCCTAAAAGTGCTAGCTAGGGAATCTATCTTCTGCGAGCTAGCAGTAACACTGTTGGCAAAATCCAGTTGTTGAAACTTTAAAAAATCCGCTAAATTTTCTGCGGTTTCATGCTCACTGTCTATGCCTACAATTAGAAATTGTAGATCATTATTGGCAAAAGAAGCCTGTAGATTTTTTATTTTTGACAAAGAAGACTTGCAGCTCGGCAAACAATGTCCATGAGAAAAATAAACAAAAGACCACTTATCAGCAAACCATTCGTTAGTAAGTGCTTGCACACCGAAAGATCTCAATGAAAATGGGGGGAGTAGGCGTGGTGGAGACTCAAGATAATCTTGCATCTCTACAGGGATTTGACGATGTTCTTCTTGCATTAAAGACAGACGGTTAAGCCACAATACCAATAAAAAACCTACTATCATGAGATATGTGATCAAAAAACACTTAGAATTGAGTCCTTGACATCTTTTGGCCATACTTTATAAAGCCTATTAAGTTGCTTAGAAAGCTGAATCCTACCACTTAAACAGGATCATTCACCAATGAGTGAAAAACTATTTAAATCAACTGCCATCGTAAGCAGTATGACCTTTTTATCGCGTATCCTCGGATTTATTCGTGATATCGTGATCGCTCGCCTGTTTGGTGCAGGAGTGGGAGCCGACGTATTTTTTGTCGCCTTCAAGATACCAAACTTTTTACGCCGGCTATTTGCTGAAGGTGCTTTTT
>JAOUJZ010000056.1 GCA_029882915.1 Gammaproteobacteria bacterium | reverse complement strand
TACTATACAGGCAAAAAAGATCTGAATGAGTGGCAATCATTAGGCATGCAGGGTGTCGCTGATGTGGCTGTCAGACTAGATGATTATGAAGAAACTCTGGGTCTGATTGAAACTATCCCTAAATTAGCTGATGAACCATTTTTAGTGCTGAGTACCTTTCTTGAAAATTCTGAACCTGCAGCCGGTATTGTTGAAGTGCTGGCTCAGCGTGTGGATATGGAATTACAGGAAAAACAGCCAGATATTGCACGTCTTTGTGCCTGCTTACGAGCTGCATCAAATAGCCCTGCCAGAGGTTTAGTCGACCAGATGGTGATGCATACTTTAAAACATCAATGCAGTCAGAATATAGAAGTATTAGCCGTTATTTCAGGACGAATCTGGCGGGTGCTTGAGCAAGATCATATTTGCCAGCTATTTGTAGAAAAACTAGTGGAAAATGACGCAGGTTATTCAGGGTTTAGCCAGTTGTTGGCGGATGTCATGTTTATGCCCGGTATCAGAGTACATATCATGCAGGTACTGCGCTCACCAAATCGCTCAGATAAATTGTCGCGATATGTGGGACGGATGTTTGGTTAGCGTTATAGCTGACTAATCATTTTTACCCATTGGTTTTCCATCATAATATCGTCAGCACTTTCTACCCTGTCTAAAAACACCACGCCATCAAGATGGTCAAATTCGTGTTGAAATAGCCGAGAAATAAAACCAGAGTATTCTGTTGTTATCTGATGCCCAGATAACGAGGTATAGGCGACTTTTATTATATTATGACGCGGTACTAAAGCTCTGATACCGGGTATACTTAAACAGCCTTCCCAGTCTTTTTCGATATCAGAAGACTGCCATAAAATTTCAGGGTTGATAACAACAGTCGGTTCCATCTCAGGTGCGTAGGGATAACGTGCATTTGGTTTTGAAGACATGATAAATAACCTTTCTGCAGTACCTACTTGTGGGGCAGCGATGCCCATTCCATGTACATCCGTCACAAATCGAAATAAGGCTGTTATAAATGAGTGAGTACGCTCACTGCTAATATCGGTAACAGGCAATGAAATTATTCGTAAATTGGGATCACCAAGCTGGAGAACCTGAAAGTCATAATCATTCATACAAAGTCTTGTAATTATGGTTAATTAACATGAGCCATATCACCTCGAAACCAGCCAGCAATACTGTAACGATCGCGCATGGAGGTTAGTACTTCATGAGGAAATTGTTCACTTAAAAAAACCACCATAGTGCCAAATTCAGGTAATACACGGCAGACAGTGTTTGAACTATCGTTATGGTAGATAATTAACTCACCACCATCCTGTTGGTCCCAATCAGGGTTGAGATAGAATACGGTGGTGACAAGACGGTTTGATCTGCCATGAAATGCGTCTACATGACGTTGATAATAACTGCCTTCTTTATAATGAGCGAAGTGTGCTTCATAATCCCTTAAGCCTAAAAACAGTTGTTGGTTAAGCTGCTGCCTGCAGTCATCCATTATGGAAAGATAAGCTTGCTCAACGGGATCAAAACTGGATAACCAGCGAGTTCTATCACTGCGAATCTTGTCGTTAAGCTGGAAGCTCTGATTACGACCAATACCAGCGACTTTGAATTCTTGTTCAGGTATCGTGCTGACATGTTGATACAGTTGTTCGGTCAATTCGTCAGGCAGAAATTTGGGCAAAACAATATAGCCATCATCATTCAATGCATTTGCGATGAGATCATAACTTGAGTTGGCAAGATTAAAGTGGGTTTTCAATGCATTCTCTCTGTCTATATTACCGAAAAAAATTAACCAAAGAACCAGTAAGCCATAGCAATAGCGGCTAGAATGCCAGCTAAATCAGCGACAAGTCCACAGCCAGCAGCATGGCGTATATTTTTTATTCCAACAGAACCAAAGTAAACGGCAAGGACATAAAAGGTGGTTTCAGTACTGCCTTGCACGATTGAGGCTAGTCGCCCCGCAAAGGAATCGGCTCCAAAAGTTTGCATGGTATCGACCATCATGGCACGAGCACCACTGCCACTAAAGGGTTTGATTAGTGCAGTCGGCATGGCATCAATAAACCGATCATCTATATTGAAAGCGAGCACTATATGTCTAAGTCCACTTGCCAACAACTCCAAAGCACCACTGGCACGAAAGACACCAATTGCCACTAACATGGCTACCAGATAAGGAATGATTTTTATTGCTGTCTCAAAACCTTCTTTCGCACCATCAATAAAGGCATCATATGCATTGACCTTTTTAATAATGGCGCCAGCAATAAATAACATCACTAATGAGAATAGAATAACGTTACTGATCAAGGCTGACTGAGTCAGCATAACGGTTTTCGGCAAACTAGCAAAGTAAGACAGCAGTGCAGCAACAAGTAAGGTAAAACCACCTAGATAACGGATGATCACTTTGTCGAATAGATTGATTTTTTGAACCACTGCCACAGCTAATAAGCCAAACATGGTAGAGGCGTAAGTGGCAATAAGAATGGGAATAAACACATCAGTTGGATTCCCGGCTCCTAGTTGAGCTCGATAGGTAAAAATTGTGATGGGAAACAAGGTGACGGCAGACGTGTTGATGACCAGAAACAAGATCTGAGCATTACTGGCGGTGTCTTTTAGTGGATTGAGTTTTTGCAGCTCTTGCATTGCCTTGATACCCAGTGGTGTCGCCGCATTATCCAGACCTAGAGCATTGGCAGAAATATTCATCACCATGGCACCTAGAGCGGGATGGTTTTTTGGTACTTCTGGCATTAATTTGGCAAACAGAGGGGTCAAACCACGGGTAAGCAAGTCAATAAAACCACTTCGCTCTCCGATACGCATAATACCTAACCATAAGGCCAATACACCCGTCAGACCCAGTGAAATTTCAAAGGCAGTTTTCGACAGGCTAAACATAGCGGTCATCAATTGACCAAATATTTCGGTATCACCAAAGACAAACAGCTTTATTAAAGCGACGATAAAAGCGCTGGTAAAAAAGAATATCCAGATAAGATTAAGCATGACGTTATTCTACATGCTGATTGTATGAGATAAAGGGTTTAATTTAAGAAAAAAAAGCCCTCAGTTGAATGAGGGCTTTTTGTTATCAGTGGACTAGCTTTTATTACGATTCAGTCCTGGACGGCGTGCAGTATCACGCGCACGAGTGCGAGGCTTTCCTGAGCGTCTTGGTTTGCGACGGGTATCATTACTGGTATTAGAATGCTCATTATTATTGACCAGACTGATTTCGAGTTGCTTGTTACACACCCACACTTTACGAAGCTGCTGGAACAAATCTGCCGGCATACCTTGCGGTAAATCGATAGTACTATAATCATCCTGCAGACTAATACGGCCGATATCTTTGCTGTCAATACCTGCTTCGTTGGCAATGGCACCGACCAGATTTTTGACTTCTACCCCATGATTTCGACCTACCTCAACACGATAGGTTTGCATGCCTTCTTCAGTTTTATTAACTAACGATCCAATGGTACGGCGTGGCGTCTTTGATCGATCATCGTTGTCACTACGTTCACGAGCTCGCCCTTCTTTAGCTGGACGATCTTCAACATGTTTTACCGGTTTTAGCGGTCGACTTTTTTGTACCAGATAGGCGAGTGCAGCTGCCACTTCAAGCGGGTCAGCTTCATGTTCTTGCTGATAATTACTGATCACGGTTTCGAAAAAGCCCAAATCCTGTGCTTCAATGGTTTCACTGAGTTGCTGATTAAATTGCATTACACGACGATCAGCAATGTCCTCGCTACTTGGTAATTGCATTTTTTCAATGGTTTGGCGTGTTGCCTTTTCAATAGCAAACAGCATGCGTTTTTCGCGTGGTGACACAAATAAAATGGCTTGCCCTTTACGACCAGCACGACCAGTACGACCAATGCGGTGGACATAAGATTCAGTGTCATAGGGAATATCGTAGTTAACGACATGACTTATCCGTTCGATGTCTAAACCACGGGCAGCAACATCGGTAGCAATTAGAATATCTAGTTTGCCTTTTTTCATACGTTCTACAGCTTTTTCACGAGCTGCCTGATTCATATCACCATTTAATGGTGAGCTTGAATAACCACGTGCTTCCAATTTTTCAGCCAGTTCAGTGGTGGCATTTTTGGTGCGAACAAAGATGATCATGGCATCAAATTCTTCAACTTCAAGAATACGTGTCAATGCATCTAATTTGTGCATGCCGGTAACTTGCCAGTAACGTTGGGTGATAGTATCGACGGTGGACGTTTTGGACTTGATGTGAATTTCAACAGGATTTTTCAAGTAACGTGTAGCAACCCGATGAATTGCTGCTGGCATTGTTGCAGAGAATAACGCCACCTGACGTGTATCTGGTGTTTCTTTTAGGATGGTTTCAACATCATCAATAAAACCCATGCGCAACATTTCATCAGCTTCATCTAGTACCAGTGCTTTTAGCTCACTGAGTTTTAGTGTGCCACGACGAATATGATCAAGGACGCGACCTGGTGTACCGACAATGACCTGAGGACTACGTTGCAACTGACGTAATTGAATGCCCATGCTTTGACCACCATAAATAGGTAGTACGTGGAAGCCTTTCATATGGCGAGCATAACTTTGCATTGCTTCAGCAACCTGAATCGCTAATTCACGTGTCGGTGCCAGCACTAACATTTGTGGGGCTTTGGTTTTTACATTTAGTCGGCTTAGTAATGGCAATGAAAATGCGGCTGTTTTACCTGTGCCCGTTTGTGCCTGACCTAATAGATGACGGCCTTCTAGTAATGGAATTATGCTTTGTGCCTGAATGGGGGAAGGGGTTTCATAACCCGCTTCATTAACGGCTTTGAGAATGGGTGCCGCTAAGCCTAACTCTGAAAATGAGATGGCTGGAGTTTGTTCTGTGTCTGACATGAATGCGCCTGTGAAAGTCAGTTTTAAGTGTAAAACTGAGAGAGGGAGAAATTAATCGAACAATTATACGC
>JAOUJZ010000055.1 GCA_029882915.1 Gammaproteobacteria bacterium | reverse complement strand
ACCAACATCCTGATCATGGTTGTCGCCAGTCAATTCGCCTAGGCTGCTTTCTGCACGAACCAGAGCAACACCACCACCAGCGACAACGCCTTCTTCGACCGCTGCGCGAGTTGCGTGCAACGCATCTTCAACACGTGCTTTTTTCTCTTTCATTTCCATTTCAGTTGCTGCGCCAACTTTGATGACGGCAACACCGCCAGCTAATTTAGCAACGCGTTCTTGCAACTTCTCTTTGTCATAATCAGAACTTGAATCAGCGATTTGAGCGCGAATTTGTTCAACACGTGCAGTGATTTCATCAGCACGACCAGCGCCATCAATGATGGTTGTATTTTCTTTGCTGATGGTAATTTTCTTCGCTTGACCCAGATCTTCTAAAGTGACTTTTTCAAGGTTCAAACCCACTTCTTCAGAAATCACAGTACCGCCAGTCAATGTCGCGATATCTTGCAACATCGCTTTACGACGATCACCAAAGCCAGGTGCTTTAACCGCGCACACTTTAACGATACCGCGCATGCTGTTCACAACCAATGTGGCTAATGCTTCGCCTTCTACATCTTCAGAAATGATCAACAATGGACGACTTGCTTTAGCAACGGCTTCCAGTGTCGGTAACAATTCACGGATGTTTGAGATTTTTTTGTCAAACAACAACACATAAGGATCTTCAAGATCTGCAGTCATTGTTTGTTGATCGGTTACAAAGTATGGTGACAGGTAACCACGGTCGAACTGCATACCTTCAACAACGTCCAGTTCATTTTCAAAGCCGCTACCATCTTCAACAGTGATAACACCTTCTTTACCGACTTTTTGCATTGCTTCAGCAATAATGCCACCGACAGAGGCATCAGAGTTCGCTGAAATAGTACCAACCTGAGCAATCGCTTTATCATCATCACAAGGTGATGACATTTTTTGTAATTCTTCTACTGCAGCAGCAACTGCTTTATCAATACCGCGTTTTAAATCCATTGGATTCATGCCAGCAGCAACGGCTTTCATGCCTTCACGTAAAATAGCTTGTGCCAATACAGTTGCTGTAGTTGTACCGTCACCGGCAGCATCAGAAGTGTGAGACGCCACTTCTTTCACCATTTGTGCGCCCATATTTTCGAATTTGTTTTCAAGTTCAATTTCTTTGGCTACAGAAACACCATCTTTAGTTACCGTCGGTGCACCGTAACTCTTATCTAAAACAACGTTACGACCTTTAGGACCTAATGTTACTTTTACTGCGTCAGCCAGTGTATTGACACCGTTGACCATTAAACTGCGCGCATCTGCGCCAAATTTGACTTCTTTAGCAGCCATGATTATTCCTCTTAAATATATTCTTTAAAATAAATACTTCGTTAATAGTAAAAAGCTTAGGCTTCAATTACTGCAACGATATCGTCTTCACGCATGACTAATAATTCTTCGCCATCGACTTTAATTTCTGTACCGGCATATTTACCAAACAGTACTTTATCGCCAACTTTGACATCCATTGCACGCACATCACCAGAATCAGTGATTTTGCCTTTACCTGCTGCGATAATTTCACCACGTGCTGGTTTTTCAGCTGCGTTGTCAGGAATCACAATACCACCAGCGCTTGTTGTTTCTTCTTCCATGCGACGAACGATCACACGATCATGAAGGGGACGAATATTCATCAATATATCCTCAAAAAATGTCTAACAAAAAAATCAGGAATCCCATACATGGGGGTGAAAAAAATAAACTTCAAGGGGAGTAATGAAAAAAAATTTATCGCAAGTGATGTTTATCGTTTTTATCCACAATTTCACCTTCAATAATAGTCGACTCGCTATGACCATGATGTGAATGCATGGCGTGTCCTCGATAAACAAACTGACTGCTTTTTAATGCATGTCTAATCAAGCCTTGGCGAATTACCGGCACCAGTAAAAAAAAACCAACAGCATCCGTAAAAAAACCAGGGGTCAGCAATAAGGCACCGCTGAATAGCAATGCTACTCCTTCTAACATGGCAATAGCAGGTATTTCACCGCGCGCCATTGAAGTCTGTGCTTTTTGTAAAGTATTAAATCCTTGCATTCGCAACAAACCCGCCCCTATTACTGCGGTTGCCACGACTAAAAATACCGTCCAGCCTGCACCAATCACACTGCCAACTTGTATTAACAGATAGATTTCAATCAGTGGCACTAATAAAAACACTATAAATAAGGAACGAAACATCATTTTTCCTGTTTGATGTGGATTGTCCAATATAGATTGGGGTCTATAATCTGGCTTTCAAGTCCTACTGTGATTTTTGCAGTAGCTATAGCCACAACAAAACTACATTTTGTAGTCACTGTCATAAAACTGTCATAAATTTTTCATCTTTATGACATATTAAATCGTTATTGTGTGCGCATTCGTAATTACTACAGTCCAATTATTTTTCATAACCAAGGAGGATAGTCCCTTGAAACTTAAAACGTCATCATTATTAATTGCTGGTGCACTATTTGGTGCGGCAGTTATGCCTGCTCAGGCCAACAACGAAGCCATGATGAATCTGCTGAAAGTACTCCGTGACCAAGGCACTATCACTGCAGAAAGCTATGAGCTATTAATTAACGCCGCTAAAGCAGATAAAGAAGCAACTGAAACAACAACGGCTGAAGTAAAAGCTGAAGTTAATCAAGCCACCGCGGATATGCCTAAGATAACGACTAAAGGCAAACTAAAGATTGAAGATCGTGAAGGAAACTGGTCGTTTCAGACTGATGGACGCGTGATGTGGGATGCCATTAACGTCGATAATGATGGTCTAAGAACGGACGATGATGGTGAAGGCACAGAGCTGCGCCGTGGTCGTTTAGGTTTTGTTGGTTCCATATATGATTTTACATACAAGTTGGATATTGGTTTTGCAACTGGCGATACCGTCATCAAAGATGCTTATGTTGGTTATAAAACCAAATTTGGCGACAACCCGTTTATCCTAAAATTAGGGCAAACGGCCATGCCTTTCAGTTTTAATACCGTTGCCAGCAGTAAATATATGGGTTTCCTTGACCGGCCAATGTATTCTGATAGCGCCATTTCAAGAACGCGAGGAAGTGGTGCCTATGTACAGCTTGCTGAAAAAGACTACCGTTGGATCTTAATGAGTAGCTTAACCAATGGAATATTAAATAATGGTAAAACCACAGGAAGTGATGAGACTACATTCGCTGTCCGTGGTTCGTTTGTGCCATTGATGCAAGATAAAACTCATTTACTTCAAGTAGGTATCGGGTATCTCACTCAAGGTAGTGGTGGTGACAACAAATTTAAATATGATCAGCGTTTAGTTAGTCATATGGCAGCAACAAAAGACCTTAAAGCAGAGTTAACCTCTGGCTATGACGGTTCGAACGCATATAATATTGATATGTTTGGTGTGTATGGCCCTTTCCATCTTTTAGCTGAATACACTGACTGGACAGCCGACCAGTCTGGTGCCGATGATCTTGATCTTTCTGGTTATTCCGTTGAGGCAGGTTACTTCCTAACTGGTGAGTCCATGAAATGGAAACAAGGTTATACATCAGATGTTACACCTAAATCTAACCTTGGTGCCTGGCAGTTAGTGGCTCGTTTCGAAAACATGGAAACGGAACAGTCACAGGTTGCTGCTAACAACGATGAAGCTGACAAATTCACCATCGGCATCAACTACTACCCAACACAAAATACTCGTTTGATGTTGAACTACGACAAAGTAACTGATCTGACTATTGATGGAATCAATACTAGCTTTGAACCTTCTTCACTTAAATTCAGAGCGCAAACTTATTGGTAAAAACTCTGAATTAAATTCATCACTCTTAAGCCTCACCCATATTCTCGGGTGGGGCTTTTTTGCTATTCTCCCTGATACATTTTCATGTAAGACCACAATCTAACCACTCCATTCCAGCTGATTTAATTTCTCGCCAGTCACTTGCAAATTCACGTGTAAGCCTTCGGCCACATGTAACCAGCTGAAATTTTATGCACATAAAAACATCACTTGTATTTTTTTGTTTCACCTCTGTGATTATTTTGTATATATTAATGATTTTCAGCTTGCATCAGCATCTGATAAGATAGCATTCGTCCTTAACCTTTAAGAGAAAGAGTTACCGCCGTGAAAAAATTTATTATCCATCTAGTAATTACAGCGTCCATTCTAGCTCCCTTAGTCAGTCAGGCTGAAATGACTCGCTATGTGGAAGATGGCCGAGAAATTACCTTACGTAATGGTAAAGGCGTCGATTTCGCTATTCGTAAGATGCTAAAGAGTGGTACCGAATTAAGGGTGCTTGAAGAAGACCCCTCTGGCTATTCCAGAGTTCAAACAAAAGGCGGTACAGAGGGTTGGGTGGTCACTCGTTATCTCAGTGATGCAAAAGGTCCAGATCAACTACTCGCATCCAGCGAACAGAAAATTGCTAATCTGGAACTGGATCTTGCCAAAGCTAAAGAAGAAATTCAGGCCTTGATAGATAAAAAATCACAAGCTGATGATGAAAGCATGGCCTTAAAAGAAACTGCCAGTCGCTTACAAAAAGAACTTGATGACTTACGTCTTACCGCTTCAGATGCTGTTTCTTTAGACAATCAAAATCGCCAGTTGAATGAAAAGCTACAGCAGATAGACAATGAAATGCAATCACTGGTCTTTGAAAACAGTGCTCTCAAAGATAATGATGCTAAAAGCTGGTTCTTAATTGGTGCGGCTGTATTGTTTGGTGGCGTGTTATTAGGTTTGATTCTGCCACGTTTAAATTTCAAAAGAAGAGATCCTTGGGGTAATTTATAACGCACAAAATCAGGTCAACCTGAACCTCAATCTAAACAAAATAAGCCGTGTCAGCATTTAATTCTGACACGGCTTTTTTATTCATAATTACCCGCACTATTCAATTTAAGCTTCAAATTCTGTCACCGCAATTGTATATTCACAAAACCATATATATAATATTTCACATGTAGTTTTGTGGATATTTAATTATGA
>JAOUJZ010000030.1 GCA_029882915.1 Gammaproteobacteria bacterium | reverse complement strand
TGGCAATTACTGCTGCATTAGTAAAAGAACTTCGTGAGCGTACTGGCTCAGGCATGATGGAATGTAAAAAAGCATTGGTAGAATCTAACGGTGATATTGATGCTGCAATTGAAGCGATGCGTAAAGCAGGCTTGGCAAAAGCAGATAAAAAATCTGATCGTGTTGCGGCCGAAGGCGTTATCGCAATCGAAACCAGCGCTGATGGTAAGCGTGCGGTAATGTTGGAAATCAATGCTGAAACTGATTTTGTGGCTAAAGCAGATGATTTTGTTGAGTTTGTGAATAAAGTAGCGAAAAAAGTACTTGAGGCACAACCTAACGATCTTGATGCGCTGATGGCATTGGCATTGAATGATGCAGGCGACAGTATTGAAACAGTACGTCAGGCATTGGTTGCTAAAATCGGTGAAAATATTCAAATTCGCCGTTTTACTTTGATGTCAACAGATGATGGCGTAATCGGCTCTTACCGTCATGGTGATCGTATCGGTACTATGGTTAAACTGACTGGCGGTGATATGGCATTGGCTAAAGATTTAGCGATGCATGTAGCTGCTAGCCGTCCTCAAGCAGTATCGGGTGCTGATCTACCTGCTGAGTTATTAGAAAAAGAACGTGATATTGTTGCTACTCAAGCGAGAGACAGTGGCAAACCAGAAGCGATTATTGAAAAAATGGTCGAAGGCCGCATGAGTAAATTTGTTAATGAAATCAGCTTGCTTGGTCAGGCATTCGTTAAAGATCCTGATGTGACGATTGAAAAATTGTTGAAGCAGGCTGATGCAATGGTTGATGCATTTGATTTCTTTGAAGTAGGTGAAGGTATCGAGAAAAAAGAAGATAACTTTGCTGAAGAAGTTATGGCTCAAGCGAGAGGAAACTAAGTAATGTCAGAAACGGAAAATCAACCAGTCTACAAGCGCGTCCTGCTTAAATTAAGTGGTGAGGCGCTGATGGGCGATGCTGATTACGGTATCGAACCTGAGGTGATTTTCCGTTTTGCCAAAGAAATCTCCGAGCTCAATGCCCAAGGTGTTGAGCTCGGAATTGTCATTGGCGGCGGTAATATTTTTCGTGGCGCTGGTCTGGCAGCGAGTGGTATGGATCGCGTGAGTGGTGATCACATGGGAATGTTGGCAACCGTTTTGAACGCATTAGCTTTACAAGATGCACTTGAGCGCCAAGGGACTTATTGTCGTGTAATGTCAGCGATTCGCATTAATGAAGTCTGTGAAGATTACTTGCGTCGCCGGGCGATTCGTCATCTGGAAAAAGGTCGTGTGGTCATTTTTGCTGCGGGTACCGGCAATCCGTTTTTTACCACTGATTCAGCAGCCAGTTTGCGTGCTGTTGAAATTGGTGCTGATTTGATGCTGAAAGCAACGCAGGTCGATGGTGTTTACAGTGCTGATCCTAAGAAAGATCCTGATGCGGTTCGTTATTCTGAATTGACGTATGATGAAGTGATCAATAACCGTTTGGCAGTGATGGATACTACCGCAGTTGTGATGTGTCAGGAACAAAAAATGCCATTACGGGTTTTTGATGTACATAAAACCGGTAACTTGACTAAAATTATCTATGGTGAAGATATTGGTACTCTTGTTAGGTAGGATTTGGAAGAATGATTGAAGATATTAAAAAAGACGCAGCAGATAGAATGCAGAAAAGTGTGGCCGCACTGACAGCAGCAATGGCAAAAATTCGTGCAGGACGAGCGCACACCAGTTTATTAGATCAGGTAATGGTGCCGTATTACGGTTCTGATGTGCCGTTGAGTCAAGTGGCTAATGTTGGTGTTGAAGATTCACGTACATTAACGGTGACGCCATGGGAAAAACCGATGTTATCGGTAGTGGAAAAAGCGATCATGAACTCAGATCTGGGTGTTAATCCAAATAGTGCAGGTATGACTATTCGTATTCCTATTCCACCATTAACAGAAGATCGCCGTCGTGACTTGGTAAAAGTGGCTAAATCTGAAGCAGAAGGCGCACGTGTTGCTGTTCGTAATATTCGCCGTGATGCTAACAGCACACTGAAAGAATTATTAAAAGAAAAAGAAATTTCAGAAGATGAAGAACGTGGCGCAGAAGAGGCTATCCAGAAGTTGACAGACTCTGTGATTGTTCAAATTGAAACGGTACTGACGGAAAAAGAAGCAGATTTGATGGAAGTGTAATTCTACACAGCTATCTATAAATACAAGTAATGACTGAGGAAGACCACCCAGTTCCACAACATATTGCAATCATTATGGATGGCAATGGTCGTTGGGCAAAACAACGCCACCAACCGAGATTTATGGGGCATCGTGCAGGGGTTAAATCAGTCGAAAATATAGTTCAATGCTGTGTAAAACACGGCATTGAAGTATTGAGCCTATTTGCTTTTAGCAGTGAAAACTGGAGGCGACCATCAAAAGAAGTCAGCTTGTTGATGGAATTATTTGCACTGGCACTTAAACAGCAAGTCAAACGGCTACATAAAAATAATATTCGTCTACGTATTATCGGTGATATCAGAAAATTTTCTGCCAGTCTGCAACAACAAATCACACAAGCGCAACAATTAACACAAAACAACACTGGTTTAACCATCAATGTGGCTGCTAATTATGGTGGTCGCTGGGATATTACACAGGCTGTTCAACAATTAGCGGCAAAGGTCAAGTCAGGCGAAATAGTACCTGAGGAGATTACTGAAGACAGTATTGCAGAAGGTTTATCCACCGCATCATTACCAGAACCCGATCTGTTTATTCGCACTGGCGGAGAACAGAGAGTCAGTAATTTTTTACTGTGGCAGATGGCGTATACCGAGTTTTATTTTACTGATACATTATGGCCAGACTTTGATGACAAAGAACTGGATAGGGCGATCACTTCATTTTGTCAGCGAGAGCGCCGCTTTGGAAAAACCTCTGAACAAATTAAGGGTGAACACGATGCTTAAACAGCGGCTACTCACTGCAGCGGTCTTAATCCCGCTAGTCATAGTGTGTGTTTTGTATTTACCAACAGTAATCTTCCAGTGGTTAATGATAGGTGTTGTCGTACTTGCAGCACTGGAATGGTTTTCAATTATTGGATATAAAACACGAAATACAACGGTATTTTCACTGGTGGCGCTGTTATTTATTATCGTACTTGGTTTTGCTTTACCTGCTAATGTTCTCTCGATTAGCAGCCTCATTATTTGGGCTACTGTTTTACTGCTTGTCAGTCGATATGCTCATACCGCTTTACCAGCTGTAATACGAAAATTACTGATGCAACCTTTAATTGCATTAGCTATCGCTTCCTTAATGTTGGCTTTGTTTTGGCATAGTGCAGTCCAACTTCACCAATCAAGTGATATGGGACCACAACAGTTACTTTATGTGATGGTTTTGGTGTGGCTTGCTGATAGCGGCGGTTATTTTGCAGGTAAAAAATGGGGACAGTTGCCATTAGCCAAAGCGATCAGCCCGAACAAAACATGGGAAGGTGTCGCGGGTGCTTTAGTATTTGGACTGCTCTGGGCCATTGCCGGTCATTATCTTGAACTGGCACCATCGTTAACGTTAACAGCATGGACACTATTATCAACAGCTACTTTGTTGATTTCTATTGTCGGTGATCTATTTGAAAGCTTATTCAAGCGTGGGCATAAGATAAAAGACAGTGGCAACTTATTACCAGGGCATGGCGGCATGCTAGATCGGATCGATAGTCTGATTGCTGCTGTGCCAGTATTTAGTGCTGGATTATTCTTTTTGGGAGCAGGATAAGTGCAAGCAGTAACGATACTTGGTTCAACAGGTTCAATTGGTGTCAGCACGCTTAATGTACTGGCTCAACACCCTGATAAATACCGTGTTGTTGCGTTGACAGCCAATCATTCTGTCGACAGTTTGTATGAACAATGTCAGCAGTTTCAACCTGATATCGCTGTCATGCTTGATGTGCCATCAGCAGATCTTTTAGCAACAAAGTTAAAAACAGCCGGTTTACGTACGCAGGTATTATCTGGTGCGCGGGCATTAGAGCAGGTTGCAGCAAGTGACGGCACGGACTATGTGGTAGCCGCTATTGTCGGCGCCGCAGGACTTTTACCAACATTAGCAGCAGCACGTGCGGGCAAAAAAATCTTGTTAGCCAATAAAGAAGCTCTGGTCATGAGCGGTGGGCTGTTTATGCGAGAAGTTGAAGCTAATGGCGCTACGCTATTACCTGTAGACAGCGAGCATAATGCGATATGGCAGTGTTTACCGGTAGGTAAACAACAGCAATATCATTATGACGGTAAAGGTGTTCGAAGGATCATGTTGACGGCTTCCGGCGGCCCATTCAGGGATTTTGATCTAGCAGATCTCGAACATGTCACCCCAGAACAGGCTGTTGCCCATCCAAATTGGTCTATGGGACAGAAGATCTCTGTCGATTCTGCGACCATGATGAATAAAGGTCTGGAAGTGATAGAAGCACATTGGTTATTTGGCTTGCCAAGTCAGAAAATTGATGTGGTATTACATCGTCAGAGTATCATTCATTCAATGGTCGATTATGTGGATGGCTCGGTATTAGCACAAATGGGTAATCCCGATATGAGAACGCCGATTGCCAACGCGTTGGCATGGCCGGAACGGATTGATTCAGGAGTGGAGCCTCTGGATTTGATTTCGGTTGGTAGATTGGACTTTGCTGCTGCAGATCACCAGCATTTTCCTTGTTTGCGACTTGCCTATCAGGCATTAGACGCGGGCGGTACCAGTACGGCAATTCTAAATGCAGCCAACGAAGTAGCAGTAGCGGCTTTCTTGAAAAAACAGATTAAATTCACGGAAATACCCCGGACGATAGAAAATGTACTGTCCAGAATGACACCGAATGATGGAGCAACCATCGAACAAATATTGGCCGATGATACTCAGGCAAGAGTGTTAGCCAAAGAATTTATAAAATAATATGCAATCACTGTTTTATTTTTTATTTGCACTGGCGATATTGATCATAGTGCATGAGTTTGGCCATTTCTGGGTCGCTCGTCGTTGTGGAGTGAAAGTCCTTAAATTCTCAGTCGGGTTTGGTGCTCCACTGTGGCAAAAAAAAGGTCGTGATGGTACTGAATACGTATTAGCGGCAATACCACTAGGTGGCTTTGTCAAAATGCTGGATGAACGTGAAGGTGATGTACCTGATGAATTGTTAGATAATGCATTTAATAGAAAACCATTGCGTTCACGGATTGCTATTGTTGCAGCTGGCCCTATTGCCAACCTGATATTTGCTGTCATTGCCTATTGGTTTATTTTTGTGCTGGGCATTCCAGGCATACGCACCATTATTGATGAAGTCGTACCCGATTCGCCAGGAGAGATTGCACAGTTAATCAGTGGTGATGAAATCAAAGCTGTTAATGGTCAAATTACACCTACATGGTTCAGTGTACATAAAGCCTTAGCTAAACAATCACAAACAGGTGGAATTGCTGAATTGACTATTAATACCAGTGGGGTTGATATTCAACGCAAAATTGAGGTGCCTAAGCAAAAGATTGATCTGGTTAAGCCCGTGTCACTTTTCCAGGAGCTTGGAATTACGCCGGTGCGCGTAGAGTTAAAACCGATTGTTGGTTCAATTGTCGATGGTGCTGTGGCAGATAAAGCTGGTTTAGAAGTGGGCGACAGGTTGTTGTTTTGTGATGGCAAAGCCATCAATAGCTGGATAGACTGGGTAGAGTTAATCAGAGCAAGCCCAAATCAACCATTAAAAATTACTGTCGAACGCTCAGGACAGAGAAAAACCTTAGAGTTAACGCCAATAAAAACAGCAGAAAATATTGGCCAGATAGGGGCAGGTGTTGATGCTAGTCAAACAGTGGTCCCAGATGAGCTACAAGCAGAGTTACGTTATGGACCAGTAGCAGCGATAGGTCAGGCAATACAGGAAACCTGGCAGTTTTCAAGCGCTACCGTAAAAAGTCTATTTGGCATGCTGACAGGGACAGTGTCCACTAAAAATATTGGGGGTCCGATCAGTATTGCTCAATATGCCGGTGCATCTGCAGACAGAGGGCTGATTTCATTTATTAGCTTTTTGGCAATGATCAGTATCAGTTTGGGCATCTTGAATTTACTACCAATCCCTGTCCTTGATGGGGGGCATTTGGTGATGTATATGGTGGAATGGTTACAAGGTAAGCCTGTTTCAGAACAAGTTCAGCTACAAGGGCAAAAATTAGGTATCATCCTGCTTTTGATGCTGATGTTTTTAGCGTTTTTCAACGATTTATCGAGACTGTTTGGATAATAGGAATATTGCAGGTAAACTTACTCCTTCGATGTGTAAAAATATGACAAAAATAATAATGAAAAAATTACTCACTGCCATTACGTTATTGTTACTGTCCAGCTCAGTATTAGCAGAGACTTTCAAGATCAAGGACATCCGTATAGAAGGTTTGCAGCGGATCTCTGCTGGTACGGTCTTTAATTTTCTACCTGTTAAGGTGGGCGATGAAATGACGGATAAGGATGCAAAAAGTATTATCCGTGCATTATTTAAATCTAAATATTTCAATAACGTTGAAGTTGAGCAGCAAGATAGCGTTTTGATTATTAAAGTCAGTGAGAGACCCGCTATTTCAAGTATTGAATTTGTGGGAAATAAGGATCTGGATAGTAAGGAATTATTAAAGTCACTGCGCCAGATTGGTTTTGCTGAAGGCCAGGTGTATGAGCAGGCAAAACTGGAGCAGGTTGAGCTTGAGTTGCAACGTCAGTATTTTAGCCGTGGTAAATATGGTGTGACGATAGAGTCTGATGTGACACCGTTATCTCGTAACCGTGTTGCTATTCGCATTACGATGGCTGAAGGTGTGGTTGCGACAATTGGAAATATTAATATAGTCGGCAACGTGATTTTTGATGAAGATGATTTATTAGAAGAGTTTCAATCTACCACAGGTGGCATGTTGTCGGCATTTACACATGATAATCAATATTCACGTCAAAAACTGTCTGCTGATTTAGAAACCTTACGATCATTCTATCTGGATCGAGGTTATGTCGATTTTACTGTTGAATCTACCCAAGTTTCAATTACCGATGATAAAAAACAGATGTTTATTACCATCAATATTTCAGAAGGTGAGCGATACACGATTAAAGAAGTACGCCTTGCTGGTGATTTGATAGTGCCTGAGAATGAATTATTTGACCTGGTGACTATTCGAAATAATGCCATTTTTTCCCGCAAGGCCATTACTGAAAGCACGGAATCGCTAACAAATCGTTTAGGTAATGATGGTTATGCATTTGCCAATATTAATGCCGTTCCAGAGATTGATCGCGAAAATAAAGAAGTCACACTGACGTTTTTTGTAGATCCAGGCCGTCGTGCCTATGTTCGCCGTATCAATATCTCCGGTAATAGCAAAACTCGTGACGAAGTATTGAGACGTGAGATGCGACAACAAGAGTCATCATGGATTTCAACAAAAAATGTGGAACAATCCCGTGCACGTATTCAACGCCTCGGTTATTTTGAAGATGTAAACGTTGAAACTGTGTCAGTGCCAGAAACGGCAGATCAAATTGATCTTGACTTTAATGTTTCAGAATCACCATCTGGTAGTTTGTCAGCTGGTTTGGGTTTCTCGCAGTCAGATGGCTTAATTTTTAATGCCAATATAGTTCAGAAAAACTTCCTGGGAAGTGGTAAACATATTAACTTTGGATTCAATAACAGTAGCGTTAATACAGTATACAGCTTCGGTTACACCAACCCTTTTGTGACAGTTGACGGCATCAGTCAAGGATTTAATGCTTTTTATCGCCAAAGAGATGCAAATGAGGCTAATCTTGCCAACTATAGTACAGATGTTTGGGGTGGCGATATTAATTTTGGTATCCCCATCTCAGAAAATAATCGTATCCGTTTAGCATTAGGTTATGAAAATACGCAATTAAATCTACCTAGAGATAATACAATACAGCGCTATAGTGATTTTGTTGCAAAAGAAGGCGATCAGTTTGATACATGGTCACTGACACTTGGCTGGTCTAGCGATAGTCGTGATAGCGCTATTTTACCAACCCAAGGCATGGCTCAGAGTGTATCAGCAGAAATAGCGATTCCAGGTGGTTCGTTACAATACTACAAATTGCGATATAAAAATGATTGGTATCATCCACTATCAGACTCTTTAACCTTAGCTCTAGGTGGAAATCTTGGTTATGGTGAGGCTTATGGTGATACCGATGAATTCCCATTCTTCCAGCATTTTTATGCTGGTGGTATACGTAGTGTTCGCGGTTATCAGGCTAATACGTTAGGCATTAAAGAAGATGGACAACCGTTGGGCGGGAACTTATTAGTTGCTGGTGGTGCGGAAGTTATATTCCCAATACCATTTTTGAAGAAAACGCTCAGGTCATTACGTCTTAGTGCCTTTACGGACATTGGTAATGTTTATGATGCTGATGAGAATTTTGATGCGGGCATGTTACGATATTCTGCTGGTATTTCAGCGATATGGATTTCACCAATGGGTCCAATTTCATTGAGCATGGCACAACCGTTCAATGAACAATCTGGTGATGAAACGGAAACTTTCCAGTTCTCATTAGGTTCAACATTTTAGTTAAATAGTTTTGGAGATAAGTGTGAAGAAAATGAAGTTTGTTGGATTGTTTTTAATTCTGGCTCTAACTGGAGCATCAATCAATGCAGCTGAATTGAAAATAGGCGTAGTTAATGCGAGTGCAGTTCTGGACCAATCACCACAAAAAGCACAGGCATTAGCGCGACTTGAAAAAGAGTTTTCATCACGTAGTAAAGGGCTAGAGAAAAAACATAAAGACTTGCGAGCGCAGCAAGAAAAATTATCAAAAGACAGTGCGATTCTGGGTGCGGATGAACGTAAAGCTAAAGAACGAGAAATTTTAAGTGAACAACGTGAGTTAAAACGCCTACAAGATGAATACAGTGAAGATTTGTCAATTCGTCGAAATGAAGAATTACGCAAACTGGAAAAAGACATTGCACAAACTATTGTAGAACTTGCGAAAAAAGATTCCTATGATTTGGTTCTCTATCAGGGTGTTATCTATGCGAGTGAACGAGCTGACATGACTGCCAAGGTATTAGAGCTTCTTAAATCAAAATCAAAATAGTGGATTAATCTTGTGTGGACATTAGCGCAGATTGCTGAATACATTGGGGGAGAGGTAATTGGTGATGAGCACTATGAAGTCGATAGTATCACCACATTAAAAAATGCAAGTGCGGGGCAGATTAGTTTTTTAGCCAATACAAAATATAAAAAATACTTGGCTACAACTCACGCTGGAGCAGTAATCGTCACGCCTGAAAATGCTTCTGCTGTTCCCCATCACGCTATTGTTGTTAATGATCCTTATGTTGCTTTTGCCAAGGCTGCTAGACTGTTCAATCCCGTTAAACAGCATCAGCCGGGGATTCATATCAGCGCATCGGTTAGTCCTGCTAGTATCATTCATCCAACGGTATCAATAGCTGCTCAAGTGGTAATTGAAGATGGTGTCGAGCTGGCAGAGGATGTAGTCATCGGCCCAGGATGTATACTCCAACAAGGGGTAAAAGTAGGTAAAGGGTCAAGACTAATAGCTAATGTCACTGTTTGTGATTCCGTACAAATTGGTCAAGACGTTATTATTCACCCAGGTGTGGTTATAGGTGCTGATGGATTCGGTATCGCGAATGATAAGGGCACATGGATTAAGGTGCCACAAATAGGCAGTGTTATAATTGGTGACGATGTCGAAGTTGGGGCCAATACAACGATTGATCGTGGTGCACTTGAAAATACGGTGATTGGTAATGGTGTTAAGCTCGATAATCAGATTCAGATTGCGCATAATGTTATTATTGGTGATCATACCGTTATTGCTGGCTGCGTGGGGATTGCCGGTAGTACTCAGATAGGAAAGCATTGCGTAATTGGCGGTGGTGTTGGAATTAGTGGGCATATTTCTATAACTGATGGGGTTCAGTTGACGGGGATGACGATGGTAACCAAATCTATTACTAAACCAGGCATTTATTCTTCTGGTATTCCGGCTGAACCCACTCAGCAATGGCAGCGGAATGTTGTTCGTTATCGTCAAATGGATGTACTTGCTGATCGTATTAAACAACTGGAAGATAAAAATAAGTAAAGCCGTTGTTTCATGCCAGAAGCGCCCAAGGTAAAATAAATGCAACTTTTTAAGTGTTATAAAACTAAGGATATAACAATTGAACACTATTGATATACACGAGATTCAACGCTATCTTCCACATCGATATCCTTTTTTATTAATTGATCGTGTTATTGACTTTACGCCAGGAGAACACCTGGTTGGGATCAAAAATATCACATTTAATGAACCACAATTTACGGGACATTTTCCACAACGAGTTATTATGCCCGGTGTTTTGATATTAGAAGCTCTGGCTCAAGCTACTGGTTTGTTAGCATTCAAAACAGCAGATGATATACGCTCAGATGATGCTTTATATTACCTTGCAGGTATAGACAATGCACGATTTAAAAAGCCTGTTGAGCCAGGTGATCAATTACGGTTAGAAGTAAAGCTAGTTAAAAATAAACGTAATTTATGGAAGTTCAGTGGTGAAGCGAGTGTCGATGGTGAAGTGGTGGTCAGTGCAGACATCATGTGTGTTAATCAAGAAATGCCTAAATGATTCATAGTTCTGCAATTATTGATCCTACTGCTGTTATTGCTGATGATGTGTGCATTGGTCCGTATTCGGTTATAGGGCCAGATGTCAAAATTGATGCTGGTTGTGAAATTAAGTCACATGTTGTTATAAATGGCCCGACAAAAATAGGTAGCAACAACAAGATCTACCAATTTGCCTCTATTGGTGAGGATCCACAGGATAAAAAATACGCCGCTGAGCCGACATTGTTGGAAATTGGCGATAACAATTTAATTCGTGAAAACGTCACAATAAATCGTGGAACAGTACAAGGTGGAGGTGTCACAAAAATCGGCGATAATAACTGGATCATGGCCTATGTACATATTGCCCATGATTGTATTGTAGGCAATGACAATATTTTTGCTAACAATGCCTCATTGGCCGGACATGTGATTATTGATGATTTTGTGATTCTGGGTGGTTTCACCTTGATCAGTCAGTTTAACCATTTTGGATCGTATTCGTTTAGTGCAATGGGCAGTGTAATTTCTCGTAATGTACCGCCTTATGTACTAGTCTCTGGACATATGGCAAAACCGGCTGGAGTTAATGTCGAAGGGTTGCGACGCCGTAATTTTTCAGCCACTCAAATTAGGAACATACGTCAGGCATACAAGTTGATTTATCGCTCAGGCTTGCGTGTTGAAGAAGCTCAACATGAGATCGAAAAAATTGCTCAGGAACAGTCAGAACTGGGTATTTTTATCGATTTTCTAAAAACACAACAAGGCGGCATTATCCGGTAAGCAAGCAAGGTAATGTTACCGGATAATGCTGTTTGCCATTTAGTTAATCATTAGTTGGTGTTGCACTGATTTTATGAATACTCAAGTCTGCACCGTTATATTCTTCCTCTTGTGATAGACGTAGCCCCATCACTTTCTTAAGCGCGCCATATATGATAAACCCACCTGCAAAAGCGATGCTAACGCCAAGTGCAGTACCGATAAGTTGAGATGGCAGGCTAACACCGCCAAGGCCACCCAGAGCAATCTGGCCGAAAATACCAGCAGCAATACCACCCCAAACGCCACAAAGTCCATGTAAGGGCCAAACCCCAAGCACGTCATCAATCTTCCATTTGTTCTGTGTTAAGGTAAATGCATACACAAATAAACCTCCGGCAATCCCGCCAGTAATAAGCGCACCAAGAGGGTGCATCACATCTGAACCGGCACAGACGGCAACAAGACCTGCTAGTGGGCCATTGTGTACAAATCCAGGGTCATTTCGACCAACAAGACAAGCAATCAACGTTCCGCCAACCATTGCCATTAAAGAATTGACGGCAACGATGCCACTGATTCCCTCTATTTCCTGTGCTGACATGACATTAAAACCAAACCAGCCAACAGTAAGGATCCATGCGCCAAGTGCAAGAAAGGGAATATTTGATGGTGGATGGGCATATACTTCGCCTTGTTTACCATAACGTCCGTGACGTGGGCCCAAGTGTAATACTGCTGCAAGTGCTATCCAGCCACCAACAGCATGCACAACTATTGAGCCAGCAAAATCATGAAAACTAGCCCCAAAACTCTTTGCTAGCCAATCCTGAATACCGAATAAACCATTCCAGCTTATGCCTTCAAATAGCGGGTAAATGAAACCGGCTAGAAAAAAAGTTGCTATCAGTTGAGGATTGAATTTTGCTCGTTCAGCGATGCCACCAGAAACGATAGCCGGAATGGCGGCAGCGAAAGTCAGTAAAAAGAAAAATTTAACTAAGGCGTACCCATTGCTTTCAACTAGAATGGGACCAGTTTGTAAGAAGTTAATGCCATAAGCAATGCTGTAACCGATAAAAAAGTAGGCAATGGTCGAAATGGAAAAATCCATAATGATTTTGACTAAGGCATTAACCTGATTTTTTTTTCGAACAGTACCTACTTCAAGGAACGCAAAACCCGCATGCATGGCAAGAACCATGATGGCACCCAGCAAAATGAATAAGACATCAGTTGAACTCTGCACAATTAATTTCCTTTGATAAAAAAATACTAAGAGCAAAAATTGCACCAAATTCGGTCGACAATCAAAAACAATGACTTAGTCAAGAAAAATGGGTGCAATGACTATGATGTGCACTATTAAGGTGCAATAGCTAAGAGTCTCTAACCATGATGGTGCAAAACGACTTTACTGTAGATGTTTGATCATATCCACACTAATTAGCGACTTTAACGTATAATTCACGCATTAAATTTATCACCATTTATGGGTGTGTAGTTATTGAATTTTAGGAGATGGTTGTGGATATTTACGCATCAGATGACGAAAAAGGCGAAGAAATAAAACAATGGTGGCGTGATAATGGCACTGCTGTCATTGTTGGTTGTATATTGAGTGTTACGATAGTACTTGGAGGTCGATACTGGATAACGTATCAGCAATCGCAAGCAGAAAATGCCTCTGGCATCTATCAGCAGGTGATCACCTCCCTAGCGGAAGATAACATCACAGAAGCCGAAACTAAAACACAGCAATTACTCAGTGAGTTTGCTAAAACGCCTTATTCGGTATTTGCTGCACTTGAAGTGGCAAAACAAACTGTTGACCTGACTTCATCAAAGACATATCTGGAGTGGGTTATGGCTAATGCCAAACTTTCTGGACATGTGGAAATTGCACGTTTACGTTTGGGGCAATTATTACTTAATGATGGTCAATACCAACAAGCATTAGTATTGGCAGAACAATCACAATTAACAGCTTTTGCATCACTGTTTGCTGAATTGCGCGGTGATATTTATGCGGTTCAAGGTCAAGAAGAACAAGCGCGAGCAGCATACCAAAGTGCTTTGCTAACATTGAGGACAGGTGAGCCTCGTCAGCAACTGTTGCAACTAAAACTGGATGATATGGTTGCTACACAGGATGGTTAATATGTTACGTAAAGGCATAATGTTGGTGAGTGTGTTTACGCTTACAGCATGTGGCACAGTCAGCGAATGGTTATCCGATGATGTTTATGAGGCTCCGCCAGCAGAGTTGATTGAGTTTACTCCAGAGTTTACTCCAGTTGTTGTGTGGTCAACAGATACAGGCGATGGTGCCGGAAATGATTATAGCGATCTTGCTGCTTGGATACAGGGAGGCTCGGTAGTTGCTATTGATAATGAAGGTAAGGTCAGCAGTTATGATCTTAAGACTGGACGCCAGCTTTGGCAAGCCGATTTGGATGTGTCTGTTACAACGGGAGTGGGTGGTGGCGATGGTTTGATCATTGTTGGCACACAGGAAGGGCAAGTCCTTGCACTTAACGAAAATAATGGTGAGTTACGGTGGAAGCATCAATTAAGCAGTGAAGTCCTAGCACCACCTAAAGGTGCTATGGGCGTGGTGGTAGCACGTACTGCTGATGGCCGAATGAGTGGTTTATCCTCTACTGATGGTCAAGTGCTATGGAGTTATCAACGATCTGTGCCACTTCTAAGTCTACGTGGCGCCAGTGCACCTGTTCTAGCCGATGACAAGGTGATTGCAGGTTATGCCAATGGAAAATTAGTGGCATTGTCACTCACAGACGGTAAAGTAATTTGGGAACAAAGTGTTGCCGTTCCACGAGGTAGAACTGAGCTGGATCGTCTGGTTGATATAGACTCAGAACCAGTTGTTCGCGATGGAAAAATCTATGTGGTTGCCTACCATGGACAGATTGCTGTTCTGGATTTATCCAATGGTAGAAAGTTGTGGTCACGTGATATGTCTTCACGTTCGGGACTGGATGCAGCTGAAGGTAATGCGGTTTATGTCAGTGATGACAGTGATTATGTATGGGCATTACAGAAAGGTTCAGGGGATGCACTATGGCGACAAACACGTTTATTGCGTCGTAAAACAACTGCACCAGCTGTTGTAGGTAAACATGTACTCGTCGGTGATTTTGAAGGTTACGTGCACTGGATTTCACGTGATGACGGTCGATTTGTAGCACGCTTGAAAGTGGCGAATGACAATATTCGAAGCAAACCGCTGGTGAAAGAGGGTTTGGTATTTATTACAGCAGCTGATGGCACGTTAACCGCGTTGCGAGTTCAATAATTCATGAAACCAATTATTGCACTTGTTGGTCGCCCGAACGTTGGTAAGTCGACATTATTTAATAAACTGACACAAAGCCGAGATGCTTTGGTGGCAGATTTTTCTGGTCTGACACGTGACCGCATATACGGTACAGTCAAGTCAGAAGACTGTTCTTTCATCTTGATCGACACAGGTGGCCTAACAGAGCAATCTGACAATATGTCCGATTTGATGCGCAAACAAGCAAAGCTAGCAATTGAAGAAGCCGATCTTATTTTCTTTCTGGTGGATGGTCGTGCTGGATTAACGGCATCTGATCAAGTGGTCGCCAAGGACTTACGCAATGTTGGTAAACCGGTCATATTGGTAGTGAACAAGAGTGAAGGCGAGCGGCGAGAAATGATGGCGGCTGACTTTTATTCCTTAGGCTTGGGTGAGCCACAAGTGATTTCTGCATCACAAGGTCGAGGCATCACAGATCTGATAATGACACTGAAAGAAAAACTCCCCAGCGTCGTTGCTATTGAAGACGATGAGGAAATCGATGATCAGGATGACACGATTCGTCTGGCAGTATTAGGGCGTCCCAATGTGGGTAAATCAACGTTAATCAACCGTATTATGGGTGAAGAACGTGTAGTGGCTTATGATGAACCAGGCACAACACGTGACAGCATTCACATTCCATTCGAGAAAGATGGTACTGAATATATCTTAATTGATACCGCAGGTGTCCGCAGACGATCTAAGGTATCTGAGATGCTCGAGAAATTCAGTATTGTCAAAACATTACAAGCTTTAGATGATGCCAATGTGGTGATATTGGTACTGGATGCTCATGAAGGTATTGTCGAGCAGGATCTTCATCTCGCCGGCTTGATTATAGAAAGTGGGCGTGCGGTTGTTATTGCAGTGAACAAATGGGATGGACTGGAAAAATCTGAACGGGAGTGGGTGGCTGCCAATATTGAACGTCGCTTACCTTTTTTGAATTTTGCAAATACCCATTTTATTTCTGCTTTGCATGGAAGTGGCGTTGGATTATTATTTAAGTCGGTCAAACAGGCTTATGCTTCAGCAATGGCACAGTTGCAAACCCCAAGACTAACAAGAGTATTGGAAGATGCAGTTGCTGAACATCAACCCCCTTTAGTAAATGGTAGACGTATTAAGTTTCGTTACGCTCATCTAGGCGGTAAAAATCCACCGCGTATTATTATTCATGGCAATCAGACAGATGCGACACCGAATAGTTATCGTCGCTATTTGGAAAACACTTTTCGAGATGTACTGAAGTTGCAAGGTACACCGGTTGTGATCGAATTCAAGAAAGGGGATAACCCGTTTAAGGATCGGAAAAATAAATTAACGGATAGGCAAGTGGCTAAACGTCAACGGATGGTCAGGCACAAATAACGGACTGCCGGATAACTACAATATACCTTCATCATCTCCCATCAAATTTTCGAGGCTGTTTAGATGGCCTCGTATTTTTTCACGGCTTGATAGTTTTTCTCTTGCTGCCAGTGGTAAGTCGGTAAATAAAATAACCTTCTTATCAATTAATGTATTAATCAAGTCTTCCAAAACCCGGATTAAATTTATATCGGAAGTGGATAATACTTTGCGCGCATCTTCTGTGCTGTCTGAATGAATTAAATACTCAAGTAGCTCAGGGGAATCAAGAGGCAAGAACTCCTGAGCATTATCTTGACGTGAATCAAACACAGCACTAATTTTTCCTTGTGAATCACGTTGGATATAAGCCATGATGAGTTATCCTCTATATACTTAGATTTTGTTTGACTATATTACACATAAATTGTGTGATTTAGGCTTTACAGTAAAGCAAAAAACTGTGAGACTGTTCAAACTTTATTTTTATGACTACCCATAAATACATGGACACAGCGAAGACCGTCGATTCAAATCACAAACAGCAGTGGGATGCTGAAGACAGTCGCGATACTCTTGATGATCCCTTATTGGGATGTTTGACACTATTGTCAAAAATACTCAACAAGCCTCACAGTGCAGACAGCTTGGTTGCTGGTTTACCATTGGTCGACAACAAACTTACTCCCAAATTATTTTCGCGAGCTGCGGAACGCGCGGGTTTATCTTCAAAAACGGTCAAACGTCCACTAAGAAAAATCTCAAATCTGGTCTTGCCAGCAGTACTACTTCTTGAAAACAGTACTGCATGCATTGTGCTTGAGTTCAAACAACATTCCGCCAGAATTATTTTTCCTGAAACGGGTGATGGTGAAACTGAAGTCTCATTGTCAGAACTCAATGAGCAATATTCGGGTTTTGCCATTTTCATTAAGCCAGTACATCACTTCGATCAGCGTACGGAACATAGTGAAATACCTCGAACACGACACTGGTTCTGGGGAACAATTATTCGTTTTTGGCCGATATACGCTAAAGTTTTTATCGCCTCTATTCTGGTTAACAGCTTTGCGCTGGCATCACCATTGTTCATCATGAATGTGTATGACCGGGTAGTACCTAATAATGCGATTGAAACTTTATGGGTACTGGCTATCGGTGTTGCTACAGTGTTTGTATTTGATCTGTTACTGAGAACATTGCGCGGTTATTTCATTGATATAGCAGGCAAAAAAGCCGATGTTATTTTATCGGCAACGATTTTCGAAAAAGTGATGGGCGTTAAGATGGCGGCACGATCAAACTCGGTCGGATCTTTTGCCAACAGTATGCATGAGTTTGAATCTTTTAGAGAGTTCTTTACTTCAGCAACATTAACCACATTGATCGATTTGCCTTTCGCCTTTTTATTTATTTTTGTTATCTGGAGTATTGCAGGGGAGTTAGCTTATGTCCCTCTTGCTGTCATACCATTGACTATATTGGTCAGTCTGATTATTCAGGTGCCACTTGGACGGACTATTCAGAACTTGTTTCGTCATTCTGGTCAGAAAAGTGCCACATTGATTGAAACATTAACAGGCTTGGAGACGATTAAAAGCATTGGTGCAGAAACACCCATTCAAAGAAAATGGGAACAAACAACTGGATTTATCGCTAAATATGGACAACGTGCCCGCATTTTATCGTCTACAGCGGTGAATTTTACGGCATTTCTGCAACAGATGGCTTCGATCAGTGTGGTTGTGTTTGGAGTGTATAAAATTTCTGAAGGTGACATCACGATGGGGGCATTAATTGCCAGTACCATTTTGACTGGCCGAGCATTGGCGCCTATGGGTCAAGTAGCAGGTATTCTGACGCGATATCATCAATCCAGAGCGGCATTAAGTTCGTTGAATAATTTAATGAATTTACCGGTAGAGCGTCCCTCTGGTCGTGAATTTCTGCACCGTCCTGATTTTAAGGGTGGTATTGAGTTCAAAAAAGTGTCATTTCGTTATCCAGAACAGCCGATGGATGCGCTGTCTGAAATTTCATTCACTGTTCAGCCTGGTGAGAAAGTTGCGATTATTGGTCGTATTGGTTCGGGTAAAAGCACAATTGAAAAATTAGTATTGGGATTGTATGAGCCTGAGGAAGGATCGATTCTGCTGGATGGCACTGATATAAGACAGATTGACCCAGTGGATCTGCGCCGCAATGTGGGTTATGCACCTCAAGATGTTGTTCTGTTTTTTGGCAGTATTCGTGACAATATTGCTATGGGCGCACCGTTTGCGGATGATGCCGCTGTGCTTAAGGCCGCGGATACTGCGGGTGTCACCGAGTTTGTTAATCGTCATCCGTCAGGATTTGATATGGCTGTCGGCGAACGCGGAGATGGATTATCAGGAGGTCAGCGACAAAGTGTTGCCGTTGCACGTGCATTGCTACTCGACCCACCTGTGTTGATACTGGATGAACCTACTAATGCGATGGATAACAGTACAGAAGAGCAGTTTAAAGCGAAACTAGGTACGACATTGAAAGATAAAACATTATTGTTAGTGACACATAAAGCATCGTTGTTAAGCCTAGTTGATAGATTGATGGTTCTGGATCAAGGTCGATTAGTTGCAGATGGTCCGCGTGAACAAGTGCTTGCAGCGCTCAAGAAAGGCCATATTAAAGTGTCAAAAGGATAATGCAGTGCCCTGGCTAAAACATACCCACCCAGATGATGCTGAATTTATGTCTGAAGTCAGTGCTGCGACTCTAGATTCAGCTCATCGACTTGGACACTCACTGCTCATACTAACTATTCTCTTTTTTCTGGTGGCTGGATGGTGGGCGCATGTGACAACCCTTGATGAAGTAACGCGAGGCGATGGTAAGGTGATTCCATCAGGTAAAATTCAGGTCATTCAAAATCTTGAGGGCGGGATTTTAGCGGATGTACTGGTCTCAGAAGGTCAAATTGTTAATAAAGGCCAAGTATTATTGAAGATTGATGACACACGTTTTGCTTCATCATTTCGTGAAACACAACTTAAGTATTTTGAATTACTGGCAAGAAACACTCGCTTAGAAGCAGAAAGTAAGGGTCACGAATTAGTTATGCCGGAAGAAGTGTTGCATGAAAATCCGACTTTGGCTGCAGGGGAAATGGCTTTATACAGATCAAGGCAATTAGAGTTAGAAACAACTATCCGGGTATTAAAACAGCAAGAACAGCAGCGAACTCAGGAGCTAATTGAAATTCAGGCCCGGCAAGAGCAGTTACAGCGTAGTTATGAGTTTAGCAATGAAGAGTTAACTATGTCTGAACCACTGGTAGCTGAAGGAGTGATGTCAGAAGTAGAGTTGTTACGCTTAAAGCGTACAGTTAATGATTTAAAGGGTGAAATGAATGCTAATCGTTTAGCCATCCCACGGATTAGATCAACATTAAATGAAGTCAGACAAAAGATTGAAGAGCAAACAATACGCTTTAAAACAGAAGCAGCAATGCAATTAAGTGAGGTGAATGCCGAGCTAGCCAGAACAAAAGAAATAATTTTTTCACTGCAGGATAGAGTGACACGTACCCAGGTTCGCTCGCCAGTGAAAGGCACAATCAAGCAACTCAAAGTCAATACGATTGGTGGCATTATTCAGCCAGGAATGGACTTGGTTGAAATTGTTCCTGTGGAAGACAATTTGTTGGTA
>JAOUJZ010000004.1 GCA_029882915.1 Gammaproteobacteria bacterium | reverse complement strand
CGAAACACTTCCATCTTTAATAAGGATAATGCCGCTTTTTCCAAACGCTCGGTGAAATCACGACTTTGTTCAGGCTTCATCAGCTTCTTTATTGATTGGGTCATACAAGACGATAATCTCATCAGACATATCAGTTTCTTCTGTTTCAGATTTAGCAATATCACGTACAGAAATGCCTGCTTTAATGACACTGTCAGGATCACCGCTAATTAATGGATGCCATTCAGGTAATGGCTCGCCCTCAGCCAATAATCGATAAGCACACGTAGAAGGCAACCAGTCAAAATAGTGAGCTTGGTCGACACTGAGTTGAAGACAGTCAGGCATTAACTGCTGACGATTCTGATAATCCATACAGCGGCATGTGCTGATATCTAACAATGCACAAGCAGTTCGTGTGTAATACATGCGACCATCATCTTCGTCTTCAAGCTTATGTAAACAACATCGTCCACAGCCATCACAAAGACTTTCCCATTGCTCATGACTCATATGACTGAGTCGAGTATGTTTCCAGAACTCTGTAGATGTTTTATCCTGATCAGTCATGACAACGCATTTAGATTTATCAACAATACTTTCACCTTTGATTGAGGAGTTCCAGCCCAGCTCAGTATTGATAGTGGGAGAAACGGCCCTAGCTTGCTATAAAGAACAGCAAGATACCAGATCACAGGTTTTGAAAACACCGTTTAGACTGGAACAATTCGCAAATATCACCAGCATAGACCTGGCTATAGTCAGTGAAATTGTCGACACCCTACCCAAATCACAGGCGATGGAATGGTTGGGCTTAATTCGTAATTGTTACACCCAGCATATGATTGTTATTTGCGAAATTGATGCAGCGGTACGACAAAGCTGGGAATTAGCGGACTTTCTAGCGCTGGGTATGCAGCGTGTTGCTATGACCCATCATCATCAGATATTTAGCTATGCTATCGAAAATTATCAGCCCAACCATGACTGGTTAAACAGTCGTCATTGGGCTAACCCTGAAAACTACGATAAATACCGCTGGTAACCAGCATCTTAAATTACACTTGAAATTTTTGAACAAGTAGAGCCAAATCAGAGGCCAAACGAGACAGATCCTGACTGGCTTGAGATGTTTGCCCTGCGCCCTCTGCAGTCTGTTCTGTCATATCATTAATTCTGACAACATTACGGTTAATTTCTTCTGAAACCGCGCCCTGCTCTTCTGCTGCTGTTGCAATTTGGCTACTCATATCATTGATCTGCATGATGACCTCAGCAATGGTGGCAAGTGTACCACCTGTTTCTCCAGCCTGTTCTACAGCCGCATCAACTTGTGATTTACTTTGTTCCATAGCTGCTACGGCCTGTTTGCTGCCATTTTGCAGTTCCTCAATCATCTTGGTGATTTCACCCGTGGACTCCTGTGTTCTACTCGCAAGGTTTCTCACTTCATCCGCAACCACGGCAAATCCCCGACCCTGTTCCCCGGCTCTCGCTGCTTCAATCGCTGCATTTAACGCCAATAGATTGGTTTGCTCGGCAATACCGCTAATGACATCCAGTACGCCTGAAATATCAACACTGCGTTGCTCTAACTGAGCAATTGTTTCACTCGCTTGTTGCATAACAGTAGAGACAGCACCAACATAATCAATTGTTTTGTTCATCGCTTCAGTACCTGCTTGAACATTTTCACGTGCTGTATCTGATGCAACTGCTGTCTGTGTTGTATTTTTGGCAATGTCATTCACCGTTGCACTCATTTCATTCATTGCAGTGGCAACATGACTGATTTCTGCTTGCTGAGTTTGAATGGCTTCGCTGGTTTGCTCAGTAATCACGGAGGTTTCTTCTGACGCTGCAGCAATTCTACTACTCGCATCAGTAACTTCATGCATTCCTTTTTGGAATACATCTAGCAACTTGTTAAAGGCATTACCTGCATCACCAATTTCATCAGTTCTATTTATATCAAGGCGCCTGGTTAAATCAAGTTGTTCAGAAACTTGGCTAATAAAATTACTGAATGCCACAATGGGTTTTGATAACAAGCCAGCTAATTGAGCAGCGATTACAGCGGCAAGAGCCGCCATAATGGCAAGGATGATAAAACCGTATAACCATAAATGATTAGACAAATCATCGGCTGCAGCAAAGGCCTCTTCTTTATCAATCTCCGCTAATATGACCCAATTTAAACCTTCAATCGCCAATGGTGCATATGCTGACAACACTGCCACTCCACGATAATCAGAGAAAATATCAAAGCCAGAGTTACCTGCAAGTGCAGCCTGACTACCACGACTATCAACAGGTTGTAATCCTAATGCTGTGCCTTTGGCTGTTATGGTGTCGACAATCTCATTACTAATTGTTGGACTAGCACGCAGTGCATCTATATAACCCGACTTATCTTCCATTAAAAAGCGGCTTTCACTACGTGAACGCTTGTCTGCACCGACCAGATAGATTTCTCCAGAATTCCCTAGACCTGCTTCGGACCATTTACCATCAAATGTCATGATATGATTGATGCGGCTAACAGGCATCTGAAATATGAGTACACCACGTTTAACACCGTTTTCGAAAATAGGCGTTGCCATAAATGCTGCAGCACCTTCGTATGACGGGGTATATGATTCAAAGTCTGTAATGGCGACCACACCAGATCTCGTGGCCTTGTTAGCTTCTTTAAATGCTTTAGCTAAACCGGAATTTGCATAAGGGCCATCCATCAAAGATGTCGCGAAATCGAGTTCTTTGTATACTGAATAAACAACTTTGCCCGTTGTAGAATCAACCAGGAAAATATCGTAGAAACCGAAACGTTGCAGTACATCTCTTAAATAGGGATGGTATTGATTGTGCCAGTAACTGTATTGAGAGCCATCTCCCAAATCAGTCATACTGTCTTTTTCACCCAATGGCGCAGGGTTTTTAGCAATTAACGTATTTTGCAATGACAAACCATTGAGATCAATCTTAGCCAACAAATTTGATGTTGGTAATGCCGATGCCCCTGGGTTCAAGCTCAGGTATTCCGGCATGAACGTATTATTGTAATAGCCAGTTAATTTATTAACTGAACTGGTTCTATCCGTCTGCCCTGTTTCAGAAGCGTATCTTTCATATGCGGTAGCAAAGTTCTTTGTTGCCGATATGACCGCATCAGCAGCGGCAAAATTTAGTAGCTGATTTCTGATAGTGGCAAAATAATCTTCTATCTGAGTCTTTTTCACATCTCGCAAAGAGATCAATCTTGCTTCAGCTGACGACTCTAATGCAGCATGCGATTGATTAGATGCAATCCAGTTAGACACAATGGCTAATGCCAGCATAGGCACAACACATAATACAACTGCAGCGATTGTGATTTTTTGTTTCAGTTTCATCTTTTTTTCCGTTTGAACCTTTTTGACATATAAAGACATAGCAAGACTTATGCCCAATAATAATGTTTAGTTATATAGAAAACTTAATATAATTATGGCACTAAGTCTTCCTATACATACAAGATGTATTTTCACTATGGTTTAAGAAATACTAAGTCTTTATATGCTAATCTGATGCGAGTAACATTATATTCAAAAAACACTTACATACAGTCATTAAACAAGTAGACACATCAAATGGACACTATTGATCTCAACAACCCCGAGCTGTACCTAAATCGCGAACAGAGCTTACTGGAATTTAACTGGCGTGTTTTACAGCAAGCTCTAGATCCCGATGTGCCTTTACTTGAACGGTTAAATTACCTCTGTATTTCCAGCACCAATCTTGATGAGTTTTTTGAAGTGCGTGTGGCTGGCTTAATTCAACAGATTGAGATTGGCGATCCCTACCTTGAAGCTGACCAGATAAGTGCTCAGGAAGCACTTAAAATTATCAACATCAGGGCGCATGAACTGGTTGATGAGCAATATAAGGTGTTAAATGAAGTATTAATACCTGCTTTGGCTGACCAATCCATTGAAATTCTGCCACGTGATAAATGGTCAGACGAACAAGTGGAGTGGTTACGTGCTTATTTTGTTGAAGAAATAGCGCCAATCCTCAGTCCAATGGGGCTGGATTCTGCCCACCCTTTTCCACGTTTATTGAATAAAAGTTTGAATTTCATTGTATCGCTGGTAGGCAAAGATGCCTTTGGCCGTAATCGTAGCTCAGCTATTTTACAAGCACCCCGTGCTTTACCACGTGTGATTGAATTACCTCCAGAGCTTAAACTGAACTGTGAACATGAATTCGTGTTTTTATCATCCATTATCCATGCCTTTGCTGATGACTTGTTTTATGGAATGAAAATTAAAGGCTGCTATCAGTTTCGTGTAACCAGAAATAGTGATTTAGCCATAGATACAGAAGAAACCAGTGACTTATTAGTCGCTATTTCTGATGAGCTTACCCACCGTAATTATGGTGATGAAGTTCGTTTGGAAATTGCCCATAACTGCCCAGAAGATATGGTTGATTTTCTTCGTGATCAATGCGGTATGCATGAAGATAATGTCTATCTGGTCAATGGGCCAGTTAATTTGAGCCGACTTCAAGCTGTTTATTCACTAGTGGAACGCCCAGATCTTAAATTTAAGCCATTTACTCAAGGTCTACCGGCCGCCTTGTCTAATAAGGAAGATATTTTTTCTGCAATTCGCAAGCAGGATATTTTATTACACCACCCTTACCAATCCTTTTCTCCGGTGGTTGATCTGCTTAAACAAGCAGCATCAGATCCCGCTATTTTAGCCATCAAGCAAACTCTTTATCGCACGGGTGCAAAATCCCCTATTGTCGATGCCCTTGTATCAGCCGCTCAGGCAGGAAAAGAAGTCACCGTTGTAATCGAACTTCGAGCTCGATTCGATGAAGCTGCCAATGTTGCATTAGCAGCGAGATTACAGCAAGCAGCTGTCCATGTTGTGTATGGTATTGTTGGCTATAAAACTCATGCAAAAATGCTATTAATATTAAGGCGTGAAAACAGTAAGTTACGTCACTATGTTCATCTTGGAACAGGTAATTATCACCGCAGCACTTCCCGTATCTATACTGACTATGGTTTGTTAACAACAGATAAACAAATTGGCGAGGATGTCAGCAATTTATTCGTACAATTAACCAGTCTCGGTAAGATCCCAAAAATGCATAAACTGCTACATGCACCATTTACATTGCATGAAGGTTTATTGAACCGCATCGAGCGAGAGATCACTCATGCTCAAGCCGGAAAATCCGCCCATATCATTGCTAAAGTGAATGCATTGGTAGAGCCTGAAATAATCCAAGCCTTTTATCGCGCATCAATGGCTGGAGTAAAAATCGATCTTATTGTTCGTGGGATTTGCTGTTTAAAACCTGGCGTTATAGGTTTATCTGAAAATATTCATGTCCGAAGTATTATCGGGCGCTTCTTGGAGCATACTCGGGTATTTTATTTTGAGAATGCAGGAGATGAAGAAGTCTGGGCTGGCAGTGCCGATCTAATGAAACGCAATTTATTACGCCGTGTTGAAACTTGTTTTCCTATAGAAAACAAAAAACTACGGAAACAAGTTATCAATGATCTTGAAATATATCTCGCCGACAATACTCAAGCTTGGATGCTGTCACCAGAAGGCAGATACCATCGTGTCGAATGTACTGAAGCCGCTGAAGCTATTTCAGCTCAGGCTACCCTATTGGAATTGATGGCAAAATAATATTAGTTATTATTTGCTAATTGCCCAACAATAATGGATTTTTGGGTTTCTCTCAAAGTCTTTGGGTAAGGTAATATTGCTGATATCATTAATAGTGAGATTTGATAGCGTATCAATATCTATCTTAAAGTCTCGCCGATTGGTTGAGAATAGCAATATACCTTCATCTGAAAGTAGATCGACAGACATATTAATCAAGGCAACATGGTCGCGTTGTATATCAAATACTCCTTCCATCCTGCTTGAATTGGAGAATGTAGGAGGATCAAGAAAGATCAAGCCATAGCGCTGGGGTTCCTGATGTGCTGCCTGCAACCATTCCAAACAATTTGCCCGAATATACTGGTGTTGTTTGCCCGTAAAGCCATTTAAGACCATATTATCTTGCGCCCACTGCAGATAGGTATTGGACATGTCTACTGTCGTGGTCGATTTTGCCTGACCTGCAGCAGCATAAACCGTGGCCGAACCTGTATAAGCAAATAAATTAAGGAAGTCTTTACCTGCTGATTGTTCAGTAATCATCTGACGAGTTAGTCTATGATCCAGAAACAAGCCCGTATCTAGATAATCCGTTAAATTAACCCAAAATTTCAGATCTGATTCAGTAATAGTGATTCGCTGTTTCTGTGATCCTTGTGCTTCGTATTGCTGTGTTCCACGTTGTTTTTGGCGTAGTTTAAGGGCGATATGTGAAACTGGCAGCTCTAAAACCTGTGGAATCACCTGCATCACATCATTTAATCGTTGCACTGCTTTTTCTGGATCAATCGATTTTGGTGGTGCATATTCCTGCACATGAACATAATCGCCATAAAGATCGATAGCCACAGCGTAATCAGGCAAATCTGCATCGTATAGTCGATAACATTCAATGTTATTTTTTCTGGCCCATTTACCAAGATGCTTGAGGTTCTTTTTCAATCGGTTGGCAAACATTTCTGCATGTTCTGAAAGTATCACTGGCTGAGCATTTTGGTGTTGAGGCATAATTTCGGACTGTTGTACTGATTGGTCCACGCGCTCTGTTCTGTCTGATACTGGTCGTGGTGCCCGGTAACACAATACCTTGCAGGCTATCGGACCGTTATCAAATGGCACACTGTCAAATAAGGTTAACCCTGTAAATTTACCCAGACTTTCATTGTCAGTAATCAATGTGGTTCGCCACGCTGGAAATGATTCACTGATAATATTACCCAGACTTTCATAAAGGTGGTGCAACTCTTCCAGATTCCCCATCCGTTCACCATAGGGTGGGTTGCAGACCATCATGCCGCTGGTCGGTAATACTTTGGCTTGTGATGGCCAATCTAATAAATCACGTTGTTCAACCTGAATCCATTCTGAAAGACCAATTTCAGCAATATTGGCTTTGGCTGCCTGTACCGATTTAACATCAGCATCGCCACCTGAAATAACGGGTAATCGTGCCAAACCACTGTGGCGACGACGTTCTGCATCGGCTTTTAAACGCTGCCATGCTTCTTTGTCATGTTGTTTCCAGTATAGAAAACCGAAATAGTCTCTCAAAATCCCAGGTGCAATATCAGCAGCTATCATCGCCGCTTCAATTAGAAAGGTTCCTGATCCACACATCGGATCAATCAGACCCCAACCTTGTTTGGCCAGTCTCGGCCATTCTGCCGTCATCAAAATAGCGGCCGCAAGATGTTCTTTTAAAGGTGCTGGGGTTGTTTGCACACGATAGCCGCGTTTATGCAGACTCTCGCCCGACAGATCAATGCTCACGATAGCTTGGTTATGTTTCAGATAGACATTGATTCTTAAGTCAGGCTGATGCAGATCAACAGAAGGTCGCTCCCCTGTCTGCTCACGAAACCGATCTACAATCCCGTCTTTTACTCGTTGAGCACCGTATTGGCTATGGTGAATTTTAGAGCGAAAACTATTAAAATCAACGGCGATAGTACTGCCTTCAGCATCAACATGATCTTCCCATGGTAAATCATGAATACCTTGATACAGCTCATCGGTTGTAGTTGCGGAAAAATGGGCAATGGGCATCAGCACCCGAATAGCAATTCGTGACCACAAACAAACGCGGTAAGCCTCTTCTAAACCACCTGTAAATCGGATGTTACCTTGCTCTTGCTTGAGCTCTTTAATGCCCATTCCAGCGAGTTCTTTCGCCAATAAAGGCAGCATGCCACGAGCAGCTGTTACGGTAAACTTATGTTTAGTCATGGTTCGAGTACACATTTAGAAAAGTAGCGAGGGTGTGGTGAGCTTAATTACGCCCGTGCTTAATTATATAGAACTTTATATTAGCCTAGTGACTTTTACTGTTACTCATTAGGCACTAAATGTTTACTGTCCACATAAATTAGTCCTCTTCGCACTAAATACTTTTCAATCTCTACCGCAAACAGAAGTAATGATGACACAGCAAAGCAAATGAGCAGATCGTAGATTGGTAATGGTTGTGTGTGGAAGATGTCATTAAATACGGGGATGTAAATAACGGCCATCTGCAATCCAATGGTCATGATGACAGCACCCAGCATGGGCTTATTACTCAACAAACCCAGTGAAAACAACGATGTTGTTTCACTCCGTACTGCTAATGAATGAAACAACTGTGACAAGGTCAAAACGGTAAAAATAATAGTTTGCCAATAGTCGACCCCTCGTGAAATTGCCCAGGCTTGTGAAGCGATAGAGATTCCACCAACAAACAGCCCAACCCATAAAATATGCTGCCACATACCATGGGAAAATATATGTTCTTCTGGTGGCCTTGGCGGACGATTCATAATTCCTTCCTCAGCAGGTTCAGCAGTATAAGCCAATCCGGGCAATCCATCAGTCACCAGATTGATCCATAAAATATGAATCGGTAACAAAGGAATGGGCAGGCCAAGAAATGGCGCCAGAAAGAGAGTCCATATTTCTCCAGAATTGGAACTCATCGTATATTTAATAAATTTTCGAATATTATCGAAGATCTGTCGTCCTGACCGTACCGTTTGAACAATTGTATTGAAATTATCATCCAGTAAAACCATGTCTGCGGCTTCACGCGCTACATCAGTGCCCTTTTTACCCATAGCCACACCAATACCGGCCCGTTTCAGAGCAGGCGCATCGTTAACACCATCGCCCGTCATGGCAACAAATTCACCATTTAACTGCAATGCTTTTACTATGTTCAGTTTTTGTTGTGGACTGACCCGAGCATAAACCCTTATTTTTTCAACAATGCTTGCAAATGCATCATCAGATAATTTTGCCAGTTCGCCTCCAGTCAACAAGGCATCATCACTATCGGTTATCCCCAAACGTCTGGCGATGGTCATCGCCGTACCCGGATGATCACCGGTTATCATTACGGGTGTAATGCCAGCAGTCAGACAATCAGCAACGGCCTGTTGGGCTTCCGGTCGAGGTGGGTCAATCAGAGCAACCAGACCAAGAAAGGTGAGTTGTTGCTCAATCGTTTCCGACTCAATCTGGTCAGGCATCTGGGCATACTGCCGTTTTGCTATTGCAAGCACACGATACCCTTCTCTGGCTAATTGTTCTGCTTCAGTGGTAACTGCTTTAACATCAATCTCTATGATGCCATCTACGCCTAATGCATTAATACAATCTGTTAACACATGTTCAGGCGCCCCTTTAACATAGGCCACGACCCCTGCCGCCAACTGATGCAGAGTTGTCATTTTCTTACGGTCACTGTCAAAAGGAATGACCGCTAAACGTGGTAATTGCTGTTCCAGAACATGTTTGTCATAACCTGCCTGATAAGCCGCTTGAAATAATGCCAATTCAGTCGGTTCACCGCTGGGTGTACCATCCATTTCTGACACGTCATTATTTAAAGCCAGTGCATGCCCAAACTCTACAATCGGCATAGTATGTCTATCAATATCTAGTGGCTGTTGACGTTGACCGGTCACATAAAACAGTTCTGCGGTCATTCTATTTTGAGTCAAAGTCCCCGTTTTATCAGCACAGATGTATGTGACTGATCCCAGTGTTTCCACTGCTGGCAAATTACGCACTAGAGCATTATTCTGAATGAGCTTACGTGCGCCAAAGGCAAGTGACACTGTCACCACTGCTGGTAATGCTTCGGGTATGGCCGCCACTGCTAGACTGATCGCCGTCAAAAACATCAGTAATACAGGTTGCCCCTGCAGCAAACCAGCAACAAATACGATGGCACAGATTGCCAGTACTGCCAGCGCCAAATAACGTCCAAACAAAGTCAATCTTTGCTGCAGTGGTGTTTTCACACTCTTTTCGCTGCCGAGTAATTCAGCAATACGACCGATTTCAGTATTCAATCCTGTGGCGATCACGATGCCCTTGCCGCGACCCCGTGTAATCATACTGCTATTAAATGCAAGATTAACTCGATCTCCAAGGGCTAAACCTGTATCAGTCAGAATGATGTTTCGCTTATCAACAGCATGAGATTCGCCAGTAAGACATGATTCATCGGCCTGCATTTCCTCGGATTCCAGCAACTTCAAGTCCGCTGGCACCACATTGCCCGTTTCCAGTAAAACAATATCACCAGGTACCAGTTCAGAGGCTGCAATAGTCACTGCTGTCGCGTTACGTATTACCTTGGCATCCGGAATTGCCATTTTTCTCAGTGCAGCAACGGCACGTTCGGCTCTATATTCCTGAACCATGCCGATAATGGCGTTCAAACCAATAATCACTAATATGGCAATGGTATCCTGAGGCTCTCCGATAAAGCCCGATATCACTGCAGCCACTAACAATACTAGGATCATGAAGTCGCTAAACTGATCCAGCAACATTCTCAGTAGAGATCGTCTCTTTGTTTCAGGAATAACGTTAGCACCATGTTCCATCCGGTTTTGTTGAACCTGATTTGTGGTCAATCCATCAACCGAACTGTTAAACCGTTTCAGTACGTCATCAGATTCAACAGTATGCCAGTCAATGTGTGCCACACTATTACCCCGCAAATAAGAAAATCAGTGACATGGTCACCAGTGCGACTAACAGTGCTTTAACGCCACTATACAGCCACGAAACTCCTGACACGCGACCTAGAAATACACCCAGTAAAAAAATAAGGATAAAGGCAATAATGACCGCGATAAAAAGCGGCGAAACAAAAAAGACTATTCCTAATTTAGATAGCCATAGTGGGCTAATGATTAATAGAGAAATAATTAATGGTGCGATACCGTTGACGAGTGCAATTAATAAAGGAACCCAGCGAGCGGCATCGCCATGCGCACTTTCCTTGAGATCCGTCATCATCGCATCTTCCAAATCATTAAGAGCACGACGCAACTCTGCTTGCTCACTAACATAAGCACTACTCACACCACTTACTGCTAACGCGATAGCGGCACCTAAACAGGCATTAATTACTACCGTCAAATTAGCTGATGCACTGATAACAAACCCTATGATGAGGCCCAGCATGGTGAGCGCGCCATCGAAACCATTCACCACAAAATAACGGCGAACAATACCGTGAGTACGAGTAATTCGTAATAGAAACCGGAGTTGCTCAAATGCATTCAATAAAAGTTTGTTCATACGTTAAAAGCTTTACCTTATAAGTTATCAGGCTCGCTTTGTACTTCCACAACATCAATACTGTGAAGCGAACCACCCATATTGGTGATGGCTGATTGAATCGCTTCGAAATTAATATTGTCACCTTCAATCACAACCTGAACCGTTTCGGTATTCTCATCAATCTCTATCACCGTCAACTCGACCCGATAATCATCATCAACTCCTGCAAGAGTGCAAGAAAATTCCAACGCATTTGGCTGATGCGGTTTAAGGATATCCAGAACCAGACGCTTAACAGAAATCATAATTTTTTACCTCATGTGCATCTTTCATTACTATCTCCCCTGTAGATTATCCTATCCTGATATAATTAAGCCATTTTAATCAATGGTATCAAGACACATGGCAGTTAATGACAAACAAAAGCGCTACTTACGTGGTTTAGCGCATTCTCTCAAACCTATTGTCATGATTGGCAGCAAAGGCCTAACCGATACCGTACTTTCTGAAATCGAAATTGCGCTTGAGCGCCACGAATTAATTAAAGTTCGGGTCAGTGGCCTGGAAAAGGCCGAACGCACTGAAATGCTGAATGAGATTGCAAACAAAACCAGTTCAAACCTTGTTATGGTGATTGGTCACATCGGTGGTTTTTACCGTCCTGCAAAAGAACCTACCATTCAACTCCCCGGTAAAAAATAACTATCAGGATTATAACCGTGATCGAAAAACCAGCTGTCACAGATCAACCTATTGATAAAATTCTAGCTGAACGTTGGAGTGGCCGTGCATTTGACCCTTCACTTGCAATCAGTGACCAGCAAATTACTGCTTTGTGTGAAGCTGCACGCTGGGCACCCTCCTGCTATGGTGACCAGCCCTGGCGTTTTATCATCTGGAATCAACATCAGGACAAAAGCAGTTGGCAACAGGCTTTAGATTGCCTGTCTCCCGGTAATCAGGAATGGGCTAAAAATGCACCGTTATTGGTGTTAGCAGCCTCTGTTAAAACGTTCAGTCATAATGGCCAGGACAATCGTTGGGTTGGCTATGATACCGGTGCTGCCAGTATCAGTTTATGCCTGCAAGCAACATCAATGGGTTTAATCAGTCACCAGATGGGGGGTTATGATGGCAATAAACTTCGCGCTGCTTTTGCATTGCCCGATGATATTGAATTATGGGCAATGATAGCTGTGGGTCATCCTGCACCATTGGACAGCTTAAATGAAGAACATTTGGAACGGGAACTTAAGGCACGTGAACGTCGTCCACTATCTGAACAGTTTTTTAGCGGGGGCTGGAACAGCCCGATTAAATCAGGAGAACAATAAATGAAATTAGTCGCTTTACTTGCTGGTCTACTCACTGCAACAGCTGTATCAGCCTTTGATCAAATTTATCTTGAACGTTTACTTGAATCACGCCAATGTAACTTTTGTAATTTAAGTGACGCTGATTTAAGTGGTCAGGATTTTAGTGGCGTAGATATTAGTGAAGCAAACTTGAAAGGCGTCAATTTCAGTAACGCTAAGTTAGTTGGTGTCTGGTTCACTCATTCCAAATTACATGGCGCAAACCTTGAAGGTGCTGATCTCTCCATTGCCTTACTCGATTATGCTATTTTTGATGGTGCTAATTTGAAAGGTGCTAATTTAAAAGGCGCACAGCTTGTTTTTACTGACTTTAGCAATGCTGATTTAACAGGAGCTAAACTTGATGGTGCACACCAGCGCGGCATCACCTACTGCAATACCACTATGCCAGATGGTAAAATAAATAACAGCGGCTGTTGACTAAATAACAGTCTAACTCTTCCATAATAGCCGGTTACAATATAACAACCGGCTATTCTTTTTTATATTAGCTACAGAACACCTTCATTTGAAACACACACTGCAACAACTACAAAAGTCACTTAACAAAGCTATGTTAGCTGATCAGTTTCCGCTTAGACGTCGTTTGCAGGATTTGCTTAAACAACAAGAAATTAAACCTGAACAACTAACAGCATTGGAAAATAAAATCACGGCATCTATTGACCGCCGTGAATTACGCCAGCAGGCCATACCGAAACCTTCTTTCGAAGCTGATTTACCCGTTATTGAACGCCGCGCAGAAATCGCTCAGGCCATCAAAGACAATCAGGTTATTATTCTTAGTGGCGAAACCGGTTCAGGTAAGACCACCCAGTTACCTAAAATCTGTCTGGAACTGGGCCGTGGTGTTTCTGGATTAATCGGACACACACAACCACGCCGTATAGCAGCACGCACAGTAGCCACTCGTATTGCTGAAGAACTCAACAGCGAACTGGGTGATATCGTTGGTTATAAAGTGCGTTTTCACGATCAGGTAAAAGCAGATCGCAGCTATGTAAAATTAATGACCGATGGTATTTTGCTAGCTGAAACCCAGAATGATAAGTTTCTTAATCAATATGACACCCTCATCATTGATGAAGCACACGAACGTAGCCTTAATATTGATTTCTTATTGGGTTATATCAAACAGCTACTCCCCAAACGCCCTGACTTAAAAGTTATTATTACGTCTGCAACGATTGATACCGAACGCTTTTCATCCCATTTTAATAACGCACCTGTTATTGAAGTCACTGGCCGCACCTACCCGGTTGAGATGCGCTACCGTCCACCAATGGGCAATGATGAAGAACAGCGTGATTACGATATGGTTCGAGGCATTGTTGAGGCGGTTGATGAACTGTGTCGTGAAGGTCAAGGTGACGTGCTGGTATTTTTATCCGGTGAACGGGATATTCGTGATGTATCAGAGGCATTACGCAAACATCACCCACCACAAACCGAAGTATTGCCGTTATTTGCTCGTCAATCAGCTGCCGAGCAAAACCGCGTGTTTAAAACAGGTGGTCATCGCCGTATTGTTCTAGCTACCAACGTCGCCGAAACCTCACTGACAGTACCGGGAATTCGTTATGTGGTAGATCCAGGTTTTGCTCGCATTAGTCGCTACAGTGTTCGTAATAAAGTGCAACGCCTCCCTATTGAAAAAATATCTCAGTCCAGTGCCAATCAACGTTCAGGACGATGTGGACGCGTTGCCGCCGGTGTGGCTATTCGACTTTACGATGAGGATGATTTCAAAAATCGTCCGGCCTTTACTGATCCCGAAGTACTAAGAACCAATCTAGCATCGGTTATTTTGCAAATGTCTTCACTCAAACTGGGTGATCCGGCAAAGTTTCCATTCATCAACCCGCCCCCACAAAAAATGATCAACGATGGTTTTCGTTTGTTGGAAGAATTAGGTGCTGTTGATAAGCACCGACAATTAACAGAAACCGGTCGGCAACTAGCCAAATTACCGATAGATCCACGTATTGCTCGAATGATTCTGGCTGCAAAAAAACTCAATTGTTTGACTGAAGTATTGATCATTGCCAGCGCATTAAGTATTCAAGATCCCCGTGAACGCCCCATGGATAAACAACAGGCGGCAGATGAGGCTCATAGTAAATACAAAGACGAACGTTCTGACTTTTTAAGTTATCTCAAACTGTGGGCACTGTATCACGACAAGAAAAAACACCTCAGTCAAAATAAACTCCGTAAATACTGTCGTGAACATTTTTTATCATTTTTACGTCTACGTGAATGGCATGATATTCACCAGCAACTGCACGTCCAGATCACCCAGATGGGTTTTAAACCCAATAAGATTGAGGCTGATTATCAAGAAATTCATCAAGCTTTATTATCAGGGCTACTAAGTAATATCGCTGTCAAAACCGATAAATCTGAATACACAGGGACACGTAATCTCAAACTGGCAATTTTCCCTGGCTCCGCATTACACAAAAAAGGCCCTAAATGGATAATGGCAGCAGAACTGGTTGAAACCGGTCGATTGTATGCGCGTATTGTTGCCAAAATTGAACCCGAATGGATAGAACCTGTTGCCGGTGATCTGGTTCGTAAACAATATTCAGATCCGCATTGGGAAAAGAAACCAGCCCAAGTAGTCGCATTTGAACAAATTTCATTGTATGGCTTACCTATCGTTGCACGTCGTCGAGTGCATTTTGGCCCAATTGATTCCGCGATGTCTCATGAGATTTTTATTCGTGATGCTTTGGTTCAAGGTGACTGGTTCTGCCGTGCACCCTTTTTCAAACATAATCTGGATTTAATCAAAAGCATTGAACTACTTGAACAAAAATCACGTCGTCGCGATGTTTTAGTCGATGATGAAGTGTTGTTCGACTTCTATAAACAACACATTCCTGAGCACATTGTGAATGGTGCAAGCTTTGAGAAATGGCGTAAAAAGATCGAGCAAGAACAGCCAAAATTACTGTTTCTGAATCGTGATGATTTGATGCAGCATCAGGCTGAACAGATAACAGCCGATAGCTTCCCTGATCAAATACTGGTGAATCGAGTACCACTTGAACTTGAATATCACTTTGAGCCGGGTAAAAGTCATGATGGTATTACCCAAACGATTCCGTTGTCATTACTTAATCAAACCAATCCTGAACAATATGAATGGTTAGTACCGGGGTTATTACGTGACAAAATTATCTTCCTGATTAAAAGCTTGCCAAAGTCACAACGTCGTCACTTTATTCCAGTCCCCAAATACGCTGATGACTGCATAAAAAACATATCCGCCGAATCAGGCGCACTGCTGCCCGCTTTGAGTGAACAATTGCGTAAACTAACCGGCGTTGAAATTCCATTATCTGACTGGAATATCAGCGAGTTACCAAGCTATCTTCAAATGAATTTCAGGCTAATCGATGAGGAAGGCAAACTACTGGCAGAAAGCCGGGATCTCGTCCAACTCAAGCAAGACTGGGCCAAAGAAGCAGCAGCCAGTTTTAGACAATTACCTGACAACGAGTTCGAACAACACGGTCTGACTTCGTGGTCATTTTCTGAACTACCAGAACAGGTCACCTTGTCTCAGAACGGTTTGGAAATGACTGCCTATCCTGCCTTAATCGATAAGGGTGATCATGTCGATTTAACTCTAATGGACACACTTAATCAGGCAAAAAAACAAACTAGTCGAGGATTAAGACGCTTATTCATGCTCGCACAAGCGGATAGCGTAAAATACCTGCAGAAGAATCTGCCGAATATCCAACAAATGTGCATGCATTACGCTAATGTACCCCCATCTCCATTTGACGATGAACAAGGAGTGGGTCAACAAACACCGTGTGAACAACTTAAAACTGATCTTATTGATGTTGCGTTCGAACGCTGTTTTATATTGGGTCAGGATGCAATTCATAACAAACAGGACTTTGAGCAGCGCCTTGAAAACAAACGCAGTGATCTGATTTCTATTGCCACTGAACTTGCAGGACAAATTGCCAAACCATTGGCTGAATATCACGCCATCGCGAAGCGATTATCTGGGAAAATACCACTTACAGCGATTAATGCCGTAAAAGATATTCGTGAGCAGCTCGATCATTTACTCTATCAGGGGTTTGTCCATCACACGCCTGATGAAGCGTTAAAACGACTGCCTGCTTATTTTCAGGCAATTGCCCAGCGTCTGGATAAATTAAACACCGATCCAACGCGTGATCGGCAGTGGATGATAGAAATTTTACCGCACTGGCAACGTTATCTAAACAATGCGAACAAACTGTCTTCAATGGAGTTTAATGACTATCGCTGGATGCTGGAGGAATTTCGAGTTTCACTGTTCGCTCAGGGCATTAAAACAGCGTACCCTGTTTCGGCCAAACGGTTAGATAAACAATGGAAACTATTCTGATTTAATCAATATCAATAAGACTAGTCATGATGTGAGAGGAAGTAACATTAAGCTATTTATCCATCTCCCATAGCGTTGGTTCACCAACCCAATAGCCTTGAGCATAGTCAATACCCAATTGTTGTAACTTCTTATATATGGCTTCAGTTTCCACATATTCAGCGACTGTTTTTATCCCCATTACTTTACTAATATCATGAAAGGATTGAAGCATCGCAAGATTAACGGGATCAGTCAGACAGTCTTTAACAAAGACACCATCTACCTTCAGGTAATCGATCGGTAGTTGCTTGAGGTAAGAAAAAGAAGACAAACCACTACCAAAGTCATCAAGAGCAAATTGACAATTAAATGTCCTAAGCTCTTGCATCAACCACTGAGCATTTGAAATATTGGCAATAGCAGATGTTTCTGTTATTTCAAAACACAGATATGGACCCAACTCTGCGTTGTCTCTTATCAACTCGATCAGTTTCTGATTAAAATGAGGTGACCCTATTGAAACACCAGACAAATTAATATTGTATTGTCCCGTAAGTTTCTTTCCTTGTTCCCTACTCTCTTTCAATTGAGCGATGACTTTCTCTATCACCCACAGATCTATTGCTGGTGACAAATTATATCGTTCTGCTGCTGGTAAGAATTTACCAGGAGGAACAATCGTACCATCATCATTGACTAGCCTAACCAGTATCTCAAAATGCATTGGCAGAGAACTATCTAGTGGTGTTATTGTTTGCGCATAAAGCACAAATTGATGCTTTTCGATAGCTTCTTGAATTTGTGAAACCCACTGCATCTCGCCATGTCGTTGCTGAAGCAACTTATCATTATGATCGTAGACATGCATCCGGTTACGGCCTTCTTCCTTGGCGATGTAGCAGGCGCTATCGGCCTGCTTCATAACATCACTACTTGAAAGGCCTTGATGATCAATCATAGTTAGGCCAAGACTGGCACCAATACCGAATGTTCGACCATGACTTGTAAACCGGAATTCACTCACTTTCTGAATCAAGTCATTTAATGACTGCTTGGCCATGTCCAATGGGCAATTCAACATTAAAATAGCAAACTCGTCGCCCCCAATTCGTGCCAGCAAATCTGATTGTCGAACTGATTTCTTAAGTAATTTACTTAACTGAGTCAACAGTTCATCACCAGCCATGTGCCCACAGGTATCATTGATTACCTTAAACTGGTCAAGGTCTAGATAACAAAGCACATGTGGGGGCTGTGATTCATCATAGTCAGCAATAGCTTGCTGTAGTTTTTCATCCAGAACATAGCGGTTCGGTAATCCGGTTAATGCGTCATGCTTAGCTTGATAGGTAAGATGCTGCGTTAGAGTATATTCATGAGTAATGTCTTGAGCCTGAACAACAGCATAATTAAATTCCTGCTGCTCATTACGCACAGCTGATATAGTGGCACTCACCCACAGCGTATTACCTTCTTTATTAGTAAAGCGCTTCTTTATTTGATAACGATCAATTTTGCCCTCAAGCAATTCTTTATAGTATGAACTTGCTTCTTTTAAATCCTCATCGTGAAACAAGTCTATCGCACTCATGGATAATAGCTCTGATTTTGTATAGCCGGACATTAGAGCTGAGGCCTTGTTAGTATTAATAATGTCGAGTTTTTTATTGACCAAAATCATTGGCACACCAGCATCGTCAAATGCATGCTGTAAAAACAGTTCATTGTCTTTCACTATCTTTAAAAGTGAGGACTGTTGTTGATTGATATCCGTCAAATGTTCGACTAAATCAGAATTTTTCAATCTCAATTGAAAACCTTCAATAATTCGGTAATTAAGACGTTTTATCAACGATACCATCGCAAGTAGATAAACAATTACAGCCAAAGCTGCCATGTATAGATTTGCTGAATAAAATCCAAAACACAGTGGTAAAACCAGTGGAAATACAAAATAATAATAGCTTTTTATATCACTCAGATAAGTTGAAATCCCTCCAGAGCACAAACCGGCCAGAACCATTGGTATAACGACTTGATGACTTAATGGCCAATCAGGTGACAAGAAAAGACCCAAAGATCCCCAAATTACGCCATGGAGTGAAGCTGTAATATTGTTGATAAACAAGTAATGCTTAGGTTTAGAGAGATCTGACTCGACTATTTGGTGCTTTGATATATATTTGATTATTGCCAATCGTGAAATCGCACTCACGCAAGCACAAAACAACCAAAAACCTAATAGTTGATGTTGCATGACAGGCCATAGAAGAGCAAACATAAGCACTGCCAAAACCAGTCCTGTAATACAGGCAATAGGTGCCTGTTTAACCAGCAACTCCAAACTCATTTTATTAATTTGAGATTGGTGTCTGGCGGGAGAACCAATAGCAGATTTATTGTTGGGAACGGTCAATTAGTCATCCTTAACGTTAACTATATTTTATAAATCACAAAAACAGTCAACTGTAACAAAATACGCCCTCTTTTTATATCGACTACTTCACAATTTACATTGGTGGATCACTTAAGTATCACTACTTTAAATTTCAAGGTGATCGTACACTTCCAAAAAATAATTTTAAATATTTTTATTCAGTTTCCATTCAGTTTCACTTTGTTAATCTGCGCTCAACAGCTAACAAAATAGAGGAGGCTGTCATGAAACAGGCATTGATAATAGTAAGTTTAATAACCACACTTTCGCTGTCTTCAACTGCGCTACTGGCTGATAACAAGCATCATCGTAATCATAAATATGATGATACCGCACGTGTAACTCATGTAGAACCAGTCTATTCAACGGTGCGTGCTTCCAATCAGGATAATGATTGTAAAGATCGCTATTCTCGAAAAATGACAACACCTCGTCAATATGACTCATATACTGCAACGATAGCAGGCGGAATTATAGGTGGCGTAATAGGAAGTCAATTCGGCAAAGGCAATGGTAAAACTGCCATGATCGTTGCTGGAACCTTGTTAGGAGGCTCCATTGGTCGTGATTTAGATAATCAGCACCAACCCTCTTACCATTATGACCACCAAAATCAATACCATGCTAAGCGATATTCTCGAGAACAACACCATATTGACGGCTACCGTGTGACTTATCGTTACCACGGTCAAAACTATACCACTTATATGAATCATCATCCCGGCAAATGGATACCTGTTGAACTATCCGTGCGTCCAGCTAATCGTAATCGTTATTTCTAATTTTTAAATCGGAGAAAAAAATGAAACTTAACAAAAACTTCATCATGCTTGCCAGTGCTGCTACCTTAGCATTTGGTTTTGTAACTTTGCCATCATATGCTGATGACAAGCCATATACTGTCACAAATGGTAACGAACTGGATGCTGATAGTTACAAAGGTTTCAAGCTGTATCGTAACTGGTGCGCTCGTTGTCATGGCACTTACGGTCAAGGTATGGTTGGACCTAATCTGGCTGACAGTTTAAATGTGATCAGTAAAGACGAATACATCACCACAGTTACTGAGGGTAAGACGGGGTCTATTGGTAGTATGCCAGCATGGAAATCTAACCCTGAAGTCATTAAAGGCATGGATCAAATGTATGCGTATTTAAAAGCACGAGCTGATGGTGCCATTGGTGTCGTCAAGCCTAAAAAAGCAAAATAAGCCGATTGTTTAATATCCCTTGTGCATCATAATATGTGCAGGGGATATTACATTCTTAAGTCTGATAATATTTAAAACAACAAATTGTTAATTCAAAGGTACTTTCATTGATGTTGATCCGCAAGCTTATTGCCCTACTTTCATTGTTAGCAATATCACTCTCTGTATCTTCGAAACATTTGCCGGATGACATTGAACCAGGTGATGGTACTAATGAAATTCAGCTACCACTTACCAAAGAAACAGCTGCTGAATTAATTCAGGTAGAATCAAATGGTAAAGTGTTATCTGTCGATGAAGAACTCTATCTAGGCAAAATTCTATTTCGAGTCAAAGTGCTGCATCAGGACGGAAAAATAAAAATTTACCGCCTTGATCCACAGTCTGGACATCACGCCCGTCAACACTGATTATTCAATGCCCTAACAAGCTATATTGACATCACGTATCACCTTGTTTAACAATCAATTTGCAAATACTTGACAGGGCAATAGGATGCCTGCAAGACTACATCCATAACCCTCAATCACCTTTACTTTAGTCCGACAAGGTAGTATTCATGCGAATTTTACTCATTGAAGATGAAATTCATTTACGTGAACAAATCACCCAGCAACTCAAAAAACAAAACTTAACCGTTGATGCTGTCGCTGATGGTGAAGAAGGCCTATATCTTGGATTAGAGCAACCCTATGATGTCGCCATTATTGATCTGGGTCTACCAAAACTATCTGGTATCGAAGTCATCCAACAACTACGCAAAGCAGGAAAAGATTTTCCGGTTCTCATTCTGACTGCAAGAGGTCGATGGCAAGACAAAGTAGAAGGACTGGAATCAGGTGCTGATGATTATCTGGTTAAACCTTTTCATTTTGAAGAACTATCTGCCCGTATCAATGCCCTCGCTAGGCGTGCTTCTGGCTGGGCAAACTCAACCTTAACCTGTGGCCCAATAGCGCTTAATCCTACAAACCAGGAAGTTACCAACAATGCGGTAATTATTGATCTAACAGCTTATGAATATCGTCTACTTCACTATTTAATGCTACACGCAGGTGAAGTGTTGTCAAAAACAGAATTGACTGAACATATCTACGAGCAGGATCATGACCGTGATAGCAATGTTATTGAAGTATTCATCAAACGATTACGCACCAAACTCGATCCTGATAAAACGCTTAATCCCATTGAAACCTTACGTGGTCGTGGATATCGGTTAGCATTAGCACGTGATCATTAAGCAACTCTCTCTTAGCAACCGTCTACTCCTTGCCGTTAGCCTAGTGTTGACCGCCTTTTTAGGGGTTTCAGCATTCAGCTTGAATAATGCCTTTCAGAGCAGTGCAGATACTGCTCATCAAAAACGATTAAAAAACTACGTTTACACGATACTGTCAGTCGCCGAGTTCAGTGAAGATGGGGCTGTTATCATGCCAGAAGAACTGGCTGAACCTGAATTCTCCACTCCAAATTCAGGCTTATACGCACAAATCACCAGTGGGCGAGATATTGTGTGGCAATCTAAGTCAACATTAGGACTATTTATTGCCTTACCTGATCATCCTAGCCCTTCAAAGGAGTACTTCTCTACTATTACACTCAATACTGGCATCAAATTACTTAACCTGGCTTATGGCATCGTGTGGGAAAACTCGCAAGGCCAACAATTTGGATACACCCTGAATATTTCTGAAGATCTGAATGCCATAGAACAACAAAAGATTGGCTTTCAACGTAGCTTATGGACCTGGCTCGGTGGTACAGGACTAATCTTATTAATCGTCCAAGCCTTTATCTTAAGATGGAGTTTACGTCCTCTACACGATGCAGCCATCGATCTACATGCTATTGAAAGTGGTGACCGCAAACGACTATCGAAAGATTACCCTAAAGAACTTAATCAACTCACCCAAAATATCAATACCTTGCTCGATCATGAACAATCACGTCGTGAACGTTATAAAAATTCACTGGCAGATCTCGCCCATAGTCTGAAAACCCCCTTAGCCGTATTTCGCGGTGAGCTTGAGAGCAGTTCAGATATTATTGAATTACGACGAACTGGACATGAACAGTTGGATCGTATTGATGCATTGGTTAATTACCAGCTACAGCGTGCATCGACCGAAGGTCAAAGTAGCTTGCTGGCCCCAGTCTCCCTAGGAGAAATTATCCATAAATTACTGCTGTCACTTGACAAGGTTTACCAATCAAAACAAATAAAACACCAATTTGAAATTGGACACGACGTCTATATTCATGCTGATGAAGGTGATCTGTACGAGCTATTGGGTAACCTACTGGAAAATGCGTATAAATATTGCAAAAATAAAGTTCATATATTTGTACAACCGCATACTAACACTGTGGAAATCCATATTGAAGATGATGGCAATGGAATTCCGGAACATGCTCAAGATGACATTATCAAACGTGGTAAACGTGTTGATACACAAGTTGATGGTCATGGCCTAGGATTAGCGATTGTCAGTGATATTGTGTCTGCCTATCGAGGTGAAATTAGACTGGAAAAAAGTCGCCTTGGTGGAGCCAATATTATTATTGAGCTACCCAAGCACTAGCAACTTACTTATCCTGTTCCAACTGACATTGTTGTAAATATTTAAACAACAAGCGTGCTGATTTATGCGGTTTATTTTGCGTAGCTTCTTTATTGGCATTTCGAACCAATTGCCTGACATGTTGAATATCAAACTCTTCAAATTGATTGCGTAGTACCGTCATAACCTGACTATCTCCAGCCAACAAGTCATCACGCCATTGCTCTAACTGATGGAATGCTCTCACTTGACCATTATGTGCCTGACGAAGTTTATTCAACTGTTGCTGAATAGCCTGATGGTCCTCGTGAACCATCACACTACCAATAAAACCCACCTGCCTTTTTAAGGCAATATGAGTCATGGAGTGTGCTTCAATTATCAGTTCATATAACCGTTCAGAAAGATTGAGTTTATCTAGGTCTTTAACCGATAAGTCAATCAATGCCTTACCCAAATCTTTTAATTCCTGTAACTCACGCTTGACCTGAGATTTGCTTTTTTCTTCAAGAAAATCGCCTTCAGTCACATCGTGTTCAAAATCCTCAGTCATATGAATTACCTACCACATGGAATAATTATCGAATCAACAAAAAGTTGGTTGTGCTTTCCAGCAACATTCTGGTTGTGAAACTGCCAAAAAAGAAACCGTGAAGTTGGCCATGACTAAATGCCCCCATTGCAGTGACATCAATGTCATTTTGTTGCTGATACTGGGTCAGTTCATTAATGGCTTCACCAGCAATTGCCTTAGCTGTGACCTTGATATTACTACCGGCCAACACATCGCTAACGTCAGTAATCAAGGCCTGAGCATCATCAAGATTTTTTTGAACACTGACCACGTGTATTTCAAGCGACTGATTACAAAAAGTACCTTGTTTAATCATATCCAACGCTTTTCTGGATGTTGGGCTGCCATTGTAGGCCAGCATTAATTTTTTAGGTTCAGAAAAAGCCTGTTTAATAATAAATACAGGTTTATGTATCGCCCGGATTGATTCTTCCAACTGCGAACCAAGGCCTTTATTATCGCCATTATGATCCTCGCCTTTTGCTCCTAAAACCACCATCAAGACTTCATTTTCCAGATCCACCAAAGCTTCCGGCAATGTCCCATGACGTTGTTTAGCAATACTATTTTTTAACCCCGCCTGCTCTGCCTTTAGTTTAGCCTGTTCGAGAATCACCTTTCCTTCAGCTATCAATTGTTTGCTTTTTTGATGATCTTCTTCTGATAGTTCATCTAGCAGATGTTCTTTAATATTAGGCGTTAGATTGCCTTCGTGATGAGGATGTTCGCTATGATGTGAATGTTCAATGGTGTGCAAAAATGTCACGGGCAACTGAGTGTTTTGTGAAATCCAGATTGCATGTTCAACAACAGCATCTCCAAGATCCGAACCGTCTATACCGGCCAGAATTACACCTTGTTGTGAAACAGTCATTATTAATGTCCCCCCATGATTTTTTCAATTTGTTCTGGTTTGTCATGCACAGCAAACTTATCTAATAAGGTTTCACTGGCCTCATTCAAGCCAATGATGATGACATCAGCCCCTTCACGACGTAACTTGATGACCACCTTATCCAGCGCAGCTACTGCAGTAATATCCCAAAAGTGTGCACGATGAACATCGATGACTACTTTCTCTACCGCCTCTTTGAAATCAAAAAAGCTAATAAATTTGTCGGAAGAATTAAAGAAAATCTGTCCAACCACATTATAAGAACGGGTATCGCCATCCTCATCATAGTATGACTCAACATACATAAACTGACTTAAACGCTGTGCCATAAATAAGGCACCAATTAATATACCGGTGAACACACCAAATGCCAGATTATGTGTCCATACCACCACAATAACCGTGGCAATCATTACACTGGATGCACTTTTTGGATTAGTTTTAAGCTCTTTAATTGATGTCCAGTTAAAGGTACCAATAGACACCATAATCATCACAGCAACCAAAGCAGCCATAGGGACAATTGATAAAATATCACTTAAAAATACAACTAGAATCAATAATAGAACACCTGCTGTCATCGTTGATAAACGGCCACGACCGCCTGATTTCACATTGATGATTGATTGTCCAATCATGGCACAACCTGCCATACCACCAATTAAACCTGATCCTATATTGGCAATCCCCTGCCCCTTACACTCACGTTTTTTATCACTCTCGGTATCTGTCAACTCATCAATTACATTTGCTGTCATCAATGATTCAAGCAAACCAACAATAGCAATTGAGATTGAATACGGAAAAATAATGCTCAGTGTTTCAAAATTAAGAGGCACATCAGGCCATAAAAACACTGGCAAGGTATCAGGCAATTCACCCATGTCACCAATAGTACGAACATCAATACCCATGTAATACACGATTAAAGTCAGCACAATAATATTGACCAAAGGCGATGGTAATAACTGGCCGATTTTAGGCACATAAGGAAAAAGATAAATAATTCCAAGACCCATTGTGGTCAGAGCATACACATGCCAGGTGACATTAATTAATTCTGGCAGTTGTGCCATAAAAATTAATATTGCCAGTGCATTCAAAAAGCCTGTCATCACCGACTTGGACACGAAGCTCATAAACTTATGTAAATTGAGGTAACCGGCCAATATTTGCAGCACACCAGCGAGTATGGTTGCTACCAGCAAATATTGCAGACCATAGTCTTTAACCAGAGTCACCATTAACAATGCTGTTGCTGCAGTAGCAGCAGAAATCATCCCGGCTCGACCACCGGTAATGGCAATAATGACCGCAATGGCAAAAGACGCGTATAAACCAACCTTTGGGTCAACACCGGCAATAATGGAGAATGCAATAGCTTCAGGCACCAATGCCAGAGCAACGACAATCCCGGCAAGAATGTCGCCGCGAATATTAGCCAGCCAATCGTTTTTTGCTGATAGCAGCATGTTTATTTTTTCCTTGTTACAAATGAGGTGCTGACATTAAATAATGTCTGCAAATTTATGGTCGTACGTGGCTCATGAAGATCGGAAAAAATCATCGAAGTGCCAACATCTATGGTGATACAAATTAAACGTGGCTTAAAAATGACATCAGACCTAATAATTTAAGAGCGAAATTATACAGTAAAACCGGGGGGTTATAGGCTCTAAATTGGTGATTTTATGTAGCTTTGTCGATGAAAAGTGACAGATTTCAGTATCAGAGAAGTATTAACCGGTGGCAAAAGCGAACAGACTGCTTTTCCCACCGGTTACATTTTCAAGTTTTTAACTCGCTTTACCGGCTTCTGTAGCTGCTGGAACTTCAACCAGTTTTCCTGATTTACAATCATAAATATAACCATAAATTGGAATTTCAGCTGGTACCATCGGACTATTACGAATACGTTTCACGTCTTCCGTCACACTTTGAGCCTGATCATTAATGGTCAACCATTGAATAAATTTACCGTCAGTGGTTCCTTCACCATCGCCGCTATCATGCCAACCTGATGCATCAACGCTTGACCTTTTTAAGCTACTAGCTAAGAGATTACCCATTATTTCATTATTAAATGTTTCCATACCACAATCTGTATGGTGAATAACAAACCACTCTTTGGTGCCGAGTAATTTGTATGAAATCACCAATGATCGGATCGCATCATCACTGGCTCTGCCACCCGCATTACGGATAACATGGGCGTCACCTTCTGATAAACCTGCATATTTAGCAGGGTCCAGTCGTGCATCCATACAAGTTAATATGGCGAAATTCCTGCCAGGAGGCATCGGCAGATCACATTTACTTCCAAATCCGGCTACATAGTCAGCATTTGCAGAAAGTACTTCATCTAAAATTTTACTCATGATTGTATCCCTCAAAGGTGTGTTCAAAATGTCGGAGCGTCTTTACTAGCAACAATAGTAACAATACGCTGTGAGTAAATTCTACTTTTAGACTAGTTATTCGCCCTGCACGGTGACAATGACTCGTCGTTGGTGGCGATGGGTACGATGCTCCCAAAGATAGATGCCCTGCCAGATCCCTAGATCACACTGTCCACCACTGACCGGCATGGTTAAATCAGGATTGGTTAACACCGTACGAATATGGGCACTCATATCGTCGGGACCTTCATCCTGATGTAAAAACATTGGATCACCATCTGGAACAATATATTGCATGTAGATTTCCAGATCCCGTCGGACATCAGGATCGGCATTTTCACATAGCATCAACGATGCGCTGGTATGTTGAACAAACACATGACAGGTACCTATGTTGATACCAGACTGTGCCACTATCTGTTGGATCTGTGCTGTAATATTCGTTGTGCTCCGGCCTGAAGTAGCAAATGACAGCTGTTGTTGAAATACCATGAGTGACTCCTAATCGATCCCCAGTTCGAAACATGCTTTTGCTTTACCTGACTGGATTACTTGACGTACATGTTGTGCAGCCTGATGTTGTGAAGGTTGCAATCCACAATGCCATAATACCATTGCCCCGCCATAAACCAGACTATCAAAGGCTGGGCCTGACTGTCCTTCCAGTGCTTTTAAGCCAAGTTCAACCGTATGTTGAGCGGTTACTTCATCCGTTGTTTCAGGTAATGTGCCACGTGTATCTTGATGAATATCAAAGTCAGTAGGGTCAAAAACACAAGGAGTCAGCTCACCGGCAACCGAACGAAAACAGTTGGATGTTTCACGTAGTGTGGGTACTATCCCACCTTCAAGACCTCGAACAATCAATACGGATGAAAAACCCGCCTGTTGTGCCAGCCATGCTAATACTTCTGGATAGGCCTTATGGACAAACCCAATCTGTAAATGGGTTTTGCCTCGAGCTTTGATCGGCATGATTAATTTCTCTAGTGTCGCCAGACTCGGGCGCTTGATCATCCTTGTTCTCAAATCCTGTAAATCATGCAGTGTGGGTGTTGTCTGAGCTTGATCTATATATGTCCATCCTACATTAGAGTCAGTCAAACGTTGTGCTGCCACCTGCACAGAAAGATCGGTTTTCACCCCCGCTTGTGCCAACACTTGTGAATGGGTAACACCAAATTTAGGCCCCATTTCCTTCACACCCTGAGACACCGTAGGTAAGCCGCAGGCTGCCAAAACAGCTGGTAAAAATGCAGTTATCGGACAATGGCGGTTATAACCATTAAAGGGATCGGCAATAGTTAATAATTGGTCAACATTGATAGAAACTTGATCAGTATTTGTCTGTAGTGCCTGCAAAATACCAAGATTTTCCTCTTTGGTTTCGCGCTTCATTCGCAGTGCAATAAAGAAAATTGCTGCCTGTACAGGATCAGCCTTATCAGACAGTATTTCCAACATTGCCAGTCGGGCTTCATTCAGGCTCAAGTCTTTACTTAAATGTGGTCCAGTTGCGACTTTTTTAATCGCTTCTGTTAGTGCTGTCATTATTTTTCCTGATTCAACCAATCCACAAGTGTGCTTTCATCAACCACAGCGACCCCTAAACTTTCAGCCTTAGTGAGTTTTGAACCAGCATCACGTCCTGCAACAACATAATCGGTTTTTTTCGACACACTCCCCGCTACCTTTGCCCCTAGCGCCAGTAATTTTTCTTTGGCTTCACTGCGAGACAATTGATCCAATGTTCCCGTTAAAACAATTGTTTTACCACTAAGTGAAGAATCTGCAGCAATTTTCTGTTCTTCAGGCCAGTTAACACCTACAGCAAGCAGTTGTTCAATGACTTCCTGATTATGAGGTTGGTGAAAAAAGGTCATGATATGATGGGCCACAATCGATCCTACATCCTCAATTTCGAGCAATGTCTCTTCATCAGCTTTTTGCAATGCATCTAGTGTCAAAAAATGACTGGCTAAAGCACGTGCAGTGGCCTCGCCAACTTCACGAATGCCTAAAGCAAAAAGAAAACGAGCAAATTTAGTCTGTTTCGCTGCTTGCAAGGCATTGATCAGGTTGATCGCAGATTTTTCACCCATACGTTCCAGACTAGAGAGTTGTTCCACTGTCAATTTAAACAAATCTGCAACATCGTCAATCAGGCCTTCATCAACCAGCTGTTCGACCAGTTTGTCACCCAAGCCATCAACATCCATCGCCTTACGTGATGCAAAGTGTTTGATTGCTTCCTTACGTTGTGCCGGGCAATAGAGGCCACCACTACAGCGAGCTATTGCTTCGCCTTCAACGCGTTCAACTTCAGACTGACAGATAGGACATTGTGTCGGCATTGAAAATACAGAGGTATGCTCTGGTCTTCTCGACAACACTACCTGAACCACTTCTGGAATAACATCACCAGCACGGCGCACAATCACAGTATCGCCCACTCGGACATCTTTACGCAGAATTTCATCCTGATTATGTAAGGTCGCATTGCTAACTGTAACTCCGCCGACAAACACGGGTTTTAATCTAGCAACAGGTGTTAACGCACCAGTACGACCAACCTGAATTTCAATATCCTCGACAACGGTCATTTCTTCCTGAGCAGGAAATTTATATGCAATGGCCCAGCGTGGAGCACGTGATACAAACCCTAGTCGTTCCTGCAACGCAATGCTGTCGACTTTAAATACCACGCCATCAATTTCGTAAGGTAAAGAATCACGGCGTTCGCCTAATTGCTGGATATAATTCAGACATCCCTGAACGCCTTTAACTTGTTTTAATTCTGGAGAAATCCGACATCCCCACCCGGCAATCAAGTTCATAGCTTCAGTATGACTTTTCGGGCGTTCCATACCTTGAATTTCACCCAAACCATAACAGTACATCGCCAACGGACGAGTAGCAGTAATTTTAGAATCCAGTTGCCGTAATGAACCGGCAGCAGCATTACGGGGATTCACAAACGGTTTTTTATTTTCTTCAACCTGGGCTTTATTAAGCGCTTCAAATCCGTCCTTTGGCATAAAGATTTCGCCCCGAATCTCAATCACTTCCGGGACATTATCACCCATCAATTTCAACGGTACGGTCGGAATAGTGCGTACATTTGCAGTAACATCCTCACCAACAGCACCATCACCGCGGGTGGCTGCCTGTTTTAAGACACCATTTTCATAACGAATACTGATCGCCAGACCATCAAGTTTCGGTTCAGCCGCATACAGCTGAGTTTCATTCGTGTTTAACCAGTCGCAAACACGCTGCTCAAAACTCTTCAATTCATCAGCATCAAACACATTATCCAATGACAACATAGGCATGGCATGAGTGATTTGATTGAACTTATCCAATGCTGCCCCGCCTACTCGTTGAGTCGGGGAATCAGCGGTCAACAGCGCTGGATAATCCGTTTCAATCTGCTGCAGCTCACGAAACAAACGGTCATATTCTGAATCAGTAACATCAGGGTTATCAAGATGATAGTATTGATAGTTATGCTTGTTTATTAAGTTGCGTAATTCACTGGCACGCTCTGCCAAATTAGTCGGAATAGTCATTAGTGTACTGAGAAGTTTCTGATTGTATTTCCATGTTCATATTCAGGATTCGAGCACGCATCGTCTCGATCACATCCTGATCTGCAGGTCGTCGTGATTCATCGCACAACACCCCATTCAATTTGTAGGTCAGTGACAATGCAGTTTCAAGCAAATCATCAAACACGGTCAGACCATTCATAGGGCCGGGCAAAGTAGAAAATATCAGGATCCCTGGCGTTGTCATGGTCGTGATATCTTCAAACGTACCAGGATTGAGTACATTGGCCACGCTAAATAATGTCTTTTTATGCATCTTTGGCATTGTACGGGTATAAATCTGAGTTTCATCGTATTGGAAACCAGCATTTTCTAACGCGACCTTTAAATCCAGCCCAGAAAATCGCTGCCCTTCTGGCGCCATAATGGTAAAAGCGATCGCCATATCCCAGTCATTAACGCTGATACTGGTAAATTCTTTTTTTGGCTCTGGCGCTACTTGAACTTTTGCTGGTTTCTCATCGTTGCTTACATCTGCCGTGGCTGGTTTTTCTGCCACTGCCTTTTTAGCTTGTTCAGACACAGTCACCGTGGGTTCACGATCAATTTCAGCGGTATTGTCAATAACTTGCTGTTCCATTTCATTCTCAAACACAGCATTAAATGACTCGCCCGCATCAGAACCAGATTCCATATCGGCATTCAGCTCATCCAAAAATGCACGGTTACGCTGATTAGTACGCCGTATGGCATACCAAGTCGCTCCAATAAAGGCGGCTACGATTACAACGGTAATAATTACGGTTTCTAACACTTATTCTGGAACCTCTGTTCTATTCATGAACTCGCAACTAAGGGATAATATATAGTTTTCGTCACCACATTGAGATTTTCTATGTCTACACAACCAAGCAAAGAGCTGGAAACCTTTGATAATGCGATGCCTGATCGCGATTATACCATTCACATCGAAACGCCTGAATTTACTTGTTTATGTCCAAAAACTGGACAACCAGATTTTGCCACTATCAAAATTGACTATGTACCCGATCAAAAGTGTATCGAATTAAAGGCTTACAAATTATATATCTGGTCTTATCGCGATCAAGGTGCTTTTCACGAAAAAGTAACCAACCAGATTTTAGATGATTTAGTGGCGGCATGCGAGCCTCGTTTTATGCGTGTTACCGGTATTTTTAATGTTCGTGGCGGTGTGTACACAACTGTTGTGGCTGAACACCGTAAAGAAGGCTGGATTGCGCCAACACCGGTGCAATTACCTTAACAATATAACACCATCGCATTATGAATAATAATGCCTGGATTGGTATTGATCTCGGCACCTCAGGGTGTCGAGCTATTGCCATAGATGCCACGGCAAAGATTATCGCCCAAAGCCAGCAACCACTAGCAAATACATTCTCAACCCCTCCCTGCTCAGAACAAAATCCCGACACACATTGGCAACTTGTAAAACAGGTATTACAACAACTCACTGCCCAATGTCAGGGGTTCGAAATAAAAGCCATTGCTGTTGATGCCACTTCTGGCTCAATTCTAATCACTGATCATCAAGGTAAGCCACTAACGCCTATTATTATGTACAACGACAGCCGTGCCGTTGAACAAAGTAAAACCATTGCTGATCTGGCACCCGCACACTCAGGCGCACATGGTGCAAGCAGTGGCTTGGCAAAATTACTGCATGCTCAGCAGCATGCTGAATTACCATCAGGCTTCAAACTCCTGCATCAAGCCGACTGGCTAAACTTCAAACTTGGTGCATCTCTGGGTATCACTGATGAAAATAATGCCCTCAAAACAGGTTATGACCCCGTTAACCGCAGTTGGCCAGACTGGTTAGATAGCGTTACTGATCGTACCGTATTACCCGATGTCGTATTGCCCGGAACAATGATTGGTCAATTATCAACGCAGTTATGTGGCGATTTAAATCTCAACACAGTACCAGATATTATCGCTGGCACAACAGACAGTATTGCAGCACTTATCGCCACAGGTGCTCATGAAATCGGGGATGCCGTGACATCATTAGGTTCAACACTGGTTGTTAAACTCATCAGCGACAAGCCAGTGTTTTTACCCGAACAAGGGGTATACAGTCATCGTTTGGGTGATAAATGGCTGGTTGGTGGTGCATCTAACAGCGGTGGTGCCGTATTACGACACTTCTTTAATGATAAGCAGATACAACAGTTTAGCGAACACATTTCCGTTAAGGCTGCTACTGCGGACTTTTATCCCTTATTGTCACCCGGTGAGCGCTTTCCTGTTAACGATCCCAATTTTCAACCAAGACTGACACCTCGCCCCAGTAGTAATGTAGAATTTTTACATGGATTGTTGAATGGTATCGCAAAAATTGAAAAACAGGCATACCACTGTCTTCAACAAGCGGGAGCATCATCACTCAACAGTATTCGAACTGTTGGTGGCGGCGCGGGAAACCAGATCTGGCAAACGATACGTCAGCAACATATCAAAGTGCCCTTTATTAAACCTGAACACACCGAAGCCGCATATGGTGTAGCACGAATTGCACAAGGCATTACATTAACTTAACTTAGGAAGCGAGTATCAATGCAAGATTTATTCAAAGGCGCGAGCTATTTATTCAAAGGATTTGGCCTCATTAATCAGCGAGGCATTCGTCGCTTTGCCTATATTCCTATGGCGATCAACACCGTGTTATTCAGCGCTGCCATCTGGTTAGGCATCAGTCAGTTTGAACAGTGGATCAACAGTATCATGCCGAGCTGGTTACCTGACTGGTTACTCAGTGCCATCATGTGGCTGATTTGGCCGCTATTTGCAGCCTTGCTCACCATGATAGTGTTTTTCAGTTTTTCGATCATCGCAAATTTACTTGCCGCACCATTCAATGGCATTTTGGCTGAGGCAGTCGAAATTAAATTATCTGGGCAAGCACCACCATCAATGGAATGGCAGAAGGTGATTAAAGACACGCCATCCATGCTATGGAATGAAGTTAAAAAAATTGCTTACTTTCTGTTGTGGATGATCCCACTGTTTATTTTCTCGTGGATCCCGGTGATCAATTTTGTCGCGCCAGTGTTGTGGATCGCCATTTCAAGCTGGATCCTCGCTCTGGATTATCATGATTATCCGATGGGTAATCACTTGATGAAATTTTCTCAACAGCGAGCCCTGTTAAAACAACGTCGCCCATTAGTACTTGGCTTTGGTTTGGCTGCCTTAGGGGCAACGATGATTCCATTTATAAACTTTCTGGTGATTCCAGCGGCCGTAGCTGGCGCCACGGCTTTATATCTAGAAAATCTAAAAAGCTAAATTACTGATCGCCAATTCCTGCAAGTTCATCAAGCAAGTTTTCAATTTCATAGTCACAAGAGCCACAGCCAGAATTAGCACCGGTGGCTCTTGATATGCCATCAAGGGTATACACGCCCTTTTCAACCAAACTCGCGATCTTGGCTTTAGTAGTACCACTGCAATCGCAGATCACTTCGTCAGCATTTTCTATCTGTATGTCAATCATGTTTGTTTCAAGCTACTGTTTAAATCTTTTTACAAACTATCAATCGCTGCGTTTAATGTTGAACTTGGACGCATGGCCTGCGCTGCCACATTGTCATCGGCAAAGTAATAACCATTAATATCCACTGGCGTTCCCTGGACTGCATTGAGTTCAGCCACAATTTTGTCTTCATTGTCAGCCAATGATTGAGCAAGCTGTGTGAACCGTGCTTTTAGATCAGCATCATCATTCTGTGCTGCCAAAGCTTGTGCCCAATATAAGGCCAGATAGAAGTGACTGCCACGGTTATCAATGTCACCAACTTTGCGTGAAGGCGATTTGTTGTTATCTAAAAATGTTCCCGTCGCTTTATCTAATGTATCAGCCAGCACATGGGCTTTTTGATTACCGGTAGTATTGCTCAAATGTTCCAGCGATGCCGCCAGTGCTAAAAACTCACCCAGTGAATCCCAGCGTAAATGATTTTCCTTTTCAAATTGCTGTACATGTTTAGGTGCACTACCACCGGCACCGGTTTCAAACAGGCCACCACCGTTCATCAATGGCACAATCGATAGCATCTTGGCACTGGTACCCAGTTCAAGGATAGGGAATAGATCAGTCAGATAATCACGCAGCACATTACCGGTCACAGAAATCGTGTCTTCACCATTTTTAATGCGTTCCAGTGAAAAGTGAATCGCTTCTTTCGGTGGCAGAACACGAATATCCAGCCCATCGGTATCATGGATCGGTAAATACTGCTCAACCTTAGCGATAATCTGGGCATCATGTGCTCTGTTTTTATCCAGCCAGAATACGGCGGGTGTATTGCTTAAACGGGCACGGTTCACCGCCAGTTTCACCCAATCCTGAATAGGAGCATCTTTGGTCTGACACATGCGCCAGATATCATCCTGCTCAACGGAGTGTTCAATTAAAGTTTGCTGATTGTCATCAACCACCCGCATCACACCATCAGCCGGAATTTCAAACGTCTTGTCATGTGAGCCGTATTCTTCGGCTTTTTGTGCCATCAGTCCAACATTAGGCACTGTTCCCATAGTAGTGGGATCAAACGCACCGTGTTGCTTACAAAAATCGATGGTTTCCTGATAAATATCAGCATAACAGCGATCAGGGATAATCGCTTTGGTATCCTGCTGTTTGCCTTCTTTATTCCACATCTGACCTGATGCACGAATCATCGCCGGCATTGAGGCGTCAATGATCACATCAGATGGCACATGCAGATTGGTAATACCCCGATCTGAATCCACCATCGCCAAATCAGGACGTTTGGCATAGACCGCATCAATATCGGCCTCAATTTCAGCTTGTTTATCCGCTGGCAGACTCTTGATCTTGGCATACACATCACCCAAACCATTATTGACATCAACACCAAGCTGTTTGAATAACTCACCGTGTTTATCAAACACATCTTTATAAAATACCGACACGAAATGCCCGAAAATAATCGGATCTGACACTTTCATCATGGTGGCTTTCAGGTGCACAGAAAATAACACACCGTCATTTTTTGCACTTTCAATTTGAGCTTCAATAAACTCACGCAGTGCTTTTTTGTTCATCACTGTCGCATCAATCACTTCACCAGCCAATACTGGAGTCGTTTGTTTTAATACCGTGACATTACCGTTGTTATCTTCATGTTCAATTCGAACATTGCCTGCCGAACTGATAGTGACTGACTGTTCACTGCCAAAGAAATCATGATCCGTCATGCTGGCAACATGTGTTTTTGAATCAGCACTCCAGGCACCCATTGAGTGAGGGTGCTTGCGTACGTAGTTTTTTACTGCTGCTGGTGCACGGCGATCTGAGTTACCTTCACGAAGAACAGGATTAACCGCACTGCCCTTGATTTTGTCATAACGACGTTTAATGTCTTTTTCTTTATCCGTAGCTGGCTCTTCGGGGTAATCAGGCAAGGCATAGCCTTTTTGTTGCAGCTCTTTGATGGTGGCTTTTAACTGTGGAATCGACGCACTGATATTCGGTAACTTGATGATATTGGTTTCGGGTTTTAACGCCAGTTGGCCTAACTCTGACAAGGCATCCGCTATTTTTTGATCATCCGACAAATACTCAGGAAAGTTGGCAATCGCCCGTCCTGCCAATGAAATATCACTGAGTTCAACATCTATATCTGCAGATTTAACGAACCCTCTAATAATAGGTAATAAAGACTGTGTCGCCAGTGCCGGCGCTTCATCTGTTTTGGTATAGATAATTGTTGATTGTGTCATTTCGTTCCCTATTGATATGTTTTGTATTTTGGATGTGCTTTTCACACACATAATAACGACACATTATCTCACAGCTCATAGGCTGAATTGAAATTCATCTATATTCCTTGAAAAAATAAAATCAGAGCATAATTCCTCTTATTTTAAGAGTTCCCGTTCTCGTTGATTAACCAGAATAGAGCCTATTCTTAACGCACCTAGAACAAATAAGAAAACGGAAAAAGCATAGAGCATTTCTGGCTCAACCTCGTGTTTAAACAGCGCAATCAATATTTCTCGTATAACAAACACTATGGCTGCATCAATAATAAAAGTAAGTCGAAGCTTTTGGGTGCTAAAGTACTCCACTAACGATCGCGATAACTCAATTAATACATAGAGCGTAAGCACATCGGCAATTAAATTAATGTAGTGTTCACTGATGCCTTCAAACGCGAACAGCTTCCACGTTGTAACAAAAAGTTGAGCTGTTCCAATTACAATACCAAGAACAATAAATGCCAGTATAACGCTGAATACGACATCAATGGTTTTGTCAAAAACACCTTTAGCTTTATCGGTTATCATTTTAATATTTACTCCAAAATAAATGGGTCAGAGTAATAACTTGTCCCATTTGTTGTTTATCAATCGTTAGATCCAACAGCTAATAATATCGGTTCAAAACTAATATCAGCATTGACCTTACTTAACTCTTTTTCACTACATTTGCCATTCGTTTCAGAGCTTCTAATAACCGTTCAGAATCCGTAGTGTAGGCAAAACGACAATGCTGTTCGGCCTGATTTGAACCAAAGTCCAGCCCCGGTGTGATAGCAACACTGGCATGTTCCAGTAGATATTTGGACAAGGCCATACTGTCGGGATAGTTGTCATTGAGCAAGGCTGAGCAGTTGGCATACAGATAAAAGGCACCCTGTGGTGTTACTGGAATATCAAAACCCAACTCGCGTAAGCCCGGTAATAAAGCATTACGACGTTGTTCAAATATCTGTCTGCGTTGTTCCAGTATCGCTACCGTTTCTGGTTTAAAGGCAGCCAGCGCTGCATATTGCGAAACTGTTGGTGCGGCTAAAAACAGGTTTTGTGCGAGTCTATCCATGACTTCAATATAGTCTTCGGGCACTACCAGCCACCCCAAACGCCACCCCGTCATACCGAAAAATTTGGAAAAGCTGTTGACCACAAAGGCATTGTGATCGACTGACAGGACAGTCGGTGCTTCAAAGCCGTCATAGGTCAGGCCATGGTAAATCTCATCAACCACCAGATGAGCATTTTTTGCTTTCACGGCATTGGACAGGTCGGCTAGTTGCTGGTGGTTTAACATTGTTCCAGTCGGGTTGGAGGGTGAGGCTACCAGTGCCAGTGCTGTATTTTCATCCCAATGGGTTTCGATATGTGCATCGGTGAGTTGGTAATCAGTACTGGCATCAACATTGACTGCTTTAGCACTACCCTCTACAAATCGGGCGAAATGTCGGTTGCAGGGATAACCCGGATCGGCCATCAGTACATTTTGGCCTTGATCGAGTAACGCACCCATAATCAACAATAAGGCACCCGATGCTCCGGGCGTCACCACAATACGACTTGCCGAGATTTCAACCTGATAGCGTTGTTGATACCAGTCAGCAATCGTCTGACGTAATTCAGGCAAACCCAAAGCGGGCGTGTAGTGTGTTTTTCCAGATTTTAGAGCTTCTAGTCCTGCATCAATGATCGGCAGTGGGGTATCAAAATCAGGCTCACCGACTTCCATATGAATGATATCCCTGCCCTGCGCTTCCAGCTTTCTCGCCTGCGCCAGAATATCCATCACGTGGAAAGGTGAGATCTCTTTAGCCCGCTGGGCGATTTTTTTAGGCATGTGCATGTAGCCGTTTTAGCACATCCACAGTGATTAATGGGGCATTAATTGGCTCACCGGAAATATATTCACATGGTAAGTTGGCTTCACCCAGATGTGTGATAACACTGATTGCACCCGTAAAGTCATCATCACGAGTGTAATTATTTAACGTGACCACAGTGGGAATGTTGGCTCCACAGGATGCCAACACACCATTGGCTGAATCTTCCAGCGCCAGACAGTCATCGGCTGACAAACCAATTTCTTGCAGACAATGTTCAAAAATATCTGAGGCTGGCTTTTTGGCCGGCACAACATCACCAGCAGCAATGTAATCGAACCATTCAAGGGCATGTTCGCCGAGTGTACTTTTAATTAATGCGATGACATTGGCCGGCGTAGTTGTGGTTGCTATCGCGAGTCGCACTCCGGATGATCTAAGTTCAGCCATCAGTCTTGATACACCAGGACGTAAACCAATGGCTTTGCTTTCTAACAACGCCACGTAATGTTTTGTTTTAGCAGCATGCAACTCAGCAATCAAAGCATCAATATCGCCGTCATAATCGAAGTCTGTATAAAAATGGGATAAGAAATATTGGATGCGTTCTTTACCGCCGGTGACCGCTAATAATTGGCCGTATAAATCTTCATCCCAATCCCAATCTAGCCCTGCATCTGAGAATGCGCGATTGAAAGCCACACGATGACCGTCACGCTCGGTTTCAGCCAAAGTACCATCAACATCGAAAATCACTGCTTTTAATTGCTTCATAACTCGTTTTATTAGTAAAAAATAGGCTAGAATAGTAACAAATTTTTTGCACATCAGGGATTCATCTGGTATAGATGCGCCCTTAAATTTTGAAAAGTTATGAGGTTTTTTTAGATGGATTCAATTGAAGCGAAATTCAGCCCATATGTAGAAAAAACGGGTGAGGAATACATGAATGATGAGCAAACTACTCACTTTCGAGCTATTCTTGAAAACTGGAAAAAGCAGTTGATGGAAGAAGTGGATCGCACTGTTCATCACATGCAAGATGATGCTGCTAACTTTCCTGATCCTAATGACCGAGCTACTCAGGAAGAAGAGTTTACCCTTGAGCTACGTACTCGCGATCGTGAACGCAAGCTGATCAAAAAAATTAACCAGTCGTTAGATGATCTTGATAAAGGCGATTATGGTTTCTGTGAATCGTGTGGTACTGAGATTGGTATTCGCCGTCTTGAAGCGCGTCCAACAGCCACGTTATGCATTGACTGTAAAACACTGGATGAAATTAGAGAAAAGAACCGCGTTTAATACTTTTACGAACAAACCTCATACTGCCACCATTAAATAAAGGAATTAATGCTGGCAAAAGATACCCCGTTCTTCGGGGTGTTTTTTTGTCTGTAATGCTCAGTTTTAAGACCTAGGACACAACAGCAGCGTTATGTTGTTCTCTGTATGCACTTGGTGAACAGCCGAAAAACCGGGTAAATCGACGGCTGAAATGACTAAGATCATTAAACCCCACGTCATAACAAGCTTGTGTGACTGTCTTGCCAGTACGTATTTGATCAGCAGCCAGTTTTAAGCGCATTTGCTGGTGATATTCACCTGGTGAACAACCCAATTGTTTTTTAAACTCTATATATAGCCGACTTCGGCTCATGCAAGCGTGACGACATAACAGGTCTATGTCTAATGGTATTTCAATGTTCTTTTCAAGATAATGAATGGCGGCGGTGATACCGCTGGCATCAGGCATTTTGCGACAATAGGCCAGTAATAATTCCCTACCCTGCTGCCTTAACAGACGAATAATGAGTTCCGACACACCTAAATCAACCATCATCGCTTTGTCAGGGTGGTTGGTAGTAAACAAAGTTACCAGTTTATCTAAAAGTTGCTGAGTATCGGTTGTGTGGTGAGTGTGAACAATATGAGGCTGATACGCCCAGTCATGATCAATTTCCCCCATCATGGTCAGATCTCGCATACGCTCTGAAATCGTTTCAATACGTTCTTTGGCTATTTCTATGGTTAAGCAGGTAGTTGGCAGATCTTCGGTAGCATCAGGAAAATCAATTTCGACATATTCCCCTGGTGGCATTACAAAGGATTCATGAGGCAAAAAAACTTGCCCTTCTGTTTGCTGGAAGTCATGCATGATTTTTTTGCCCTTGACCATACCGCAATACATCAATTGGTCAGCATCCAGCCCAACACCCGATGTGGCGCGATAGGTGTCATAGATACTTAGCTCGGTCTCTGGACCCGCGAATGTCAGTTTATTTTCAATCAATAACTGCCTTTTCTCGCGTCGCTTCTCCAGTTGTAGTTTTTCAATTTGCATTGTATGTTTAACAGTTGGACAAAATGTGAATTCAATTTTGTGTCTGTTGTGGACTGTAAGTCAAGTAAATAAGAATATTGGTCAAGTGCTCCTCCATGTGAGGAATTATCCTTGATGTTTCATAAAGATCTGGAGAGAAGAATTATGATTTATGCACAACCTGGTAAAGACGGTGCTATCGTTTCATTTAAGGAACGTTACGGCAACTATATTAATGGTCAATGGGTCGCTCCTGTTAAAGGCCAATATTTTACGAATAGCACGCCGGTAACGGGTGAAGCTTTTTGTGAGATCCCACGTTCTACAGAAGAAGATATTAATTTAGCGCTAGATGCTGCTCATGCCGCTAAAGCTAGCTGGGGTAAAACATCAGTTACTGAACGTTCTAATCTGCTACTAAAAATAGCAGATCGCATGGAAGAGAACCTTGAAATGCTGGCTGTTGCAGAAACATGGGATAACGGTAAAGCTGTTCGTGAAACTCTAGCCGCTGACGTACCATTGTGTATTGATCATTTCCGTTATTATGCAGGCTGTATTCGTGCTCAGGAAGGCACCATGGGTGAGTTGGATGAAACCACGGTGTCATACCAGTTTCATGAGCCGCTTGGTGTTGTAGGGCAAATCATTCCATGGAATTTCCCATTATTGATGGCAGCATGGAAATTAGCTCCAGCACTGGTTACAGGCAACTGCGTTGTGATGAAACCAGCAGAACAAACACCAGTTTCTATTCTCAAACTGATTGAAGTCATTGGTGACTTATTGCCACCGGGTGTACTTAATATTGTTAATGGTTTTGGTAAAGAAGCCGGACAAGCGCTAGCAACCAGCACCCGCATTGCTAAAATAGCCTTTACTGGTTCAACACCAGTTGGTGCGCATATTTTGAAATGTGCAGCTGAAAACATTATTCCTTCAACAGTTGAATTAGGTGGAAAATCGCCTAACATCTTCTTTGAAGACATCATGCAACAGGAAGAAGATTACATCAGCAAATGTGCTGAAGGTGCGGTGCTGGCCTTCTTCAATCAAGGTGAAGTCTGTACCTGTCCTTCTCGTGCACTGATTCAGGAAAGCATTTACGATGAATTTATTTCTATCGTGATTGAACGTTCCAAGAAAATTATTCGCGGCAACCCACTTGATACTGACACACAGGTAGGTGCTCAGGCATCAAAAGAACAGTTCGACAAGATCCTGAGTTATGTGGAAATTGGTAAAGAAGAAGGTGCTGAACTTCTGATTGGTGGCAACATTGAACAACTCGGCGCTGAATTTGACAGTGGCTATTACATTGAACCAACGCTGCTTAAAGGCACCAATAAAATGCGTATCTTTCAGGAAGAAATTTTTGGACCTGTCGTCTCAGTCACTACCTTTAAGGACGAAGCGGAAGCGTTGGCTATTGCTAATGATACTGAGTTTGGTCTGGGTGCCGGTGTATGGACACGTGACATGAACCTTGCTTACCGTATGGGCCGTGGGATTGAAGCGGGTCGTGTCTGGACTAACTGTTATCACCTCTACCCTGCACATGCTGCATTTGGTGGTTACAAAAAATCAGGCGTAGGCCGTGAAACCCATAAAATGATGCTAGATCACTATCAACAAACTAAGAATCTGTTGGTTAGTTACAGCACAAGCCCACTGGGATTTTTCTAAGTTAAGACTGCCAAAAACTCCTCCATTAACGGTGTTGATGGGGGAGTTTTTGAATGAAATATGTTCCTATATTTCACTCCTCTGGAGCTGCTTCGTATTCAAAATCTGTTCCTGACAGATTTTTTTTGCCTTGCATTCCAAGCTATACTCCAACTCTAGAATCTGAAACAAATAATTACAAAGGTGTTGCACCATGAGCCAAGACAACATTCAATCTACATTACATGAAAACCGCCATTTCCCACCTAGTGCTGAATTTGTTCGCACTGCTTCGTTATCATCCGAACAGCTCAATGAGTTATATGCTCAAGCTGAGCAAGATAATCCCGGGTTCTGGGCGACACAGGCTCGTAAAGAAATTGACTGGCAAACACCGTTTACTACCACTTTAGACTCATCCAATGCGCCCTTCTATCGCTGGTTCCCTGATGGCAAACTGAATGTTTCCTACAATTGTCTGGATCGTCAGTTAGAACATAATGCCGATAAAACGGCCATTATCTTCGAAGGTGAACCTGGTGATATTGAACATATCAGTTATCAAGAATTGCATGCTCGTGTATGCCGATTTTCAAACGCATTAAAAGCGCAAGGCATTACTCAAGGTGATCGCGTTATTATCTATATGCCGATGATTGCCGAAGCGGTTGTTGCTATGCAGGCTTGTGCTCGCATTGGCGCCATCCATTCTGTGGTTTTTGGTGGGTTTTCAGCATCATCATTAAAAGACCGTATTGAAGATACTCAGGCAAAACTAGTGATTACCGCTGATGGTGGTCATCGCGGTGGCAAGATCATAGAACTTAAAGCCACCACTGACACTGCATTAAACCAAGGCTGTGATTCTGTTAAAACTGTGATTGTATTCAAGCGTACCGGTCATGACATTAACATGCAGCCCGAGCGTGATATCTGGTGGTCTGACGCTGAAAAAGGACACAATTCTGATTGTGAGCCAGTTTGGGTAGATGCTACTCACCCGCTATTTTTACTGTATACCTCTGGCTCAACGGGAAAACCTAAAGGTATTCAACACTCCAGTGGCGGCTACTTGTTAAATGCCATCACAACCATGCGCTGGGTTTTTGATATTCAGGACTCAGACGTCTTTTGGTGTACGGCTGATGTAGGCTGGATCACTGGTCATACCTATGTTGCATACGGACCATTGGCAACCGGTGCAACTATCGTTATTTATGAAGGTGTTCCAACTGTACCTAATGGCGGCCGATTCTGGGATATCTGCACCCGCCTAGGCGTCACAATTTTTTATACCGCACCAACTGCAATCCGAGCCTTAATGAAAATGGGGGATGACATTCCAAACAGTTATGACCTGTCAAAACTGCGCTTACTGGGTACGGTCGGTGAACCTATCAACCCTGAAGCATGGATGTGGTATTACAACGTCATTGGCCAACGACGCTGCCCAATTGTTGATACCTGGTGGCAAACAGAAACAGGTGCACATATGATTGCCCCTGTACCTGCAGTCACGACTACAAAGCCCGGTTCATGCACCCGGGCATTACCTGGCATCGATGCCGCTGTTGTTAATCAGGAAGGCGAAGAAATCACTCATGCAGATGAAGGTGGTTATTTGGTGATTCGTCAGCCGTGGCCATCTATGATTCAAACCGTATGGGGTGATAACCAACGTTATAAAGATACCTATTGGCCTTATTTTGATGGCAAATATTATCTGGCAGGTGATAGTGCACGTCGAGATGAAGATGGTTTTTTCTGGATCATGGGCCGTATTGATGATGTATTGAATGTCTCTGGTCACCGCCTCGGCACGATGGAGATTGAATCGGCATTAGTGGCACACCCACGTGTTGCTGAAGCCGCTGTGGTCGGTCAACCTCATGATGTGAAAGGTGAGGCTGTGTTTGCGTATGTTGTGCTAAGAGGAGATCGCCCTACAGGTGGTATTGATGATGAGCTAACACAGGAACTACGAGCATGGGTTGGCGAACAAATTGGCGCTATTGCAAAGCCAGATGACATTCGTTATGCAGACAATCTGCCAAAAACACGTTCCGGAAAAATCATGCGTAGACTTTTACGTACCATTGCCAAAGGTGAAGAAATCACTCAGGATACATCCACATTAGAAAATGAATCCATTTTGCCTCAGCTACAAGGAAAGGCATAAGGGCATTAAATGGCAAAACAGGAAGAGCAACACGATGACAGTCAACGGCTAGACAAGTGGTTATGGGCTGCGCGGTTTTATAAAACCCGTAGCTTGGCTGTTGAAGCCATTAATGGTGGTAAAGTTCATCTTAACAAGCACCGCGTTAAACCCAGTCGTATTATCAAGGCCAATGATGTTTTAACGATTACTAAACCACCCTATGAACATGTGATCACGGTTTTGGGCGTATCAAAACAACGTCGCCCTGCTCCCGAAGCGCAGTTGCTTTATGTTGAGAGTGATGACAGTATCACCAAACGTGAACAATTGCGTGAAGAAATCAAAAATCAACCGCTTGGTTTCAGACACGAAAAAGGCCGCCCTAATAAACGTGACCGCCGGCATATCATTAAATTCACACGCCAAACTTGAAAAATTCATTTTCTGAATAAAAGTTTCAGAATATAGTAATCAATTTCAATTGGTTACTCCTTTTATTTCCTCCTAAAAATCGGCACAGTTTATGCTTGCCTCATGTAAGACAGTTTAATTATGTCAAAAATTAGTCATCTATAAACATTAAGTCATACAAGTTCAGGAGAGAACGAGATGAATACTGTAGTACAGTTAAGTGAACCTTATAATAGTAAGCTAGGCCAACACACGGAGAACAAATATACACAATTAAAGACATTTTATGACAGTGAATACAAGATCGGTTGGTTCTTAATGTCTGGTGAACCCAGACCATGCTTTACCCCAACGTTACTCAACGATCTAACAGCGTACCTAAGTAATGTAAAAGCAGAAATGGCATACAGTAGTAATACAAAATATGATTACCTTGTGGTCGGTTCTAATGTGCAAGGCGTATTTAACCTTGGAGGTGATTTACACTTATTCCGCTCATTGATCCAAGAAAAAAATCGTGATGGTCTGCTATCTTATGCAATCCAATGCATTGATATCCTTTACCAGAACATGTTCCACTTTGACCTTGACCTGACCACTGTTTCATTAATTCAGGGCGATGCATTAGGAGGTGGCTTTGAGGCTGCATTATCCAGTAACTTAATTATCGCTGAACGTGGTATAAAACTTGGTTTGCCAGAGGTACTATTTAACCTGTTTCCTGGGATGGGGGCCTATTCCTTACTTTCAAGAAAAATTGGTTCTGCGGCGGCTGAAAAAATGATTCTGTCGGGTAAACTCTATAACTCTGAAGAACTCTATGAGATGGGAGTTATTGATATTCTTGCCGAACCAGGCGAAGGCGAACTTGAATTATATAAATACATAAAAGCCGCCAAACGTTCACCAAACAGTTACCGGGCAATGTCTAAAATCAAGGATATTTGTAATCAAGTCACTTATCAGGAATTAGTTGATATCGCTAATGTCTGGGCAGACTCAGCGCTTAACCTAACAGAGAAAGATTTACGAATGATGGAACGTTTGGTCAAAAGGCAAAGTTCTAAAAACAAATTAAATTAATCTCTAGAGTTCTTCTCAGCATTAGATACGGCGATATCTAGTGCAGTTGCCGTATTCTGATAGATCATTTCGATGTCGTTACCCAACTGAACTAGCTTTTCTGTTCCGATATCATAGGGTTTATGTTGTTCTCCACGAAGGCAGATTTCGGCAAGCCGTTTAGCACCGAGCTCAGTAGCCGATCCTTTCAATGCATGTAAAGACTCTCGAAACTCAAGGTAGTCATGTGATATTGAGTTTTTTATACCTGCAATGTGTTTTTCTCCATCTTGGACAAAGCCATTAATTAAACGCCTTATAAATGCCGGGTCTCTATCTAACATTGCTAGCTGATGAAATACATGTTCATCGAACCATTCGTTATCTTTAATTGAGTCTTTTTTTACATCAGCGTTATCTTCTTTTAAAGATGTGGTTAACGCAGCCTGACCGTAATTGCGGTTCTGAGCCGGTGAAAATTCCTGATTTGATAAGAATGCAATTTTTTCCAACAATGCAAAGGAATCAATTGGCTTGGTTAAAAATGCATTAACACCTATATTGATACTTACTTCTCTTGCTTCTGGAGTCGCATCTGCCGTCAACATAATAACGGGTAACTCTTTCTGCGTATCCATATAGCGCAATGCCTGAACAACCTCATCGCCTGAACGCTCTGGCATGTTTTTATCCACAATTAACAAATCTATCTGATCTAGTTCCTCATCTAGAATGTCTAGCGCCTTTTCACCCGTATCAGCTACTAGTACGGTATGCCCTGCTCGCTTCAATATGCCTTCAATAACCTGCTGATTTACTTTATTATCTTCGGCTACCAATATGTTTAATGGTTTCGCACCTACCTGACTGGCATAATGTTCCGAAATAGAGATCACATTGTCACCATTAAGACGAATACTTTGTGCCGCATGTATTGCATTAAACAACAGTCGTTTATCAGTGATCTCATCAATGATTGAAATGTAATATTGACCTATTTCATCATCATAGATTGTAGTGTTCGTAGAAGTAATCAGCACTAGAGATAAACCATTCAGCAAGCGATCGGCTTTAAGCATTTCAGCAAACTGAACTGGTGAAATATCTCCAAGACTCTGTTGATCAACAAGAAGAACCTTGTAGCCATCACTTTCATCGATAGCTCGAGTCAACATCTTCAGTGCGTGAATTGGTGACTTAACTAAGTCAAACTCTATATTCCATCCATGCAAAATGGGCTTAATCACCGCTGTACTAGACTCTGACGACATGACCAACATGTGTTTATCTGAAATATCCTGGCTAGTATTAAAAGCAATAGTAAAAGGTAGCTCAAACCAGAAGGTTGAACCTTGGTGAAGTTTGCTTTCTACGCCAATCTTTCCACCCATTAATTCGACTAGTTCTTTTGAAATTGTCGTTCCAAGCCCAGTACCACCAACAGTCCGTTCCGTTGATCCAACTTGCGTAAAGTCGTCGAAGACGGTGGGCAATAAATGTTCATCTATGCCAATACCAGTATCTTTGACTTCAAAACGGAGGATAACGCTCTCTTCATCACTTTCGATTTGAAATATATGTAGCTTGACTGAACCCTGATCAGTAAACTTAATTGCATTACCGATCAAATTGATTAGTATTTGGCGGATATGAGGCTGGTCGCCCTCAAGCAAAAAAGGCACATCAGAATCGATCGTGCATGAAACAGTGATTCCCTTTACAGCCCCAATCGGTACTTGCATAGAAAGTACTGAATTAACAAGTGCATGCAAGTCAATTTGACGGTGGGTTATTGTAATTTTTCCCGCTTCAATCTTCGAAATATCAAGGACTTTTTCGATTAACTCTAAAAGTGTGTGAGCAGAACTGTGCATCGTATTAATGAATTCACGTTGTTCTTTGTCAAGTTTGGTTTCTCTTAACAGATCGCCCATGCCTATAACCCCATTTAGTGGTGTTCTTAATTCATGAGACATATTTGCTAAAAATCGACTTTTAGCGTCATTTGCCTGTTTTGCAGAAGCAATGGCAGCATGTAATTTTTTTATCAGAAAAGAGCTATAAGCTGGTATCAATATTAGTAGAAATAATAGACTTAGCGCTATAGGTTCTGATTGATGAGTTTGCCAGTAACTTCCCCATGTTATTGCGGAAGAAAAACCCAGTACGGCTACTATCAATGAAATATATAAGTATTTAAGCCCATATCGAAAGCCATTACCGAGAATAACCCATAGATATAACACAAATAAAAACACACTTTCAGAACCAGCTAAAAACATCACTACTGATAATGATGTCATGTCCAGAAATATACCTGCGATACGTCTTGCCTGAGACTGTTTAGGATGAATTAGGATTGCAACCGCTATCGCTAATGCTCCAGTGTAATATCCAATAGTTACTAGACTCGCTACCGATCCAATCGCCTGCTTAAAAGTCTCACCTTCTGCCCATGGTAAACAGAAATATGAAACTAACATAATACCTATGATCAGTCTCAAACTAGCTTGTTCAGGCTCTGAATCTCCTGTCGTCTTTGTCCGTTGCCTGATCCAGTCTAATATTTTTAGTTTTTCTTTCATTAATAAAATCAATCCGTTTGACTTTTTGGTTCTATATCATCTGCATAATCTGACTGAATTTTGCCAATATCGGCAATCCGTTTGCAAAAAGCATCAACACATTGAGGATCTAGCTGTGTACCCGCTTGTTTTTTCAAATAGGCAATTGCATCCTCTATTGACCAGGCATCTTTATATGGCCTCACTGACACGAGTGCATCATAAATATCCGCTACAGCTACAATGCGGGCAATGAGTGGAATATCTTCACCATGTAAACCCATCGGATAACCTTTACCATCGATCCGCTCGTGATGATTAAGTGCAATGATCGCTCCCATTTGCATATACTTAGACTGACTATTTGCAAGGATTCCATACCCGATGGTGGTATGACACTTCATTATTTCCCACTCACTTTCATTAAGCTTAGCTGCTTTTAGCAAGACTCCATCAGGGATACCTATTTTACCGATATCATGCATTGGAGCCGCGTATTCTATATCTTCACATTCCTCATGGCTTAAACCCATCTCCTCGGCGATAATTCTAGAATATTTCGCCATCCTTATGACATGATTCCCGGTTTCTTCGTCACGATATTCACCTGCCTTAGCTAACCTTAACAACGTTTCACGTTCACGAAGCACAATTTGTTGAGTGGCAATTTCAACCTGTTCAGCTAGCCAATTAGCTCTATCTTGAATAATCAAATGTTGTTCGTGTAGCTGCAATAAATTTCGACAGCTGGTACGACACTCAATTTGGTCGATAGGACGCGTTAGAAAAGCGGTAGCACCGGCATCCAAAGCTTCGTAGCGTACCTCTTTCTCACTGACAACAGTGATCATCATTATTGGAATATTCAGACAATCCTGTTTTTCACGCACCTTTTTAATAAACTCAACCCCATTAAGGTCAGGCATACGAAAATCTGTAATGATCAAAGAAGGATGATTTGACTCTAACCACACCAATACATCTTTAGGATTATCAAATTCAACAACGGTAAGGTCATCAGCCACTTGTTGTACAATCTTGGCAAGAATAGTTCTTCCTGTCGACTCATCATCAACAATTACGACCTGTCGTGACTGTTTGGGAAGGTGTTCCTTCTCACCTTGCTCGAAAGATTTCATGTTAGTTTCACTTATAACGTTCTGACTAACATCGTTATCTAAAGAAGCCATTACTTTTTCTCCACTGAATAGTGTTGTTTAATACCTTCCTTTAATAATCAGTACAAACTGAGCCCGAATAGCTAAGGGTCAGATAAATACCTATTCCATAACGGCACACTTACCTGTGCAACCACATCATTCTCAAATTCCTCAACAGGAATATTACTACCCATTGCCAAATTATTCAAACCATTTTATATAGTAAAATCATTGATCTATGTTATTAAAGTTAAATTAAAACTTTAATATAAATAAATTTGATGTTAATGGAGTCGTTGCAAAGGCTTTATGACGGCCTATGCCACGCCACTAGAGTGACTAGCTTTTGAATTTTTCTAGTCCGTTAAAGACCAGAAAATGTTTTCCCTTAGCTCGGGCAACCATGCCAATACCAATTTGCTGGGCAATACTTAATCCCTTCTCTGTGACACCAGAGCGTGACAATAATAATGGCACCTGCATTTGTGCGACTTTAATAACCATTTCCGATGTCAGCCGTCCAGTAGTGTAAAACACCTTGTCTGCACCGGTGATGCCTTCTATCCACATCCAGCCAGAAATAGCATCAACGGCATTGTGGCGACCAACATCTTCAACAAACATTTCAACATCCCCATCTGTTGAACACAATGCACAACCATGTACCGCCCCGGCTTTTTTATACATTTGATTATATTCGTCCAGGCCATGTAGAACCTGATATATAGAGTCAGAAGTAAAATCTGGACAGCTTATTGTCAGTCGATTGAGTGACTCCATTACATGCCCAAACATGGTGCCCTGACCACAACCACTGGTAACTGTACGTTTAGACAATAATTGACTGATGTCTGAACGGGTTTGCCGTGTGGTCACGGCAACAGCTTCAACATCCCAATCTACCTGTATCGCTACCACATCTTCTAGGGCGTGAACCAACCCCTGATTACGCAAATAGCCCAATGTTAATAACTCAGGTTGCGCCCCCATTGTCATCAGGGTAACAATTTCCTGTTTATCAAGATAAATAGTAAGCGGCCGCTCGCCAGTCAGAAAGATCTCTCGTGTTTCACCACGCTCATCAAGCACCATTGCTGAGTGTAGACTATGAATGCCTGCATTCGTCATTTCAGGGCAGTAACTAGCCACCCGTAACACTCATATGTCTTTTGATGACGGCTTCTGATTCAATATTAAAATCATGGCCTTCAGGTTTAATCGACATTGAGTCAATAATCGCCTGTTTTAGTCGCTCACTATCCTCTGGATAGCGACGAATAATGTCGCGTAAGTCGACAGAATGTTCTTGACCTAAACACAGTAACAAACGTCCCTCAGTAGTAACTCGCACACGGTTACAGCTTTCACAAAAGTTATGGCTATGTGGTGATATAAAACCTATCTTACTGTTTGTCCCTGCCACCTGGTAATAGCGGGAAGGGCCACCAGTGTTCGTAACAGACGGTTGTAATTCGAAAACCGTTTTTAGCTCAGCTAATACTTCATCACTAGAGCAATAACTTTCATCACGTGCGTGACTGACCTGACCCAAGGGCATTTCTTCTATATAAGTAATATCTAAATCATGATTAATAGCAAACCGTGCCAGATCAATGATTTCATCCTCATTTCGCCCTTTCATGATAACGGCGTTAAGCTTGATTCGTTTAAACCCAGCCTTATTAGCTGCTTCTATGCCTGCGAGCACTGTATTCAAATCACCATTACGTGTCAGTTCACGAAAGCGATCAATCTTGAGGGAATCAAGACTAATATTAATCCTATCTAAGCCTGCTGAAGCCATTGAACTTGCATATTTGGTCAGTTGTGAACCATTGGTGGTCAACGTCAATTCCTCAACGCTGTTGATTGTTTAAGCTGACCAAGCTGTTCAAACAACCAATCCACATTACGTCGAACTAATGGCTCACCACCCGTGATTCTGATTTTTTCAACTCCAAGCTCACAAAAAGCGCGAAGTAAAAAAACAATTTCTTCCAAATTCAACAGGTGTTCACGCGGCATAAAAGTCATTTCTTCATCCATGCAATACACGCATCGAAAATCACAACGGTCGGTAATGGACATCCTTACATATGTCACTTTGCGGCCGAAGCGATCAATCAATTGTGGCTGTTGTTCTGAATTATTCATACAGTGCTTATTCTATCGTAAAAACAAACAAGCCTCGTATTTAACGAGGCTTGTTTGTGATCTATATCATAGGAAATCTGTAGTGATTAATCATCACCAGACATCGCACCTAGCAAATGTAGCAAGCTGGTGAACAGATTGTAGATAGTGACATATAACGTTACTGTAGCCATGATGTAATTGGTTTCACCACCGTGAATGATTTGACTTGTTTCATACAATATCAAGCCAGACATCAACAATACAAACATTGCCGATACTGCTAAAGACAGCCCTGGCATTTCAAAGAAAATAGCGCCTAAACCAGCCAGAAATCCGACTAGGATACCGACCATCAAAAAACCACCCATAAAGCTAAAGTCTTTTTCACTTTTTATTGCATACGCAGATAACGCAAAAAAGATAAGTCCTGTGCCACCGAGCGCTTGCATGACAATCTCGCTACCATTCGGCAAACCAAGATATGCGTTAATGATAGGCCCAAGAGTCAGCCCCATAAAGCCAGTCAAAGCAAAAACTGAGGCTATTCCCCATACACTATTACGTAGCTTTGTAGTCAGAAATAACAACCCGAAATAACCGACCAAAGTAATGATCAATCCGGGATGAGGCAAATTAAACGCCATTGACAGACCAGCAGTCAGTGCACTGAACACTAACGTCAACGCCAGAAGGCTGTATGTATTACGTAGCAGCTTATTTGTTTCTAATACCGACTGTTGTGAACGAACAACAGTTGATTGTGCATTATAGTTCATCAGTTAATCTCCGATATGTAATAGGTCATGTATACATTGTATATCTCAGACCATGATCCTACCTAATAAGTTCAGAAGTGCAAGCCTTATGAATAAAATAAAGGAATTTAACTTTTCAGGTTGTTTTGTGCCCGCAATCCTAGTATTATTTCGCGTCTTGGAGAGTTGACAGAGCGGTTGAATGTACTGGTCTTGAAAACCAGCGTAGGTTTATCCCTACCCAGGGTTCGAATCCCTGACTCTCCGCCATATATTAAGCCCTATGTATCATATACATGGGGCTTTTTTGTTCCTACTGCTAATAAAAACCACCAGGTAAACCGTCAATATAATTTGTTAGATAAAATAGGAAAATAACACCTGATTGAATCTACTAACATCAGCATCTCCTCACTAATACGACCAATCAATTCGTGCTAAATAATAATGACTATTGGTTCTTCTTTACTAAGAGCTGATTCGATATTCATTGTTATATGACCAACATGCGTGGCGTGTTAGCCTCTCCCCTCCCTATGAAAATTACGCTGACGCCTGATTACCTCATATGTCCATATTTTACATAATGACGAAGCTATTTTTCTTGGTCAGGGTTATCAGAGAAATGAGCAATCTCATGTTCAAGGTGCACTAATTCAACAAGCATACGGTCAATAATCGTTCTGGATTTGCTTAGTGCATATTCACCAGTCAATTCTTCTAAAGCTTCACATAAATCAGCAAAAGTGAGGGCACCAACAGTTCTGGCGGAAGATTTAATTTTATGCCCTATTTTGTTCAATGCATCAATATCCTGATGCTGATATGCCTCATCAATATCAGCCATGCCACGCTGTGCTGATTCCAGAAACTTATTTAAATACACTGCAAGTTTGTCGGCCTCATCTGTACCAATCATATCGACCAGAATAGACAAATCAAGTTTGCCCACCTCCTTTTTAGCTTGTTCTTCAGAATTGCGTGTTATCACGGATTGTTTTCTAGAGCCACTTTCTTCCGTGATGCAACGCCTAATTTTTTCGCATAACTCATCTGGCTTAAATGGCTTACTAATAAAATCATTCATGCCCGAACTGAAACATTTTTCTTGATCGTCAAACGAGGCATTTGCTGTCATCGCTATGATGGGCAAGTCATCATAGCCAAGTCTTCGTATAATTTCTGTCGCTTTTAAACCGTCCATTTCTGGCATCTGCATATCCATTAATATTAAAGATACGTTATTATTTTTTTTTGCCATCGCCAACACTGCTTCGACACCATTATTTGCTATCTTGACAATGGCTCCAGCGCTTTCCAAAATATCTGTAGCCACTTGTTGATTAAATTCATTATCTTCGACCAGTAAAATCTTCTGTCCAGCAATGCGATCCAGCGCGACAACCTCCCTTTCATCTATGTATATAGTCGTTGCTGAGATTTTAGGAAACTCAACTGTAAACCAGAAACAACTGCCCTTTCCAAGCTCACTGCTAACACCTATGTCTCCTCTCATCATGGTAACCAGTTGTTTACATATAGCCAAACCTAAACCTGTTCCACCATATTTACGAGTTATTGAACTATCTGCTTGCTCAAAAGAGGCATACAGGTGGCTTTGCTGCTCTTCTGAGAGCCCTATACCATTGTCTTTAATTTCCATTTTTATAATACAGGTGGAATGATTTTCATACTCTAATCTGCACCTGACATTAATTTCACCGCCACTTTCAGTAAATTTAATGGCATTACCGACGAGATTTATCATTATTTGTTCAAAGCGCACCTCATCGCCATTCACATACCAATCACCAACTTCGTCAAAATCGAACGATAGCTTAACTCCCTTGGTTAAGGCCCTGTCTAAAAACATACTTTTCAGATGTTCTTGTACTTCTTTTAGATGGAATGGGGCGTTCTCTAGCTCTAATTTCCCAGCCTCAATCTTAGAAAGATCCAGAATATCGTTAATGATGTACAGTAAGTGTTCTGCTGAAATGTGAACTTTTCTAATATAGTCTTTTTGTTTGCTGTTCAACTCCGTCTGTAGCACCAGATAGGTCATACCTATAATGCTGTTCATCGGTGTACGAATTTCATGACTCATATTGGAAAGAAAGTCACTTTTGGCTTGACTGGCAGACTCTGCATATTCTTGAGCAAAGAGAAGTTGTCTCATGAAGTGAATGATTAACCAGGTAACCCAAAAAATGGGGAGAATAAATAGTACCCCGCTAAGCAAAAACTGCTCGGCTTTTATCAATGCTACTTCTGTATCCTTTCTGACCTGCAAGTGGCGCCTGTAGCTATTTTCATACAATATGCTAAGTCCATTTAGAATAGGCTCATCGTTGATCTTAACTATATTATCGATTGCATTGGGGTGCTTTCCTTTAGATTTCAACAGCATAATCAACTCAAAATTAGTTTTATATTTTTCAAATCCCGCACGAATTTTAGCCAAGGCCGAAAATTCATTCGGAGTAACAAAAATAGTCTCAAGCCGATCAAGTGTCATGAATACATCCACCAGATTTTCTTTAGTGGCCTCACGACTTTTCTTGTCACCCCGCAAAAGAAAATTTTTATAATTATGTATAAAACCACCAAAGCCCATTTGACGATTTAAATCATTTAATAGTGAATAGCCGTCGTTTGATTGCTGTTCATGATTTGTCCATATGTGATGGACCTGAGAAAATTGATTATTCACAATCACCGCCCAACTAATTACAGCGGCAATTAGAATCAAAGCAACTATGACGATTGTGCTGATTCGTAATTTAAAATCCGATTTTCTCATGGCCATGCATCAAATCCCTTCAGTTAAACATTCTAACTACATCAAGGACAATCATAACGCACCGCTAGCTTTTAGCAAGAGATCTATCTCTTCCAATCTGATTTTCTTACTATTAATACCTACAGGGAAAATATTCACTCTCACCTTAAGGAATAAATTCCCGATAAAATTAGTTGGTTATCTCGTTTCTTTTTTAGTTCTGGTCTGTATTCTGTTCGTATTGTTAACTATCCCGGTTAGCTGGCCAGAAGGAACTACAATTAAATGAAAAAATTAATAGCTTTAACCTTATTCGGTTCTGTTTTATCAATGAGCATCAATGCATCAGAATCACCAGTAGAACTACTTGCTGGCGTTGAAGCAGGAATCGACGCAGGCACCGTGATGACCATTTCTGATTTAAATAGAACGCAGGATATTCTGTCATCACAGCCGACTGGTGCATTGAACACTTGGTACAATATTGACACTACAACACACTATGAATTGAAAATTGGCCAACACTATAGTCAGGATCTTCGTCCTTGCATCAGCTATGACCTGACCGTTAAACACAATTCAGTTACTGAGGAAAAAGAACTGAATTCTTGTATGAATTATGAAGGTCACTGGATTGCACAGTTAGATATGGATTCTATGAATTAAATATTGCATCATCAATATTGATCGCAATGACAAAAAAGCCACAGTATAAGACATGTACTGTGGCTTTTTTTATGGCGCGATAGCAGTGAATATGGCTCGTAGTGGTGCAGGATAGCCTTCGATGGTTTTCGTCTTGTCTTGTGGGTCAAGAAAATCAGCTAAGGACTCAAAATGCATCCAGTCCGTCTGTCGCTGCTCATCCAAACTGGTGATAGTACTATTCACACATCCCACGTTTTTAAAACCACAGCGACGTAACCACAACTCCATGGTTGATTGAGATGGGATAAACCACACATTTCGCATTTTTGCATAACGCTCTTCTGGCATTAATACATCGCCATGTTCGCCATCTATAATCAATGTTTCTAACACCAGTTCACCACCAGAACGCAAACAGGATCGTAGATCTAATAGATGATCTAACGGCGAACGTCGATGATACAACACGCCCATTGAAAAAACGGTATCAAAACAGGCTAAGTTATCAGGCAGGTCTTCAATACCCAATGGCAGGACATAATGATTACTATCACCAATATACCTTTGCATAAAAAGGTATTGCATGACAAAAATCAATGTTGGGTCGATGCCTAGCACCAAATCGGCTCCTTCACCCAACATTCGCCAACCGTGATAGCCGTTGCCCCCACCAATGTCCAGCACTTTCCTGCCTGCTAAAGGTTGAATATGCGGTAACAGGCGATCCCATTTCCAGTCTGAATGCCATTCAGTATCAATATCAACACCAAACAGTTCATAGGGTCCTTTACGCCAAGGATGAAAGGTCTTTAATTGTTCGATAAACAGATTTCGATCAATACATGCCAGATCATCTGCCGTCCCTATTTTAACTTTATCTTTCAGCTCAATAGATGAGGGTGTTATTTCAGGTAATGAGTTCAATGCCGCTTGCCATACTTTCATTTTTCCGTGAGTATCGGCACTTAGTTTTGCTGGAATAATCTGTTGCAACTGCTGTGACCATTCCGTCAGCCCCATATCGTCAAGCTGTTTATACAACGAACGATAGCCACTCATTTAATGGCAACCAATGAAACAAAATTAAAACATTGAAACCAGATATCACTAAAACCAAATCCAGCTGCATGCAAACGCTGTTGGTGGCTGGATAAGGTTTCCGGAATCAGCACGTTTTCCAGTGCAGTCCTTTTTTGGCTGATTTCCAGGTCGCTATAGCCATTGGCACGTTTAAAATCATGATGAATAGCGGTCTGAAAGTTCTGTTGTTGCGGATCTTCAAATGCAATTTTTTCAGATAATATCAACACTCCACCCGGCTTTAATCCTTGATAAATCCGTTCTATCAGGGCCAGACGATCCTCAAGGGGAATAAACTGTAAGGTAAAATTCATCACAACAACCGATGCCTTTTCAATCGCAACGTCCTGTATATCAGCACATAGTAGGGTTACCGGAACATCTGATGTTGAATCTGAAGCAAGAATTTGTTGACCACGTTCAATCATTGCAGCTGAATTATCGACAGCAATAATGTCACAACCTGGCTGGTTGATACGGGCACGCATAGATAACGTTGCAGCGCCTAATGAGCAACCTAAATCATAACAATGACTATTGGGCTGAGCATATCTGGCTGCCAGAATACCAATGGTTGAAATGATAGTGCCATAACCAGGCACCGAGCGTTGAATCATATCAGGGAAGACATTCACTACTCGCTCATCAAAACGAAAATCAATCAAGTCATCAAGCGGTGATGCATAAAGTTTGTCTGGTTTATGCATGGCTACTGTTCGCCCTTTTTTTGGCTACATTATTTCGTAAATAAACAGGCAATGCCTGCTCTGCCGGTAATAGTCGCCCAGCGGCTATTTCACGTTGAGCCAACTTGATGATGCTCGATGCCTGAGGGTAGTGTTCAACACTGACTTGAGCTAAGTTGCCCGAAAAGTTTTGTCGTAATATTGAGTCATACTCACTCCAACCTGATCCTACGCCAACCCATTGTTGGTCTGATTCTGGAATAAACTGTTCTGGTGGGCAAACACGCTCCTGATCCAGCAAATGAACCAGTCCGTCTTCACAGTGATAACTGGCACAATATATTTCACCCATTCGAGCATCCATTGCCACTGCCACCTGTTCAACATTCAGTGTATCGACAGCATCTTGAGCCAGAGCGGCCAATGATGAGACAGGAATGACAGGCACATCACGAGCGTATGCAATACCTTGTGCAACACCTACACCCACACGTACACCAGTAAATGATCCCGGTCCTCTACCAAAAGCCACTGCATCAATAGATGAAATAGAAGTTCCAGCCTGCTCGAAAAGTGCGTCCATCATACCCAGAATCATGTCGGAATGACCCCGTTGAGTCCCTTCGGTTAATTCATACAACTGACCTTGATAAAGCAAGGCAGCAGAACATGATTCAGTACAGGTATCTAAAGCAAGAATATTCATTCAATAACACAACATCGGTCAATGATTACAGCCGTTCATTATAGTTCAATCCAACTTAAGAACAGAAAAAATTCACAATAAAATTTTACATTGTGTTGTGTGTTTTCAGCTTCATTTCATCTTTGATAGCTATGATGTCACCAAACAACATCAGGAGAGATATGATGAACACTAACCAACAAATCAAAGTATGGGACCCCGCAGTCAGAATTTTTCACTGGACATTGGTTTCCTACTTTCTAATCGCATACCTGACCGAAGATGATTTCATGACTCTTCACGCCTATGCCGGCTATACCATTATCGGCTTGATCGTGTTTCGTGTCATATGGGGTCTGATTGGCACTCGACATGCCCGCTTCACTGACTTTGTCTGTAAACCCAGCGTTATTGCCAGTTATCTTAAAGACATTTTCTATAACCGAGCGAAACGCTATCTCGGGCACAATCCTGCTGGCGGCGCGATGGTTATCGCCTTGCTAGTGAGTCTCGCCATCACCACACTCACCGGTCTTATGGCCTATGCCACAGAAGAATTGTCTGGGCCCCTGGTTAACCTCATGCAGACTGTTCCAGACTTTATTTATGACGAAGCTGAAGACATACACGAATTCTTTGCCAATTTCACATTAATACTTGTGGGGCTGCATGTTCTGGGGGTGATTGCAGCCAGTATCTCTCACAGAGAGAACCTCGTACGCGCCATGTTTACCGGCTACAAAGATGAAGAAAAATAATATTCGTCTCCACCATTTAAGGAAATTGCTATGCCTAAATATATTTTGTTACTAACAGGAATGTTTATAACACTCCAAAGCCCCGTATTTGCAACTGAAGTGGTTGACACGACGCTACAGGGTTATCAATCACAAGGTGCTGGCGAATTCAGTGTCGATGCTGGAAAAACTCTTTGGAATAATGAAATTATTCATTCAAAGAGTCCCGTCACTCGTAGTTGTGCCAGCTGTCACGGTAATGATTTCAACACCACTGGCAAACACATTAAAACCGGCAAGACGATAAAGCCCATGTCACCGACCGCCAACCCAAAACGATTCACCGATCAGGAGAAAATAGAAAAATGGTTCCGTCGTAACTGTAAATGGACGTGGGGGCGTGAATGCACAGCTCAAGAAAAAGGCGACATGCTTCTTTTTCTAAGTAAACAATAAAGAATTGACGTTGAGGACTTCATCATGAAAAAAACACTGCTTATAGGTACCTTTATCACTGGTTCAATCTTTGCCTCACTTGTATATTGTAGTGGAAGTGGCGAAGAATCTGGCGGTATTACAGGCTGGTCAAAAGCATCACGATTAGATGTTGCACCTGTTAATAACGAACTCTATCGTAGCGAATGTGCCAGCTGTCATTTTGGGTATCAACCTGGCTTATTGCCTGCTCGTTCATGGGTAAAGATCATGTCAGGCTTAGAGGATCATTTTGGCGACAATGCTGAGCTTGATCCAGATTCGCATGCTCGTCTTTTGCGATATCTGGTAAAAAATGCCGCTGATTTAAGTAATTACAAACGGTCTCGCAGAATTACTAATTCGCTGTCACCAGATGAGGCGCCATTGCGAATTACGGATACGCTATACTTTAAACGACAACATCGTGAGATTTCGCTAACACGGGTTAAAAACAACCCTGAAATTGGTAGCTTCAGTAATTGTATAGCCTGCCACAGTCAAGCAGATAAGGGATCATTTAATGAGCGTGAAATCAAAATTCCAGGATCCAGACGTGGCTGGAACTAAACAATGAAACTCGGTTCCCTTTTAATTGGGCTAATCGTAATTGTGATGGCCTCATTTTCAGCGTATTCAGATGATGATAATGATCGTGCCAGAGCATTACATGAACGTGGGAAGATTGTGTCCCTTGAAACACTGCTTCAATCTATACGCCAGCATGGTGATTGGCAAATACTGGAGATAGAACTGGAACCGGAAGATGATCGTCTGATCTATGAAGTTGAGCTTCTCGATCAACAGGGACATGTACACAAACTTATGTTCGATGCCAAAACTGGTCAGGAACTGAAATTGATTGATGACTAATTTATCCGTACCTAATTTAACCGTCTATGGACATAACTCATGCGATTACTATTAGCTGAAGATGATCCTCGACTTGGATCTCGCCTTAAACGGGAGTTGAAACGTGCAGGTTTTGCTGTTGATCTGGTGGATAACGGTATTGACGCTGAGTTTCAAGGTTTTGAAGAGCCCTATGATTGTGTCATTCTCGATCTGGGGCTTCCCGGTAAACCGGGCATTGCTGTCTTGCAAAACTGGCGTAGTCAGGAGATAGCTCTGCCTGTAATTATACTCACTGCACGTGATGGCTGGCATGAAAGGGTCGAAGGCTTAAAGGCTGGTGCAGATGACTATGTTGGTAAACCCTTTCATACTGAAGAGCTACTTGCTCGTATTGATGCACTGCTTAGACGCAGTCAAGAAAGAACCGGCGTTCAACTTAAAGTAGCGGGTATCAGTCTGGATGAAGAACGGCAGCACGCTATTTTGCCCTCGGGTGAAATCATTGTACTGTCAGGGATGGAGTTTCGTTTATTGCGTTATTTTATGAGTAAATCTGGAAAAATACTCTCTCAGTCACAACTCAACGAACACATATACGAAGGTGATTCAGAGCATGAAAGCAATGTACTTGAAGTTCATATAAGTCGACTGCGACAGAAAATAGGCAAGGACACTATCAAAACAAGACGTGGTCAAGGGTATGTGTTTGAAGATCCTGCAGCATGAATTCACTTGAGCATCGTCTACAGGCCGGTCTGGCTATCAGTCTGATTTTGTTAATGATAGTTCTGGGTTGGGCACAATACTCTGTGGTACGACAGTTGACTGAGAGTTTTATTGCCTCACGATCCGAGCACGACAGTCAAAGTCTTCTGGCTTCCATCCAGTTTGATGCCAATGCAAAACCGATTCTCACAGAATCCAAACTTGGTACGGTCTATTCTCAACCTTATTCCGGGCATTATTATCAAGTCACTTTTGTTAATGGACAGTCCCCACTCCACTCGCGTTCACTTTGGGATACCAGACTCAGCTTCTCCCCTCCACCGTTAGGTCAGGTTCAGACCTTGCACCAAACAGGGCCTGATGAGCAATCTTTGCTGATTCATATAGCTACTTATAACAAGCAAGGGCAGAACCTGACCATTGCAATCGCAGAAGATGTTGGCCCTATTTATCAGCAACTGAAAACATACAGCTCAATATTCATCAGTATTGCCATTTTTGCACTGTTATTACTGCTGTTAATTCAAAGGGTTATTGTTCAGTATTCTTTCCGTCCCCTAAAGCAAATCCACGTCGAAATACAGCAATTATCGGATGGTCAACAAGGGCGTTTGACTGAACAGGTTCCTGATGAAATTAAACCTCTTGTCGTTGCTGTCAACAAGTTGTTGTCACTCATGACCCAACGATTGGAAAGGTCCCGTAATGCCCTGGGTAATCTGGCCCATACTTTAAAAGGGCCATTGAATTTAATGACTCAACTATCTGACAATGAAAAGATAAAACACCTTCCTGATGTTCATGATGAAATGCAGGAACATACAACTCGTATGCAACAAATTATTGACCATGAGCTCACTCGAGCCCGTATTGCTGGAGCTGGCACGCCCGGCCAGCAATTTATTCCTTCAAAGGAGTTGCCTGATCTTATAAAAGTGCTCCAACAAATCTATCGCGACAAAGATCTGAGGTTTGATTGCCATGTCGATGATGGGGCATTTGCTAATACCGACCGACATGACATGTTAGAGCTGCTCGGAAATGTACTGGATAACAGCTGTAAGTGGGCTAAAAGCACCATCATCTGTAACATTATCACTGAGCCATTGATTACCATTACAGTTGAAGATGATGGCCCGGGATGCTCAGAGCAGCAACTAAAGCTGATCACTACCCGTGGATCACGAGTTGATGAATCCATTGCTGGGCATGGCCTTGGCCTTTCTATTGTTAAAGAAATTGCCGAGATTTACCGCTTTGACTTACAGTTGGACCAATCCCCTAAACTTGGTGGTTTAAGGGTTCAATTGAAGCAGGCCAAATCCGAATAAATATCTGCAAAATTACTATTTTTAACCAGACTGTAACGCTCTTTCACTCTTTCCCCTTATTCTACTCCTGTATTACCATACAATTGTCCAATCATTTATGAGACATAGTCATGGCATCTGAACACATAGAAGCACTGGATCTTGCCGCTCAGGGAGACTGGAATGGTGCACACCAGCTAATCCAGGATTATCACGATGAACTCGCCTGCCTGATTCACGGCTATTTACATCGTGAAGAAGGCGATCTTGGTAATGCCAGTTACTGGTATAGCCGTGTTGGTGAGGATCTACCCAATAACACGCTGGAACAGGAATTTGATCGCTTATACCTGCTGGCTGATGCTAACGACGATTTCTTTTAGCAGCTTTGGGCTTAGGTTTCGTTGAATTTCGTACATGTTGAGTACGAAAACTTTTTCCATTTGAAGACAGTTTTTCCCCATTAGGTCTGTTCGCTTTGCGAGTGACACGACTGCCTTCACTCTGACCGCCGGTACCTGCTGGTTGCCATGCTGGAATCAAATGTTTTTTACCATTGCCAATCAAATCGGCTCGACCCATTTTTTGCAAGGCTTCTCGTAACATCGGCCAGTTTTCAGGATCGTGGTAACGCAAAAAGGCCTTATGCAAACGCCTGACTTTAATGCCTTTAGGAACCACTATATCCCCACCTTTGCGCCGTACTTTGTGCAAGGTGTCTTTGCCCGAGTGATACATAGCGGCAGCCGCTGACATCGGTGATGGCAAATAGGCTTGAACCTGATCAGCGCGAAAACCATTGCGTTTCAGCCAGATGGCAAGATTCATCATATCCTTATCGGTAGTGCCTGGATGAGCAGCGATAAAATATGGAATCAAATACTGTTCTTTGCCAGCTGCTTTTGAGTACTTGTCGAACATAGCTTTAAACTTGTCATAGGTGCCAATACCCGGCTTCATCATTTGATGTAACGGCCCTTCTTCCGTGTGTTCAGGGGCGATTTTCAAATAACCACCAACATGATGGGTCACCAGTTCTTTGACATAATCAGGTGATAACACCGCTAGATCGTATCGTAATCCTGATGCAATCAAGATCTTTTTAATGCCCGGCAATGATCGAGCGCGACGATAAAGATTGATCAATGGCGTGTGGTCTGTATTAAGATTTTTACAGATCCCAGGGTAAACACAGGACAAGCGACGACAACTGGCTTCAATTTCTTCGCTCTTACATGCAAGCCGATACATATTGGCTGTCGGGCCACCCAAATCTGAAATCACACCCGTAAAGCCCGGTGTCGTATCACGAATGGCTTCCACTTCTTTAATGATCGAATCTTCAGATCGGCTTTGAATAATCCGTCCTTCATGTTCAGTAATAGAACAGAAGGTACAACCACCAAAACAACCTCGCATGATATTGACCGAAAAACGGATCATTTCATAAGCAGGAATGTTTTTGTCACCGTATTGCTTATGTGCAACACGACTGTATGGCAAATCAAATACGCCATCCATTTCTTCGGTAGTTAATGGAATTGGTGGTGGGTTAAGCCATACATCACGCTCACCATGCTGTTGAACCAAAGCTAATGCATTACCAGGATTGGTTTCCAGATGCAGGATCCGTGATGTATGGGCATACAATACCGTATCATCTTTGACCAAATGATAACTGGGCAATCGAACAACCGTGTGTGCCTTGTCCTGGATTTCAGCACGTTTGAAATGAATGATCTGAGCACCATCAGCTATTGAGTTTTGTTCCTGAGATTGATCACAACTGGTGGTGGTTTTCATTTCATAAGGATCAATCGGTGGATTCACTTTGCCCGGTGTATCAACACTAGTTGAATCTTTCTCCCACCAGCCCTCACGTTGACCGTGCTTGGTGACAAATGCTGTTCCACGAATATCTGTTAATTCAGAAACCGGCTCGCCAGCAGCCAAACGATGAGCAATGTCTACCACCTGCCGTTCACCATTACCATAAACCAGCAAATCGGCCTTGGAATCCATAATCACCGAACGACGTACTTTTTCAGACCAGTAATCAAAATGTGCAATACGACGCAGACTGGCCTCAATGCCACCAATAATGATCGGAACACCTTTAAACGCTTCACGACAACGCTGGCTATAAGCCACAACACAACGGTCAGGTCGTTTTCCTCCCTCACCGTCAGCAGTATAAGCATCATTGCTACGAATACGACGATCTGACGTATAGCGGTTAACCATTGAATCCATATTGCCGCCGGTAACACCAAAAAACAGATTGGGCTTACCCAACTGTTTAAAGTCGTCGGCACTGGTCCAGTCGGGCTGTGAAATGATACCGACACGAAAGCCTTGCGCTTCTATAAGTCGACCAATCAACGCCATACCAAAACTCGGATGATCTACGTATGCATCTCCGGTAACCAGAATAACGTCACAGGAATCCCAGCCAAGCTCATCCATTTCCTCACGTGACATGGGCAATTGAGGAGCTACACCAAATCGGTGTGCCCAAAACTTACGATAGGAAAAAATATCAGGTGCGGCTTGCATAAGACCTCTGTGCAACGTGTGCAGTAAACTCAGCCGTGTATTCTAACAAATTCAAGCAAGTATCTGAGAAAACTATATTTGGCTATTGAGAGGCCAGTGAATGTAAGAAGTGTTAATCGACAATAATAACGGGAGTGCCAATATGTACAAAACGGCTTAATTCTTCAACTTCACTATTGCGTAAGGCTATACAACCTTGTGTCCAGTCAGCGATCTGGTGAATTTCCAGTTTATTTTTTGTTTCCCGCCCTATGCCGTGGATACCAATCGCTCCACCTAATGCGGTATTTTGTGGGGGAAGCCTACCAAAAAAATGAGCCTCGAGAATACTCTGGTATTGCTCTCGACTAATCAGGTGATTTTTTAACGCTCTTTTAGCATCATCCATGTTTGGATAATTGAGCTGTAAAAACAAATGAAATCGATCACTGTCACGTACTTTAGTTATCGCATACTGGCCTTTAGGTGTGGCATGATCGCCTTCCCTTTGCTTGGCCTTTCTTCCCGCACTGCCCAAGGCGACTTTGAATGTACGTAAAACATTGTCACCCTGTTTTACCATCAGCTTATGTTCAGACCGCAACAGTACTAATTCGATTGTTTCGCTTGCAGTAGCGCTATGTAAGAATGAGAAAAGAAGGCTGCCAACAACAATATTAATAGCTAAAACAGTTTTCATTTCAAACTTTCCGCAACTAAATCCCTAAGACTCACTGAACCTAACAAAGTATTATCTTCTGCCAAAACAACTAAAGTATCAACATCCCGTTCCAATTGTCGGTGAATAACTTCACATAACGATTCATCACAACGTGCATATGCAAAATGAGGGTCCATCACCTCTTCTGCTGTCGGATCAGTTACTCGTGCGAATAATTGCCTGTGAGTATGGATTGGACGGTGTTCTGACAACAAATGATTCGTCATTTTGCCAAAACTCAAATGCCCCAACACTTTATTGTTTTCATCAACGATATAGGCATCTCGACTATTATTAGCTAACAACGTTAACGCCACTTCGCGCATGGGAGTTTTTCCAGCGACCACTACCGGTGTTTCAGGATGGAGACTCAACCACTCTGATACGAAAATATGAGCAAAATCTTGTTCTGTCATAGTTTTGCCTCACCGGCCTTGAATATTGCGTAACGTGTCGCAAACGGACCCAATACTTCATAAATCAATGTGCTCGCCAATATAACATTGAGCGCTAATAAAGCGATATCCTGCACTTCAGGACGATGCAGTAATGAAAGTGCCAGACCTATAGCAATACCTGCCTGTGGAATCACTCCAAATCCCAGATAATTTGCCACCACTACAGGTGCTCGACTCAACCTTGCTGCAATACGGATCCCAATCATTTTTCCTATGACGCGGGCAAAGATATAAATGACCACCAAATCAATAGCCTGCAGGAATAACGATAATTTAAAATGTGCACCAGCCAAGGTGAAAAAAAGAATAAACACCAGTTCTTCCAAATATTCGACTGGTGCAAACAGACGTTCTCCCCCCGATATATAAACCGAACGAGCACTAAAACCAATGGCCATTGCAGTTAACAAGGGTGAAACATGCCACCATTCGGCAACACCCTGACTGAGTAACAAAGCTGCAAGCACCATGGGTAATAAAAAACTTTGATTACGAACCTTGTGTCCCAAAAAGGCCAGTAACCAGCCAATAACAACACCAAGCCCTACTCCACCGAAGATCTCTATTCCCGAACTGATAGCAGCATCATTGAAACTAGTGCCAGTCACCAGTACCAACATCAGAGAAAATAAAATCACGCCAAAAACATCATCCAGTGCAACCACCCCTAACAATGAAGTGGTTAGAGGCCCTTTTGCTCGGTATTGATGGATGACAGCTACGGTAGCTGCAGGGGCTGTCGTGGTTGCTAACACCCCTAATACAGCAGCTAACACCCAGACAGAACCATCAATAACAGGCTGATAGAAGTAAACTGCCAAAATGACAGCAAATACCCCACCCAATGATTCGCCCAAGGTACAAAAGGTAATGACTTTGCCTAAGCGACGCAATTGTTCAAACGTTATCGAACCACCAATTATGTAAGCAATAATTGCTAAGGAAATGGCAGTGAGTGGCTGTGACCACTCTGTCATATCCAATGCTAATACACCGCCTAATAAGTCTTCAGACCAAATCAAACCAGCAATGGCATATGCCGCGATGCGTGGCATATTGATCCGAGAAGCAAGCAAACTCATTAATAAACCGCTGACTAACAACAAGCCCAACATGAGTAGCGGTGAATGAGACATTAGCTAAATAACCGACTGATGAAAGATCGATTCTGGTGTGTCAGAGCCTGTAATGATTTTGGTAAATTAATGTTAAGCCGTAATTCTTGTTGTTCAACGGATGCTTTTAATTTTTTTAACGATGCTTGGGTAACAGTATGCTTGGTCGCCAAACCAATTACATTGCCTTTATTCTCCACCGGCAAAGCCAGTGTTCTACCTTCAAAACTTTGATTAATACGATCCATAGTTTGATTGAATAAAGGGCGATCACTTCCCCACAAATTGATACTCATCACACCTTGCTGTGTTAATAAGCCTGCGCAGGCATCAAAAAAAGCTTGTACTCCAACACTGGAAGCCATACCAACATGATCATAGGCATCAACTAATAACAAATCATAGCTGGTATCAGCCTGATAATACTGCTCTTTCACAAACAGGTAACCATCACCGATATGTATATTCAATCGAAGATCATTTTCAGGCACGTTAAAATAACCGTGCGCTACCTTGATGACGTCTTGTCTATATTCAACCACATCGATCACACAATCGGGATAGTGATGTAATAAAAACTTAACCAGCGAACCACCACCTAATCCAACTACCAATATTCTCTCTGGATTAGGGTTTAACAATAAACAAGCCATCATGGCCTCAGTATAGGTTAGTTCCAATGTATGAGGTGTGCGCAAGGACATGCTGCTTTGTCGTGGAAAAGTACCAAAATGTAATGAACGGGTATCGCCCAGATCTACTACCTCAATGACGCCATCATCAGAATGTGATTGATGGACAACTAAACCATCGTAATAAAGGCGCATTATTACTTTTTATCCTTTTCCACAAAGGTTGTATTCAACCAGCCTCGAATAATTGATGCCAATATCGGCTGAATACCGTGAAAATCATGATCTGCTCCAAACACTTTACGAGCTTGATATCTATTGTCTTTCGCACGTTTCATAAGAGTTTTTCTATGTTTAACTCCAGCAGCCACACCATCAATATCATTGTCACCATAAACATCAAAAATGGGTTGTCGCATAGGATTGAAAATATCATCAGTAGGCAATGCTGGTGTTCCAAGCAAAATTAAAGCTGAAATAGGAGTGGTAATCTCACCCAGTAGTTCAACTGCTAAAGCACCGCCTGCACCATGTCCTAAAAACACAATACGTTTTGTACCTTTCGCTTTCAAAAACTCCAGAGCAGCTTCCATTCTTTGCAGGTTTGAGATAGGTGGCAATGATTCTGGTTCGGCATCATTTTCGCTCTCAGAAGCCGCAGCTTGATCAGGTTCTACTGTTGTTTCACTGCCTTGTTCTTCGTCTCCAGCAGCATCACTGGCATTCTTTTCATGCGCAACTGACAGAAAAATATTCGATTCAATCGGAAAGTCTAATGCTAGGGTCAATGTTGACCAACCAAATTCAGGCAATTGATGACGCAGTGATGTAATAATGCTTTGACTGTCAATATTGTCACCTTGCTCATGTAGTAAAACTATCGCACCATGTTGTATGCCATACGTTTCTTCAATATAAGTCGCATCTATCTCTTTATCCACAACAGTTATTGACTGAAAACCATCAACAGAACTCACGTGTCGTAACATAATGGTTTCAGGACTACTGGTATCAACATCTTCTGACGTCGTTTCTTCATCCGTCGCTGCTGAGACATCCTCTGGTGCTGCAATAGCTGGCAGCGGAAGCCAAGCAGCAAACAGTAGACCTAAACAAATAGCTTGAAATCGTTTCACCAACATATTCCTTCAATTATGCGTACATTAATCTAGCATTAAGTATAATCAGCTGCAGTTAATTACAAAAGCTGAAAAAAGCAATCACATGCGGTAAAGTATCGGGTTTTAATTCATAACTATCAACATTAACTAATTTAGAGTGACTACTATGGCTGATTTTAAAATTGCTCCATCTATTCTTTCTGCAGACTTCGCTCGCTTGGGTGAAGAAGTCGATAACGTACTGGCTTCAGGCGCTGACATTGTTCACTTCGACGTCATGGACAATCACTATGTCCCTAATTTGACTATCGGCCCATTGGTTTGTGATGCATTACGTAAACATGGCGTAACTGCAGAAATTGATGTTCATTTAATGGTTAAACCTGTTGATCGCATCATTCCTGATTTTGCTCAAGCCGGTGCAAGTTTTATCACTTTCCATCCTGAAGCTTCAGAACACATTGATCGAAGCCTGCAACTGGTTAAAAATGAAGGCTGTAAAACAGGCTTAGTATTTAACCCTGCGACACCATTATCATTAGCAGAACATGTTCTGGATAAAGTAGATCGTATTCTTCTTATGTCCGTGAATCCTGGTTTCGGTGGTCAATCATTTATCCCACACACATTAGACAAGCTGCGTGAAGCACGGAAAATGATCGATGACAGTGGTTATGATATCGATCTTGAAATTGATGGTGGCGTTAATATCAAAAACATCCGTGAAATTGCTGAAGCCGGTGCACGTACTTTTGTAGCTGGTTCTGCAGTATTCGGTGCTGCACAAGCTAGCGATCCACATCATTATGAAACGGTTATTGCGGCCCTACGTGCCGAATTAGCACAAGCAAAAATCTAATCACGTGACATTAAAAAAACCAGAAATGGTGCTAATCGATCTGGATGGCACGCTAGTCGATAGCGTGCCGGATCTGGCCTGGTGCGTCGATGAAATGATGAAGGCAATGGACATGCCTGCTCGTGGCGAAGCCAATGTCAGGAACTGGGTTGGCAATGGTGTTCCACGTTTAATTCATCGTGCACTGATAAACCAACTGGATGGTGAATCGAGTGATGCTCTATATGCAAAAGCGGCTCCTATATTTATGGCTCTTTATGCCGATAATGCCAGCAAACGCAGTCATCTATACCCACATATCTCTGATGGCTTGCAATGGTTAAAAGATCAAGGAATCCGCATAGGCTGCGTCACCAATAAAGATGAACAGTTCACCCTACCAATTCTCAAGAACCTGGGTATTTATGATTATTTTGAAATTGTGATCAGTGGCGACACCTTGCCTTTGAAAAAACCCGATCCAGCGCCGTTGTTACATGGTGCCGAATATTTTGGTATTAAACCGGAGAACGCCTTGATGATCGGCGATTCCATCAGTGACGTCAAAGCCTCTCGTGCTGCTGGTTTTTCAATTATTTGTATGAGTTATGGCTATAATCACGGTGTCGATATTCGCACCGCTAATCCTGATGCTGTTATTGATAGCTTTGCAGAGCTTGAGTATTTATTTTAGATCACGACATAATGAAACTGGCAGAATTTGAACAATTAGCCCAACAGGGCTATAACCGCATCCCACTAGCACGTGACGTACTGGCAGATCTCGACACGCCATTAAGCACCTACCTGAAACTGGCTGATGCACCCTACTCCTATCTGTTTGAATCAGTACATGGTGGTGAAAAATGGGGGCGGTACTCCATTATTGGTCTGCCAAGTGAAACGGTTGTCCGTATTACTGGCGATCAAATTGAAGTTCGTCATCATGGTGAACTCATTGAAAAAACCAGCTCAACCGATCCTTTATCTTGGATAGAGAGCTTTAAACAACAATATAAAGTACCAGACCTGACAGGCTTACCGCGCTTTAATGGTGGTCTGGTTGGTTATTTTGGCTACGATACTGTGCGCTATATTGAGCCTCGTTTAGGTGATAGTCCGAACCCTGACCCACTCCAGTGTCCTGACATTTTATTAATGGTGTCAGATGAACTGATTGTATTTGATAACTTAAGCGGTCGATTGTTTTTGATCGTTCATGTGGATCCAGCGACCAATGATGCCTATCAGCAGGGGCAACAACGTCTGGATGAACTTACACTACAACTCCGCAAATCAACGCCTAGTTATACCTCATCACAAGCCCATAATACGGTCGATGAAAATGACTTTGTGTCAGGTTTTACCCATGATGGTTTTATTAATGCTGTTGAAAAAGCCAAACAATACATCACCGATGGCGACATCATGCAGGTGGTTTTGTCGCAGCGTTTATCGATTTCTTTCTCAGCTCAGGCCATGGATTTATATCGAGCATTACGCACATTAAACCCTTCACCGTATATGTATTACCTCAATTTGGATGATTTCCACATTGTAGGCTCTTCACCTGAAATTCTAGTTAGGATGGAGGACAATGAGGTTACTGTTCGTCCTATTGCTGGTACACGCCCACGAGGTAAAACTGCCGAAGAAGACAATGCACTAGAATTGGACCTGCTTGCTGATCCAAAAGAACTGGCAGAACATCTGATGCTGATTGATTTGGGTCGTAATGATGCCGGTCGTGTTAGTCAGACAGGGACGGTTAAACTGACAGACAAAATGGTCATTGAACGATATTCACACGTCATGCATATTGTCTCTAATGTGACAGGGAAAGTATTACCCGATATGACATGCATTGATGCGCTTCGTGCAACCTTCCCTGCCGGTACAGTGAGTGGCGCGGCTAAAGTTCGAGCAATGGAAATCATAGATGAACTTGAACCTGTTAAACGCGGCGTTTATGCTGGTGCTGTAGGCTATTTATCATGGTCTGGGAATATGGACACTGCGATTGCTATTCGTACAGCAGTCATCAAAGATAAGACGCTCCATATTCAAGCTGGTGCTGGTATCGTTTATGATTCTGTTCCTGAAATGGAATGGCAGGAAACCATGAATAAAGCGCGCGCAATTTTCCGTGCTGTCGCCATGGCCGAAGCGGGACTGGACAGCACTAAACATGCATAAACCACATAATTCTGGACTAACACTATGTTGTTAATGATCGACAACTACGACTCCTTCACTTATAACCTTGTTCAATACTTTGGTGAACTTGGCGCCGATGTGCAGGTGTACCGAAATGACAAAATCACTATTGCCGAAATTGATGCATTAAATCCTGATCATATTGTTATTTCGCCTGGACCATGCACACCTAACGAAGCAGGAATTTCACTTCAGGTGATTAAACATTTTGCAGGTAAAAAACCTATCTTAGGCGTGTGCCTTGGCCATCAATCTATAGGACAGGCTTTTGGTGGTAAGATCATTCATGCTCGCCAAATAATGCATGGAAAAACATCACCCATATTTCACAATAATACTGGTGTTTTCAAAGACTTGTCGAATCCTGTTCAAGCAACACGTTATCATTCATTGGTCATTGATAAAGACTCACTTCCTGACTGCTTTGACGTCACTGCATGGACACAAAATGATGATGGGACTCTGGATGAAATAATGGGTATTCAACACAAAACACTCCCCATCGAGGGAGTCCAGTTTCACCCTGAATCAATCTTGACTGAACAAGGACATGCCTTGTTAAAGAATTTTCTTGATCGTTAAATATTGTTAGCGAGAATTGTTATGGAATTGCAAACAGCAATAAAGGCCGTTATTCAAAAGCAGGATTTATCCAGTGACGAAATGACCGCTATTATGGGCAAAATCATGTCGGGCCAGGCAACTCCGGCTCAGATTGGTGGCTTTCTGGTCGGCCTACAAATGAAAGGCGAAACAGTCACCGAAATTGCGGCCGCAGCCAAAGTCATGCGAAGCCTAGCCACTCCTGTTGATATTTCAGGCGATCATGTTGTTGATACCTGTGGAACCGGTGGTGATGGTGCCAGTACGTTTAATGTGTCCACTGCCAGCGCGTTTGTAGTGGCGGCTGCGGGTGCCAAAGTCGCCAAGCATGGTAACCGCTCAATAAGCAGTAGTTCAGGCAGTGCAGATGTATTAGAAGCCGCTGGTGTGAACATAGAAATCACTCCTGAACAGGTTAAACACTGTATTGACTCTATAGGAGTTGGTTTCATGTTTGCCCAAAAACATCATGGCGCAATGAAACATGCTATTGGTCCACGTCGTGAGATGGCGGTACGAACAATCTTTAATCTACTCGGTCCTCTGACTAATCCTGCACAAGCTAAACATCAAGTGCTAGGTGTGTTTGATAAGAAGTGGGTTGAGCCAATGGCGCAGGTTTTACAAACACTGGGCAGCAAACATGTGCTGGTTGTTCATGCTGAAGATGGTCTCGATGAAATCAGTATTGGTGCTAACACCTTTGTGGCTGAGCTTAAAAATGACACTATTCATAGCTATACCATTAGACCAGAAGATTTTGGTCTGGAGCGTCATGATATTAGCCAGCTTGCTGTTGATAATGCCGAGCAGAGTCTAGGCATTATTAAAGATATTTTTGCTGGTAAGGCAGGAGCAGCAAGAGACATCGTTGTGCTTAATGCTGGCGCTGCGATTTATGCTGCTGATCTGGCTGCATCTCTGGCCGATGGAATCAAACAAGCCCAAACTCTCATTGATAATGGCAAAGCGCAGCAAAAACTTGATGCACTGATTGCCTGCAGTAACTCATAACCTTAAGAATTCACTATGACTGATACACCTGATATTTTAAAAAAAATCCTGCATCGTAAACAGGAAGAGATCACCGCTCGTAGCGCCAAAGTCTCACTTCAACAAATGATCCAATTTGCTGAATCAGCTGACGCACCACGTGGCTTTGTTGAAGCCATCGAAGCAAAAATTAATGCCGGTCATGCAGCCGTCATCGCTGAAATTAAAAAAGCGTCTCCCAGTAAAGGTTTATTACGTGAAAACTTCATACCCGCCGACATCGCCAAAAGCTATGCAGAACATGGCGCTGCTTGTTTGTCAGTATTGACGGATAAGGACTTTTTTCAAGGTGATGAAGACTATTTAAAACAAGCTCGTGCTGCATGTTCACTACCAGTGATTCGTAAAGATTTTATTATTGATCCTTATCAGGTCTATGAAGCCCGTGCTATCGGAGCCGACTGTATATTACTAATTGTGTCAGCATTGAATGATGAACAATTAGAAACACTGACAAATCTTGCATTGATGCTGGAAATGGATGTATTGGTTGAAGTGCACAATCTGGAAGAACTTGAACGTGCACTGTTATTAAACTTGCCGTTGATCGGGATTAACAACCGTAACTTAAGTACTTTTGACACATCGCTGGATACAACATTATCGCTACTCGCTCGTATCCCTGATAATCATACTGTCATCACAGAAAGTGGTATTCACTCACCAGAGGATGTGGCTTTAATGCGTGAACATCATGTTAATGGATTTCTGGTTGGCGAAGCTTTTATGCGAGCAGAGGACCCTGGTGCACAACTCAGCGCGTTATTCAATTAACACGCATCTACAATCTGGGTTAAATGGAAGTTAAATCTGGATTATTTTTCTCGATGTTCGTTATCATAAAGAATCATCGTTTTGCCATGTGCCCACAACACACCTTCTTTTTGCAGTTCTTTTAATACCCTACCAGCCATTTCACGTGAACACCCTACCATACGGCTAATTTCCTGCCGAGTGACTTTGAGCTGCATGCCTTCTGGATGTTTCATCGCATCGGGCTGCATCGCTAATTCGGCTAGTGCCATTTTTACCCTTCCTGCCACATCCAAAAAAGCTAAATCACTCGCTTTACGGGTCGTTGATAGCAATCGTGTAGCCATCTGTTCAGCGAGATATTGCAATAAGGTAGGGTAACAATTTTTTAGTTGTGTGTTGGCAAGTAGTTTTATCTGATGGTATGTAATTTCTTCAGTTCTACAATCTGTGCGTGCTCGAACAATAACACTACGATCGCCTACTTCAGAAAACAATCCAATCTCACCCAGAAAATCTCCTTGATTCAGATAAGCAATAATCAATTCTTCACCATCATCATTTTCCATACTGATGGAAACAGAACCTTCGCGCAGATAGTACAATGTATCTGCTGGATCATTAGGACGAATCAAAACGGATTTTGCCGGATAATGCTTACTGTGACAGCAATGAAAAAAATCCGCCAACCCCCCTTCTATCGCTTTATGTTTTAAATAATCCATTACTGTTCCTGTAATAGCATGACTTTTGAATTAATATGATATCAATGCCTAATAGTAAACTAACACTGCCTTCTAACACGCTAATATGGCAGAATTACTAGTTTTTGAATAGTCATTTAGGATATACCGACATGAAAGCAAGAGTAAAGTGGGTTGAAGACCTGATGTTTTTGGGGGAGTCAGGAACAGGTCATAGCCTAGTAATGGATGGCCCTGAAGAGATGGGCGGACATGGTACAGGTATGCGCCCTATGGAACTATTACTTTTAGGAATGGGAGGCTGCACGTCATTTGATATGGTTCAGATTCTGAAAAAAGCCCGTCAGGATATTCGTGATTGTGTGGTTGAAATTGATAGTGAACGCAGTGAGGATGTACCTAAAGTATTCACCAAAATTCATGTCCACTACAAAGTGACCGGAAAAGATTTAAAAGATGCGCAAGTCAAACGCGCCGTTGAGCTTTCTACAGAAAAGTACTGTTCTGCATCATTGATGTTAGGTAAAACAGCCAAAATTACACACGATTATGAGATCATCAATGTCGACTAATGATACAAATACAAGTCAACACGCTTTTGACAGAATTGAACAAAGTTATTTAACAAGTTGGTGCCGTTTCCACCCGGAAGCGGCGCTTGAAGCGGGCATAGAAGAACATGCCGGAAAACTTAAGCCTCACGATGATGAAGCGATTGGTATTCAAATTGTACTTAATGAAAAATGTCTGGCCGCATTGGATGAAATTGATGTTAATAAACTTGATGATGAGGGCAAGATTCATTACCAAATACTACATGGCTACGCTGAATTAGAACATCATGCATTAATGGAGCACGACTGGCGACATCGTGACCCTACACAATTTCTACCTATTAACGCCTTGCATCAACTCACCATTAGGCCTGTTACTAACGTCAGTGATGCATTACTAAGTCGTTTAAAAGCGATACCGAGCCATTTGCGTGATGCTAAAAATTATCTGTCAACCGCACCCGAAGTGATTCCAGAAGTCTGGTTAGATATGGCTTTAGCCGAAGCTAAGGCTGGTATCGATTACTGTCATCATATGCATCAACATCCATCAGTTCATCAGGCAATTCTTCACGATGATCAGCTCGAACAAGCTATTGCTGATGCTGCTCATGCCTTGGAAAGCTTTATTCAATCTTTAAAGCGACTTCAATCAAAGTGTGAGGGTGACTTTGCCTGTGGACGCGAACAATTTGACCGATTATTAAAACAACAGCATTTTTTACCTGTAAATGCACAAGTCCTCCACAAATTCGGCCAAAAGCTGTTTACTCAGACCAAAGAACTTCTCGATGCTGAATTAGCCGTTAGTGATCTCACTCTTGCTGACATTCAGCAACAACATCCAACTTCTGACCAATTATTAGTAAGCTATCAACAGGAAATGCTGGCCGCCGAATCATTTTTGCGAAAGCATGATCTGGTAACAATGCCAGAAAAACAAACGCTTAAAGTCATTGCTACGCCCGAATTCTTGCAACACCAGATCCCCTTTGCAGCCTATCTGGATCCAAGCATTGCTGATTTAGCTCAAACTGGTTTTTACTATGTCACACCAACACGTCATAACAATGAGCTGAAAGAACACAATATGGCTGCAATATGTCAAACCAGTGTTCACGAAGCATGGCCTGGTCATCATTTGCAATTTGTTACTGCCAATCAGTCGTCAGTGGGTAGCGCTTTATTACGTCGCCTTCATCCAAGTGCGACCCTCTATGAAGGCTGGGCCTTGTATTGTGAACAAATGATGTTGGAACAAGGATTTGAACGCCAACAAGGTCAGCGCATCGTGATGCTTCGTGACCGATTATGGCGCGCATTACGCATAATGATTGATGTTGAAATTCACACCCAGGGCTTAACATTAAAGGCTGCTGCTGACAAAATGGTTGACGCACTTGGTTTCAGTCATGATCAAGCTATGGGGGAACTTCGCTGGTACAGTCAATCTCCATCAATTCCAATGAGTTATGCTGTCGGCTGGGCACTTATAAATGCCTTGCGTGATATCATTGACCCCAGTAATAGTAATGAATTAAAATCATTTCACGACAAATTATTAGCCAGTGGTTCCATTGCACTCCCATTGGTAATACAGCGTCAGTTTGGTCACGATATTTGGTTGAAATGCTGTCAACACGTATTCGGAGAACTACAATGAACCGTCCGCCAGCTACGGAAGGTATGCGCCACGTAGCATTATTTGTCACTAACCTTGAAGCCTGTGAAAAGTTCTATGTTGACTTACTTGGTATGCAAGTTGAATGGCGGCCTGATCCGGATAACGTTTACCTGACATCGGGCAATGATAACCTTGCATTGCACCGTGCCAGTGATGACTTCGATACCAGTGGCCAGCAAAAACTGGATCATATCGGCTTTATCATTAAAAATGAGAATCAGGTTGATGAATGGTATAAGTTTTTACAATATCATGATATTTCCATACGCCAACCTCCTCGCACCCATCGTGATGGCGCACGCAGTTTTTATTGTTATGATCCAGCTAATACCGTAGTACAGATTATCTATCACCCACCCATTTCTTAGGTAGCTAACATTATGAAAAGTTATATCTACAAAAGCAGAAGAAAAGATGGACTCTATATTTACCTGCCTCAAAAAGATGATTTTTCAAACATGCCACAAGCACTCTATGATTCCATAGGTCAGGAGCCTATTTTCGTAATGGAAGTAAGCTTATCTCCAGAACGCCAATTAGCACAGGAGGATGTCAATATCGTAATGCAAAACCTGGAACAGCAAGGCTTTCATATCCAAATGCCGCCGGTCAGCAACAACCTGACCACATTTAAAGAGCCCGCTAAATACGTCGATTAATGTTAATCGTCTAACTAAAACTAAATTCGCTGTTGTTTTACTTTTTTAATATAGCAATAAGCTCATACAGCTGTTCTAGTGCCTGTTTTGGAGACATTTCATCTGGATTGATGTGACTTAAATAATGTTCTACTGCTGACGGCTCAACTTTTGGTCTAAATAAATCTGTTTGTAGTGAAACCCTCTCCCCCTCTGCAACACTCTGCTGTCTATTTTCTTCCAACTGCATCATCTTGTGTTTAGCTGCTTTAATCACATCACTAGGCACCCCAGCAAGCTGAGCAACCTGTAATCCATAACTTTGATTGGCTGGTCCCGATTTTAGTTGATGTAAAAATACTATCTTATCACCATGTTCAATCGCATCCAGATGGACATTGATGGCTTTATCATAGAGTTCAGGTAGCTGCGTTAACTCAAAATAATGTGTCGCAAACAAGGTGTACGCGCCAATATCTCGCACTAGCTTCTCGGCACAGGCCCACGCTAAAGACAAACCATCAAAGGTGCTGGTACCTCGCCCTATTTCATCCATTAATACCAAACTATATTGACTGGCATTATTAAGAATGTTTGCAGCCTCGCTCATTTCCACCATAAAGGTTGAACGTCCTGAGGCTAGATCATCAGAGGCACCAATACGCGTAAATATCTGATCAACAGGGCCGATGACTACTTTAGTTGCTGGCACAAAACTGCCTATATGGGCCATCAATACAATCAATGCTGCCTGACGCATATAGGTCGACTTACCCCCCATATTTGGACCGGTTATCATTAACAAGCGTTGTTGGTCGCTAACATTAAGATCGTTAGGGCAAAAAGGTTGTTCATTAACCACCTCAACAACTGGATGTCGACCCGACTCAATAATGAGACCTACTTGCTCACTAAACATAGGTGCCACATAATTTAGCGCGTCTGCCCGTTCGGCAAGATTTGCCAGTACATCCAGTTCTGCTAGTGCATTCGCTGAGACTTCCAATGCCGGTAAATCAGGTTCGACTTTGACAAACAGCTCATCATAAAGCGACTTTTCTAATGCCAAGGCACGTTCATTAGCACTGAGCACCTGATCTTCAAAGTCTTTTAATTCGGGCGTGATATACCGTTCAGCATTTTTGAGTGTCTGTCGTCGAACATATTCAACGGGCAACTCTATGTTGTGAGCACGGCTAAACTCAATGTAGTATCCATGAACGCGGTTATAACCCACCTTCAGAGTTGAGATTCCGGTACGTTCGCGTTCACGCTGTTCCAAGTCAAGTAAAAACTGACTGGCATCATCACGAATATGTCGTAATTTATCGAGTTCATCATTATAGCCTTCGGCAATCACGCCGCCATCACGAATCAATACGGGTGGTTCGGCAATCAATGCTGTTTTTAGTAATTGCAGTAATTCTGGAAACGTACCTAATTCACGATCCAACTGTTTCAGACGACTTGCATCCATGTCCGTCAACAATTGATGCATATCAGGCAACAATGCCAGTGTGTTGCGTAGCTGTATGAAATCACGTGGTCTGGCTGTTTTTAAGGCAATGCGGGCTAATACTCGCTCAATATCGCCCAGCTTTTTCAGTTTGATTTGGCAATTTTCTATCGCCTGTGAATCTATAAATTGTTGAATGACCTTCTGACGCTGTTTGAGCGTTTCGTGATCACGTACTGGACGTAATAACCAACGACGAAGCAATCTTGCTCCCATCGGGGTTGCCGTATGATCAAGCACTGACAATAAAGTATTGTCACGCCCTCCTGACAGGTTAGTATCCAGTTCCAGATTCCGACGTGATTGTGGATCCAGCCGGATAGTATCACTTGACTGCTCTACCTTAAGATCACGGATATGGGGCAAAGCTGTTCGATGTGTTTCCTGGGCATAATTAAGCAAACAGCCTGCGGCCACAACAGCAAGTTTGAGACTATCACAACCAAAACCTGTTAAATCCTGTAATTGAAAATGCTCACATAAACGTCGTTGCGCTAAATCAAGGTCAAAATGCCAGGGCGGCAATACCTTAATACGGGGTTTGAATTCCGTTAAATGTTGAGACTCGGAATCCGCGATCAGAATCTCAGCGGCTTGCAAGCGTGCTAATTCTGCCAATAATTCAGGTAAAGACTCTAGTTCAGAGACTGTAAAACGCCCACTACTTAATTCTGCTGTTGCAATACCATAGCGCCCTTTATGCTGATGGATTGCCAATAACAGGCTTTCTTTACGACTGTCGAGTAATGCCTCTTCAGTCAGAGTGCCCGGCGTTAAAATTCGAACGACCTGCCTTTCTACAGGGCCTTTACTGGTTGCCGGATCGCCTACCTGCTCACAAATAGCGACCGATTCTCCAATATTTATCAAGCGTGATAAATAAGTATCTGCTGCATGGTATGGTACACCCGCCATTGGAATAGGTTCACCAGCACTACTACCACGCGCCGTTAACGTGATATCAAGCAGTTCTGCGGCTTTATGGGCGTCATCATAAAACAGCTCATAAAAGTCACCCATACGATAAAACAGCAAATAATCGGGGTTTTCAGCCTTTATACGCATATATTGCTGCATCATTGGCGTGTGTGTGGAATTTTTAGTCATAGGCATAGTTTATCGTATACCAAAAGAAATCAGATCAGAGTTTTAACAACAATTATTTAATGGGGCTTTATGGGTACTGGTCACAAATTTTCATAAAATGTAACTCTACGTATGTGAGATACTTTGTTAGAGACCCTAATTTGTAGATATCAGCTGACGTTGAAATCTATTAGAGATAGCATCAGAAAAAACATTTATTTTGAATGGTCAAGATAATTGAGGCACTCTACATATATATGACAAAAGCCAACACAACCATTGAAGCGATTGCAACAATTGCTGGTCAATCGCTTACAACAAAAAACTTAATGTTATGTACAGCAGAATCATGTACCGGTGGTTGGGTTGCCAAGTCGTGCACCGATATTACCGGGAGTTCAGCATGGTTTGATCGTGGTTTTGTCACCTACAGTAATCAGTCTAAACAAGATCTATTAAATGTCAGCTCAATGACATTGGAACAATTTGGTGCTGTCAGTGAACAAACTGTAATAGAAATGGCTCAAGGTGCCCTCGCTAACTCAACAGCAGATATTAGTGTTGCCATTACAGGCATTGCTGGTCCTGACGGTGGTTCAGATGACAAACCTGTTGGCATGGTCTGGTTTGCATGGGCAACAAAAAATGCAGTTATACAAACACATTGTCATCACTATACGGGTGATAGATCAACGGTCAGGCGGCAAGCCGTTGTTACCGCACTAAAGGGAATTATCGACACAATCAGTCAAAGCGAATAGGCTCGACAAAGTACTAGAGACTCACTCGTATCTATGGGATAATTGCGCGCTTATTCATCATTTGAATTTCACATAAGGCTACTACAACTATGGACGATGACAAGAAGAAAGCATTAGGTGCAGCCCTTGGCCAAATCGAGAAGCAATTCGGCAAAGGCTCGGTAATGCGTTTAGGTGATTCTGCCGCAGCACGAGATATCGACGCTGTTTCTACAGGTTCAATTGGCCTTGATGTTGCCCTTGGAATTGGTGGTTTACCACGTGGCCGTGTTGTCGAAATTTATGGGCCTGAATCATCAGGTAAAACAACTCTCACCTTACATGCTATTGCACAAATGCAAAAAATGGGTGGTACTGCAGCCTTTGTTGATGCTGAACATGCACTTGATCCTACGTATGCTGAAAAGTTAGGCGTTAATATCGATGACTTACTTGTTTCACAACCTGACACCGGTGAACAGGCTTTAGAAATCACTGATATGTTGGTTCGATCTGGCGCAGTTGATCTTGTCGTTATTGACTCAGTGGCAGCATTAACACCTAAAGCTGAAATCGAAGGTGATATGGGTGATAGCCATATGGGTTTACAAGCACGTTTGATGTCTCAAGCCCTGCGTAAACTGACGGCCAATATCAAGCGTTCAAATACACTAGTGATCTTTATCAACCAAATCCGAATGAAAATCGGTGTCATGTTTGGTAACCCTGAAACAACAACAGGTGGTAATGCACTGAAATTCTACGCCTCTGTGCGTCTTGATATTCGTCGCATCGGCGCCATCAAAAAAGGCGATGAAATTCTGGGTAATGAAACCCGAGTCAAGGTTGTCAAAAATAAGGTTGCCCCCCCATTCAAACAAGTTGAATTTGACATACTTTATGGCGAAGGTATTTCTCATGAAGGTGAATTGATTGATCTCGGTGTCCAGGAAGACATCATTGAGAAATCAGGTGCGTGGTATAGCTATAATGGCACTCGCATTGGTCAGGGTAAAGATAATGTCCGTTCTTATCTGAAAGAAAACCCTGCTATGGCAGATGAAATTGAAGCTAAAATTCGTGAAATCATGCTCCCAAAAAATATCAAAGCTAATACCGTTGTTGAGGATGATATTGAAGCGTGAAACAACAATCGCTGAATGAACGAGCGATGAACCTGCTAGCTCGCCGTGAACACAGCGTGGCTGAGCTAACAACAAAATTATTAAAAGCCAACTTTGATATTGATGACATTAACACCGTCATTAGCAAATTAAAATCTGCAGGATTACAAAGTGATCAACGATTTGCAGAAAACTACTTACGTTATCGTTCACAACGTGGGTTTGGAAGTCAAAGGATAAGGCTTGAGTTAAAAGAACGTGGTGTCGCCGATGAAATCATCAACAACACCTTGAAAGAAGCAAGTATTGATTGGTTTTCGATTGCAACCACAGTACGTTGCAAACGCTTTGGAGAGCAATACCCAGATGATTATAAAGATCGTGCAAAGCAGCAACGGTTTTTACAATATCGTGGTTTTACTCATGAACAAATAACTGAAAGTTTTAATGCTGAGTCGACATGAAAAGTAGCGCAGACATCCGAAAACTCTTTCTGGATTTTTTCCAGAAAAAAGGCCATGAGGTCGTACAAAGTAGCCCTTTAGTTCCGGCTAATGACCCTACTCTGTTGTTTACCAACGCGGGCATGGTGCAATTTAAAGAGCTTTTTCTTGGTCAGGAATCGCGTAAATATACCCGAGCAGTTAGCAGCCAGCGTTGCGTGCGTGCAGGTGGTAAACATAATGATCTGGAAAATGTTGGCTATACCGCGCGTCACCATACCTTTTTTGAAATGTTGGGTAACTTTAGTTTCGGTGACTATTTCAAACATGAGGCCATTCAATACGCTTGGGAATTTCTCACTCAAACCCTCGGTTTGCCACCAGAAAAACTCTGGATCACTGTGTTTGAAGAAGACGATGAAGCAGCCGATATCTGGTTAAATGAAATGGGTATTGACCCTGCCCGTTTGTCACGCATCGGTGCAAAAGATAACTTCTGGTCAATGGGTGATACTGGTCCCTGTGGCCCCTGCTCCGAGATATTCTATGATCATGGTGAAGATGTGGCTGGTGGTCCGCCTGGCACACCTGAAGAAGATGGTGACCGCTACATTGAAATCTGGAATCTGGTGTTTATGCAGTTCGATCGTTCAGAAGATGGCACCCTAACCCTTCTTCCTAAACCCTCAGTCGATACTGGAATGGGTTTGGAACGTCTTGCTGCTGTCTTGCAACATGTACATAACAATTACGATATTGACCTGTTCCAGCGCCTTATAAAAGCCATTCAGGATCTATCTGGCACAAAAGACGCCTCTAACACCTCATTACGCGTTATTGCGGATCATATCCGCTCATGTGCATTTATGATTACCGATGGTGTTCAACCTTCTAATGAAGGCCGTGGTTATGTGCTGCGTCGTATCATTCGTCGTGCTATTCGCCACGGACATAAATTAGGACTTAAAGAAGCCTTTTTCTATAAGTTGGTCGCACCACTGGTTGCGGAAATGGGTGAGGCTTTTCCAGAGCTCACCAAAGCCCAACCTTTAGTTGAACGAGCATTAAAACAAGAAGAAGCCCGATTTGCTGATACGCTAGATAATGGCCTTAAAATTCTTGAGCACACCATTGCTGAAATGGCCGATAAAGAAATCCCAGGCGAAACAATTTTCCTGCTCTATGATACTTACGGTTTTCCAATCGACTTAACAGCGGATATTGCTCGTGAGCGAGAGCTCACCAT
>JAOUJZ010000054.1 GCA_029882915.1 Gammaproteobacteria bacterium | reverse complement strand
ACTAACAAAATACCCTTCTCGTTCAAACTGAAAAGTAGTTTCTGGTTCACAATTAACAATTGTCGGTTCTGCGAATGCTTTAATCACTTTTAAAGAATCCGGGTTAACATCATCAAGATAGTTACCCGTTTCTTTTCCCGGTGCTTCCACCGCAAACAATCTGTCGTATAATCGTAACTCGACTTCCTTGCCTTCAGTCGCTGAAACCCAGTGAATAACACCCCGTGGTTTCATTTCAGTGGGAGGATTCTGACCAATAGTATTGGGTACTAAAGAAGCAATAACTTCAATAATTTCACCCTTTTCATTCTTGATGACATCATCCGCCTTAATGACGTAAGCACCGCGTAAACGCACATAATCGCCAATTACTAGGCGCTTGAATTTTTTTCGGCTCAAACTGGTATCTTCACTAAAATCGGACGCATCAATGTAGATGTTTTTAGTGAACGGCAATGAGCGATGTCCCATGGATTCCTGTTGTGGATGATTAGCAACTTCCAGCCATTCAGTGTTTTCAGAGGCGTTACTTATGCTTACTTTCAAAGGATTCAACACACACATAGCGCGCGCTGCGTTTTCATTCAAATCTTTGCGGATCTCAAATTCCAGTTGAGCAATATCAACAATACCGTCTGTTTTTGCCACGGCAAGACCGTCACAAAAAGCGCGTAACGCTACAGCCGTATAACCGCGCCTTCTCATACCTGAAATCGTTGGCATTCTAGGATCATCCCAGCCGGCAACGATATGTTCATCGACCAGTTGTTTTAAGTTGCGCTTACTGGTCACTGTATAGTTAATATTGAGACGACCAAATTCATACTGCTTTGGCTGTGAAGGCACCGGTAGGTTTTCAATAAACCACTCATACAAAGGACGGTGATCCTGAAATTCCAGTGTACAAATACTGTGGGTTACGCCTTCAATCGCATCTTCCTGCCCATGGGCAAAATCATAGCTGGGGTAAATACACCATTCGTCACCGGTTTGATGATGCGATTCTTTGCGAATACGATAAAGAATCGGGTCACGCATGTTCATATTGGGCGAAGCCATATCTATTTTCGCGCGCAAAACACAAAAACCTTCATCAAAATCGCCCTGCTTCATTTTTTCAAGCAAACTCAGGTTTTCTTTGACGCTGCGATTACGGAATGGAGAATCCTGACCCGGTTTGGTCGCCCAGCCTCTATATTGACTGGCTTGTTCGGGGCTAAGATCACAAACATAGGCTTTGCCTTGCTTGATCAGATGAATGGCCCAATCGTAAAATTGCTCGAAATAGCTTGAAGCATAACGCACATCACCAGCCCACTGAAAACCCAGCCACTGTACATCTTCCTTGATTGCATCAACGTATTCCTGTTCTTCTTTGGTTGGATTAGTATCATCAAAGCGTAAATTACATTCACCACCGAAGTCCTCAGCCAAACCAAAATTCAGGCAAATAGACTTGGCATGCCCAATATGCAAATAGCCATTGGGCTCTGGAGGAAAGCGGGTAACAACTTTTCCGACCCTGCCAGCGTCAATATCTTCCTGAATAATAGTACGTATAAAATTATGGGTAACAGCGGGTTCTGACATATCGAATGATAAAAGTTATTTGAAAACGCGCATTATACGCTTTCATCTGTGTCGAGTAATAGCGCTCTTTTCAATAAATAAGCCCACAAACCGACCAAACACACTATTGATATTACCCAAATAGATGAAACCAGTCGGGCTAGGTGCAAATCGTGTTTTAGTTTTTATAACACGTATTATGGCAAGTTCACGATGAAAAGTAGCTCTAACACTCCACTTAACTGCTTATTTGCACTATCATAGTCACTTTATTTTCAAATTCCCGGAGTCAAATCAACATGAAAACGTTTTACCGCTATTTGGCGCCTCTATTTTTTGTAACCTTATCATTCTCAGCTCATGCCGAAGGAGGCGACGCCTTGTCAAAAGTAAAACTGGAAACCACTCACGGTGATATCGTCATTGAACTTAACGCTGATAAAGCACCTAACACTGTCGCTAACTTCTTAAGTTACGTTGAAGATGGTTTTTATGACGGCACCATTTTCCACCGCGTCATCGAAAACTTTATGATTCAAGGCGGCGGCTTTACTGAAAATTTTGTTCAAAAAACACCTAAAGAACCTATTAAAAATGAAGCCAACAATGGTTTAAGCAATGTAAAAGGCTCCGTTGCTATGGCTCGTACAGGTGATCCTCATTCTGCCACTGCACAATTCTTCATCAATACTGTAGACAATGACTTCCTGGATTTTCGTGGTGAAAATGGGCCGGCATGGGGTTATGCCGTTTTTGGTCAGGTTGTTGAAGGAATGGATGTGGTTGATGCCATTCGTGCAGTCAGTACAGGTAATAAAGGACCACATCAGGATGTACCGACTGAAAATGTGGTGATTAACACAGCCACAATCGTTGAATAAAGCCTGCTGAATTTTGAAATCATCCCCCCCTAAATTCAAGGGGGATGAATCATGTCACTGATGACAACACTATTTATTTCTGATCTACACCTGAGTCCTGAAAATCCAGAACTCATCCAACTCACGATTGAATTTCTCAAAACGGAAACAAAAGGCATTGAAGCGCTCTATATCCTGGGCGATCTATTTAATACTTGGTTGGGTGATGACATTGTTCCCTCAGAATATGAACCTCTAATTACCCAACTTCAACAGTTACATCAAAGCGGTATCAAAACTTATTTAATGGTCGGTAATCGTGACTTTATGTTGGGTAAAGAGTTCGCTGGTCGTGCAGCCTGCACTTTACTCAACGATCCAGTGGTCATTAGGCTCAATGGCATTGATACTCTGTTAATGCACGGCGATAGTTTATGTACTGATGATGTCAGTTATCAGCGTTATCGTCGTTGGATACGCAACAAATTTCTACAGTGGTGTTTTTTACATTTACCAGCCAGCTACCGCCAACGCATTTCAGATAAGATCAAACAGAAAAGTCGTGATCAAAAACAATCAAAATCGGCAATGATAATGGATGTAAACCCAACAGAAGTGAATCGTGTAATAACGTCATTTGGTGTAACACGGCTGATTCATGGCCACACTCACCGTCCTGCTATCCATAATATTAATATGGGCAGCAAAGAGGCGCACCGTGTTGTGTTAGGGGACTGGGATGGTACTATCAGTTATCTGCGTTGCGATGACCAACAACTGCAACTCGTCGATCATCGCGCCTCACAACAGTCGTCAATATTAATGAACCGCCCGCTCATCCAATAACTGTTTCAAACGTTGTGGTGGCACATAGCCGGGCAATATATCACCACTTTCCAAAAATAGTGCGGGTGTACCAGTGACACCCAAACGGTGTCCTATTTCATACTGTGATCTAACAGGATTGTTACAATTTTCAGACTTAATTTTGTTACCATTCTTAGCATCGGTCATCGCTTGTGCACGATCTTTGGCGCACCATACATCAACAGCCTTATCATAAGACGCTGAATCAATACCTGCTCGAGGGAAGGCCATATAACGAATGCGAATTCCCAGATCGTTATAATCTTTTATTTGTTGATGTAATTTACGACAATATCCACAATCAATATCGGTAAATACCGTCAGTGTGTGTTCTACTTTTTTGGGTTCATAAATAATCATGTCTGCTTCATCTAACGATGATAATGTCTGTTTTCTCAGGCTGATTCGTTTATTTTCTGTTAAATTTTCACGCGTTTCCAAAGCAACGATATCACCTTGAAAAACATAGCGTGCATCTCGGGAAAAATAGATGACTTCACCATTGATTACGGTTTCATAGAGTTCAGTATTATCCAGTTTTTGAACACTATCTATCGCAATGCCGGGCATGATTGACTCAAGTTTCTTTTTCATTTCTTCATGTTCTGTCGCCTGTGCCAGACTAAAGCAGGCCAGTAAGGACAGCCATAAATAATTCCATTTCAACATTGTGTTTCCTTAATCTCTAAAATTATTGAATTGTAGCGGCATATCTATATTGTCATTATCACGTAGCGTTGCCATTACACCTTGCAAATCATCCCGTTTTTTTCCTGTTACTCGAACACTATCACCTTGAACAGCAGCTTGAACTTTAGCCTTGCTGTCTTTAATCATTTTGACTATCTTGCGTGATAAATCCTTATCAATCCCTTCTCGTATAACTACATCCTGTTTACGCATTTTTCCATTGCCAACTGAATCTTTCACTTCTAGGCAGCGGACTTCGATACTACGTTTAACCAATTTCATCCTCAGAATATCTAACACTTGTTCGAGCTGAAAATCGCTATCTGCATGGAGGGTTAATAACTTATCTGACTGTTCAACACGCGCATCGGTTCCGCGCAAATCAAAGCGATTTTTAATTTCGCGGTTAGTCTGGTCGACCGCATTAGTCAGTTCATGTTTGTCAACTTCAGACACAATATCAAATGAAGGCATCACACTCTCCTAAAGGTAATTTTTTTGGCGATCAGTTTACCATTAGTCGATCATCACTCAATAGATTATGCGTAATTTATCCTCTAGGATGATGTTGTGTATGCAGACTTTTTAAGCGCTCTTTAGCAACATGAGTATAAATTTGCGTGGTTGATAAATCTGAATGTCCCAACAATAACTGCACCACACGCAAATCAGCCCCATGATTGAGTAAATGCGTAGCAAAAGCATGACGCAAGGTATGTGGAGATAACTTTTTTTCTATTGATGCTTGTTTCGCATAACGTTTAATCAAGTACCAGAATGCCTGCCGTGTCATTGCCTTACCCCTCTGGGTTGGAAATAAGTCGTCACTAATTGATCCCTTGAGTAACGCCGGACGACTTTCCAGCAAATAATTCTGCAACCAGTCCAAAGCAACTTCACCCAATGGCACTAATCTTTCCTTATTGCCTTTTCCCACACACCGGATCAACCCCTGACGCATATTGAGCTGCTCGAAGCTTAGCCCTACCAGCTCTGACACCCTCAATCCAGTTGCATATAACACTTCCAACATAGCTCGATCACGCATGCCTAAGGCAACATTAACATCCGGCTGAGCCAATAATGACTCAACCTCATCTTCAGTCAAACTACTTGGTAAAGGTCGACCTAACCGAGGAGATTCAATTTGAGCTGTTGGATCAGATTCTCTAATTTCTTCACGAGATAGATAGCGATAAAAACGGCGTAACGTGGACAGTAGTCTTGCTTCACTGCGTACTTTTCGACCTTCTCGCATACGCTCGCTCTGATAACGCAGAATATCGTTACGTGTTGCGGCAACAAGATCAGTATCAAACTGACTCAGCCAGGCAGAAAATCCCAGCAGATCACGTTGATATGCCGCTACTGTATTTTTGCTTAACCCTGATTCCAACCATAAGGAATCCAGAAAAGGTTGTAGATAATGTGGCGTAAGTGTTTGCTGTTTATCCTTGCTCATGATCGACCAACCACTTCTTTATTAATATCTCCTCGCCATCTTTTTTTCCATAATAGCCACCTATTCCGGTGCTT